>NZ_JAAQWL010000008.1:0-328744 GCF_012985495.1 Pseudomonas sp. WS 5146
CGCTTACGATCTCTCGTTAGCGGGAGGCGAATTCTACAGCGTTACACGCTGCTGTCAACACCTCTTTTTCAACTTCCTTTTGGCTTCGATGAACTGAAGCAACTTGCTGCCGAAAACTTCGTAACTCTTTGTTTACCAATGAGTTTTCCGTTTCGACTGCGCCGGAAGTGGGGCGAATTATAGACAGATATAAAACGCCGTCAATCCCTCATTTCAGTTTTATTCGGCTTTGAGCGTAATACGCGCAAATGCCTTCTTTCCAGCCTGACAAACGTGGGTAGCGCCCAGCTCGTAGATAAAGGTGCGATCGACAACCTCACCATCTATACGCACACCACCGGAACCCAACAGGTCGCGCGCGACCGCGGAGTTCTTAACCAGGCCCGCCTTATTAAGTACAGCAGCAATCGGCATCGCCTCAGACGCAGCCAATTCGATCTCTGGCAGATCATCCGGCAGCTCGCCATCCTTCATGCGGTTACCGGCCGCGCGGTGAGCACTGGCCGCAGCCTCTTCACCATGGAAGCGCGCGACGATCTCTTCCGCCAACTTGATCTTCACGTCACGAGGGTTCGCACCCGCCTCGACTTCAGCGCGCAACGCATTGATCTCATCCATCGAGCGGAAGCTCAACAGCTCGAAATAACGCCACATCAGCGCATCAGGAATCGACACAAGCTTGCCGTACATCACACCCGGCGCTTCCTGGATACCGACGTAGTTACCCAGGGACTTGGACATCTTCTTGACGCCATCCAACCCTTCCAGCAACGGCATGGTCAGAATGCACTGAGCTTCTTGCCCATACGCACGCTGCAGCTCGCGCCCCATCAGCAGGTTGAACTTCTGGTCAGTGCCGCCCAGCTCGACGTCCGCGCGCAATGCCACCGAGTCATAGCCCTGCACCAGCGGGTAGAGGAACTCGTGAATCGCGATCGGCTGATTGGTGGAATAACGCTTATCGAAGTCATCACGCTCAAGCATGCGTGCCACTGTGTATTGGGAAGTCAGGCGAATGAAGTCGGCCGGCCCCATCTGATCCATCCAGGTGGAGTTGAACGCCACCTCGGTCTTGGCCGGATCAAGAATCTTGAACACTTGAGTCTTGTAGGTCTCGGCATTATCGAGAACCTGCTCACGGGTCAGCGGCGGACGCGTTGCGCTTTTGCCGCTCGGATCACCGATCATCCCGGTGAAGTCACCTATAAGGAAGATGACTTGATGCCCCAGCTCCTGGAACTGGCGCAGCTTATTAATAAGCACGGTATGACCCAGGTGCAGATCCGGCGCGGTCGGATCGAAGCCAGCCTTAATACGCAGGGGTTGGCCACGCTTGAGCTTTTCGATCAGCTCGGCCTCGACCAACAGTTCTTCCGCACCACGTTTTATCAGCGCTAGCTGCTCTTCAACCGACTTCATAACAGACCCGCAAGGCTCAGATTCAAAAGGGAACCAACCATACAAGATCAGGGACTAATTACAAGTTTTGTCCCGCGCACGGACACCGTTCAGCAAGCCCAGCGTTCGCGAGCTTGCGCCACAGATGATTTGGTTATATTTTATACAGTTATTTCATCTTCATCATGTCATTCATCTTTTCCATTTCATCTTCAAAGTCAAAATTACCTATGACCACAGAACCGTCTAAAGCGCCGCCGCTTTACCCGAAGACCCACCTGCTCGCCGCAAGTGGTATCGCCGCCCTTCTCAGCCTGGCACTCCTGGTATTCCCTTCCAGTGACGTAGAAGCCAAACGAACATCCCTGAGCCTTGACCTGGAAAGTCCAGTTGAACAACTGACACAAGATCAAGACGCTTCCGACGCACAACAAGCCACAAACGCACCGACAGAATCTCCATTTGCACAGATAGAAACCACCCCGGAAGACACCCGGCAGGCGACTCAGGAGCCGCCTGCGCCAGTCACTCCAAAAAATCCGCTGCACCGCGAAGTGACCGTCGCCAAAGGCGACACCCTTTCAACGCTGTTTGAAAAGGTTGGTCTGCCCGCTGCTACGGTTAATGAGGTGTTGGCCAGCGATAAACAAGCCAAACAATTCACCCAGCTCAAACATGGCCAGAAGCTTGAATTCGAATTGGCTGCCGACGGTCAGCTGAAAAGCCTGCATAGCACTGTCAGCGACCTAGAAAGCATTGCCCTGACTAAAGGCACCAAAGGCTTTGCGTTCAACCGCATCACCACCAAGCCGGTGACGCGCTCCGCCTACGTGCATGGCGTCATCAACAGTTCGCTGTCACAGTCGGCTGCGCGTGCCGGCTTGTCCCACAGCATGACCATGGACATGGCCAGCGTGTTTGGCTACGACATCGACTTCGCTCAGGACATCCGTCAGGGTGACGAATTTGACGTGATTTACGAGCAGAAAGTCGCCAACGGCAAAGTCGTCGGGACCGGTGCGATTCTATCTGCGCGGTTTACCAACCGTGGCAAGACCTACACCGCAGTGCGCTACACCAACAAACAAGGCAACACCAGCTACTACACCGCCGATGGCAACAGCATGCGCAAAGCCTTCATCCGCACGCCGGTGGACTTTGCCCGCATCAGTTCGCGCTTCTCCATGGGCCGCAAGCACCCGATCCTCAACAAGATCCGCGCCCACAAAGGCGTCGACTATGCCGCCCCTCGCGGTACGCCCATCAAGGCCGCCGGTGATGGCAAAGTGTTGCTCGCCGGCCGCCGCGGTGGCTACGGCAATACCGTGATCATCCAGCACGGCAATACCTACCGTACCCTCTATGGCCACATGCAGGGGTTCGCCAAAGGCGTTTCGACCGGCAGCAACGTGAAGCAGGGCCAGGTTATCGGCTATATCGGCACCACCGGCCTGTCCACCGGCCCGCATTTGCACTATGAGTTCCAGGTGAACGGCGTCCACGTCGACCCACTGGGCCAAAAGCTGCCAATGGCCGACCCGATAGCCAAAGCCGAGCGCGCGCGCTTCCTGCAACAAAGCCAGCCATTGATGGCACGCATGGACCAGGAGCGCTCCACCCTGCTGGCCTCGGCGAAGCGCTAAGGTATGGCGCTCTATATAGGTGTGATGTCCGGGACCAGTCTTGATGGCCTGGATATCGCCCTGATCGAACAGAACCCGGCGATCAACTTGATCGGCACGCACTACATCCCCATGCCGGACGATCTGCGCACTGAGCTGTTAAGCCTGTGCGCCAGCGGCCCGGATGAGATCGCCCGTTCGGCGCTCGCCCAGCAACACTGGGTGACACTGGCGGCCAAAGGCATCCATGCCTTACTGGAACAACACGCCCTCAAGCCTCAGGACATACGCGCGATCGGCAGCCACGGCCAGACGATCCGCCATGAACCCGCTCGAGGCTTTACCGTTCAAATCGGCAACCCTGCCCTGCTCACAGAGCTGACGAGCATTACCGTCGTCAGTGATTTCCGCAGCCGCGATGTGGCCGCCGGCGGTCAAGGCGCCCCCTTGGTGCCCGCCTTTCATGAAGCCTTGTTCGGCGAACGTGCCGGCAACCGCGCCGTGCTGAATGTCGGCGGCTTCAGCAATCTCAGCCTGATCGAGACCGACAAGCCCGTAGCTGGCTTCGATTGCGGCCCGGGCAACGTGCTGCTGGATGCGTGGATCCACAATCAGCGTGGCGAGCACTTTGATCGCGATGGCCAATGGGCGGCCGGTGGCCAGGTCGAGCCTGCACTACTCAACGCTCTGCTCAGCGACCCGTTCTTCCTGACCAAAGGCCCGAAAAGCACTGGCCGCGAAGTATTCAACCTGGGATGGCTGCAACACCACCTGGCCAGATTGCCAGCGTTTCAGGCAGAGAATGTGCAAGCGACCCTGCTTGAACTGACCGCGTTGACCATCGTCGAGTCCCTGCAATCCGCACAAACCGACACCGAAACCCTGCTGGTCTGTGGCGGCGGCGCGCATAACGCCACGCTGATGAAGCGCTTGGCAGCGTTGTTGCCGTCCACTCAGGTCAGCAGCACCGCCACTTACGGCGTGGACCCCGATTGGGTTGAAGCCATGGCCTTCGCCTGGCTGGCCCATTGCTGCCTTGAGGGCATCGCCGCCAACCGCCCAAGTGTCACTGGCGCGCGTGGGCTTCGGGTATTAGGCGCGATCTATCCAGCGTAAACCTGCAGGCAGCAAAACGCCGCTTGGCCTATCAAAGCCAAGCGGCGTTTTTTTATTTGCTGAAGATCAGGCTGCTGATCAGATCGAGAACGAAGACCCGCAACCACAGGTCGTGGTGGCATTAGGGTTCTTGATCACGAAACGCGACCCTTCCAGACCTTCCTGATAATCCACCTCGGCACCCGCCAGGTATTGGAAGCTCATCGGGTCCACGACCAGGCTGACGCCCTCGCGCTCGACGATGGTGTCATCGTCGGCCACATCTTCATCGAAGGTAAAACCGTACTGAAACCCTGAACAACCGCCGCCCGTAACGAATACGCGCAGCTTCAAGCGATCATTACCCTCTTCATCGACCAGGCTCTTCACCTTGTGCGCAGCACCGTGGGTGAATTGCAAAGCCGTGGGGGTGAAGGATTCAACGCTCATGCTGATAATCTCCCGGCGTAGCGCCGCCATATGCGTAATGGCGAGCATTATCCGCTTCTCCTAGAAAAGCGGTCAACTATTGTTACGGTATATCAATCTGCGCTGCCGCCATTAAAAACACAAAAGGCCCGATCAACGGGCCTTTTGCTTAACCGCTAAACCGCCTTAAGGCAGCATGCCCGCGTGGGACAGGCCCAGCTTCTCGTCCAGGCCGAAAAGGATGTTCAGGTTCTGCACCGCCTGGCCCGACGCGCCCTTGACCAGGTTATCGATTACCGACAACACCACCACCAAATCGCCATCCTGTGGACGGTGCACGGCAATGCGACATACGTTCGCACCGCGCACGCTACGGGTTTCCGGGTGGCTGCCGGCCGGCATCACATCGACGAACGGTTCATTGGCATAACGCTTTTCGAACAGCGCCTGCAGGTCTACCGAACGGTCGACAACAGTGGCGTAGAGCGTGGAGTGAATGCCACGAATCATCGGCGTCAGGTGCGGCACGAAGGTCAGGCCCACGTCTTTACCGGCCGCGCGGCGCAGCCCCTGGCGAATTTCCGGCAAGTGACGATGCCCTTTAACCGCGTAGGCCTTCATGCTTTCCGACGTCTCGGAGTACAGCGAACCTACAGCTGCACCACGGCCGGCGCCACTCACACCCGACTTGCAGTCGGCGATCAAGCGCGAAGTGTCGGCCAGACCCGCTTCCAGCAACGGCAGGAACCCCAGCTGCGTTGCGGTCGGATAGCAACCTGGCACGGCAATCAGGCGTGCTTGCTTGATTTGCTCACGATTGACTTCCGGCAGACCGTACACCGCCTCTTCCAGCAACTCAGGCGCGCCGTGTGGCTGGCCGTACCACTTGGCCCACTCATCGGCGTCCTGCAAGCGGAAGTCGGCTGACAGGTCGATGACCTTGGTACCCGCCGCCAGCAATTCGCCGGCCAGTGCATGCGCAACCCCGTGAGGCGTGGCGAAGAACACCACATCGCACGCGCCCAGGGTCTTGATGTCCGGCACGCTGAACGCCAGGCCGTCATAGTGGCCTCGCAGGTTCGGGTACATATCGGCCACGGCCAACCCGGCCTCGGATCGGGAAGTGATGACCACCACCTCAGCTTGCGGATGCTGAGCCAACAGACGCAGCAATTCGACACCGGTGTAACCCGTGCCGCCGACGATACCGACCTTGACCATAAACCTGCCCTCAACGAACCCACTGGAAAGCCGTCGATAATAGGGGCCGTATCGTCCTGCGACAACCGTCAACGTGACGTACAGGCGCATGAGCCACTACTATCTTCAGTTACCGTGAACCTGGGAATAACTAGAAATGCTCTATCTATGGATCAAAGCCTTCCATATCGTCAGTATCGTCTGCTGGTTTGCCGGGCTGTTTTACCTGCCACGCCTGTTCGTCTACCACGCGCAAAGTGAGGACACCGTCAGCAAAGAACGCTTCAGCGTCATGGAGCGCAAGCTGTACCGCGGCATCATGGGGCCGGCAATGATCGCTACCCTGATATTCGGCGGCTGGCTGATCTACCTGAACCCGGCCATTTTTCAATCCGGTGCCTGGATCCACGCCAAACTTACCCTGGTGGTGCTGCTGATCGGCTACCACCATATGTGCGGCGCCCAAGTAAAACGTTTCGCCCGTGGCGAAAATACCCGCAGCCATGTCTTTTATCGCTGGTTCAATGAAGTGCCGGTTCTGATATTGCTGGCTATCGTAATTTTGGTCGTGGTCAAACCGTTCTAATTTCAATTACTCGGGGAACCTCCAATGTCACTGCCCGCTTCGCTCGAACAACGTCTGCGCCTACCCGTGGTGGCTGCGCCGATGTTTCTGATTTCCAACCCGCAACTCGTGCTGGCGTGCTGTCGCAATGGCGTGGTTGGGAGTTTCCCGGCACTTAACCAGCGCGAAAGCAGCGGTTTCAAGGCCTGGCTGGAGGAAATCGAAGCGGGCCTGGCACAGCTGGACAACCCCGCGCCCTATGCCGTCAACCTGATCGTGCACAACAGCAACCCAAGGCTTGAGGCCGACCTGGCGATCTGCGTCGAGCACAAGGTGCCGATCGTCATCACCAGCCTGGGCGCGGTCAAGGAGCTGGTGGATGCGGTCCACAGCTACGGTGGCCTGGTGTTTCACGACGTCACCACCCGCCGGCATGCCGAGAAAGCCGCAGAAGCCGGTGTTGACGGCCTGATCGCCGTGGCAGCGGGCGCCGGTGGCCATGCCGGTACCTGGAGCCCGTTCGCGCTGATCGCCGAGATTCGCCAGTTCTTTGATAAAACCCTGCTGTTGGCCGGCTGCCTCAACCATGGGCATGAGATACTCGCAGCCCAACTGCTGGGCGCAGACCTGGCGTATTTCGGCACGCGCTTTATCGGCACCACCGAAAGCCACGCCCCGGACGCCTATAAAGAGATGCTGCTCACATCGCGCGCCGCCGACATCGTGCACACTCCTGAGGTGTCCGGCGTACCCGCAAGCTTCATGCGCCAGAGTTTGGAAAACGCCGGTTTCGACCTCGCCGCCCTGCAGGGCAAAGGCGAAGTCAACTTCGGCTCCAAGCTCAAGCCGTTAAGCGATGAGGCCAAGGCCTGGAAAACCGTATGGTCAGCCGGCCAAGGTGTCGGCCAGATTGATGATTTGCCCAGCGTCGATGAACTGATTGCCCGCCTGGATGCCGAATACCGCAAGGCACGCGAGAAGGCAGCGCAGTTGCGCTGGCCCCGTTAAACTCAATAGCAGGCCTGCCCATGTGTGCAGGCCTGCAAACCCCCTCCCTGAACAAGTGACAAGGATGCCCGCATGAGCGACAGCCGTTTCAAGATTGTGTTTGACGGAGCCCTGCTCCCGGGTGTCGAAAGCACCACCGCCAAGCTGAACCTCGCCGAGCTGTTCAAAAGTGATGTGGCAGCCATCGAAAAGCTTTTCACCGGCCGCCCGGTCGCACTCAAGCGCGACCTTTCCCGTGCCGATGCCGAAACCTACCTTACAGCGCTGAAAAACGCCGGCATCGATGCACGTATCGAAGCCGAGCAGCCGGTAACCTTCAACCTGGCCGAAACCCACGAAACCGACGCCAGCACTGCAGACTTCTCGCGCCCTGCGGCTTCGCCCTATGCACCACCGCGTGCTGCCGTGGGTGAGTACACCGAGGAATACTCAACCCTTAAAGTGTTCACCATCCACGGTCGCATCGGCCGCTTGCGTTATCTGGCCTGGACGCTGGTATTGACCCTGGCGCTGTTGGTGGCCGGTGGCATCATCAGTACCGCGAGCTTCGCCGTGGCAACCGCCTCGCCGACTGCCGGCACCATCCTCGGGGTGCTGCTGGGCTTGGCCTTGTTTGTTGCACTGGTGTGGGTGAGCGTGCAAATCGGTGTGCAACGCCTGCACGACCTGGGCTGGTCCGGCTGGCTGTACTTCCTCAACCTTGTGCCAGTGGTCAACAGCATCTTCCCAATCTTGCTGCTGGTATTGCCGGGCAATGCAGGCGCCAACCAATATGGCCCGCCGCCGCCGCGCAACTCCACGGCAGTCAAAGTGTTGGCGACCCTGTGGCTGGCGTTTATTCCGGTGATGCTCGCCATTGTGGTGACGCTGGGCATGAACGGCTACCTGAACCAACTCGAAGCCAATATGGACAGCAGCTACGAAAGCAGCTCCATCACCGCCGATGACGCCACCGATCAAAGCGTCACCGTAGATGAAGAAGAAAGCGTGCAAAGTGCTGAGGACGCAGCCGAACCTGTAGACTCTCCAGAACAGTGAAGAAACGCCACGCCGCCTGTGATGCCTCTGTCACAGGCTCGGCGGCGTTGCGATGGAGAAAGGCATGACCCGTTACGCTCTGATCACCGGCGCCTCCAGTGGCATCGGCCTGGCTTTGGCCGAAGCACTGGCCCGTCGCGGCCGCAGCTTGATTCTGGTGGCCCGCCAGCGTGATCAGTTGGAAAGCATTGCAATTGAATTGACTCAGCGCTTCGGCGTCGAGGTGCTGTTTCGTGCCTGCGACCTGGGCGAACCCCTGCGTTTGTCCGGGTTCCTGCTGGAACTTGAAGAAGGCGAGCGGCAGATCGACCTGCTGGTCAACTGTGCCGGCATGGGCACCAGCGGGCCGTTCCTTGCCCAGGACTGGATGACCGAGCAGGACCTGATCGAAGTCAACATCCTGGCCCTCACCCGCATGTGCCACGCCCTAGGCAACGCCATGGCGCTGCATGGCGGCGGGCAGATTCTCAACGTGGCCTCGGTCGCAGCCTTCCAGCCCGGCCCCTGGATGAGCAGCTATTACGCCAGCAAGGCGTATGTGCTGCACTTCTCCGAAGGCTTGCGCGAAGAGTTGAAGACCTGCGGTATCAAGGTCTCGGTGCTGTGTCCCGGCCCCACGCGCACGGCATTTTTCGGCACCGCGCAAATGGACACCGCCAAGCTCGACCGCAGCGGTCAACTGATGAGCCCGGAAGAAGTGGCGCTCTACACCGTGCGCGCGCTGGAAAAGAACAAAGCCATCATTATTCCCGGGCGACGCAACCGCTGGCTGGCCTTCAGCCCGCGCTTGAGCCCACGCTGGCTGACCCGCAAGATTGCCGGCGCCATCAACAAGGCCTATTGCCCGCGCTGACGGCCTCGGTACACTCGTTCTACACTTTCATAATGGAGAAACAGCTGTGGATACTCTGTTCACCAAGATCATCAACAGAGAAATACCTGCGAAGATCATCTATGAAGATGACCAAGTCCTCGCCTTCCACGATATTGCCCCAATGGCACCCGTGCATTTTCTGGTCATTCCGAAAAAGCCGATCCGTACCCTCAACGACCTCACCGAAGAAGACAAAGCCCTCGCTGGCCATATTCTGTTCACCGCTCAACGGCTGGCCGTAGAGCAAGGCTGCGAGAAGGGCTTTCGCGTGGTGATGAACTGCAACGAGGATGGCGGGCAGACTGTTTATCACATCCATATGCACGTGCTGGGTCAGCGCCAGATGAACTGGCCGCCGGGCTGATTGTTGCGGGGAGTTTGCGACGGCTACGCCGTCGGGCGGGAGCAAGCTCCCTCGCCACAGGGGCAAATTGACACAGCGCAAACGCATCGCCTTCTCTTGCGGTAAACTGGCCGCCGAGATTCTTCCCGGAGGTCAGCATGACTACCCAACGTCACTACTCGCCGATTGACCGTCTGTTGCTGCAAGCCGACATGGCCATGCGCACACTGCTGCCCTTCAGCGGCCAACCGTACCGGCCTTCGCCCGCCATCGTGCAGCCCGACGCGCAGATGAGCGAGACCGACACCCGCCACGTCGCCGGCCTGATGCGCATCAACCACACCGGTGAAGTCTGTGCCCAGGCGCTGTATCAAGGCCAGGCGCTGACCGCCAAGCTGCCGCAAGTACGCGCAGCGATGGAACATGCGGCCGAAGAAGAAATCGACCACCTGGCCTGGTGCGAGCAGCGCATTCGCCAGCTCGGTAGCCATCCCAGCGTGCTCAACCCACTGTTTTATGGTTTGTCGTTCGGTATCGGCGCCGCTGCCGGCCTGATCAGCGACAAGGTCAGCCTCGGTTTTGTGGCTGCGACCGAGCATCAGGTGTGCAAACACCTGGATGAACACCTGGAGCAACTGCCGGCCGAAGACGAAAAGTCGCGGGCGATTCTTGAACAGATGCGCATTGATGAAGAACACCACGCAGAAAGCGCACTGGATGCAGGCGGCTTCCGCTTCCCGGCGCCCGTGAGGTTCGGCATGAGCGTACTGGCCAAGGTCATGACCAAAAGCACCTATCGAATTTAAACAATGCCGCACAAAAAAGGGCGCCCTCAACAGGCGCCCTTTTCTATTGCCGACTGGCAATCAACCCAGCTCGATAATCTCGTAATCATGGGTGATGGCCACACCAGCCGCGCCAAGCATGATCGATGCAGAGCAATACTTCTCGGCCGACAGCTCGATGGCACGCTTGACCTGAGCTTCCTTCAACGCCCGGCCCTTGACCACGAAATGCATGTGGATCTTGGTAAACACCTTGGGGTCTTCAGTGGCCCGCTCCGCTTCCAGGAAGGCTTCGCAGCTTTCGACGGCCTGGCGGGACTTCTTCAAGATGCTGACCACGTCGAAATTGCTGCAACCGCCAACACCGAGCAGGAGCATTTCCATCGGGCGTACACCCAGGTTACGGCCACCGGCGTCCGGCGGGCCGTCCATAACTACCACATGGCCACTGCCCGACTCACCGAGGAACATGGCCTCGCCCGCCCATTGGATGCGTGCCTTCATCGCCCAGACTCCACTGCTAAAAAAGGGTCGCCAGCTTAGCACAGGGTCTTGAACCCGCAGCGCCCGGTATGAAAACGATCAATGACAACGTTTGCCCGCTAAATTCCTTAATCGAGGCAGAATGTGTCTGTTAAGCTGGCGCCAATTCAATGGCGCATTGCCATCCTTTGTACAGCGTGTATCAATGCCATTACCGCTGGATAAAAATAATTCCAACCACACCGTGCAGTCTTTTCGGGATACAACCATGGTTGCTCTTGCTCCCACACCCAAGATCAAGAACCTCGACAAATTGTTGATGCATTGCCTGCGCCGGCGTTACCCGGCCAAGCACAACATCATTTGCGCAGGCGAACGCTCCGAGACGCTGTTCTTCATTATCAAGGGCTCGGTCACCATCCTGATTGAAGATGAAGACGGCCGCGAGATGATCATCGCGTACCTCAATACCGGGGATTTCTTCGGTGAGCTGGGGCTGTTTGAACAAGCGGGCAAAGAGCAGGAGCGCAGTGCCTGGGTGAGGGCCAAGGTTGAGTGTGAAGTCGCCGAGATCAGCTATGCCAAGTTTCGCGAACTGGCCCAACATGATCCCGACATTCTCTACGCCTTAAGCGGTCAGATTGCCCAGCGCTTGCGCGACACCACGCGCAAAGTGGGTGACCTGGCGTTCTTTGATGTCACCGGCCGCGTAGCCCGTTGCCTGCTGGAACTGTGCAAACAGCCCGACGCCATGACTCACCCCGACGGCATGCAGATCAAGGTCACGCGCCAGGAGATCGGACGCATCGTCGGGTGCTCGCGGGAAATGGTCGGTCGTGTGCTCAAGGACCTGGAAGAACGCAACCTGGTACACGTCAAAGGCAAGACGATGGTGGTGTTCGGTACGCGTTAAGCCGGCAGGAATCCGGCCAGCATCTGACGGTACAACGCGTCCAGTCGGGTGATGGCATCCGGTGCGGGAAAGGCTTCGTGCAACGCGATATGGCTGTCGGCACGCACCCGCTGATCGAGGCCGCAGGCCTCATTGAAACGATTGACCGCCGCAATCAGCTCATCGCGGTCGTTATCCAGCAACAATGCACCGTGCACCAAACCTACCGGGCGGCCGCCACTTTGTCGCCAGCGCTGGGCAGTGCCGACCATCTTGCGGCCGTTGAGGTTGACGTTATAGCGACCGTCGCAGAAGGCGCCGTCGATTTCGCCAACAGAAGCGTCACCGCCCAACTCAATCAGCAAATCACAGATCGGCTGGCACAAACGCTGATAACCGGTTTCGATGCGGCCTTGATCACCTTCGCTGCGTGGCGGCGCGTAAACCAGCGCGATATTGACCGTGGCGGCCGACTGCGGCACCGGCTCTCCGCCGGTCTCGCGCAGTAGCACCGGCCAACCGGCAGCAGCCGAAACCTGGCTGGCCGCGTCAAAAGCCGGCAAGCGGCTCAAACGGCGCGGCATCACCAAAGCCTGGTCATTTGGCTGCCAGAACAGTAGCCCGAATTCCTGTTCACCGGCGCAAACGGCCGCGAGCAAGTCTTGCTCGGCGGCAAGTCCTGCTTCAACTGTCATCGACACCGGCTCGATCATCGGACACCTACTTCTCTAAATAGACACAAATCAAATGTGGGAGCTGGCTTGCCTGCGATACAGACACCTCGGTACATCAGGTACACCGAGGTGTCTGTATCGCAGGCAAGCCAGCTCCCACACAAGCCAGCTCCCACATTTTTGACCGTATTTCAAATCAGTCGAGGGTCGAACCACTCACCGCTACGCCACGCTCCGGAAAGAACAGACGCTGCAATTCCGCACCTGGGTTCTCGGCGCGCATAAATGTCTCACCCACCAGGAACGAAAACACACCGCTGATTTCCATCAGCTCTACGTCGGCGCGGTTGACGATGCCGCTCTCGGTAATCACCAACCGATCACGCGGAATACGCGGCAACAGGTCGAGGGTATTTTCCAGGCTGACTTCAAAGGTGTGCAGGTTACGGTTATTAACCCCCACCAACGGCGTGTCGAGGGTTTTCAGCGCGCGCTCCAGCTCATCGCCATCGTGCACTTCTACCAGTACGTCCAGGCCTACGCTTTTGGCCACGGCCGCCAGCTCGGCCATCTTCACGTCGTCCAGCGCGGAGACGATCAGCAGCACGCAATCGGCGCCCAAGGCGCGGGCTTCGACGATCTGGTACGGGTCAACCATGAAGTCCTTGCGGATCACCGGCAACTTGCACGCGGCGCGGGCCTGTTGCAGGAACAGGTCGGAACCCTGGAAGAAGTCGATATCGGTCAACACGGACAGGCAGGTTGCGCCGCCCTTCTCATAGCTCTTGGCAATGTCTTCAGGAATGAAAACTTCGCGAATCACGCCTTTGCTGGGCGAAGCTTTTTTGATCTCGGCAATCACGGCAGGCTGTTTTTCCTTCGCCTGCTTGATCAGCGCAGCGGCAAAACCACGCGGCGCGTCGGCGCTTTTTGCCAAGCCCTCCAGCTCAGCCAGGCTCACACGGGCACGGCGCTCGGCCACCTCTTCAGCCTTGCGCGCGAGGATTTTTTCCAGAACGGTCGGGACACTCATCCTTCATTCTCCATTTTGAACACAGCGGTAAAGGCTCCCAGTTCTTCGAGCTTTTCGCGAGCCAGACCGGTGTGCAACGCATCGTGGGCCAAGGCGACACCTTCCTTAAGACTATAGGCGTGGTCCGCCGCGTAAAGTGCCGCGCCAGCATTCAGAACAATCATTTCTGCGGCTTTCTGGCCGTTTTCTGTCTTACGGCGCCCCAAGGCATCACGGATCAACTCCAGCGAGGCCGCCGGGCTTTCCACCGACAGGCCATGCAAGCTTTGGCTTCTCATGCCGAGGTCTTCGGGCTCGACCCAATATTCGCTGACCTGGTCATTCTTCAGCTCCGCCACGAAGGTCGGTGCCGCCAGGCTGAATTCGTCCAGGCCATCCTTGGAATGCACCACCAGCACGTGCTTGCTGCCCAGACGCTGCAACACTTCGGCCAACGGCCGGCACAGCGCCTGGCTGAACACACCGACCACCTGATGTTTCACGCCGGCCGGATTCGTAAGCGGGCCGAGCATGTTGAACAGGGTGCGCAGGCCAAGGTCCTTGCGCGGGCCGGCGGCGTGTTTCATGGCGCCGTGGTGGGACTGGGCAAACATGAAGCCAATGCCCACGCTGTCGATGCAGCGCGCCACTTGCACCGGCGTCAGGTTCAGATAAATACCAGCCGCCTCCAGCAAGTCGGCGCTGCCGCTTTTGCCCGACACCGCACGGTTACCGTGCTTGGCCACGGTGCAACCGGCTGCCGCCACCACAAAGGAGGAAGCCGTCGACACGTTGAAAATATTCGCACCGTCGCCGCCGGTGCCGACCACATCGACCACGCCGTCGAGGGTCTTGAGCTCAACCTTGTCGGCCAGCTCACGCATCACTGACACGGCGCCGACGATTTCGTCGATGCTCTCGCTCTTCATGCGCATCGCCATCATGAACGCGCCGATCTGCGCGTCAGTGCATTGGCCAGTCATGATCTCGCGCATCACGTCGCTCATTTCAGCGGTGCTCAGGTCCAGATGGCCGACGATACGGCTCAGGGCAGTCTTGATATCCATGGAAAGTCCTTAGCGCGTGCCGCCGCTCTGCTTGAGAAAGTTGGCGAACAGCTCGTAGCCCTGCTCGGTCAGGATTGATTCGGGGTGAAATTGCACCCCTTCGATATTCAGTGTCTTGTGACGCAGGCCCATGATCTCGTCGACCGAGCCGTCTTCCAGCTGAGTCCAGGCGGTCAGCTCCAGGCACTCGGGCAGGGTTTCACGCTTGACCACCAACGAGTGGTAGCGAGTGACTGTCACCGGCAGGTTGAGGCCGTGGAATACGCCGAGGTCTTTATGGAACACCGGGCTGGTTTTGCCATGCATCACTTGGCGCGCACGTACCACGTCACCACCAAACGCCTGGCCGATGGACTGATGGCCCAGACACACGCCCAGGATCGGCAATTTACCGGCGAAATATTTGATCGCTTCGAGGGAAATGCCCGCTTCGGTCGGCGTGCACGGGCCAGGCGAAACCACGATGCGCTCCGGGTTCAGGGCGGCGATTTCGGCGACCGTCAGTTCGTCGTTGCGCACCACCTTAACCTCGGCACCCAGCTCGCCCAGGTACTGCACAACGTTGTAGGTAAAGGAATCGTAGTTATCAATCATCAGCAACATGTGGGTTCAAACCTCTTGAATTCACTGATTTCGAATGACCGCCTTCCAAGAGAGTGTCCCGCTGCCAGACGCACGTTCCGGTTGCCGGGGTGAGCCGGCAAGGGGCGTCAAACAAAGGGTGAAGAAGGCAAATCGGTACAGGTCCGGCCGAGCCGGCAGAGAAAAATGTCAGGCGCGCCAACGCCAACGGGCGTGTGCCTTGACTACTCGCATCAAGAGTTTGCTGATGATCAACACGGGGAGGGTCTCATTCATACGTTCAGGCACAGTAACGTAGCCTCGCCAGCGGTGCAATATGGAGCAGCGATTCCGGGGGTCACCACCGAGTATTTGTAAGAAAAAACTGTTTTCTTCGAATAAAACCCTCACTACATTGCTAGTGTTTCGCTTCCGACACAAAAACAACTAAATGGAATTTCGCATGCTCAGACCACCGTTTTTTGCGCCCCTTGCCGGCTGCCTCCTGTCACTGGCCTGCGCGCAGGCGTTTGCAGCACCTTCACCTTACTCAACCATGGTCGTGTTCGGCGACAGCCTGGCCGACGCCGGCCAGTTCCCCGATGGCTCGGCCGGCGCCACCTTGCGCTTTACCAACCGCACCGGGCCGACATTCCAGGGCGATTATGGCCTGGTGTCATCTA
Source organism: Pseudomonas sp. WS 5146 (assembly GCF_012985495.1). Lineage (NCBI taxonomy): Bacteria > Pseudomonadati > Pseudomonadota > Gammaproteobacteria > Pseudomonadales > Pseudomonadaceae > Pseudomonas > Pseudomonas sp. WS 5146. The sequence goes on from NZ_JAAQWL010000008.1 coordinate 15,730, forward strand.
CGCTTTTGGGCGGCAAGCTGGGCGTGGCACCCAACGACCTGAACGCCTCAACCTCGCCGGTACGTGCCGCCCAAGGTTTGCCGGATGGTAATAACTGGGCGGTCGGCGGCTACCGTACCGACAATATCCTGGACTCCATCACCTCGGTCTCCAATGCGGCGATCCCGCCCGGCAACGCCGGTGGTGGCACCGTACTGCGCAGCCGTCAGGGTTATCTGCCGGCCAACGGCGGGCGGGCTGACCCGAACGCGTTGTATTTCCTATCCGGTGGCGGCAATGACTTTCTGCAAGGACGCGTCCTCAGCCCGGGCCAGGCCGTGGCCGCCGGCGGGCGCCTGGCCGACAGCGCCCAAGCCCTGCAACAGGCCGGCGCGCGCTACATCATGGTGTGGATGCTGCCCGACCTGGGCTTGACACCCGCCATCAACGGCACGCCCGCGCAAGGCGCCAGCTCGGCCCTGAGCAGCATTTTCAACCAGGCGCTGGTGCAGCGCCTGTCGCAGATCGACGCCCAGGTCATCCCGCTGAACATCCCGTTACTGCTCAATGAAACCTTCGCCAACCCTGCGCGCTTTGGCCTGGCCACCGGGCAAAACCTCACAGGCACCTGCTTCAGCGGCAACGGCTGCACCGCCAACCCGGTGTATGGCATTGGCGGCGCCACCCCGGACCCGACCAAGCTGATCTATAACGACTCGGTGCACCCCACCATCGCCGGGCAACAGTTGATCGCCGACTACGCCTACTCGCTGCTCGCCGCGCCGTGGGAAGTGACCTTGCTGCCGGAGATGGCCCAGGGCACCTTGCGCGCCCACCAGGATGAGCTGCGCAACCAGTGGCAAGCCGACAATGGCAACTGGCAGGCCGTCGGCCAATGGCGCGCGATTGTCGCCGGTGGTGGCCAGCATTTGGACTTTGATGATCAACGCAGTTCGGCCAGCGGCGACGGCAGTGGCTACAACGTGAACGTCGGCGGCAGCTATCGCCTCGACGAAAACTGGCGCGTCGGCGTGGCCGCCGGCTTGTATCGCCAGACACTCGAAGCCGGCGCCCGCGATTCGGACTACAAGCTCAACAGCTACATGGGCACGGCCTTTGCGCAATATCAGCAAAACCATTGGTGGGCCGATGCGGCGTTGACCGGCGGCAAGCTGGACTTCGACAGCCTCAAGCGCAAGTTCGCCCTGGGCGTCAGCGAAGGCGCCGAAAAAGGCGACACCGACGGCTGGCTCTGGGCCTTGAGCGGCCGCTTGGGCTACGACATTGCCGGCGCCGGCAGCGATTGGCATTTGTCACCGTTCATCAGCGCGGACTATTCGCGGGTCGAAGTCGATGGTTATTCGGAAAAGGGCAACCGCTCCACCGCGCTGACCTTCGATGACCAGCAACGCGATTCCAAACGCCTGGGCGTCGGCCTGCAGGGCAGCTACCGGATTACGCCGCAAACCCAAGTGTTTGGCGAAGTGGCCCACGAGCATGAGTTCGAAAACGACACCCAGAAGGTAAAGATGTCGCTCAACAGCGTGCCAGGCATCGACTTCAAGCTGGACGGCTACACGCCGCGCAGCAATTCGGACCGATTGAGTCTGGGGGTCAGCCACAAGCTGACTCAGGAGCTGGCGCTACGGGCGGCGTATAACGTGAGGAAGGATGACAGCTTTACCCAGCAAGGCGTCAGTGTTGGGGTGAGTCTGGATTTCTAAGCGGATCTTAAACATCCCACAAAACAACTGTGGGAGCTGGCTTGCCTGCTCCCACAGGTTGTCCAATGTCTGACTTTAGCTTTGCGGCGTTTGCTCTGCCAACGCCACAGCCCGGAACATCGCGCGGCGTTTGTTCAGGGTTTCTTCCCATTCCAGGGCCGGCACCGAGTCAGCCACAATCCCGCCACCCGCCTGCACATGCAGCTCGCCGTCCTTGATCACGGCGGTGCGGATCGCAATCGCAGTGTCCATATTGCCGTTCCAGGCGAAATATCCCACGGCGCCGCCATACACACCACGCTTGACCGGCTCCAGTTCGTCGATGATCTCCATCGCGCGAATCTTCGGCGCGCCCGACAAAGTGCCCGCCGGCAGAATCGCCCGCAGTGCGTCCATCGCGGTCAACCCGGCTTTCAGCTCGCCGGTGACGTTGGACACAATGTGCATCACGTTGGAATACCGCTCGATGACCATCTTCTCGGTGAGCTTCACCGAACCGATTTCCGAAACCCGCCCGGTGTCGTTGCGGCCCAGGTCGATCAGCATCAAGTGTTCGGCAATTTCCTTGTCGTCACTCAGCAGGTCTTCTTCCAGCGCCAGGTCGGCCTCTTCGGTCGCGCCACGCGGGCGTGTGCCGGCTATCGGGCGCACGGTGATGAGGTTGTCTTCGACCCGCACCAGCACTTCCGGCGAGCTACCCACGACGTGGAAGTCGCCGAAGTTGAAGAAGTACATGTACGGCGTCGGGTTGAAGCACCGCAGCGCGCGGTACAGATCAATTGGCGCCGCCTTGAAGTCGATGGACATGCGTTGCGACGGCACCACCTGCATGCAGTCACCGGCAAGGATGTATTCCTTGATGGTGTCGACCGCGCGCTCGTAGTCATCCTGGGTAAAGCTTGAACGAAAGATCGGGTCGGCGGCCGGCGGACGGCTGAGGTCCAGGCCACGGCGTGGAGTGATCGGCTGACGCAGTTTCTCCAGCAGCGCCTCAAGGCTGGCCTGGCCTTGCTCGAAGGCATCGGCCTGGGACGGGTCGGCGAGGACAATCGCGTGCATCTTGCCGGCGAGGTTGTCGAACACCACCACCGCGTCGGAGACCATCAGCAGAATGTCCGGCACGCCCAGCGGGTCCGGGTTCGGACATTTGCCCAGGCGTTTTTCCACGTAGCGCACGCAGTCGTAGCCGAAATACCCCACCAGGCCACCGTTGAAACGCGGCAGACCGGGAATGGTCGGCACGTTGTAGCGCGCCTTGAAGGTTTCGACGAACGCCAGCGGGTCTTCCACGTCATGGCTTTCGATCTCGACGCCATCATGGGTGATGCTCACATGGTGGTCATGCACACGCAGCACGGTGCGGCACGGCAGGCCGATGATCGAGTAACGGCCCCACTTCTCGCCGCCCTGCACCGATTCGAGCAGGTAGGAATTGGGCTTGTCGGCCAGTTTGAGGTAGATCGACAGCGGCGTATCGAAGTCAGCCAGGGTTTCGCAGGCCATGGGGATACGGTTATAGCCGGCAGTGGCCAAACGCAGGAATTCTTCGCGGATCATGAGGTGCCTCGTGGCTTGAGGGTCAAACGGTCAGGTGTGCAAACGTGCCGCAACGCGGCCAGGATCAGTCAGGCGCGCCAACGCCAGCGGGCCAGGGCCTTGATGACTTTCATCCAGAGTTTGCGAGTGACCACCACGATGGAATTTCCAGAAGGGGTTGATTCGATGTCGGGCAACGTTATCTCAGCGCCCGCTCCCAAGCAACCGGGGATTAGCAGTCGCAGATCATCAATCACCAGCGCCGGCGACTCCTCGGCGATCGGTCGGCCGTGGTTGTAGCCGTAGCTCAGCGCCACACACTGCACGCCAGCGGCTTTGGCGGCTTGCACATCACTGCGCGAATCGCCGACAAACAACGATTGCGAGGCCGGAATATTGGCCATTTTCATCACAAAGAACAGCGCCGCCGGGTCAGGCTTTTTCTGCGGCAAGGTGTCGCCGCCGATGATCCAGCGGAAATACCGGCCGATTTTCATCTGGTCCAACAGCGGCGCGACAAAGCGCTCCGGCTTGTTGGTGATCAGCGCCATCTCCACGCCTTGCTTGTGCAGCCACTTGAGCGTGTCGCGCACGCCTGGGTAAACCACGGTGAGCTCATGGCTGCTTTCATAGGCAACATTGAAGAGTTCCAGGGCGTGCTCGGCCTCAACCTCATCCACACCTTCGGCATCAATATGGTTGGCCAAGGCCCGACGCACCAGCATCTGCGCGCCGTTGCCGACCCACTCACGCACCGCCTCGATGCCCGCCGGCTTTCGCCCCAGCTTGAGCAGCATCTCGTCCACCGCCGCCGCCAGGTCTGGCACCGAATCGATCAACGTACCGTCCAGATCGAACATCACCAGCCGTGGCAGTTTGCCGGGGAACAACTGCTCAAAACCGCTCATGGACGCGCCAGCGCCAGTTCGGCCCGCATCTTGTCGATGACTTCCTGGTAGTTGGGGGCGTTGAAGATCGCCGAGCCAGCCACAAAGGTGTCAGCGCCAGCGGCGGCGATTTCGCGAATATTGTTGACGTTGACCCCACCGTCGATTTCCAGGCGGATATCACGGCCCGACGCATCGATCAGCGCACGGGCTTCGCGCAGCTTGTTCAGCGTGCCGGGGATGAACTTCTGCCCGCCGAAGCCCGGGTTGACGCTCATCAGCAAGACCATGTCGACCTTGTCCATCACGTACTCCAGCACGCTCAACGGCGTGGCCGGGTTGAACACCAGGCCGGCCTTGCAACCGCCTTCACGGATCAGTTGCAGGGTGCGGTCGACGTGCAGCGTGGCTTCCGGATGGAAGGTAATGTAGGTGGCGCCGGCCTCGATGAAGTCACCGACGATGCGGTCCACCGGGCTGACCATCAGGTGCGCATCGATCGGCGCAGTAATGCCGTACTTGCGCAGTGCCGCGCAGACCATCGGGCCGATGGTCAGGTTGGGCACATAGTGGTTGTCCATGACATCGAAGTGCACGAAGTCGGCACCGGCGGCCAATACCTTGTCCACTTCCTCACCCAGGCGGGCGAAGTCGGCGGAGAGAATCGATGGAGCGATAACGAAGGGCTGCATGACGCACCTTTTTGAGCTAAATCACGATGGCGCGCATTGTATACCTCATGCTTTACCCAGCACACCGTGACCTAACTCAATGGTCAGTAAGCCGCCCGGTAGATTTTCTCGATATCCGCTGCGCTGAGCTTGCGCGGGTTGTTGCGCATCAGGCGCTCAATGCCCGCGGCTTCCGTCGCCATGGCGGGGATCGCGTCTTCCGGCACACCAAAGCTGCGCAGCCCTGCCGGGATTTCCACGGCGGCACACAGCCGCGTCATCGCCTCGACCGCCTGGTCCGCGGCGTCGTTGACGCTGAGCCCGGCGGTATTCACGCCCATGGCTTGGGCAATGTCCTGCATGCGCTCCACGCAGGCCAGTTTGTTCCAGTGCATCACGTAAGGCAGCAACAGCGCATTGCTCACGCCGTGAGCAATATTGAATCGCCCGCCCAGCGGGTACGCCAAGGCATGCACTGCGCCGACGCCAGCATTGCCGAACGCCATGCCGGCCATCAGGCTGGCGGTGGCCATATCATCGCGGGCCTGCAGGTTGGCAGGGTTGGCGTAGGCCTTGGGCAGCGCATTGGCGATCAGCTTGATCGCGCCGATGGCCAGCGCGTCAGTGATCGGCGAGGCATTCAGCGACAGGTAGGACTCGATGGCATGCACCAGCGCATCCACGCCACTGGCGGCGGTGACACTGCGCGGGCACGTGAGGGTCATTTGCGGGCTGATCAGCGCAACATCCGGCAATAAGTAATCGCTGACGATGCCTTTTTTCAGTTGTGCGGCCTTGTCGGAGAGAATCGCCACATTGGTCACCTCCGAACCGGTGCCGGCCGTGGTCGGGATGGCGATCAGCGGCGGGCCTTTGCGCGGCACCTGGTCGACGCCGAACAAGTCCGCCAGCGCGCCGTGGTAACCGGCATAGGCCGCGACACTCTTGGCGATGTCGATGGCACTGCCACCGCCCACGCCGATCAGGCCGTCATGCCCGCCCTCGCGGTACACGCGCATGCAGTCCTCGACGATCGCGATTTCCGGGTCGGGCAGCACACGGTCGAAAATCTCATAAGTGCGCTCGCCCAGGTGCTCGAGCGCCAGCGCCACGGTGCCGGACTTGACCAGCGCGGCATCGGTAACGATCAACGGGTTATCCACATCAAGACGCGTGAGCTCGGCGGCCAGTTGTTCGATGGCGCCAGCGCCGGTCAGCAGTTTGTGGGCGATCTTGAATGAGGAAGTACTCATGTGCGCGGCCTCTTATTAATGATGGGCTGGCACAAGAATAGCCGGGTATTTCAGGTTGCCCAGCATTCACGCACTGAATGGCTCGGTCGGTGTGGGAGCTGGCTTGCCTGCGATGCGACCGCCTCGGTTTTCCTGACATACCGAGTTGATGCTATCGCAGGCAAGCCAGCTCCCACATTTGATCCGGTTTCGACCTTTAGACTTGCGCGGTGCGCAGTTTCTCGCTGCGGCCTCGCAGCCATTCAAGGGTCAGCAACAGCAGCACCGAGAACGCAATCAGCAAGGTTGCCGCTGCGGCAATCGTCGGGCTTAAATTTTCGCGGATGCCGCTGAACATCTGGCGCGGCAAAGTCGCTTGCTCGGGGCCGGCGAGAAACAGCGTCACTACCACTTCATCAAAGGACGTCGAGAAGGCAAACAATGCCCCGGAAATCACCCCCGGCGCGATCAACGGCAAGGTCACACGGCGAAACGCGGTCAGCGGCGAGGCGCCCAGGCTGGCCGCCGCCCGCACCAGGTTGTGGTTGAAGCCCTGCAACGTCGCCGACACGGTGATGATCACAAACGGCACACCCAGCACGGAATGTACCACAATCAGCGAGAGGAAGCTGTTGCCCAGCCCCAGTGGAGCAAAGAACAGATAGCTGGCCACGCCAATGATCACCACAGGCACCACCATCGGCGAAATCACCAAGGCCATGACCAACGCCTTGCCGGGGAAGTTGCCGCGCGTCAGGCCAATCGCCGCCAGCGTACCGAACACCATCGCCAGCACCGTGGCCGCCGGGGCCACAATGATGCTGTTCTTCAATGCACGCATCCACTCGGCCGAGGCGAAGAAGTCCTGATACCAGTGCAACGAGAAGCCTTGCAGCGGGTACACCAGGAAACTGCCGCTGTTGAACGACAGCGGGATAATCACCAGCACCGGCAAGATCAGGAACAGCAGGATCAAGCCACACAGGATCCGCAAGCTGTAGAACCACACCCGCTCCACGGGTGACATATAAGGGCTCAGCATCGCCAACTCTCCTCAGCTCAGGCGCAGGCGACTGGCGCCGACCAGACGGTTGTAGATCAGGTACAGCACGACGGTCGCCAGCAGCAGCAAGCCGCCCAGCGCCGTGGCCATACCCCAATTGATGCTGGTGTTGGTGTAGAACGCGACGAAATAGCTGACCATCTGGTCGTTCGGGCTGCCGAGCAGCGCCGGGGTGATGTAGTAACCAATCGCCAGGATAAACACCAGCAGGCAACCGGCGCCGACACCGGCATAAGTCTGCGGGAAGTACACACGCCAGAAACTGGCAAACGGGTGGCAACCCAGGGAAATCGCTGCACGCATATACGTGGGCGAGATGCCTTTCATCACGCTGTAAATCGGCAAAATCATGAAGGGCAACAGGATGTGCACCATCGAGATGTAAACCCCGGTGCGGTTAAACACCAGCTCCATGGGTTTATCGATCAGCCCCATGCCCATCAATGCGCTGTTGATCAACCCACCGGACTGCAGCAGTACAATCCACGCCGCCACCCTTACCAGGATTGAGGTCCAGAACGGCAGCAATACCAGAATCATCAGCAGGTTACTTTTGCGTGCCGGCAGGTTGGCCAGCAAATAGGCCAACGGGTAGGCCAGCAGCAGGCAGATGAAGGTTATTACCAAGCCCATCCAGAACGTGCGGGCGAAGATGTCCAGGTAGATGGCCTGGTCAGGCGTGGCCGGGGCCACTTCGCCAAGGTCATTGATACGGTGATCGACAGCCGCCAGCAGGTAGTACGGCGTGAGGCTGCTGGTATTACGCCGGATCGCCTGCCAGTACGCCGGGTCGCCCCAGCGTTCGTCGAGGTTTTCCAACGCTTCCTTATAAGAGGCGGGCGCTTCGGTAAACGGCAGCGCCCGCGCGGTTTTGGTCAACAGGCTGCGGTAGCCGGCCAGTTCCATGTTCAAGCGTTTGGACAAGTCGCCCAGCGTCTGGTTTTTACGCGCTTCACCCAGGTCTTCGCTGAGCGCCTGATACACCGGCTCACCCGGCAGGCCGCGACCGTCCCAGGTCTTGACCGCCACCACGGTACGCGGCAAACCGCCCACCACTTCCGGGTTGCCGACGCTTTTGTAAAGCAGCGCAACAATCGGCACCAGGAACACCAGCAGCAAAAACAGCACCAGCGGCGCAATCAAGGCCTGGGCCTTCCAGCGATTGAGCCGCTCGGCACGCGCCAGGCGCTGCTTGAGGGTGGGGCTGGGAATGGCGATAACCATGGCAAACTCCGGAAATCTTCTAAGAGTTCCCTGTGAGCGGTGCTTTTTTGTGGGAGCTGGCTTGCCTGCTCCCACACCAGCCTGCTTTCACAGAGGAATATGCGGTGTTACTTGGCCGCCCAGGAATTGAAGCGCTGCTCGAGCTGCTCGCCGTTATCCGCCCAGAAGCTCACATCGATCTGCACCTGGTTGGCGATGTTTTCCGGGGTGGTCGGCATGTCTTTCAGCACATCCTTGGCCAGCAACGGCACAGCCTGGGTATTGGCCGGGCCGTAGGCGATGTTTTCCGAGTAGGTCTTCTGCTGTTGCGGCTGCACCGAGAAGGCGATGAATTTCTTCGCCGCTTCGGCACGGTCCTTGGCCAGGCCTTTAGGGATGGCCCAGGCGTCAAAGTCGTAGATGCCGCCGTTCCACACCACTTTCAGGTTGCTTTCTTTTTGCACGGCAGCGATGCGGCCGTTGTAGGCCGAGCTCATGACCACATCACCCGAGGCCAGGTACTGCGGCGGTTGTGCGCCGGCTTCCCACCACTGGATCGACGGTTTGAGTTCGTCGAGTTTCTTGAACGCGCGATCCTGGCCGTCTTTGCCAGCCAGCACTTTGTACACGTCTTTGGGGGCCACGCCGTCCGCCATCAAGGCGAATTCCAGGGTGTACTTGGCGCCTTTGCGCAAGCCGCGCTTGCCTGGGAATTTCTTGGTATCCCAAAAGTCCGCCCAACTGGTCGGTGCAGTGGCAAGCTTGTCGGCGTTGTACGCCAGCACGGTGGACCACACAAAGAAGCCCACGCCGCAGGGCTGAATCGCGCCTTTCACGTAATCGGCGCTATTGCCGAACAGTTTCGGGTCGAGCGGTTCGAACATGTCTTCGTCACAGCCACGGGACAGTTCCGGCGACTCCACTTCCACCAAGTCCCACGACACGCTCTTGGTATCGACCATGGCTTTGACCTTGGCCATTTCACCGTTGTACTCACCGGCGACGATCTTGCCATTACCCGCGCTTTCCCACGGTGCGTAAAAGGCTTTGACCTGAGCCGCCTTGTTCGCGCCACCGAAGGATACGACCGTCAGGTCCGGGCCTGCCATGGCCTGTGTCGCGCCCATCAAGCCGATGGCCAAGGCGGAATATTTAAGGGATCTCAACATTGTTGTTCTCTCCACGTGCAGGGTTGGTGAAGCCATGGGGCGATTAATTCGCCTCTAGAAGTGGGTCGAGTGCGCGAACGTGCTCGACTTGCCAGCCAATCGGTACCACGTCGCCGACCGCAAGCGCTGGGTCCAGCTCAGCGATCGGTTGTTTCACAAAAAAATCGGCCTTGCCGCAGACTTCCAGGCGCACACGCACGTGGTCGCCCAGGTAGATAAATTCCGCCACCCGCCCAGAGAAGCGGTTGACGCAGGACTCACTGGAGCCATTGAGGCTGACGCGCTCCGGGCGTACTGACAGGGTCACCGGGCCGCCGAGCTGGCCGACATTCACTGCCAGCGCCTCGACCTTTTCACCGCGCGCCAACTCCACCACACAGCGTTCGCCGGTGTGGCTGTGCAAGCGGCCATTGAGTCGGTTGTTCTCGCCGATGAAGTTGGCGACGAACGTGTTTTTTGGCTCTTCGTACAGCGTGCGCGGCGCGGCGATCTGCTGGATCTCGCCCTGGTGGAACACCGCCACGCGGTCGGACATGGTCAAGGCTTCGCCCTGGTCGTGGGTCACGTACACCACGGTCACGCCGAGGCGCTGGTGCAGGTGCTTGATCTCCATCTGCATGTGTTCGCGCAGTTGTTTATCGAGGGCGCCGAGGGGTTCGTCCATCAACACCAGCTGCGGTTCGAACACCAGCGCGCGGGCCAAGGCCACGCGCTGTTGCTGACCGCCGGAGAGTTGCGCCGGGTAACGCTGGGCGAAGGCATCCAGCTGGACCATGCTCAGCACGCGTTTGACCCGCTCGCTGATATCGGTCTTGCTCAAGCCGCGCACCGACAACGGGAACGCCAGGTTCTCTGCCACCGTCATGTGCGGGAACAGCGCGTAGTTCTGGAACACCATGCCGATGTCGCGCTTGTGCGGCGGCACGTTGTTGATAGCGCGCCCGGCGAGCAGGATTTCCCCGGCGGTCGGCGTCTCGAAACCGGCGAGCATCATCAGGCTGGTGGTCTTGCCCGAACCCGACGGCCCGAGCAGGGTGAGGAACTCGCCCTTGCGAATCTCCAGGTTGAGGTCTTTGACGATCAGGTTCTCGCCGTCGTAGCTCTTCTGCACGCCACGAAAGCTGACCAGCACATCATTTGAATCCACCTCGCTCATACCCGCACCTTTTGTTTTGGACTGCTGTGGCACAAAGCGTAGTCCAGGCGCGAGCCCCCGGAAATCGGGGGCGAGGAGAGAATCACATCAGCAGGATGGAAGATTGGGGGTAGGGATTGCCCTACACGGATGGCGGGCAGAGAACAGTGCGGCGGCAATCGTCAGCGTCTGCCGGCAAAGCCTATGTCGTAAACAGATACGCGCACCTGGAGGAGCCCGGCTTGATCGTTCCCTCGCTCCGCGTGGGAATGCAGCCCAGGACGCTCTGCGTCCTAAAGCGTGACGCAGAGCGTCACAAGAGGTGTTACCACGCGGAGCGTGGGAACGATCGAGGGGGTTACAAGAGTTTGTGTTCCATGGCGTACTTCACCAGTTCGGCCAGGGAGGTGATATGGAGCTTTTGCATCAACCGCGCCTTGTGGGTGCTGATGGTCTTGCTGCTCAGCGCCAGTTGCTGGGCGATGTCATTGACGTTGGCGCCCTGGGCCAGGCGCTCGAACACTGAGAACTCGCGCTCCGACAGTAACGAGTGCAACGGCCGCGTATCGGTGAGGCCGACCTCAAAGACCATGCGGTCCGCCAGGTCCGGGTCGATGTAACGCCCGCCCGCCGCCACCTTGCGAATCGCCGTCAGCAACAGCGCCGGGTCACTGTCCTTGGTGGCATACCCCGCCGCCCCGACTTTCAGGGCGCGGGCAGCCATTTGCGCTTCATCGTGCATCGACAGCACCAGAATCGCGGGCGGGTTACTCAATGCACGGATGCGCGCAATCGCTTCCAGGCCATTTACGCCCGGCATCGAGATATCCAGCAACACCACCTCACAGGCGATATGGCGCAAGGTCTCCAGCAACTGCTCGCCATTGCTGGCCTCGCCGACCACCAGCAGGTCTTTGGCCAGGCCAATCAATTGCTTGATGCCTTCACGAACAATGGTGTGGTCTTCGGCTACCAATACGCGAATCACAGGGGCTTGCTCCTATCGTTATGCATCCAACGGCACCGTGACACTCAAGGTGGTGCCCTCCCCAAGTTCGCTGTGCAGGCTCAATTGCCCGCCCATCATCAGCACCCGCTCACGCATGCCGACTACGCCAAAGGATACCGGGCGGCCGGGGTTCTCGACGAAACCGACGCCGTCATCGCTGATGGTCAGCCGCAAGTCGGCGCTTTCCACTGTCAGGGTCAGTTCGACAGTATGCGCCTGGGCATGACGCATCACATTGGTCAGCGCCTCCTGCAGGATGCGGAACAGGCCAATTGCCTTGGCATCGCTGAGGGCCGGCAGGTTATCCGGGACTTGTACCAGACAGGGAATGTTCGTGCGCGCTTCGAAGCGGCGGGCTTGCCATTCAATCGCCGAGGCGATGCCAGCGTCGAGAATCGGCGGGCGTAGCGCGGTCGCCACATCCCGGACAAGCTGGAACAGCTGGGCGATCAGGCGTTTCATGCTGTTCAGGCGCTCGGTCAAGCCCGGGTCCAATTGCGCATAGGCCAGCTCGCACATCGAGGTCTCCAGCTTGAGCACCGTGAGCATCTGACCCAACTCGTCATGCACTTCACGGGCGATACGCGCCTTTTCCTCTTCGCGCACGGTTTCAAGGTGGGCAGAGAGCTCGCGCAGCTGTGTTTCGCTTTGCTGCAAGGCGGCCACGTAACGACGGCGCTCGGTGACGTCGTTGAGATAAACCACCAGGTATTCGCCCTCGGCAAAGCGCAGGAAGCTCAACGACACATCCGCCGGCAGGATGCTGCCGTCAGCGCGCACGCAATCGGCGGCGAAGGTCTGCGGGCCTTCTTCGCTGGCACGCGCACGCTTCCATACGTCGAGCCAGCGGTCCATGTTCAAGGTCGGGTCAAAATCGATCAGCGGTCGCTCGATCAGCGCGCCCGCGGCGTAGCCCAGCATGGTTTCGGCGGCGCGGTTGGCGTAACGCACATGGCTGTCCCAATTGACCCAAAGAATGCCGACCGTACTTTGATCGATGGAGAACTGCGTCAGCCGCAACGCTTCGGCACCCGCCGCACGCGCGGCGCTTTCTTCTCGGGCGGCCAGTAAGCTGTGTTCCAGCACTCGCTGGTGGCGGCGCTGCCAAACCACCACGGCGAGGCTGGCGAGCAGGAACATCGCCAAGAGCAGGCTGAGGTTTTGCCACAGGCCCGGCGATTCCGTCAGCCGTGGGTATTTGGGTTGCAGCCAGCGGCTGTGCAATTGGTCGAGGTCGCGGGCGGGTATCGCGCGCAAGGCACTTTGCATGATGCTCGCCAGCTCCGGCCACTCACGGCGCGTGGCCACACGCAGCAATTGCGGCAGGCCGATATCGCCAACCACCGCCAGCCCGGCAAACTCCGCCTCGCCGGACAATCGGCTCAATTGCGCCTCATCCACCACGGCATAACGCGCCTGCTGGCTCACCAACAATTGCAAGGCCTGACGCTCCAAAGGGACGCCTTGCAGGTTGAGGTTGGGATAATTGCTACGCAGGTAATCGGCGACAGCGCTGGGCATGCGCACGGCGACGCGGGACAGCTCGTCAAGCTTTTCCAGCTCCACCGCGCCGCCGCCCTCGCGAATGCCGACGATATGCTGAGGCACGCGCATGTAAGGGTCGCTGAATAACCACAGACGCAAACCCGCCGGGGTTTGCTGCAGGCCCGGGGCGATATCCACCTCGCCATCGCGCACGGCGGCTTCCAATTGCTCCTGGCTGGGGAAATTGCGCCAGGTCAGGTCGATATTCAGCGCTTTGGCCAGCCATTGCATCAATTCGACATTCGCCCCGGACAGGCGCTGCAGGCGCCGATCGTATTGGGCGTACGGTGCCTGCAATACCAGGCCCACGCGCAACTGCGGGTGCTGCGCCAGCCATTCACGCTGCTGAGCATTGAGCTGCGCCTGCGGCGCGATAGGCGCAGGCGCGGCATTCGCCATCAAGGCAAAGCACACACAGCCGATAACCAGCAGACAGCGAAAACCCATGATCCACGTCTCACATCACTGACAAACACTGACCAACCCATTAGGCTGCTGGAATCACTTCTGGCCGGGAATTAACGATGCCCTTTACCCACCGTTCGGCACTGCCAGCATTGTGCCTATCGCTGCTATTTACCAGCGCCTTTTCTGTTCACGCCGCCGACGCGCCTGCGCCCACCGCCGAAAAACCGGCTGAACGCCAAGCCCTGCCCGAGCGCAGCCAGGAAGAAGCCAACGCCCTTGAGCGACAACTTCCACGCCAGGAACAACAACAGTTGCAGGCCGGCACCGACTCATTCCTGGCGCTGTGGAAACCTGCCAACAGCGCCGAGCCCGAAGGGGTGGTGATTATCGTACCGGGCGCAGGGGAAAGTGCTGACTGGCCGCAAGCAATCGCGCCCTTACGGCGCAAGCTGCCCGATGCCAATTGGGGCACCCTCAGTCTGTCGCTGCCGGATGTGAACCTCGACACCTTGCCGCCACGGGTCATGGAGCCACCTAAAGCCGCCGTCGACACCAGCAGCAAAGACGGCAGCACGGCCGCCAAACCGATCGAACAAGCCGCCAGCGCCGAAGCCGAAGGCACTGACCCGGCGGTGGTGCCTGGTGCTGATGAACAAGACAAGACCGACGCCAAGCGCATCTTTGATCGCATTGACGCCGCCGTTGCCTTTGCCCAAACCCAGAGCGCCCGCAGTGTGGTACTGCTCGGCCACGGCACCGGCGCCTGGTGGGCTGCGCGCTACCTGAGCGAGAAACAGCCGTCCCAAGTGCAGAAGTTGGTGATGGTGGATGGCAAGACGCCAGCGGCCAGGCAGCCGGACCTGCAAAAACTGGCACCGGCGCTGAAGGTGCCGACGGCGGATGTGTATTACCAGGACGGCGCTCAAGAGCGCAAAAACGCCCGGGAACGCATGCAGGCCGCCAAGCGGGCGAAGAATGACAGCTATAAACAGGTGTCACTCAAGACCTTGCCGGGCAACAGTGCGGCTGAGCAAGAGCAGCTGTATCGGCGGGTTCGCGGGTGGTTGAGCCCGGAGCCGGCCTCCAACTAATCCAGCCTGGCAAGCCGATCAACTGTGGGAGCTGGCTTGCCTGCGATAGCGGACTGTCAGTGACATCTGTGTTACTGACACATCGCTATCGCAGGCAAGCCAGCTCCCACACTGATTGGGTTGTCACTTCCAAATGGTGGTGGCTACCTGAAATCCCGCCGCTCACGAATCAACGCATAGGCATTGTGCAACTCGCGGGTACGCTCGGTGGCCTCACGCACTTGCGCCAGGCTCGCGCCACTGCCGGCGATCTTGTCCGGGTGATGGCGGCTGAGCAGGCGGCGATAGGCACGTTTGATCGCCGCCGGTTCGCTGGTGGACGTCACCCCCAGAATCCGCAACGCCTCCTGATACGCCCCGCCACGACTGGCCAATGGCTTGCGTTCGGGGGCGTAATCAGACGCCAGCGCCTGCAGCTGTTGCGGCGTCCACCCCAGCCACTTGCCCCATAGGTCAATCAGGTCGCGCTCGGCGTCATCGGCCCTGCCGTCCGCCCAGGCCATGCGCCAGCATGCACGCAATACACCTTCTGCCGCATGGGGTTGGGCTTTGAGTACGCGCAGGTAATTGCGCACTCGGTCGGATCCCGACTTGCCACGATTGAACGCGGTAATCGCCCGGCGCTGGGCCGGCTCGCTCATGTCCAGCGAGCGCATCTCCTGGCGCGCCTGCTGAATATGCCCATCCACCACCCGGCCATTACTCTTGGCCAGGCGCCCCAACAAAACAAACAGCAATTCGTCGTTGCGCAACGCCGGGCGCCCGCCCAGGCGCTCGCGCAATTGCGCCCAGCTGTGCAACTGCAGGCGGCGATCCAGTGCCTGCCCCAGCAATGCGCCCAACAAGGCCCCCGGAATACTGGCAATGGCAAAGCCAGCCCCGGCACCGATCAGTGTCCCTGGCCACAACATCTTATTGCCCCGCAGTCAGCAAGGTTTCAACCTGCGCCAGACGCTCCAGCGTGCCGACATCAATCCAGCGTCCTGTCATGTGCTCTCCCGTTACCAGACCTTTGGCCATGGCCTCCCGCAACAGCGGCGCCAGTTTGAAGGCACCGGCGCTGCAACCCGCGAACAACTTCGGGTCGAGAACTGAAATGCCACTGAAGGTCAGGTTATCGGCACCGGGCGCGGCATCATGAAGCAGACCTTCGTCCAGGTAGAAATCGCCGCCAGAAGGGTGATGCGCCGGGTTATCGACCATCACCAGGTGAGCCAGGCCCTTGAGCGGTTGCTTGAGGAGATTGAAGTCGTAGTCGGTCCAGATATCACCATTGACCACCAGAAAAGGCTCCTCGCCCAACAACGGCAGCGCCTGGAAAATTCCGCCACCGGTTTCCAGCGGCTCGCCCTCGGGCGAGTACTGAATGCGCAAGCCAAACTGCGCACCATCACCCAGGTAGCTTTCAATCTGCTGGCCGAGCCAGGCATGGTTGATCACGATATCGGTGAAGCCGGCCTTGGCCAGCGCTTCAAGGTGATACTCGATCAAACGCTTGCCGCCCGCCTGCACCAGTGGTTTGGGCGTGTGCAACGTGAGCGGGCGCATCCGCTCACCTTTGCCTGCTGCCAGGATCATCGCCTTCATACGCGCGCCTCGGTTGGTTCACGCAGGCTGGCGAGCAGCTCGCCCAACTCGTCCAGCTCCGGCCGGTCGGCCAGTACCGCTTCTATATAAGCAAAGAAACGCGGCACATCGGCCAGGTAGCGTGGCTTGCCATCGCGATGGCAGATGCGTGCAAAAATGCCGATGACCTTGAGGTGACGCTGCACGCCCATCAGGTCACTGGCCCGCAGGAACTCGTTGAAATCCGCCTGCACCGGGATGCCCAAAGCGCCAGCACGTTCCCAGTAGCCGCGTTGCCACGCCCGCACACGCGCCTTGGGCCAGCTGAGAAACGCATCCTTGAACAGGCAGGTGATGTCATAGGTGACCGGGCCGTAGACCGCGTCCTGGAAGTCCAGCACGCCGGGGTTCGGCGCGCTGATCATCAGGTTGCGCGGCATATAGTCGCGATGCACCAGCACTTTGGGCTGGGCCAGGGCGCTGTCGATCAGGTGATCGCTGACGCGTTGCCATAAGGCCTGCTGCCGGGTGTCGAATTCGATACCCAAATGCCGGCGCACGTACCACTCCGGAAACAATTCCAGCTCACGGCGCAACAAGGCCACGTCATAGCTGGGCAGCGGCGCGTCCATCGGCAATTGCTGAAAAGCCAGCAACGCGTCGATGGCATCGGCAAACAATTGATCGGCGTTTTGCGCGTCAATCACGTCCAGATAGGTTTTTCTGCCCAGGTCATTGAGCAAAAGAAACCCGCGCGGCAAATCTTCTGCATAAATTTTTGGCACATTTATTCCCGATTTCGCGAGTAAATCAGCGATATCGACGAAAGGTTTGCAGTTTTCCTGGGGCGGTGGAGCGTCCATGACGACGAACGTGCGACCGCCGCCCTCCCACCGGAAATAACGCCTGAAACTCGCGTCGCTGCTGGCCGCGGTCAATGTGGCCGGAGGTACGACACCCCAGTCCTGAGCGTTGAAAAGGATCGGCAACTGCTCATCCAGCCAAACTTTCAGCTGTTGTAAACGTAGATCTTGCTCGGGCATTACAAGGGTCTCCGACGGCGCTAGCCGTCAAGCGGGTCATGCTTTATTATCACGCATCTTTTTCAGACCATCGAGAGGCGTGCGGCCCAAACCGCGGGCAGATGGCACGCAGGAAGCCCGGACTAATAAGATGGCATTGAAATCCCCCGCGTTTCGTAGAAAATTTCCGTTGCTGGTAACCGGCAGTCTGCTGGCCATGCAACCTTTCGCCACCTCATTCGTGGTCGCCGCGGAACAGTATGACTGCTCAGTCTCTGCTTCGGGTGCCTGGGATTGCGCGCCAAAAACCGCCGCAGCCCCGTTACCACCGCGCCCGGTGCACGACGGTGCAGCCGTCAGCGCCGCTGGCAGCACGGCGCAAGCCGATGCTGGCGGCACCGCTGCGGCCGAGCCGAAGACCACCCTGGTCACCGAGTCCAAGGGCCGTGGCCTGCGTTCGCGCAGTGCCGACTACAGCCACCTGGACTGGGTGCCTCGCGACAAGCTGACCGCAGCCCAACTGGCTGAGACCGGCCCGTATTGCTCCGGCGCGTACATCGAGCCGACCCGTCCTGGCATGAACGACAAGACGGACAAAAGCGATTCGCCGACCTTCATCGGTGCCAAGGTGTCTCGTTACGAGCAGGAACAGCAGGTTGCGACCCTGGCCGGTGACGTCGTCATGCGCCAGGGCAGCATGCAGATGGAGGCTCAGGAAGCCAGCCTGTACCAGGCCGAGAACCGTGGCGAGCTGAACGGCGATGTGCGTCTGCGCGACAACGGCGCCCTGATCGTCGGCGACCACGCCGAGGTCCAGCTCGATACCGGCGCGGCCCAGATCGACAATGCCGAATACGTGCTGCACAAGTCGCGCATTCGCGGTAACGCCCTGTACGCCAAGCGTGCCGAAAACGCGATCATCCGTCTCAAGGACGGTACGTACACCACCTGCGAGCCGGACAGCAACGCCTGGCAGCTCAAGGGCAACAACATCACGTTGAACCCGGCCACCGGTTTCGGTACGGCCACCAACGCGACGTTGCGGATCAAGAACATCCCGATCCTCTACACCCCGTACATCTACTTCCCGATCGACGACCGTCGTCAATCCGGCTTCCTGCCGCCAAGCTTCAGCACCGGCAGCGAAACCGGCTTCACACTGGTTACGCCGTACTACTTCAACCTGGCGCCAAACTACGACGCCACGTTGTACCCGCAATACATGACCAAGCGCGGCATGATGGTTGAGGGCGAATTCCGCTACCTCACCAAGTCCAGCGAAGGGCAGTTCGGCGGCGCGTACCTGAACGACGACAGCGACGAGCGCAAGAATCAGACTGATTACGAAAAAACCCGTTACATGCTCAATTGGCAGCATAAGGGCGGGTTGGATTCGCGTGTTTCAACTCAGGTTGACTACACCAACATCAGCGACCCTTACTTCTTCCAGGACCTCAAGACCTACGAAGAAGGTATTCAGCCTCGCGACTTTGTGAACCAGCAGGGTTCCGTGACTTATCGCGGTGACTCCTATCAGGCGCGCCTGAACCTGCAGGCTTACCAGCTTGCGACGATTTCCCAGATCACCCCGTATAACCGGTTACCGCAGATCACCTTTAATGGGGCGCTGCCGTATCATCCAGGCGGTGTGAACTTCACCTATGAAACTGAAGCGGTTCGGTTTGATCGTGACCTGGAAAATGGCAACTTTACCGATGAAAACAACCTGGTTTCGCCTCGCCTCGACACGTTTGTTACGGGTCTGACCCGTGCGAACGGTACTCGCCTGAACGTCGCGCCAGCTGTTGATTACCCGATGAACTGGACCTACGGTTTTATTACGCCGAAGCTCAAGTACGTGTACACCAAGTACGATCTTGACCTGGACAGCACTGGCAAGAACCAGATCATCGCGCAACAGGCGGCAGCGACGGCAGCTAATCCCTATGCTGGTGGCAACTTCAAGAGTTCCCAGGACCGCGCTATTCCAATCGCCAGTATCGACAGCGGCTTGTATTTCGACCGCAATACCAACTGGTTCGGCAAAGACTATCGCCAGACCCTGGAACCGCGCGCGTTTTACCTCTATGTGCCTAACAAGGACCAGAGCGATATTCCGGTATTCGACACCAGTGAATACTCGTTCAGCTACTCCTCGCTGTTCCGCGATAACCGCTTCAGCGGCAACGACCGGATCGGCGACGAGAACAAGCTGTCCCTGGGCGTAACCAGCCGCTGGATTGAAGACAACGGCTTCGAACGTCAGCGCGTGTCCGTGGGTCAGGCGGTGTACTTCAAGGATCGCCAGGTTCAATTGCCGGGTGTCCTTGCTTCCGACCGCTCCGACGCACAGTCCGACGTGTCGCCTGTTGCCCTGGAATACGAATACCGCTACAACCGCGATTGGCGCGCCACAGCTGACTTCAACTGGGACACCGAAGAACACAGCACCCGCTCCGGCAGTGCAATGCTTCACTACCAGCCGGAAGACAACCCGAACAAGATCATCAACGTCGGTTATCGCTATCGTAACGACCAGGTTGTCTACAACCAGCTGACCGGCAAATGGCAGTTCGGTGGTGACTACGGGCAACCAGGCGACCCGAACTTCGTGAAGGATTACTACAAAATCCAGCAACACGACTTCTCGATGATGTGGCCGATCATTCCGCAGTGGAACCTGATCACCCGCTGGCAGTATGACTATGCCCGCAACCGTACCCTGGAAGCCTTCGGTGGTTTCGAGTACGACAACTGCTGCTGGAAACTGCGCGTCATCAACCGTTACTGGGTTTCCAACGACGAATACAGCCAGATCGCCCCGCTTAACGAAAAGGGTGACCACGGGCTCTTCTTCCAGATCGTCCTCAAAGGACTCGGCGGCCTGACCGGCGCCAAGGTAGAGAGCTTCCTCGACAAAGGCATTGAAGGTTATCGTGAACGTGAAGACCAAGCTTTCTGATTGCTTGCGCCCGCTAGTGCTGGGCGCGCTGTTCCTGGGGGCCGCATCGGCACACGCTGCGGTTCAACAGCTGGACAAGGTAGTGGCCATCGTCGATAACGACGTGATCATGCAGAGCCAACTCGACCAACGGGTCAAGGAAGTTCAGCAAACCATCGCCAAGCGTGGCGGCGGCGTACCGCCTACCAGCGTGCTGGACCCACAGGTACTTGAGCGCCTGATCGTCGAAAACCTGCAACTGCAGATCGGCGAGCGCTCCGGCATCCGTATTTCGGACGAAGAACTGAACCAGGCCGTCGGCACCATCGCTCAGCGCAATAACATGAGCATTGACCAGTTCAAGGCTGCCCTGGCCCACGATGGTTTGTCTTATGAAGACGCCCGTGACCAGATCAAGCGTGAAATGATCATCAGCCGTGTGCGTCAGCGCCGTGTAGCGGAGCGCGTTCAGGTGTCTGAGCAGGAAGTGAAGAACTTCCTGGCCTCGGACCTCGGCAAGATGCAGCTCTCCGAAGAACTGCACCTGGCCAATATCCTGGTTCCAACCCCAGACAGCGCCAGCTCCGAGCAGCTCAATGCCGCTGCGGCGAAAACCCAGGCTATCTATGATCGCCTGAAAGCCGGTGCTGACTTTGCCCAAACGGCCATTGCCATGTCCGGCAGCGACAACGCCCTGGACGGCGGTGACATGGGCTGGCGTAAAGCCGCGCAACTGCCACCTCCGTTCGACCGTGAGCTGAGCGCCATGAATGTGGGTGAAATCACCCAGCCAGCGCGTACGCCAGGCGGCTTCATCATCCTCAAGTTGCTCGGCAAACGCGGCGGCGAGACCTCGCTGAAAGACGAAGTGCATGTTCGTCATATCCTGGTCAAACCAAGCGAAATCCGCACCGAGGCGCAAACCAAGGAGCTGGCCCAGAAGATCTATGACCGCATCGAAGGCGGTGAAGACTTCGCCACCCTGGCCAAGAGCTTCTCGGAAGACCCGGGTTCCGCCCTCAACGGTGGCGACCTGAACTGGATCGACCCGAAAGCGCTGGTGCCGGAGTTCCAGGACGTCATGGCCAAGACCCCGCAAGGCGTTCTGTCCAAGCCGTTCAAGACCCAATATGGCTGGCACGTCCTGGAAGTCCTTGGCCGCCGCGCCACCGACAACACCACCCAGGCCCGCGAGCAACAAGCCCTGACCGTGCTGCGTAACCGCAAGTACGACGAAGAGCTGCAAACCTGGTTGCGTCAGATCCGTGACGAAGCCTACGTAGAGAACAAGCTGCCAGGCGCCGAGCAAACAGGCACCGACCAGGCAGCACAGTGAAACCCCAGCGTTTCGCGGTAACACCCGGCGAGCCGGCCGGCATTGGTCCAGACCTGTGCCTGCTGCTCGCCTCGCACCCTCAGCCACACCCCCTGATTGCCATTACCAGTCGCGACCTGCTCCTTGAGCGGGCCGCGCAGCTGGGTGTGGCTGTCACCTTGCTGGACGTGGCGCCGGGCAACTGGCCCGACCTGCCCGCCCCGGCCGGCAGCCTGTATGTGTGGGACACCCCGCTGGCAGCCAAGGTGGTTGCCGGGCGACTGAACAAGGCCAATGCCGCGTTTGTGCTGGAAACCCTGACACGCGCAGGCCAAGGCTGCATCGACGGCGACTTCGCCGGTATGATCACCGCCCCGGTGCACAAGGGCGTGATCAACGAGTCCGGCATTGCCTTTTCCGGCCATACCGAATTCCTCGCCGAACTAACCCATACCGAACAAGTGGTGATGATGCTGGCCACTCGCGGCCTTCGGGTAGCGCTGGTGACCACGCACTTGCCGTTGCGCGATATCGCCGACGCCATCACTGCCGAGCGTGTGGAGCGCGTTACACGCATCCTGCACACCGACCTGCAACAGAAATTCGGCATTGCCCAACCACGCATCCTGGTTTGTGGGCTCAACCCGCATGCCGGTGAAGGCGGTCATTTGGGCCATGAAGAAATCGACATCATTGAACCGACATTAGAGCGTCTGCGCCAAGAAGGCATGGACCTGCGCGGCCCATTGCCTGCAGACACTCTGTTTACCCCCAAATATCTGGAGCACTGCGACGCAGTGCTGGCGATGTACCACGACCAAGGGCTGCCCGTGCTGAAGTACAAAGGCTTCGGCGCCGCAGTCAACGTGACACTGGGCCTGCCGATCATCCGCACCTCCGTCGACCATGGCACTGCCCTGGACCTGGCGGGCAGCGGCAAGATCGATACCGGCAGCCTGCACGTGGCCCTGGAAACCGCCTATCAGATGGCCGAGACCCGTATATGACTGAGCATTACCAACACCGGGCGCGCAAGCGCTTCGGGCAAAACTTCCTGCACGACGCTGGCGTGATCGACCGAATTCTGCGTTCCATCCATGCCAAGCCAGAAGACCGCTTGCTGGAAATCGGCCCGGGCCAGGGCGCATTGACCCAAGGCCTGCTCAACAGTGGCGGCCAGTTGGACGTGGTGGAGTTGGACAAGGACCTGATCCCGATCCTCAACCAGCAGTTCGCCGGTATGCCCAACTTCAACCTGCACCAGGGCGATGCGCTGAAGTTTGACTTCAACAGCCTCAACGCCGCGCCCAACAGCCTGCGGGTGGTCGGCAACCTGCCGTACAACATCTCTACGCCGCTGATTTTTCACCTGCTGAACAATGCCGGGATCATCCGCGACATGCACTTCATGCTGCAAAAAGAAGTGGTTGAGCGTTTGGCCGCAGGCCCAGGCGGTGGTGATTGGGGCCGTCTGTCGATCATGGTTCAGTACCATTGCCGCGTAGAGCACCTGTTCAACGTCGGCCCTGGCGCCTTCAACCCGCCGCCGAAGGTCGACTCGGCCATCGTGCGCCTGGTGCCGCACGCGGTGCTGCCGCATCCGGCCAAGGACCACAAGTTGCTGGAGCGCGTGGTACGCGAAGCGTTCAACCAACGCCGCAAGACCCTACGCAACACGCTCAAGGCGCTGCTGAGCAACGCCGAGATCGAAGCCGCCGGTGTCGACGGTGGCCTGCGCCCCGAGCAACTGGACCTGGCCGCATTCGTGCGCCTGGCTGATCAGCTTGCGATCCAGCCTGCGCCGACCGTGGAATAAGCTGTAACTCGATACAACTGTGGGAGCGGGCTTGCCCGCGATGGCGGTGCATCAGTGACACATTCAGTGACTGACACACTGCATTCGCGAGTAAGCCCGCCCCCACAGTTGCTCCGCGTTATACCGATAGCGCTTGCCGCCTGCCCGACACATGTCTGGCCTAGTGCCCCGCTCATGGCCTAGACTGATCCGCATCTGCTGTCCTCCGCTTTTGCTCTTAAGGCCTCTTGCATGTCCGATCCTCGCTACCAGATCGACGTCAGCGTCGTCACCCGCTTCCTCGCGGACCAATCGCAACCTGAACACGACCGTTATGCCTTCGCCTACACCATCACGGTGAAGAACAACGGGCAGGTGCCGGCCAAACTGCTGTCGCGCCACTGGGTAATTACCGATGGCGACGGCCAGGTCGAGGAAGTGCGTGGTGCCGGCGTGGTTGGCCAGCAGCCGTTGATCGACATCGGCGCCAGCCATACTTACAGCAGCGGCACGGTGATGACCTCCAAAGTCGGCACCATGCAGGGCTCGTATCAGATGAAAGCCAGCGACGGAAAACTGTTCGACGCCATCATCGCGCCGTTTCGCCTCGCAGTGCCCGGAGCCCTGCACTGATGACGACGTACGCAGTCGGTGACCTGCAAGGCTGCCTGGAACCCCTCAAATGCCTGCTGGAGCGCGTAGCCTTCAACCCGGCGAGCGACCGCTTGTGGCTGGTCGGCGACCTGGTCAATCGCGGCCCCGAGTCCCTGGAGACACTGCGCTTTCTTTATAAGATGCGCGATTCATTGGTGTGCGTGCTGGGCAACCATGACCTGCACCTGCTGGCGGCCGGCAATAACATCGAACGCCTGAAAAAAGGCGACACCCTGCGCGAGATCCTGGAAGCTCCGGACAGGACTGAATTACTGGACTGGCTGCGCCGCCAAAAGCTCATGCATTACGACGAAGGCCGCAACATGGCCTTGGTGCATGCCGGCATCCCGCCCCAATGGACGCTGAAGAAAGCCCTCAAGGGCGCCGCCGAAGTCGAAAGCGCCCTGGCCGATGACAACCTGTACACCGCCTACCTCGACGGCATGTACGGCAACGAGCCGGTCAAGTGGGACAATGACCTCACCGGCGTGGCCCGCCTGCGCGTGATCACCAACTACTTCACACGCATGCGCTTCTGCACCGCCGAAGGCAAGCTGGACCTCAAGAGCAAGGAAGGCGCCGACACTGCGCTGCCCGGTTATAAGCCATGGTTTGCCCACAAGGAACGCAAGACCCGTGACATGAAGATCATCTTCGGTCACTGGGCGGCCCTGGAAGGCAAATGCGAAGAACCTGGCGTGTTCGCCCTCGACACCGGTTGCGTGTGGGGCGGCGCCATGACCCTGATGAACATCGACACCGGCGAGCGCCTGAGCTGCCAGTGTGAACCTCCCCCTTCTGTAACACTGCCGGGCGCCAAGCCCTAGGAGCCCGCCATGAGCGAATTCAAACGTATCCCTCCCGAACAAGCCCAGGCCCTGCGCGAGCAAGGCGCCGTGGTGGTCGACATCCGCGACCAGCCGACCTATGCAGCAGGCCACATCAGCGGCGCGCAGCATCTGGACAACCACAACATCCAAGACTTCATCCGTGCCGCCGACCTCGATGCACCGGTGATCGTGGCCTGCTACCACGGCAACTCCAGCCAGAGCGCAGCGGCCTATCTGATCAGCCAGGGCTTCTCCGACGTCTATAGCCTGGACGGTGGCTTCGAGCTGTGGCGTACGACCTATCCTGCAGAAATTGCCTCCGACAATTCGCAATAATTTTTTTCACACCCCGCCACCCCGCGTGACGCTTGGGCTTGCGCCGTTTCTGACGAACGGCGTAGCCAAACTAATTGCGCATCGCGCCTTGACCTCCCGGATTCCGAACTATCCTTAAGCGCAGGCCATCCGAATCAGGGGAGAGCCGGTACACCGGCGTGCGGGTCATCGGTAGCGTTTCAGGGTGTTCTGGGGGGAAAACAGCCAGTGGCGATCGCCAATGGCTGCCAGCATCGACTGATTGATCCGGCGTCGGCTCCACGTATCGAGCGAGGTGACGACGTCATGAGTATCTTTAGCCACTTCCAACAACGCTTCGAGTCCACCCAGCAGGAAGAACTCACCCTGCAGGAGTATCTCGAGCTGTGCAAAAAGGACCGCAGCACCTACGCATCTGCCGCCGAACGCCTGCTGCTGGCGATTGGTGAGCCGGAGCTGGTAGACACCTCGAACAATTCGCGCCTGTCGCGAATATTCTCCAACAAGGTGATCCGGCGCTACCCGGCCTTTGAAGACTTCCACGGCATGGAAGAATGCATCGACCAGATCGTCTCCTACTTCCGCCACGCCGCCCAAGGCCTGGAAGAGAAGAAACAGATCCTCTACCTGCTCGGCCCGGTCGGCGGCGGTAAGTCGTCCCTGGCGGAAAAGCTCAAACAACTGATCGAGAAGGTGCCCTTCTACGCCATCAAGGGCTCGCCGGTGTTCGAGTCGCCTTTGGGGTTGTTCAACGCCACGGAAGATGGCGCGATCCTCGAAGAAGACTTCGGCATCCCACGCCGCTACCTCAATACCATCATGTCGCCGTGGGCCACCAAACGGCTGTCGGAGTTTGGCGGCGACATCAGCCAGTTCCGCGTGGTGAAACTCTACCCGTCGATCCTCAACCAGATCGGCGTGGCCAAGACCGAGCCAGGTGACGAGAACAACCAGGACATCTCGGCGCTGGTGGGCAAGGTCGATATCCGCAAACTCGAGGAATTCCCACAGAACGACGCCGACGCCTACAGCTACTCGGGCGCACTGTGCCGGGCCAACCAGGGCCTGATGGAGTTCGTGGAAATGTTCAAAGCGCCGATCAAGGTGCTGCACCCACTGCTTACCGCCACCCAGGAAGGCAACTACAACAGTACCGAAGGCCTGGGCGCGATTCCGTTCACCGGGATCCTGCTGGCTCACTCCAACGAATCGGAATGGCATACCTTCCGCAACAACAAGAACAACGAAGCCTTCATCGACCGGATCTACATCGTCAAGGTGCCGTACTGCCTGCGGGTCAGTGATGAAATCAAGATTTACGACAAGCTGCTGTTCAACAGCTCCCTGGCCAAGGCCCATTGCGCGCCTGACACCCTGAAGATGCTTGCGCAATTCACCGTGCTCTCGCGACTCAAGGAGCCGGAAAACTCGAACATCTACTCGAAAATGCGCGTGTACGACGGCGAAAACCTCAAGGACACCGACCCCAAAGCCAAGTCGATCCAGGAATATCGCGACACGGCGGGCGTGGATGAGGGCATGAACGGCCTTTCCACCCGTTTCGCGTTCAAGATCCTCTCCAAGGTCTTTAACTTCGACCCGCACGAGATCGCCGCCAACCCGGTGCATCTGCTCTATGTGCTGGAACAGCAGATCGAACAGGAGCAATTCCAGGCCGAAACCCGCGAACGCTACCTGCGCTTCCTCAAGGAATACCTGGCGCCGCGCTACATCGAGTTCATCGGCAAGGAAATCCAGACTGCATACCTGGAGTCCTACAGCGAGTACGGCCAGAACATCTTTGACCGCTACGTGCTGTACGCCGACTTCTGGATTCAGGACCAGGAATACCGCGACCCGGAAACCGGCGAGATCCTCAACCGCGTGGCCCTCAACGAGGAACTGGAGAAGATCGAAAAACCGGCCGGCATCAGCAATCCGAAGGATTTCCGCAACGAAATCGTCAACTTCGTGCTGCGCGCCCGTGCCAACAACAACGGCAAGAACCCTACCTGGCTCAGCTACGAGAAGCTGCGGGTGGTCATCGAGAAAAAAATGTTCTCCAACACCGAGGACCTGCTGCCGGTTATCAGCTTCAACGCCAAGGCCAGCAAGGAGGACCAGCAAAAACACAACGACTTTGTTACGCGCATGGTCGAACGCGGCTACACCGACAAACAGGTACGCCTGCTTTCCGAGTGGTACCTGCGGGTGCGTAAATCACAGTAAGGCAGCGACAGGCGCGTGCTGCCGGGCTTCTGGCCCGGCAGCCGACCGCTTGTCTCTAAGCTTCCAGCTCGCGGCTTGAAGCTTGTAACGTGAAGCTGCCCGGAGGGCTCCCCATGAGCTATGTGATCGACCGACGCCTCAATGGCAAGAACAAGAGCACGGTAAACCGTCAGCGTTTCCTGCGGCGTTACCGTGACCACATCAAAAAGGCCGTTGAAGAGGCCGTCAGCCGCCGCTCCATTACTGACATGGAGCATGGCGAGCAAATCAGCATTCCCGGACGCGACATCGACGAACCGGTGCTGCACCACGGCCGGGGCGGCAAACAGACCGTCGTGCACCCCGGCAACAAGGAATTCACCACCGGCGAGCATATCCAGCGCCCCCAAGGCGGTGGTGGCGGTAAAGGCCCCGGCAAAGCCGGCAACTCCGGCGAGGGCATGGACGAGTTCGTGTTCCAGATCACCCAGGAAGAATTCCTGGAATTCATGTTTGAAGACCTGGAATTGCCCAACCTGGTCAAACGCAACCTGACCGGCACCGACACCTTCAAGACCGTGCGCGCAGGGATCAGTAACGAGGGCAACCCGTCCCGCATCAATATCATTCGCACGCTGCGCTCGGCCCATGCACGCCGTATCGCACTGTCCGGTAGCAGCCGCGCCAAACTGAAGGAGGCCAAGGAAGAACTGGCGCGCTTAAAGCGCGAAGAGCCGGATAACTTCGGTGATATCCAGCAAATAGAGGCCGAAATCGAGAAACTCAGTGCGCGCATTCACCGCGTGCCGTTCCTCGACACCTTCGACCTCAAATACAACTTGCTGGTGAAACAACCCAACCCCAGCTCCAAGGCGGTGATGTTCTGCCTGATGGACGTGTCCGGCTCCATGACCCAGGCCACCAAGGACATTGCCAAGCGCTTTTTCATCCTGCTGTACCTGTTCCTGAAGCGTAACTACGACAAGATCGACGTGGTGTTCATCCGCCATCACACCAGCGCCCGGGAAGTGGACGAAGAAGAGTTCTTCTACTCGCGGGAAACCGGCGGCACCATCGTGTCCAGCGCGTTAAAGCTGATGCAGGAAATCATGGCCGAGCGCTACCCTGCCAATGAGTGGAACATCTACGCCGCGCAAGCCTCCGACGGCGATAACTGGAACGATGACTCGCCGATCTGCCGCGACATCCTGATCAACCAGATCATGCCGTTCGTGCAGTACTACACCTACGTTGAAATTACCCCTCGTGAGCACCAGGCACTGTGGTTCGAATACGAGCGCATCGGTGAAGCCTTTGCCGATACGTTCGCCCAGCAGCAACTGGTCTCGGCCGGCGATATCTACCCGGTCTTCCGTGAACTCTTCCAGCGCAGGTTAGTGACATGACCGCCAAAAAAGAGCATAAGCGCCAACCCATTTCCACTGGCTCCGAGTGGACCTTTGAACTGATCCAGGCCTATGACCGGGAAATCAGCCGTATCGCGGCGGGTTATGCCCTGGACACCTACCCCAACCAGATTGAAGTGATCACCGCCGAACAGATGATGGATGCCTACGCCTCGGTCGGCATGCCCTTGGGCTA
Organism: Pseudomonas sp. WS 5146; assembly: GCF_012985495.1. Classification (NCBI taxonomy): domain Bacteria; kingdom Pseudomonadati; phylum Pseudomonadota; class Gammaproteobacteria; order Pseudomonadales; family Pseudomonadaceae; genus Pseudomonas; species Pseudomonas sp. WS 5146. The sequence continues at coordinate 44,630 of NZ_JAAQWL010000008.1, forward strand.
TCACCATTGGTCCTATGGCAAACACTTCCTCAGCACCGAGAAGTCCTACACCCGTGGGCAGATGGGCCTGGCCTACGAGATCGTGATCAACTCCGACCCGTGCATCGCCTACCTGATGGAAGAAAACACCATCTGCATGCAGGCGCTGGTGGTGGCCCACGCGTGCTACGGGCATAACAGTTTTTTCAAGGGCAACTACCTGTTCCGCACCTGGACCGATGCCAGCTCGATCATCGATTACCTGGTGTTCGCCAAGCAGTACATCATGCAATGCGAGGAACGCCATGGCATCGATGCGGTAGAGGACTTGCTCGACTCTTGCCACGCGCTGATGAACTACGGCGTCGACCGTTACAAACGCCCGTATCCGATTTCCGCCGAGGAAGAACGCCTGCGCCAGAAGGAGCGTGAGGAGCACCTGCAAAAGCAGATCAACGACCTGTGGCGCACGATTCCTAAAAAGGCCGGCAAAAACAGCGACAAGGACAATGCACGCTTCCCCGCCGAACCTCAGGAAAACATCCTGTATTTCCTGGAAAAACACGCGCCGTTGCTGGAGCCGTGGCAGCGAGAAATCGTGCGCATTGTGCGCAAGATCGCACAGTATTTTTATCCACAGCGCCAAACCCAGGTGATGAACGAAGGCTGGGCAACGTTCTGGCACTACACCTTGATGAATGACCTGTACGACGAAGGCCTGGTCACCGACGGTTTCATGATGGAGTTCCTCACCTCCCATACCAGCGTGGTGTTCCAGCCCGGTTTTGACAGCCCGTATTACAGCGGCATCAACCCCTACGCGCTGGGCTTTGCCATGTACCGCGACATCCGGCGCATGTGTGAACACCCCACCGAAGAAGACCGCCGCTGGTTCCCGGAAATCGCCGGCAGCGACTGGTTGTCGACCATCAAGTTCGCCATGAGCAGCTTCAAGGATGAGAGTTTCATCCTGCAGTACCTGTCACCCCAGGTGATTCGCGACCTGAAGCTGTTCAGCATTCTCGATGACGACCTCAAGGATGATCTGGTGGTGCCTGCCATCCACGATGAGCCCGGCTACCGCACCATCCGTGAAACCCTGGCAGCGCAGTACAACCTGGGCAACCGTGAGCCAAACGTGCAGATCTACAGCATTGATGTGCGCGGCGACCGTTCGCTGACCTTGCGTCACCAGCAGCACGACCGCAAACCTTTGGGCGAGTCCACCGAGGAAGTGCTCAAACACCTGCACCGGCTGTGGGGCTTCGACATTCACCTGGAAACCCTGCAGGGCGATCAGGTGATGAAAACCCACCACGTGCCGCCACGCACCGACCACAACGATAACGACTACGGCCGCCTGGACCTGGCCGTCGTACATCTCTGAAACAGCAAAGCCTCCATTGGTCCGGCTCAGGCGGTATCCTGTGCCGCTAATGGAGGCTTTTTCATGAAAATCTACACAGTCGGCGGTGCGGTGCGTGATCGCCTGCTCGGCCTCAAGGTCACCGATATCGACCGCGTCGTGGTCGGTGCGACCACTGAAGAAATGCTCGCTAAAGGCTACAAGCCAGTCGGTGCTGACTTCCCGGTATTCCTGGACCCAAAGAACGGCGACGAATACGCCCTCGCCCGCACCGAACGCAAGAGTGGCCGGGGTTATGGCGGCTTTGTGTTTCACGCAAGCCCCGAGGTCACGCTGGAAGAAGACCTGATTCGCCGTGACCTGACCATCAACGCCATGGCCGAGGATGATGACGGCAACCTGACCGATCCCTATGGCGGCCAGAGCGACCTTGAAGCACGGATTCTGCGTCACGTTTCTCCCGCGTTCGCCGAAGATCCCCTGCGAGTGCTGCGTGTTGCACGCTTTGCTGCGCGTTACGCTCACTTGGGCTTTACCGTCGCCCCGCAAACCCTGGAACTGATGCGCCAACTCAGCGAGTCCGGCGAACTGCAAGCCTTGACCCCGGAACGCAGTTGGAAAGAAATTTCCAGGGCGCTGATGGAGGATCAGCCGCAGGTGTTTATTCAGGTACTGCGCGACTGCAACGCGCTGAAAACCCTGATGCCCGAAGTGAATGCACTGTTTGGCGTGCCACAACCCGAGGCCCATCACCCGGAAATCGACACCGGCATCCATACCCTTAGCGTGCTCGAGCAAGCCGCCTTGCATCAGCAGCCGCTGACCGTGCGCTGGGCCTGCCTGCTGCACGACCTGGGCAAAGGCCTGACGCCTGTGGATAAGTTGCCGCAGCATATTACCCACGAACACACGGGCTTGAAGCTGATCAAGGCGGTCAATGAACGCTTCAAGGTGCCGAAGGATTGCCAGGAACTGGCCCTGCTGGTCGGCCAATACCACACCCACGGCCACCGTGCGCTGGAGCTGAAAGCCTCGACGCTGCTGGAGTTGCTGCAAAGTTTTGACGTGTATCGCCGGCCGCAGCGCTTTGAAGAGTTTGTAGTGAGTTGCGAAATGGACGCCCGGGGCCGCAAGGGCCTGGAGCAGAGAAGTTATCCACAGGCGGATTATTTACGCGGCGCAGCCAAGGCCGCTCGCGAAGTACCGGTGGCGCCCTTGCTGGAGAAAGGTTTCAAAGGCCCGGAGCTGGGCGAGGCGCTCAAGCGTGAGCGGCTTAAGGTGCTCAAGGCCTACAAAGAGCAATACAACCTGTAGTCGTTACTCTTTGTGGCAGACGGGTTTGCATCAATGCCATTCAGTTAAGCGCAAAACGTGTGGGAGCGGGCTCGCCCGCGAAGACGTCGGCACAGTAAACATTGATGCTGACTGACCCACCGCTTTCGCGGGCAAGCCCGCTCCCACAGTTGAATCCGGTCAAGCCAGGCGCATCGGCGGCTACAGTAGATCCGCCGGGGTCAACTGCTGGCCCCGCCATTCAAACGCAACTGGCGCCAGCACCTGGTCGATCTGCGCATCGCGCCATAACTCGGCCATGGTCTTATCGACTTCAGGGTGGACACGATCGGGCGCCATCAACGACAACGGCCACAGCACAAAAGCATTCTTCAGGATCTCTGCGCGGGGCAGGATCAAACCATCGAAATTCCCCACCAGGTCACCGTACAGCAGCACGTCGATATCCAACGGCAGCCCTTTGCGGTCCGGGGCATAACGACCATTGTCAGCCTCGATGAATTTCAACCGACGATCCAGCTCCATCAACGGCAGGTCGGTATACGCCGACACAACAAGGTTGAAGAATGGCCCGCTCTTGATGCCCACCGGCTGGCTTTCAAACACCGCGGAGCAGCGTACATCGGTCAAGAAACTCGCCAACGCGTTCAAGCCGGCACACAGGTGCGGCTCGCGCTCGATATTGCTGCCAAGGCCAAGGTAAACCTGAGTTAGCGACATCCGCGCTCGATCTCCACGCCCACGCCTTTGGCAGCCGGTACGGCGCCGGGCTTGGTCAATTTGAGGTGCAGCCAGGGAATCTGGAATTCGTTCATCAGCACTTCGGCCAACCGCTCGGCAAAGGTTTCCACCAACTGGTATTGGGATTGCTCGGCAAAGGCCTGGATACGCGTGGACACACTGGCGTAATCCAGCGCCAGGGTCAGGTCGTCACCGGCAGCCGCCGGGCGATTGTCCCAGGCGAAGCTAAGGTCCAGGCGCAGGCATTGCTTGATGCCGCGCTCCCAGTCGTAGGCCCCGATTACGGTGTCGACTTCCAGGCCTTCGATAAACACTCTGTCCAAGCTCTTCTCCGCAGCACGACAAGGGCGCATTGCCCCGGTTAGAATCAGGGCGTCCTCGCCCGGAATAGTTAGCATGTTTTGGTTACTGGCGATTCTCGCCTACCTGCTCGGCTCGCTGTCCTTCGCCATTTTGCTCAGCCGCCTGACGGGAAATCCCGACCCGCGAATGAGTGGCTCAGGCAATGCCGGCGCCACCAATATGTTGCGCCTGGCCGGCAAGAAACTCGCCGTACTGACGCTGCTGGGCGACCTCTGCAAGGGCTTGTTGCCCGTACTGATCGCCAGCTTCGCCGGTCTTACCTTGCAACAGCAGGCCTGGGTGGGCGTGTGCGCCGTCCTGGGCCATCTGTTTCCGCTGTACTTCCGTTTTCGCGGCGGCAAAGGCGTCGCGACCGCGGCCGGCATGCTGCTGGGGGTTTACCCTCCGGCAGCGCTGCTGGCCGTGCTGGCCTGGCTGCTGACGTTCTACCTGACCCGCACCAGCTCGCTGGCCGCACTGATCGCCACGCCACTCACCCTGCCGCTGCTCGCCTGGCAGGCACCGGCGGCGTTGCTGCCGATGAGCGTACTGACACTGCTGATCGTGTGGCGCCACCGCGGCAATTTACGCGACCTGTTTGCCGGGCGCGAACGGCATTTTTAAATACCGTTGATGAGCCCCGCGCAAGCCAAGCCACTTAAAGCGGTGAAAGCTGCTCCATCGGCCAGCGTGCCTGCACGCTGATCGCCAGGCTTTCGTGCTGCCCGGCCTGCAAGCGCTGGCAACCGGCGTAGGCAATCATTGCGCCGTTGTCGGTGCAAAACTCAGGGCGCGCGTAGAACACGTCACCCTTCATGTCGCCGAGCATTTTTTCCAGCGAGGTACGCAGCGCCTTGTTGGCGCTGACGCCGCCTGCGATCACCAGACGCTGCATGCCCGCCTGTTTCAGGGCGCGCTTGCACTTGATGGTCAAAGTCTCCACCACGGCCTGCTGGAACGCCAGCGCGATGTCGCAACGGGCTTGTTCACTGTCGTCCCCGGCGCTGACGCTTTGCTGCCAGGTGTTCAGTGCGGAGGTTTTCAAGCCGCTGAAACTGAACATCAGGCCTGGGCGGTCGCACATCGGGCGCGGGAAGGTGTAGCGGCCCGGCACACCTTTTTCGGCCAGCCGCGCGATTTCCGGGCCACCGGGATAATTGAGGCCCATCATCTTCGCGGTTTTGTCGAAAGCTTCGCCGGCGGCGTCGTCCAGCGACTCACCCAAAAGCGTGTATTGGCCGATTCCATCCACCTGAACCAACTGCGTGTGGCCACCGGAAACCAACAAAGCGACGAACGGGAACTGCGGCGGTGTTTTTTCCAGCATCGGTGCCAGTAAATGGCCTTCCATATGGTGCACGCCGAGGGCTGGAATACCCCAGGCAAATGCCAGCGCCTGGGCGCAAGAGGCCCCAACCAGAAGGGCTCCAACCAATCCTGGGCCTGCGGTATAGGCGATCGCGTCGATCTCGGTCGGCACGCAGCCGGCCTCGTCCAACACCTGGCGAATCAAGGGCAGCATGCGCTTGACGTGATCTCGGCTGGCCAGCTCCGGCACCACCCCGCCATAGGCGCGGTGCAGGTCGATCTGACTGAACAGTGCATCGGCCAAAAGCCCGCGTTCACTGTCGTAAAGTGCGACACCGGTTTCGTCGCAGGAGGTTTCAAGTCCCAGTACTAGCATGGGTTTGCGCCTTGTAGAGGCTGAATTCGAAGGCGCGCATAATAGTCGCCACTCCCCCTCCCGACTAGCGGTTTTCGATCAGAGGCTTTGCATTCCGGTCAATGAGGGGTTAACATCCGCAACCCTTAAAAACCGACGACCTCAGCCGCGAATTTTTTGCGACGAGAACGTTGATTCCCGGTAATGAAAGAAGGTAGCTCTGGATGCCAGCCGTCAAAGTAAAAGAGAACGAACCCTTCGACGTAGCTCTGCGTCGTTTCAAGCGCTCCTGCGAAAAAGCCGGTGTTCTGGCTGAAGTTCGTAGCCGCGAATTTTATGAGAAGCCAACTTCTGAGCGTAAGCGTAAAGCAGCAGCCGCTGTTAAGCGTCACGCCAAGAAAGTTCAGCGCGAACAGCGCCGCGCCGTTCGTCTGTACTAATACACAGACTTACGTAGCAAGCTTCTGCCAAGCCCGGCCCTCAGCCGGGCTGTTGGCATTTGCGGATATCGCTTGATGCTTCACCGTCGACGCCGCACACGCGACCGAGACACTGCTTCACACGTCAGGACTGGCTCTTCTGCCAGCGGTGCGCGTCTCTTCTGACGAGCCTAACAAGGCTACTGACGAGCACACCCCTTTTTCTTGCAACACAGATTCTACAAACAGACGATCAACTGTGTCGGCTGTGCCCATCAAGGCTTTTCCGAGGCTGCTATTGGCCAACACCGGACGCCAGGGCAACATTTCCAAGCCGAAGACTGATACAAACTAACGTCAGTGAATGCTCGGCAGATACACTCCCCATGCAAACGATAGATGTTCGAGCACTCGATACGTGCGCTTGATCACTTCACGGGCCCTCATTTACACGCAGTGATGACGAGAACGCCATGGCCGGGCTGATTCCCCAGAGTTTTATTGACGACCTTCTTAACCGCACCGACATCGTCGATGTTGTCAGCTCGCGCGTGCAAATGAAGAAGGCCGGCAAGAACTACACCGCCTGCTGCCCGTTCCACAAAGAAAAAACCCCGTCATTCAGCGTCAGCCCCGACAAGCAGTTCTACTACTGCTTCGGTTGCGGCGCGGGCGGCAATGCCCTCGGCTTTATCATGGACCACGACAACCTGGACTTCCCCCAGGCTGTCGAGGAACTGGCCAAAGCCGCCGGCATGGAAATCCCCCGCGAAGAAAGTGGCCGCTCGCACAAACCGCGTCAACCCACTGATTCGCCGCTGTACCCGCTGCTGACGGCCGCTGCCGACTTCTACCGTCAGGCGCTTAAAAGCCATCCGCAGCGCAAGGCCGCCGTCGAGTACCTCAAGGGTCGCGGCCTCACCGGTGAGATCGCCCGGGATTTTGGCCTGGGCTTCGCCCCGCCGGGCTGGGACAACCTGTACAAGCATCTGAGCAGCGATACGCTGCAGCAGAAGGCCATGATCGATGCCGGTCTACTCGTGGAAAACGCCGAGACCGGCAAGCGCTATGACCGCTTCCGCGACCGCGTGATGTTTCCGATCCGCGACAGCCGTGGCCGCATCATCGCTTTTGGTGGCCGCGTGCTCGGGGACGACAAGCCTAAATACCTGAACTCCCCGGAAACGCCGGTATTTCACAAGGGCCAGGAACTCTACGGCCTGTTTGAAGCGCGCAAAAACAATCGCAACCTCGATGAAATCATCGTGGTGGAAGGCTACATGGACGTCATTGCCCTGGCGCAGCAAGGCCTGCGCAATGCCGTCGCTACCCTGGGCACCGCCACCAGCGAAGAACACATGAAGCGTCTCTTTCGCGTGGTGCCCAGCGTGCTGTTCTGTTTTGACGGCGACCAGGCCGGCCGTAACGCCGCTTGGCGTGCGCTCGAAGCCACGCTGTCGAGCCTGCAGGACGGGCGCCGCGCGCGCTTTCTGTTCCTGCCCGAAGGCGAAGACCCGGACACCCTGGTGCGCTCCGAAGGCACCGACGCCTTCCGCGCCCGCATCAATCAACACGCACAGCCGCTGGCGGACTATTTCTTCCAGCAGTTAACCGAAGAAGCCGACCCGCGCTCCCTCGAAGGCAAGGCCCACATGGCCACCCTCGCAGCGCCGCTGATCGACAAAGTGCCAGGCGCCAACCTGAAGTCACTGATGCGCATGCGCCTGCTGGAAATCACCGGCCTGAGTGGCGAGGCCGTCAGCCAGCTGGTGCATAGCGCACCGCAGGAAGCGCCACCGGCCTACGACCCAGGCATGGATTACGACGCCATGCCGGACTATTCCGACTTCCACCAACCGCAGGAGGCCTATGCGCCCCAGCAGGAGTGGACACCGAAGAAACCCGGCGCCGGCGGTAAAAAATGGGACAAGAAACCCTGGAACAAGAACGGCAAACGCGGTGACCGCGACGAGGCATACGCGCCGCGAACTCCTGTCGCCGTCGAAGCTCCAACGCTCATTGCGCTGCGAACACTTATTCACCACCCGCAATTGGCAAAAAAAGTTGAGAGCGCCGATCACTTTGCCAACGAGAGCAACACGTATGCTCAGGTACTGATCGCCTTGATTGAGGCGGTACAGAAAAATCCTAAGCTAAACTCAATTCAATTGATGGCTCGTTGGCACGGCACCGAACAAGGACGCTTGCTTAAAGCACTGGCGGAAAAGGAGTGGCTAATTGACGGCGACAACCTTGAACAACAGTTTTTAGACACCATTACTAGGTTATCCGCAGGTCAGCACACGCAGACCCTGGATGAGCTGATCAAGCGTGCAAGGCAGCCGGGATTGTCGGCTGAAGAGCAAATTCAGATAGCAAAACAGATGCGCGACCTCTTAAAACAGAATGTTTGTACATCTAACCCGACCTCAGCTGGCGTGTGAGGTCATAGCTCGGGTATAATCCTCGGCTTGTTTTTTGCCCGCCAAGACCTTCAGTGGATAGGGTGTTATGTCCGGAAAAGCGCAACAACAGTCTCGTATTAAAGAGTTGATCACCCTTGGTCGTGAGCAGAAATATCTGACTTACGCAGAGGTCAACGATCACCTGCCTGAGGATATTTCAGATCCTGAGCAGGTGGAAGACATCATCCGCATGATTAATGACATGGGGATCCCCGTACACGAGAGTGCTCCGGATGCGGACGCCCTTATGTTGGCCGACTCCGATACCGACGAGGCAGCTGCTGAAGAAGCGGCTGCTGCGCTGGCAGCGGTGGAGACCGACATCGGTCGTACGACTGACCCTGTGCGCATGTATATGCGTGAAATGGGTACCGTCGAGCTGCTGACACGTGAAGGCGAAATCGAAATCGCCAAACGTATTGAAGAGGGTATCCGTGAAGTGATGGGCGCAATCGCGCACTTCCCTGGCACGGTTGACCACATTCTCTCCGAGTACACTCGCGTCACCACCGAAGGTGGCCGCCTGTCTGACGTTCTGAGCGGCTACATCGACCCGGACGACGGCATTGCGCCGCCTGCCGCCGAAGTACCGCCGCCCGTCGATGCGAAAGCCGCGAAGGCTGACGACGACACCGAAGACGACGATGCTGAAGCCAGCAGCGACGACGAAGATGAAGTTGAAAGCGGCCCGGACCCGATCATCGCAGCCCAGCGTTTCGGTGCGGTTTCCGATCAAATGGAAATCACCCGCAAGGCCCTGAAAAAGCACGGTCGCTCCAACAAGCTGGCGATTGCCGAGCTGGTGGCCCTGGCTGAGCTGTTCATGCCGATCAAGCTGGTACCGAAGCAATTCGAAGGCTTGGTTGAGCGTGTTCGCAGTGCCCTTGAACGTCTGCGTGCGCAAGAACGCGCAATCATGCAGCTGTGTGTACGTGATGCACGTATGCCGCGGGCTGACTTCCTGCGCCAGTTCCCGGGCAACGAAGTAGACGAAAGCTGGACCGACGCACTGGCCAAAGGCAAGGCGAAATACGCCGAAGCCATTGGTCGCCTGCAGCCGGACATCATCCGTTGCCAGCAGAAGCTGACCGCGCTTGAGACCGAAACCGGTCTGACGATTGCTGAAATCAAAGACATCAACCGTCGCATGTCGATCGGTGAGGCCAAGGCCCGCCGCGCGAAGAAAGAGATGGTTGAAGCGAACTTGCGTCTGGTGATCTCGATCGCCAAGAAGTACACCAACCGTGGTCTGCAATTCCTCGATCTGATCCAGGAAGGCAACATCGGCTTGATGAAGGCGGTGGACAAGTTCGAATACCGTCGCGGCTACAAGTTCTCGACTTATGCCACCTGGTGGATCCGTCAGGCGATCACTCGCTCGATCGCCGACCAGGCTCGCACCATCCGTATTCCGGTGCACATGATCGAGACGATCAACAAGCTCAACCGTATTTCCCGGCAGATGTTGCAGGAAATGGGTCGCGAACCGACCCCGGAAGAGCTGGGCGAACGCATGGAAATGCCTGAGGATAAAATCCGCAAGGTATTGAAGATCGCTAAAGAGCCGATCTCCATGGAAACGCCGATTGGTGATGACGAAGACTCCCACCTGGGTGACTTCATCGAAGACTCGACCATGCAGTCGCCAATCGATGTCGCCACTGTTGAGAGCCTTAAAGAAGCGACTCGCGACGTACTGTCCGGCCTCACTGCCCGTGAAGCCAAGGTACTGCGCATGCGTTTCGGCATCGACATGAATACCGACCACACCCTTGAGGAAGTCGGTAAGCAGTTTGACGTGACCCGCGAGCGGATCCGTCAGATCGAAGCCAAGGCACTGCGCAAGTTGCGCCACCCGACGCGAAGCGAGCATCTGCGCTCCTTCCTCGACGAGTGATACCAGAACCCCCGGCCCAGGCCGGGGGTTTTGTTTTCCATAGATTACTTTCTATGGATTAACTTCCCCCGCAACACCCCCTCCCCCGCAATGCCCGTCTACACTCGAAACATTCCCCGTGCCATAACGAGACCGTTATGCCCAGACTGCCGACCGTGATACTGCTGTCGCTGCTCGCCTGGACCGCAACGGCTGGCGCGTTGACTCTTACTGATGATGAGCGTGGCTGGCTGGCGGACCATCAGGAGCTGCGCCTGGGGGTGGACGCTTCTTGGCCGCCCTTCGAATACCGTGATGAAAATGGCCGTTATCAAGGCCTCGCAGCCGACTATGTACGCCTGATCCAGGACCGCCTGGGCGTGCGGATCAAGCTCATCGAGCCGGAAAACTGGACCGCCGTGCTCGAACAGGCGAAAAACAATCAGCTCGACCTGTTGCCCGGCATCATGTCGACGCCCGAACGCCAGAATTACCTGGGCTTTACACGTCCGTACCTGGATTTCCCGATCGTCATCCTCGCCCATGAGGGCGGCGCGAAACCGCGCAACCTTAAAGACCTGTACGGCCTGAAGATCGCCGTGGTGGAAAACTACGCGCCGCACGAATTACTGCGCACCCACCATCCCGACCTAAACCTGGTGGCCATGCCGAACGTCAGCTCGACGCTGCAAGCCCTGGCCACCGATGAAGTGGATGCGGTTGTCGGCGACCTCGCCTCCAGCGTCTGGAGCCTGCGCCAGCTCAAGCTGGATGGTTTATACGTCAGCGGCGAAACGCCCTATCGATACCAGTTGGCGATGGGCGTACCGCGCGACCAGAAAACACTGGTGGGCATCCTGGACAAAGTCCTCGCTGACCTCAGCTCCGACGAAACCGACGCGATCCAGCAACACTGGGTCGGCAGCTTCACCGATCACCGCACCTTCTGGGCCGACTTGCTGATGTACGGCCTGCCGGCGGTGCTGCTGCTGAGCACCGTGTTGGCCATCGTGATTCGCATCAACCGCCGGCTCAGCTCGGAAATTGCCCGGCGAGTCGCCCTTGAGCAAGAGTTGCGCAGCAGCGAATACCACTATCGCGGCCTGGTCGAGAGCCTGTCCGCGATTGCCTGGGAAGCCAGCATCACCGACTTCACCTACAGCTACGTTTCGCCCCACGCCGAAGACCTGCTGGGCTATCCCCGCGCCCATTGGCTGATTCCAGGCTTCTGGCGCAACATCATCCACCCTGCCGACCTGACCCGAGCGGAGGCATTCTGCTTCCAGGAAACCCGCGCCAACCGCGATCACAGCCTCGATTATCGAGTGATTACCGCCGACGGCCGTTGCTTGTGGGTGCGCGATATCGTCAGCCTGATCGAGCACGGCCATGAGCCGGTGTTGCGCGGTTTGATGATCGATATCAGCGAAGCCAAGCGCACAGAGGAGGCTTTGCAGCTTTCCGAAGAGAAGTTTGCCTCGGTGTTTCAGCAATGCCCGGACATCCTGGTCATCGCCCGCCTCTCTGATGGCTGCCTGCTGGAGGTGAACAAGGCATTCGAGGACCAGATTGGGCTGAGCGCCGAACAAGTCGTGGGCAAGACCGCCACCGAGCTGAACATCTGGGGCATTCAAGGCGTCGGCCCCGACCTGCTGCAACGTGTGCAGACCACCAGCATCCGCAACCTGGAAATGCCATTTCTGCGCAGCAATGGCCAGGCATTTACCGGGCTGATCTCCGCCGAACCGTTCCAACTCGACACCACAGAAGCCTTGGTGGTGGTGGTGCGTGACATCACCCAACTCAAGGAAACCCAGCAACTGCTGCAAACCTCCGAAGAGAAATTCGCCAAGGCCTTCCACGCCTCACCCGACGGTTTGCTGCTCAGCCGCCAACGCGATGGGCTTTTGATTGAAGTGAACGAAGGCTTCACCCGCCTGACGGGCTTTAGCAGTGCGAACTCGCTCGACCAGTCGACCCTGGACCTGGGCATCTGGGTCGACCTCAACGAACGCAAGCACATGCTGGAACTGATGCAACGCGACGGTTTTGTGCGTGACTTCGTCTGCCATATCCGCCGCGCCGACGGCTTGATTCGCCTGTGCGAAGTGTCCAGCCGGCCGCTGCCCATCGGCGAGGATGACTGCATGCTGACCATCGCCCGTGACATCACCGAACGCCAAGTGATGCAGGAAAAACTGCAACAGGCCGCCACGGTGTTCGAGAGCACGGCCGAAGGGGTATTGATCACCGACACCCGGCAGAACATCAGCGCCGTCAACCGTGCTTTCAGCGAAATCACCGGCTACAGCGAAGCCGAAGCCCTTGGTAGCACGCCGCGCCTGCTCGCTTCCGGCCTGCATGACAGCGCGTTCTATGCGGCGATGTGGCATCAATTGACGGCTCACGGCCACTGGCAGGGCGAGATTTCCAACCGCCGCAAAAACGGCGAGCTATACCCCAGCTGGCTGACCATCAGCGCCGTGCGTAACCGCGACCAGTTGATCACACACTTTGTTGCCGTGTTTGCCGACATCTCCAGTCTCAAGCACGCCCAGGCTCGCCTCGATTATCAGGCACACCACGACCCACTGACCGGCCTGCCCAACCGCACCCTGTTTGAAAGCCGACTGCAAGCCGCCCTCACCAGCCAGGAAGAAACCGGTCACCAAGGCGCCGTGCTGTTCCTCGACCTGGACCGGTTCAAGCATATCAACGACAGCCTCGGCCACCCCGTCGGCGACCTGCTGCTCAAGGACATCGCCGTGCGCCTCAAGGAGCAACTGCGCGACATCGACACCGTGGCACGCCTGGGCGGCGACGAATTCATCATCCTGCTGCCCGGCCTGCAACAAGCCAGCGATGCCGAACACCTGGCCAATAAACTGCTCGCCTGCTTCACCCCGCCGTTCCAGGCCGGCGAGCATGAGTTCTTTATCAGCGCCAGCATCGGCACCAGCCTCTATCCACAGGACGGTACCGACGTCGCTACCCTGGTCAAAAACGCCGATGCCGCGATGTACCGCTCCAAGGCCAAAGGCCGCAACCGTGTCGAGAGCTACACTCGCGACCTCACCGCCCAGGCCAACGAACGCGTGGCCCTCGAGCACGAACTGCGCCGTGCCATCGAGCGTGAAGAGCTGTTTCTGTACTACCAACCGAAGCTCAGCCTGGTCACCCAGGAACTGATCGGCGCCGAAGCATTGATTCGCTGGCACCACCCGACCTTTGGCGACGTGCCGCCGGAACACTTCATCTCCCTGGCCGAGGAGAACGGCACGATCCTGCAGATTGGCGACTGGGTACTGGAACAGGCCTGCCGTCAGATGCACACCTGGAAACACGCCTTCAACGATTTCGGCTCGCTGTCAGTCAACCTCGCCGGCGCACAACTGCGTCACCCCAACCTGCTCGCGCGCATCGAACAACTGTTGCACGACTACCACTTGGAGCCCGGTTGCCTGCAACTGGAGATCACCGAAAACTTCATCATGAGCCAGGCCGAAGAAGCCCTAGAAGTGCTGCACCAACTCAAGCACCTGGGCGTGCAACTGGCCATCGATGACTTCGGCACCGGCTATTCTTCACTCAGTTACCTCAAGCGCCTGCCACTGGACTTCCTCAAGATCGACCAGTCTTTCGTGCGCGGCCTGCCCGACGACCCCCACGACGCCGCCATCGTGCGCGCCATCATCGCCCTGGGCCACAGCATGCAATTCACCATCATTGCCGAAGGCGTGGAAAACCCCGCACAACAAGCCTTCCTGGCCGCCGAAGGCTGCGAACAGATGCAAGGCTACATCGTCAGCCTGCCGCTGCCGCCGGAGCTTTTTGCCGAGACTTTTCTTCATATGCGGGTTTCAGACTTTTCGGATGGCACAGCACGGAAACCGTCGCTATAATCCGCGTCCTACTGAGGGCCTATAGCTCAGTTGGTTAGAGCAGAGGACTCATAATCCTTTGGTCGTAGGTTCGAGTCCTACTGGGCCCACCAAACAAGAAAGCCGCGCACTGCGCGGCTTTTTCGTGTCTGGAAGTCTGTAACATACCGCCTCATTGCCCTCGCACCGGAGCCCACCCTTGCCCGTCCTCGATGAAATCGATCGCCAACTGATCGCCGCCTTGCAGATCAACGCCCGCGAAAGCGTGGCCATGCTTGCCCGGCAGTTGGGCATTGCGCGCACCACGGTGACCTCGCGCCTGGCGCGCCTGGAGAAAACCCAGGTGATCACCGGCTATGGCGTGCGCCTCGGGCAGCGTGTGGTCGATGGAGGTTTGCAGGCGTATGTCGGCATCACCGTTCAAGCGCGCTCGGGCAAGGAAGTGTTGCGCCGGCTGAGCGCCATGGCGCAGGTGCAGCAGTTGTGTGCGGTAAGCGGCGAGTTCGATTACGTGGCCTGGCTGCGCACCGATTCGCCGGAACAGTTGGACCAATTGCTGGACCAGATCGGCAGTGTCGATGGCGTAGAGAAAACCACCACGTCGATCATCCTCAGTAACAAATTGGACCGTGGTCAGCCAGTTTGACCAGCCACTTCGTCATTCTGACTAAAAACAATTCAATCCGACGACACATTGCGTCTTAATAACGAACGCTACGCTCCCTAAACTGGCTGCCATCTTTTCCTATACTCAACGGGCCGAATCCCGCGAGTCGTCAGTAAGGTCAGCCATGAGCATTCCGTCCAGCACCATCAGCAAGACCAATCGCCATCCCGCCGACGGTAAAAAACCTATCACCATCTTTGGCCCGGATTTTCCGTTTGCCTTTGATGACTGGATCGAACATCCGGCTGGCCTGGGCAGTATTCCCGCGGCCAACCATGGCGCGGAAGTGGCGATTGTGGGAGCCGGGATCGCAGGGCTGGTGGCGGCTTACGAGCTGATGAAGCTGGGCCTCAAGCCGGTGGTATACGAGGCCTCGAAGATGGGCGGGCGTTTGCGCTCCCAGGCCTTTGAAGGCGCCGAAGGCATCATCGCCGAGCTGGGCGGCATGCGTTTTCCGGTATCGTCCACTGCGTTCTACCACTATGTGGACAAGCTGGGCCTGGAGACCAAACCTTTTCCCAACCCACTGACACCGGCTTCCGGCAGCACCGTGGTCGACCTCGAAGGCCAGACCCACTACGCACAAAAACTCTCGGACCTGCCGGTGCTGTTCCAGGAAGTTGCCGATGCCTGGGCGGATGCGCTGGAGGCCGGCTCGCAGTTCGGTGATATCCAGCAAGCCATTCGCGATCGCGACGTGCCACGCCTCAAGGCGCTGTGGAACAAGCTGGTACCGCTGTGGGACGACCGCACCTTCTATGACTTCGTCGCCACGTCCAAGGCGTTCGCCAAACTGTCGTTCGCGCACCGCGAAGTGTTTGGCCAAGTGGGTTTCGGCACTGGCGGCTGGGACTCGGATTTCCCCAACTCGATGCTGGAAATCTTCCGCGTGGTGATGACCAACTGCGACGATCACCAACACCTGGTGGTTGGCGGCGTAGCGCAAGTGCCCATGGGCATCTGGCGCCATGTGCCGGAGCGTTGCGCCCATTGGCCCGCCGGCACCAGCCTCAGCTCTTTGCATCGCGGCGCGCCACGGGCAGGGGTAAAACGCATTGCCCACGCTGCCGATGGCCGCTTTGCGGTCACCGACAACTACGGTGACACCCGCGAATACGCCGCCGTGCTGACTACCTGTCAAAGCTGGCTGCTGACCACCCAGATCGAATGCGACGAAACCCTGTTCTCGCAAAAAATGTGGATGGCTCTGGACCGCACACGCTACATGCAATCGTCGAAAACCTTCGTGATGGTCGACCGCCCGTTCTGGAAAGACAAGGACCCGGAGACCGGCCGCGACCTGATGAGCATGACCCTCACCGATCGCCTCACCCGTGGCACCTATCTGTTCGACAACGGTGACGACAAGCCAGGCGTGATTTGCCTGTCGTACTCGTGGATGAGCGACGCGCTGAAAATGCTCCCGCAACCCATCGACAAGCGCGTGAAACTGGCGCTCGACGCGCTGAAAAAGATCTACCCGAAAGTCGATATCAAGGCGCGCATCATCGGCGACCCGATCACCGTGTCCTGGGAAGCCGACCCGCATTTCCTCGGCGCCTTCAAAGGCGCGTTGCCCGGCCACTATCGCTACAACCAGCGCATGTATGCGCACTTTATGCAGAAGGACATGCCCGCCGAACAGCGTGGGATTTTTATCGCCGGTGACGACGTATCCTGGACGCCTGCTTGGGTCGAGGGCGCGGTGCAAACCTCGCTGAATGCGGTATGGGGCATCATGACCCACTTCGGCGGCAGCACTCACCCCGAAAACCCGGGCCCAGGTGATGTCTTTGACGAAATCGGCCCGATCGCCCTGGCCGATTAAGGAGTTGAGCATGCGTGTCGCCCTGTACCAATGCCCACCGCTGCCGCTGGATGTGGCCGGCAACCTCAAGCGCCTGCATCAATTGGCGCATGAGGCGACCGGTGCCGACGTGCTGGTGCTGCCGGAGATGTTCCTCAGCGGCTACAACATTGGCGCGGAAGCGGTGGGCGCACTCGCCGAAGCCCAGGATGGGCCGTCGGCTCAGGCGATTGCCGAGCTGGCCAAAAGCGCCGGACTGGCCATTCTCTACGGTTACCCGGAGCGGGCTGAGGACGGGCAGATCTACAACGCCGTGCAGTTGATCGATGCCCACGGCCAGCGCCTGTGCAACTATCGCAAGACTCATCTGTTTGGCGACCTGGACCACTCGATGTTCAGCGCCGGGGAAGATGATTTCCCACTGGTGGAGCTTAACGGCTGGAAGCTCGGGTTTCTGATCTGCTACGACCTGGAGTTCCCGGAAAACACCCGCCGCCTGGCCCTGGCCGGCGCCGAGGTGATCCTGGTGCCGACGGCCAATATGGTGCCGTTCGACTTTGTTGCCGACGTGACCGTGCGGGCGCGGGCCTTTGAAAACCAGTGCTATGTGGCCTACGCCAACTACTGCGGGCACGAAGGCGAGATTCAGTACTGCGGGCAAAGCAGTATTGCTGCGCCCAATGGCCAGCGAATCGCCCAGGCGGGGCTGGATGAATCGTTGATCGTCGGTACGCTGGATCGCCAGTCGATCCTGGATGCCCGCGCGGCCAATCACTACCTGCAAGACCGTCGCCCAGAGTTGTACGGCGCGCTGCACAAGCCCTGAGCCAGACGGTTTGTTAGCATAGGCACATCCTACGTTTCGGAAGTGCCCATGCCTGCGCCGGCCCACCCTCATCACCTTGACTTGACCCTGGCCAACGGCCTGCGGGTTTCCTTGCGCCATGCGCCACGCTTGAAGCGTTGCGCCGCGATGTTGCGCGTGGCCGCCGGCAGCCATGACGTGCCACTCGCGTGGCCGGGCTTGGCGCATTTTCTTGAGCATTTGCTGTTTCTCGGCACTGCGCGTTTTCCCACAAGCGAAGGCTTGATGGCCTACGTGCAGCGCCAGGGTGGGCAGGTCAACGCCAGCACCCGCGAGCGCACCACGGACTTTTTCTTTGAATTGCCGGTGCCAACCTTTGCCGATGGGCTGGAGCGGCTGGCGGATATGCTCACCCATCCGCGCCTGACGATTGAAGACCAACTGCGTGAGCGCGAAGTGCTGCAAGCGGAGTTTGTGGCCTGGTCCCAGGATGCCAAGGCGCAGCAGCAGGTTGCGCTGCTGGAAGGCTTGGCGGCGGACCATCCGCTGCGCGGTTTTCATGCCGGTAATCGGGATAGCCTGCCGGTTGAGCGTGAGGCGTTTCAGCAGGCATTGAAGGAATTCCATACCAGGTTCTATCAGAGCGGGCAGATGACATTAAACCTTGCCGGCCCGCAACCATTGGAAGAACTGCAAGCGTTGGCCCAGCGTTTCAGCGACGAATTGGCCACTGGCCCTCAGCACCCACAGGCTGCGCCGCCTGCGCTGATGCTCGGCCACGCCCAGGGCTTTCAATACATCGCCGATAACCACCTGCACCATGTCATCACCTGTGACGCGCCTCGCCAAGCCCTGGCGTTTCTCTGCACCTGGCTCAATGCTACGGCGCCGGGTGGTTTACTGGCTGAGCTGAAAGCGCGAAAACTGGCCAATGCCATGCAGGCGACCGTGCTTTATGCGTTTGCCGGGCAAGCCGTATTGGATATCGACTTTACCCTCGATACTCAAGACGATTCGGCTACGCAAATCGAAGCGTTGCTGCACGACTGGCTGAGCTTTTTCGCACACAGCGATTGGACACCTTTACGCGAAGAGTTCGCCTTGCTGAACGCTCGCCAGCAACAGACCCAAAGTGCCTTGGCATGGGTGCGAAACGAAAGTGAAGACCTGTCGGAACAGGGCGTCGTCGCACTCAAAAAACTGCTGGATTCACTGCACCTCAAACCGGCCAGACAGGCTTGGCAGTTGCCGCCGAACAACCCATTCCTGCTTCCGCCGGCCAAAGAACAACGCGCCGAGCTGATCCGCGGCCAGACCAGCGCCCATCGTGGTTTGCGCACCTTCGCGCAAGACCGCTCCCGGGGCCGTCGTGAGGTGTCGGCGCTGACATTCAGCCAGGCATTGGCGGATGACACCGATGAAGGCGCGCTGTATCTGCAATGGCAGTTTGATAACGCCGCGCCCGTGGGGTTGGAAAATACATTACAGCCATTGCGCGAGAATGCCCGGCAGGCCGGAGTTGAGTTGTCTTTCGAAACGATCGGCAATGATTTCCTGGTGAAAATGGTCGGTCTTCATCAGCCCATGCCGGCTGTTCTGGACGTATTGGCGCAAAGCTTAAGCCTGCCACAAGACGCCGCACCCGCCGCGACACCGATGATCGCCATCCGAGCGTTGCTCAAGGCGCTGCCCGTTTGCTGCACCGACACTCACTCCGGGCCAGCTTCATGGGCTACGGCTCGATGGCATGGGCTCGGCTTTGGATTGCCGGCCGCTTGTGAAGCCGCGATCAAAATCGCCGCAGCGCGGCTGCCTGGGCAGGCGGCAAGCATTGAACACACACCGCCAACCCTCGACGGCCGGAAGCTCTGGCACGCGATAAATACAGACTCCAATGAAGCCGCTTTACTGCTGTTTTGCCCAGCACCGACGCCAGCCTTGGCCGACGAAGCCGCCTGGCGACTGCTTGGGCATCTGCTGCACGGGCCGTTTTACCAGTGCCTGCGGGTTGATCTGCAAATCGGCTACGCGGTCTTCAGCGGCATCCGACAGGTCAACGGGCAAACCGGGCTGCTGTTTGGTGTGCAGTCCCCCAGCGTTTCACTGAGCGGGATCGTCGATCACCTGCAGACCTTTCTGAAGCAATTACCGTCGTTAATCGACAGCAGCCCAGACCTGGGCAACCAGACCCTGGCGCAGCAATTCAGTGCCCAGCAACTGCCGCTCAACCAAGCCGCCGAACTGCTGTGGCAGGCTTACTTGGCGGGCCATCCGTCGGGTTACCTGGACCTGCTACAACAGTTGATACAAAACCGCACACGCGAGGATCTGCAGCGCGCCGCCCAGCAACTCAACGATGCCTCAGGCGGCTGGCGTTGCGTGGCCAACGGCCCGCGAATCAACGACTCCTGGCAACCGGCAGGCTGATCATTGCCAACCCTGCAACAGGCTTTTTCCGTCAAGACAGCGCTAACTTGAAAAGAATTGCGTAATATTCATACGCAATATCTGAACATCTCCAATAGGAGGTGGACTATATGTATTACTTGGTAGTGAACGTCCCATCCCTTGGTAGGAGTATGAATATGACCTGGTCCAAACCCGCTTACACTGATCTGCGTATCGGTTTCGAAGTCACCATGTACTTCGCCAGCCGTTGATTGGCTGAGTAATACAACGCCTCGGTTCGCCCGGGGCGTTTTTGTTTTGAGCTTTGCGTGATGGAGCAATCATGTTTGTCCAGATTCTAGGTTCCGCCGCCGGCGGTGGCTTCCCGCAGTGGAACTGCAACTGCGTGAACTGCGCAGGCTTTCGCGACGGCAGCCTGCGCGCCCAGGCGCGTACCCAGTCGTCCATCGCGATCTCCGACGATGGCGTGAACTGGGTGCTGTGCAATGCTTCGCCGGATATCCGTGCGCAACTGCAAGGCTTTGCGCCGATGCAACCCGGCCGTGCCCTGCGCGATACCGGCATCAGCGCAATTATCCTGATGGACAGTCAGATCGACCACACCACCGGCCTGTTGAGCTTGCGCGAAGGTTGCCCGCATCAGGTGTGGTGCACCGACATGGTCCATGAAGACCTCAGCACCGGTTTCCCGCTGTTCACCATGTTGACCCACTGGAACGGCGGCCTGGCGTGGAACCGTATCGAGCTGGACGCCAGCTTCACCATCCCGGCCTGCCCGAATCTGCGCTTCACCCCGCTGCCCTTGCGTAGCGCCGCGCCGCCCTACTCGCCGCACCGCTTTGACCCGCACCCAGGCGATAACATCGGCCTGATCGTCGAGGACCTGCGCACTGGCGGTAAATTGTTCTACGCCCCAGGCCTGGGCAAAGTCGACGCGCCGCTGCTGGAAATCATGGCGGGCAGCGACTGCCTGCTGGTGGACGGCACGATGTGGGACGACGATGAAATGCAGCGCCGCGGCGTCGGCACCCGCACCGGCCGCGAGATGGGCCACCTGGCGCAGAACGGCCCTGGCGGCATGCTCGAAGTACTGGAGCAGCTACCCAAGCAGCGCAAGGTGCTTATCCACATCAACAACACCAACCCGATCCTCGACGAAGACTCCCCCGAGCGCGCCGAGCTGGTGCGGCGCAATGTCGAAGTGGCTTACGACGGCATGAGCATTGAATTGTAGGAGCAGACGAAGTGACTGACACACCGTTGACCACCGCCGAGTTCGAAGCCGCCCTGCGGGCCAAAGGCGCCTTCTACCATATCCATCACCCGTACCACGTGGCGATGTATGAAGGCCGCGCCACCCGCGAGCAGATCCAGGGCTGGGTCGCCAACCGTTTCTACTATCAGGTGAACATCCCGCTCAAAGACGCCGCGATCCTGGCCAACTGCCCGGACCGCGAGATCCGCCGTGAGTGGATCCAGCGTCTGCTCGACCACGACGGCGCGCCCGGTGAAGACGGCGGTATTGAAGCCTGGCTGCGCCTGGGCCAGGCCGTCGGC
The DNA here is from genome assembly GCF_012985495.1 of Pseudomonas sp. WS 5146. Lineage (NCBI taxonomy): Bacteria > Pseudomonadati > Pseudomonadota > Gammaproteobacteria > Pseudomonadales > Pseudomonadaceae > Pseudomonas > Pseudomonas sp. WS 5146. The sequence continues at coordinate 65,900 of NZ_JAAQWL010000008.1, forward strand.
CTCGACCCCGACCAGTTGCGCTCCCAGGAACTGGTACTGCCCGGCGTACGGTTTGCGGTGGATGCCTATGTCAACTTTGCCCGCCGCGCCAGCTGGCAGGAAGCTGCCAGCAGCTCGCTGACCGAACTGTTCGCGCCGCAGATCCACCAGTCGCGCCTCGACAGCTGGCCGCAGCACTACCCGTGGATCGACCCGGCCGGTTACGAGTATTTCCGCACCCGCCTGGGCCAGGCCCGTCGCGACGTAGAGCATGGTTTGGCGATCACGCTGCAGCACTACACCACCCGCGAAGGCCAGGAACGCATGCTGGAAATCCTGCAGTTCAAACTCGACATCCTGTGGAGCATGCTGGATGCCATGAGCATGGCCTACGAACTCAAACGCCCGCCGTATCACAGCGTGACCGAGCAGCGGGTCTGGCATAAAGGGATCACCCTATGAGCTTTGATCGCAGCAAAACACCAACCTGGCGCCAGGGCTATCGTTTCCAGTACGAGCCCGCGCAAAAAGGCCACGTGTTGCTCTACCCCGAAGGCATGATCAAGCTCAACGACAGCGCCGCCTTGATCGGCGGGCTGATCGACGGCGAGCGCGACGTGGCCGCCATCATCGCCGAGCTGGATAAACAATTCCCCGGCGTGCCTGAACTCGGTAAAGACATTGAGGATTTCATGGAGGTCGCCCGTGCTGAGCACTGGATCGAACTTGCCTGAAAAGCCACCGATCGGCCTGCCACTGTGGCTGCTCGCCGAGCTGACTTACCGCTGCCCGTTGCAGTGCCCGTATTGCTCCAACCCGCTGGATTTTGCCGAGCAGGGTAAAGAGCTGAGCACTGAGCAGTGGATCAAGGTGTTTCGCGAAGCGCGGGAAATGGGCGCCGCGCAACTGGGGTTTTCCGGCGGTGAACCGCTGGTGCGCCAGGACCTTGCCGAACTGATCGCCGAGGCGCGCAAGCTGGGTTTCTACACTAACCTGATCACCTCGGGCATCGGTCTCACCGAGCAGAAGATCAGCGACTTCAAGAAGGCGGGCCTGGACCACATCCAGATCAGCTTCCAGGCCAGCGATGAACAGGTGAACAACCTGCTCGCCGGCTCGAAAAAAGCCTTCGCGCAAAAGCTGGAAATGGCCCGCGCGGTGAAGGCCCACGGCTATCCGATGGTGCTGAATTTCGTTACCCATCGGCACAATATCGACAAGATCGACCGCATTATCGAGCTGTGCATCGCACTGGAGGCAGATTTCGTCGAGCTTGCCACCTGCCAGTTCTACGGCTGGGCGCAACTCAACCGTGTGGGCTTGCTGCCGACCCAGGAACAACTGGTACGCGCCGAACGCATCACCAACGAATACCGCGCCAAGCTCGAAGCCGAAGGCCACCCGTGCAAGCTGATATTCGTGACACCGGATTACTACGAGGAACGCCCGAAAGCCTGCATGAACGGCTGGGGCAGCATCTTTCTGACAGTGACGCCGGACGGCACCGCCCTGCCTTGCCACGGCGCCCGACAGATGCCGGTGCAATTTCCCAATGTGCGCGACCACAGCATGCAGCACATCTGGTACGACTCGTTTGGCTTCAACCGCTTTCGCGGCTACGACTGGATGCCCGAGCCGTGCCGTTCATGCGATGAAAAGGAAAAGGACTTCGGCGGCTGCCGTTGCCAGGCGTTCATGCTCACGGGCGATGCGAGCAATGCCGACCCGGTGTGCAGCAAGTCCGAGCAGCACGGCATCATCCTCAAGGCGCGGGAAGAAGCCGAGCATGCCACCCAGACCATCGAGCAGTTGGCCTTTCGCAACGAGCGCAATTCACGGCTCATCGCAAAAGGCTGACGGCCTCAGCGCTTGGCGATGATGTACACCGCGTGGATGATACCGGGGAAGTAACCGCACAGGGTCAGCAGGATGTTCAGCCAGAACGCGCCGCCGAAACCCACTTGCAGGAACACACCCAATGGCGGCAGCAGGATAGCGATGATGATACGAATGATGTCCATGGGTAAGCTCCAAAAAATCGGCTCGTGTGAGCCGTGTAGCTAATCGACCTTGGGCGTTCGTGAGGGTTCAGTGGGATCTGGCATTGGGCCATCTTCAGGCCAGAATCTCCAGGCCGTGTTTCTGTACGATGCTCAGTAACTTGAGCGCCATGCCGCTGGGTTGTTTTTCGCCGGACTCCCACTTTTTCACGGTGGAGGCGCTGGTGTTGAGGTAGCGAGCGAAAACGGGCTGACTGACATGACTGCTTTCACGCAGCTGCTTGATCTGCTCGGCCGGAATTTGTTCAGGGACGGCCGATAAGCACGCTTCGTCATATTCTCGGAGGGTGGTTTTGCTGATTGCTCCAATTGAATGAAGTGCTACGGCAGATTTATGAATCGACTCCAGCGCTTCACTTTCATATTTTTTGATCATGATGAATCTCCACAAACTCCCTTAAATCCAGTAATTGCTGGACTTGTGTGTCGTTTAAGCTTTCATAAGTTTTTGCCATCGCCCGAAACCAAATCAAATCTTTTTGACTGATAAAGCCATTGTTTTCACGGATGCTCAATCAACGTTTTCAATCCAAAAATTTCACGAACAAAAAAACGCCCCCAGCCAAAAGAATCAGGCTGGAGGCGCCGCGTATGCCGCGAGACGGTTCAGGAATAAGAGGTTAAACGGCGATGCCCTTGCGACATTGCAGTTGGGCGGTACGCACGCGGGAGAACGCGCGCGCCAGGCGCAGGAGCATTTCGTCGATGTGGCTTTTGCTGACGTTCAAGGCTGGAGTAAAACGCAAACAGTCGGGTTGCGGGGCGATAAGGATCAGGTCTTCGTGCAATGCGGCCTTTACCACGGCATCCGCAGAATCATCTGACAGCGTCAGGCCCCACAGGAGTCCGTTGCCGCGTAGTTGCCCATGGCCGTATCGATAGGCCAGCCGGGCAAGGCCTTCTCCCAGGTACAGGCCGGATTCGCGTACCTGTTCGAGAAAACCGCTTTCCAACACGACGTCGAGTACGGCTGTACCGGCAGACGCCATCAAAGCATTGCCGTGATGCGTACCCTCCAGTTCCCCCGCTTCGAAACAACAAGCCTTGCCGCGCGCCAGCAACGCCGCCAACGGCACACCGCCGCCCAAGCCTTTGCCGAGGGTGATGATGTCGGCACGCACGCCGTACTGTTGTTCAGCCAGCAGGCTGCCGCAACGGCCAATGCCGGTTTGCACTTCATCGAGGATCAGCAGGATCCCCAGTTCGCGGCACAGGCGCTCGACGCCCTTCAAATAGTGCTCGGTAGCAGGAATAACGCCAGCTTCACCCTGGATCGGCTCCAACATGATGGCAACCGTTTGGGCATCGACGGCGGCGTGCAGCGCCGGCAAGTCGTTGAAGGGCACATGGCTGAAACCCGGCAGTTGCGGCTCAAAACGGTTGCCGCCGGCACTCGCCGAGGCTGCCAGTGCCGCAAAGCTTCGCCCATGACAGCCGCCGCTGGCGCTGATAATGCGATAGGCACCACCGCGATACAGCTGGCCCCATTTACGCGCCAGTTTGATCGCGGCTTCACAGGCTTCCGAGCCGCTGTTGAGCAGGTAACCCTGGTCGCTGCCGGTGTGATCGCACAGCCGATCGACGAGGTTCAGTTGGGCGCGGTTGTGCAGGCCGTTGCCAGGGTTGATCAGCATATGAGTCTGATCGGCCAGGGCTTTGATCAATACCTGCGGGCTATGACCGAGGCTGTTGGCGGCGCTGCCCTGGCTGAAATCCAGATAGGCGCGCTCGTCGCTGTCCCAGAGCCAGGAGCCCTGGCCACGCACAAACACCTGCGCGGGCCTTGCCACAGTCGGCATCAGGGATTTACTGAAGCCGTCATGGCGCGCGTTCACGATCAAATCGTCCAGGCTCGGCGCAGGGCGACGAAACAGATTCACAGCTCACCCCCAATAGCAACCGGGCCTTGGTCGACGCCCCGTACAAACACACCCTTGAGGTTTTTTGCCTTGCCTATGTAAATGCTATCAACATAAACGCTGTTCATTGCCCGATCCGGCCCTGTAAGCCCTGCGAATAGGCGCTAGACTAGGCGTCCGAGGGGCCATCGGCCATTTCGATTTTCCAGCTTTTTCGATAAGTAAGTCTTATGGATTTCAAGCAACTGCGTTATTTCGTCGCGGTGTATGAGGAAGGCCACGTGGGCCGTGCCGCCGAGCGTTTGTCGATCTCGCAACCGGCCTTGTCGCAACAGATTCGCCAGCTGGAGCAGAACCTGGATGTCAGCCTGTTCGAGCGCAGCAGCAAGCGCCTGTTGCCGACACTGGCGGCACACACCTTGTACAACCACGCCTTGCCGCTGATCGACGGCATGCAGCAAGCCGTCGAGGCCTTGCGCAACTTCAAGGGCCAGGCGATGCGCACCTTGGCCATTGGCGTGCTGCAAACCGTGCACACCAGCCTGGTCCCGCAGATGCTCGAGCGCGTGCGCAAAGCCCAACCGCATCTGGTGGTGCAGATCTATGAGTTGACCGGGATTGAAATTGAGCGGCGTTTGCTCAACGGTTCGCTGGATATCGGCATCAGCTACTTGCCTCCCCGTCAGCCGGGGTTAACCGGCGTGTTGCTGTACGAAGATGAACTGAAGGTCGTCATCCCCGAAGACCACCCATTGCGGGAATTCAAGAAAGTCTCGCTGAAACAGGCGGCGGAGTTGCCGATGCTGCTGTTGGGGGAAGAGTTTCAGGTGCGCCAGATCTGGCAAGGCCAGTTATCCAATTTAGGACGACGGCCACAAGTGCAGGCGGAGTTGAATACGATGGCAGGGATTCTCGATAGCCTGCCTCATACCCAGCTCGCCACCGTATTGCCGGGGCGCTCCCAGGATGAACACAACAGCAAGGCACTGCTGTGGAAGCCCTTGAGTGAACCCAGGGTGCCGCTGAAAGTGGGGTTGGTGTGCCGCGATGTGCAGCGCCAACAAGCGACGGTGGCGTTATTGCGCACCCTGCTCGAAGACGTAATGAATGCCCCACAGGCAGGCGCCTGACTTTTTCGCGGGCAAAAGAAAACCCCGCCGAAGCGGGGCTTTGCAGACTGTTTCCCTGACATCCATTTCACTCCGCCATCCTGGCAGAATCCTACGTGTCCGTGTTGTTGCTTTGCGCTTCCTGCGCGACGTCCATGTGAAGTAGATTATCCGTGGATCCAATTTGGCGATAGAGGACGAATAGCAGCACGTCATGTAAGAGAATGCTTACACGCCCTCCAAGCCCTTAGAACAGTGCTTCATCCAGCAAAAACAATGATTCACTACCGGCTTTTACCGACGCACTCAGTGAATGAATGCGCGGCAGCAGGCGGGCAAAGTAGAAGCGCGCGGTACCCAGCTTGCTGGCGTAGAAGTCTTCCTCAGCCTCTTTGCCCAGCGCGGCCTTGGCCATGCGCGCCCACATATAGGCATAGGCCATGTAGCCAAAGGCGTGCAGGTACTCAACCGAAGCCGCGCCGATTTCATTCGGGTTGGTCTTGGCGCGGTCCAGCACCCAGGCGGTCAACTCATCCAGGTTATCCACGGCAGCGCTGAGCGGTTGGGTGAACTCGCTCAACTCGGCGCCTGAAGCCGCGATGAACTGGCGGATCTCGTCAGCGAACAAGGTGTAGAACGCCCCGCCACTGCCAACGATCTTGCGCCCCATCAAGTCCAGCGCTTGAATGCCGTTGGTGCCTTCGTAGATCTGCGTGATGCGCACATCCCGCACCAACTGCTCCTGGCCCCACTCGCGGATGTAGCCGTGGCCGCCAAAGATCTGCTGGCCGAGCACGGTGGTTTCCAGGCCAAGGTCGCTGAGGAAGGCCTTGGCAACAGGTGTCAGCAGCGCCACCAGGTTGTCTGCACGTTCGCGAGCGGCGGCATCTTCACTGAACTTGGCGATGTCCAATTGCGTGGCCACATAGGTGGAGAACGCACGACCGCCTTCGTTCGAGGCTTTCATGGTCAGCAACATGCGGCGCACATCCGGGTGCACGATGATCGGGTCGGCCACTTTGTCCTTGGCCTGGGCGCCGGTCGGCGAGCGGCTTTGCAGACGGTCGCGCGCGTATTCAATCGCGTTTTGATAAGAGCGCTCACCCGACGCCAGGCCCTGGATACCCACACCCAAACGCTCGTAGTTCATCATGGTGAACATCGCCGCCAACCCACGGTTCGGCTCGCCCACCAGGTAACCCACGGCTGCATCGAAGTTCATCACGCAGGTCGCGGATGCCTGGATGCCCATCTTGTGTTCGATGGAGCCGCAACTCACCGGGTTGCGCGCGCCCAGGCTGCCGTCGGCATTGACCATGAACTTCGGCACCAGAAACAGCGAAATGCCCTTTGGCCCGGCCGGTGCATCCGGCAGTTTGGCCAGCACCAGGTGGATGATGTTGTCGGTGAGGTCATGCTCGCCGCCGGTGATAAAGATCTTGGTGCCACTGATGGTGTAGGACCCGTCCGCCTGAGGCTCAGCCTTGGTGCGGATAATGCCCAGGTCAGTCCCGGCGTGCGCTTCCGTCAGGCACATGGAACCTGCCCACTCACCCGAATACATTTTCGGCAGGTAGGTAGCCTTGAGCGCTTCGCTGGCGTGGGTGTTGATGGAGACGCAGGCGCCGGAGGTCAGCATCGGGTAAAGGCCAAACGCCAGGCTCGATGAGTTGATCATCTCTTCAACTTGCGCCGAGACGGCCTTGGGCATGCCCATGCCGCCGAAGATCGGGTCGCCGCCGACGCCCACCCAGCCACCTTCGGCGTAGGTCTTATAAGCCTGTGGGAAACCATCCGGCGTGCTGACGGCAGTGTCCGCCCAACGGCAACCTTGCTCGTCGCCATTACGGCTGAGCGGCGCGATGGATTTGGCCGTGACCTTGCCGGCTTCTTCAAGGATCGCCTCAACGGTTTCGGCATCTACGGTGTCTGCCAATGCCGGCAATTGGGCCCAGGTGTTGGCGACCTCAAAAACTTCGTTGAGGACGAAGCGCATATCACGCAGCGGCGCTTTGTAATCAGCCATGGCAAACCTCGTGAGAACAGGAAAAGTGATTCGATAGGATCGGTTTTACAGGCTTCGAGTGTAACCGAACAACATTTGAGACACATAGGGTCCGTTAGTGACCATTAGGTATTTAATGGTCATATCACGAATCCAATATGGACTTCTGTGGGAGCTGGCTTGCCTGCTATGCCGGCACCTCGGTTTATCAGTTACACCGAGTTGATGCCATCGCAGGCAAGCCAGCCCCACATTTTGACCGCAGTGAATCAATCGCGCCTAAAGCGCAAACAACTGCGCAGGCAAGCTCATCAAGCACTCACTGCCCGCCTCCACAGCGGCGCGGTGCGTTGCAGTGCGCGGCAACAAGCGCTTGAAGTAGAAATCGCAGGTGGCCAATTTAGCTTGGGCGAACGCTGCGTCGTCATGCGATTGGGCCGTAATGGCCATGCGCAACCACAGGTACGCCAGAATGATGTAACCGCTGTACATCAAGTAATCCACCGCCGCCGCGCCCACTTCATCCGGGTTTTTCATGGCAGCCACGCCGACCTTCATCGTCAGCTCGCCCCATTGCTGGTTCAGTTGGTTGAGCTGCTCAACCTGGGCCTTGAGCTGCGGGTGCTCGGCATTCGCCGCGCAGAACTTATGCACAAGTTTGGTAAACCCGCGCAGCAACTTGCCCTGGCTGCCCAGGACCTTACGGCCCAGCAAGTCGAGCGCCTGGATGCCATTAGTGCCTTCATAGATCGGCGCAATCCGCGCATCACGCGCCAGTTGCTCCATGCCCCATTCGCGAATGTAGCCATGGCCGCCGAACACCTGCATACCGTGGTTGGTCACCTCCAGCCCGGTTTCGGTCATAAAGGCTTTGCAGATAGGCGTGAGGAACGCCAACAGGTCTTCGGCCTCCTGGCGTTGGGCGGCGTCACTGCTCAAGTGCGCGGTGTCGAGCAGTTGGGCAGTGAAGTAGGTCAGCGCCCGATTGCCTTCGTTGAAGGCCTTCATGGTCAGCAACATGCGCCGCACGTCGGCGTGCACGATGATCGGGTCGGCGGCTTTATCCGGGGCCTTGGCGCCGGTCAGCGAGCGCATTTGCAGGCGGTCGTTGGCGTATTTGATCGCGCCCTGGAAACTCGCCTCACCATTGCACAAACCCTGCATGCCAGTGCCCAGGCGCGCGTGGTTCATCATGGTGAACATGCAATTGAGGCCCTTGTTCGCCTCGCCAATCAAAAAGCCCTTGGCGCCGTCAAAGTTCAGCACGCAGGTGGCCGAGGCCTTGATGCCCATCTTGTGCTCGATGGAACCACAGTGCACCGCGTTGCGCTCGCCTGAATCGGCATGGAACTTGGGCACGATAAACAACGAGATACCTTTGGTGCCCGCCGGGGCGTCCGGCAGTTTGGCCAGCACCAAGTGAATGATATTGGCGCTCATGTCGTGCTCGCCGGCCGAGATAAAGATCTTGCTGCCGGTGACCGCGTAACTGCCGTCCGCCTGGAGCACGGCGCGGGTCTTGATCAACCCCAGGTCAGTGCCGCAATGGGCTTCGGTGAGGCACATGGTGCCGGTCCATTCGCCGGCGGTGAGTTTGGTCAGGTAGGTGGCTTTCTGTTCTTCAGTGCCGTGGGCGTGAATCGCCGACATTGCACCGTGGGTGAGACCCGGGTACATGCCCCAGGAGGTGTTGCTGGAGCCGATCATTTCGCTGAGCACCAGGCCCAGGGACAGCGGCAAGCCCTGGCCCCCGTAAGCCGGGTCAGCCGCCACGCCATGCCAGCCGCCTTCCACGTAGTGGGCGAAAGCTTCCTTGAAGCCCTTGGGCGTGGTGACCACGCCATTGTCGAAGTGGCAGCCTTCTTCATCGCCACTGCGATTGAGCGGCGACAGCACGTTTTCGCAGAATTTGGCGCCTTCTTCGAGAATCGCGCTGACCATATCCGGGCTCGCGTCGGTGGCGCCCAAGGCGGCGTAGTGGCCGTGAAAATCAAACACGTTGTCGATCAGAAAGCGCATGTCGCGCAGGGGAGCTTTGTACTCAGGCATGGCAATGTCTCCGGCAGCAGATACTTTCAACCTACTGCCGGTCATCGCCTCGAACAATCACTGTAGAACCGCTGAATACACCGCCATCACTCAACCGGCAGCGCTCTCCATGCGCACCGCGCCGCGCCGGGTTTGCCCGGCAGCGACCACGCAGTTACGCCCCGCGCCCTTGGCCGCGTAGAGCGCCTGATCGGCGGACTTGAGCACTTCTTCAGGCGTGCGCTGCTCGACCTGGCGCTCGGCCACGCCGATGCTGACCGTCACCGACACACTCGAGGCGCCACTGCCCACCCGGCGTTGGCGGCCCTGCTGGTCGTCGTGGGGACGGTCCGGGTTGCGCAGCTTGATGGCGTAGTTGGCGATGATCTCGCGAATCTCTTCCAGGTGCGGCATGCACTCGTCCAACGTCTTGCCGGCGAACACCACGGCAAACTCTTCCCCGCCATAACGATAGGCACGCCCACCGCCATTGACCTTCGACAATTTGCTGGCCACCAGCCGCAGCACTTGGTCACCGACATCGTGGCCGTGGGTGTCGTTAAAGCGCTTGAAGTGATCGACGTCGCTCATTGCCAACACATAATTGCGCCCCAACCGTTGCATGCGCTCATTGAGCGCGCGCCGCCCCGGCAAGCCGGTGAGTTCATCGCGAAAGGCCATCTGATAAGCCTCGTGCGCCACGCCGGCGGCAATCATCAGCATTACCTGGCTGCACATGATGTTCAGCGTGAACGGCAGGATAAAGGTTTGCGGCAACATCCAGAACAGCCCCAGCAAACCCACCAGTTGCGCCGCGTGCAAGGGCCGCGGCTGATACCAGTACTGCGCCGCCAGGGTGACAAAACCAATCAGGAACATCGGGTACGACAGCTGGATCAGGCTCATCCAGCTGCCATGCAGCGCCGGCCAGCGAATCTCCGCCAGCCAGTTCAGCAAGGCTTGGGGGAAACTCTGCTCAAGCGCCAGGGCTACGCTGCCAAACGCAAAAAGCACGGCGCAGCGCGCCACAAAGTCGCGGAACAGGTGGGTTTTCTCCTGCCACAGCGCGTAAATGCTGAACAGCAACGGCAACAGCAAGCAACACAGATGGAACACCACCGCGGCGTCTTCACGGACGCGGCCGTTATCGCGGTAATAATCGGTCTGGGTGTCGAGCAGGAAGTAAACGACGTACACCGTGATCATCAGAAACAGCTCACGCTGGCGCCGATACACCGCGCAGTACGCGCCGCCGAGCAACAGCACCAAGGTCGGCAGCACATTGAACAGCGAGGTAAAGAACACGCTGAGGTCTTTGACATACGCAGCCGAGAGCCCGGCCAGCAACAGCAGCAACGAAGGGAGAAAATGACTGAACCGTACAGCGGACACGCGTGACAAGGGTAAAGCTCCGACCCGCCCAGAAAGATGGCACAGTGCCTTCACTGAGCACAGTTAAGCACATTCAATGTGACCTGTATCACATTGCCATCACTGTAACGGCAGCCACGCGCAATCCCTGAGTGCTGTGCTGTGTTTTTTATCGCCGCACATAAAAAAACCGCCGCTTCCAAAAGAAGCGGCGGTTTTCAGGAGACCGGCAGGGCTTAGTAAGCCAGGCCGAAGTCTTCTTCTTTCATGTCCATCAGGTTGTTGGCGCCCGACAGCATGGTGACCTTATGGGTCTGGGTACGCGGCAGGATGCGCTGGAAGTAGAAGCGCGCCGTCTGCAGCTTGGCGGTGTAGAACGCCTCTTCGGTGGTGCCGGCAGCCAGTTTTTCAGCAGCCAGGCGTGCCATGTCGGCCCAGAAGTAAGCCAGGCACGCGTAGCCGGAGTACATCAGGTAGTCCACCGAGGCGGCACCGACTTCTTCACGGTCTTTCATCGCGGCCATACCGACCTTCATGGTCAACTCGCCCCACTCTTTGTTCAGTGCCGCCAGCGGTGCAACGAATTCTTTGACGGCTTCGTTGCCTTCGTTGGCCTGGCAGAACTTGTGCACGATCTTGGTGAAGCCCTTGAGCGCTTCGCCTTGAGTCATCAGCACTTTACGGCCCAGCAAGTCGAGTGCCTGGATGCCGGTGGTGCCTTCGTACAGCATCGAAATGCGGCTGTCACGAACGTTCTGCTCCATACCCCACTCGGCGATAAAGCCGTGGCCGCCGTAGATCTGCACGCCGTGGTTGGCCGATTCAAAACCGACTTCGGTCATGAACGCCTTGGCGATTGGGGTCATGAACGCCAGCAGGCCGTCGGCTTGCTTCTTGGCTTCGTCGTCGGTGCCGTACTTGACGATGTCCACTTGCTTGGCGGTGAAGTACACCATCGCCCGGTTGCCTTCAGCGAAGGCTTTCATGGTCAGCAGCATACGGCGCACATCAGGGTGCACGATGATCGGGTCAGCGGCTTTGTCCGGCGCTTTCGGGCCAGTCAGCGAGCGCATTTGCAGACGGTCGCGAGCGTATTTCAGGCCGCCCTGGAAGCCGATCTCGGCGTGGGACAAGCCTTGCAGCGCGGTGCCCAGGCGAGCGGTGTTCATAAAGGTGAACATGCAGTTCAGGCCTTTGTTCGCCGGGCCGATCAGGAAACCGGTGGCCGCGTCGAAGTTCATCACGCAGGTGGCGTTACCGTGGATGCCCATCTTGTGTTCCAGGGAACCACAGGTCACCGCGTTGCGCTCGCCGATCGAGCCGTCTGCGTTCGGCAGGAATTTAGGCACGATGAACAGCGAAATACCCTTGGTGCCGGCCGGTGCGTCCGGCAGGCGGGCCAGTACGATATGGACGATGTTGTCGGCCATGTCGTGTTCACCGGCCGAGATGAAGATCTTGGTGCCGGAGACTTTGTAGGAACCATCAGCCTGAGGTTCGGCCTTGGTGCGCAGCATGCCCAGGTCGGTGCCGCAGTGCGGCTCGGTCAGGCACATGGTGCCGGTCCACTCACCCGAAACCAGCTTGGTCAGGTAAGCGTCTTGCTGTTGCGGGGTGCCGTGCTCGGAGATGGTGTTCATCGCACCGTGGGACAGGCCAGGGTACATGCCCCACGACCAGTTGGCGGCGCCGACCATCTCGCTCACGGCCAGGCCCAGGGATTCCGGCAGGCCTTGGCCACCGTGCTCCACGTCGTGGGCCAGGCTTGGCCAGCCGCCTTCGACGAACTGCTTGTAGGCTTCTTTGAAACCAGTAGGGGTTTTTACGCCTGACTCGCTCCAGGTACACCCTTCGATGTCACCCACGCGGTTCAACGGTGCCAGCACTTGCTCACAGAACTTGGCGCCTTCCTCAAGAATGGCGTCAACCATGTCCGGAGTAGCGTCCTGGCAAGCCGGCAGGCTCTGATAGTGCGCTTCATAACCGAGCAGTTCGTCACGAACGAAGCGAATATCACGCAAGGGGGCCTTGTAGTCAGGCATAGCGATAAACCTCTGCTGATGTATCTGGGATGAACAACCGCGTGGATTTGTTATGGCGGTCAAACAGGTGTTTGAAACATACGTTTACGACCTGAGGTTGTCAAGCATCGCGCCGAAGCCGTTTGTCATGACGCGCATCAATGCCACGCACGGCAAGGCCTGCGGCGGGATGCCACGCTTAAAAGGAGTTTAGAAGTTCAACGAGATGACACAGGACAATGTGGGAGCTGGCTTGTGTGGGAGCTGGCTTGCCTGCGATACAGGCGCCGCGGTATATCAGGAAGATTGAGTCGATGCTATCGCAGGCAAGCCAGCTCCCACAGAAGAGCCGGCGTGTGCCGATAGAAAGTTAAGCGTAGGTATCGATCAACGTGCCAAGCATTTCATCCGAAGCCTTGGCAACTTTCGCGCCCAGCTCCACTTGAAACTTGCCTTGGGCCATTTCGACCATGTTGCTCGCCGAGTTGGACGGCTGGGCGCGATCGTTGGCTTGTAGACGATCACTTTGTGCATCCGAGGGCTGGGTCGTCGCGGCGCCGGCAATTTTGCCGGCGGCCTGGTCGACGCGGTTCTGCCCGGCCTGAATAGTGCTCAGCCCCGAATAAAACGCGCTGCTTCCAGAGATTTCCATGGCGTAAGCCTGCCTTTAGAGAATCGTGAACTTGAATTGAAGCAGACATCCTGGCAAAACGCCCGTCAAAAACACTAATGGCATAATGCCTTAGCGATAGCCAAAATCAGTCAAGCAGGTCCAATTCCAGGTACTCGGCCACCACTTTCGCGCTGGCCTGCTTGAGCTTTGGCACCCGCCCCAGGCACGGCGCAGGCAACCGCTCAGCCAGGGTTGCGAGGTTCTCTTCCAGACGAGAGGTCTTGGGGTCGATGATATTTGCCACCCAACCCGCCAACGGCAAACCGTCCCGCGCGATGGCTTCGGCGGTGAGCAGCGCATGGCTGATACAGCCCAGACGCACGCCCACCACCAGGATCACCGGCAGCTTGAGCGCCATGGCCAGGTCCGACAGGTTGTCCTGATCGGCCAACGGCACCCGCCAGCCGCCTGCGCCTTCGATCAAGGTGAAATCGGCGTGTTGCGCGAGTATGTGCTGCATCGGTTTCAACAGTGATTGCACCGTGAGCGCCACACCCGCCTCCCGCGCGGCCAGGTGCGGCGCAATCGCGGGTTCAAAGGCCACCGGGTTGACCTCGGCATAGGTCAACGGCAGCGAACATTCGGCCAGCAGTGCCAAGGCGTCGGCGTTGCGCAAACCTTTTGGGGTGAGCTGGCAGCCTGAGGCCACCGGTTTTCCGGCGGCGGTGCTTTTACCCGCCAGCCGCGCGGCATGCAGCAGCCCGGCGGCGATGGTGGTTTTGCCCACATCGGTGTCGGTGCCGGTGATGAAATAAGCGGCGCTCATAACGGTTTCTCCAGTACGGCATACACCACTTGGTACGTGGCGGGCAGGCCCTGGGCCTGGCGGAACTGCTCGTAAGCGTGCACCAGTGCAACAATCCGCGCGCGCCCCGTCAACCCTCCCGGGCGACCGGGGTTGAGGTTATGCGCGCCCAACGCCTTGAGTTCGTGGGTCAGGCTGCGCACATCCGGGTAGTGCAACACGTGAGGCTGGCGCTCCAGGCTCAGCACCCGCAAACCGCTGGCAGCACACAGCTGTTGGTAAGCCTCGAAGGTGCGAAAGCGGTTGACGTGAACCAGGCCATCCGCCGCACGCCAGCTTTGGCGCAACTCGTCCAGGGTGCCCACGCACAGGCTCGCAAATGCGAAGACGCCCCCGGGTTGCAGCACACGACAGGCCTCACTGAGCACCGCGTCGAAATTCGCGCACCACTGCACCGCCAGGCTGGAGAACAGCAGCTGGAAGCTCTCAGTTGCAAGCGGCAAGCGTTCTGCATCCCCCGCAATAAAGTGCTGCGCGCCCCCTAAAGGCCGCGCATGGTTGAGCATGCCCTCGGCAATATCCAGCGCTACGCCTTGGCTTGCAGGCAACAGTTCGCCCAGTGCACGGCTGAAATAACCCGTGCCGCAGCCCACATCCAGCCAACGTCTGGCCGCGATGGCAGCTGGCAAGCGAGACAACAGCTCATGCCCGACTGCGCGCTGCAACTCGGCGACGCTGTCGTAGCTGGCTGCTGCGCGGGAAAACGAGGCCGCCACCTGGCGCTTGTCCGGCAAACCGCCCGGCAGTGGGGGCTGGGATAAATCAGTCATCAACACACTCATGCAAAAAAGCCTGGATGGCCCCCGCTACACCGTGAGGGTCTTCCAGAAGAAAAGCGTGACCGGCCTGTTCAATCAGGCCGATTTCTACATCGGGCAGCAGGGCCAATAGATCACCCGCGGCTTCAGCGGGCACTAAACCGTCCAACCCCGCAAACAGGTGCAGTTGCGGGCCACGAAACGCTTGCAAAGCGGCGCGGGTATCCAGTTGAGCAAGCAGTTCCAGGCCCGGCATCAACACACTCGACAACGTATTCGGCGCCCCACTGACCAACAGGCGCGACAGCCCGCGCGGGTCGGCAGCGCCCTTGGCACACAGCAGGCCAAAGCGTTTGAGCGTGACCTGAGAATCGGCATGGCAACCCGCGAGGAACGCATCGAACGTCTCGGCAGGCATCGCACTGGGCCAGCCTTGATGGGCGACAAAACACGGGTTGCTCGCCAATGTCAGCAGCCCGCAGCAGCGCTCGCCGCGCCGCGCCGCCAACTCGGAAGCGAGCATGCCGCCCAGGGACCAGCCGCCCAACCAGGCGTTGTCCGGCAGTGTGGCGTCGAGTTCGTCGAGCCATTCATCCAGATCGCTGGAAGCCAGCACCGGCAACGGTTCGATATGCACTTGCAGGTGTTCGTCCAAACCCTGCAAGGCGCCAGCCAAAGGCTCCAGCGGTGAAACGCCGAGCCCCCAACCGGGCAGTAATACCAGTCGATCACGCATGGTCGGGCTCCGTAATACTTAACAACCGGAAACACTCATCCAATGCGCTTAACAATAGCTGCACCTGGGCCGCGCTGTGGGCCGCTGTCAGTGTCACGCGCAAACGCGCACTGCCGGCCGGCACAGTCGGTGGGCGGATGGCTGTCACCATCAGGCCGCGCTCGCGCAGCATCTGCGACAGGCGCATGGCGGTGGCGCTGTCGCCAATCAGGATCGGCTGGATCGGCGTGAAGCTGTCCATCAACCGCAGGCCAAGCTGCTCGGCGCCCTGGCGGAACTGGCGGATCAGACCATTGAGGTGCTCACGCCGCCAGTGCTCGGTGCGCAGCAGCTCCAGGCTTTTCAAAGTGGCGCAGGCCAATGCCGGTGGCTGGCTGGTGGTGTAGATGTAGGGCCGGGCGAACTGGATCAGGCTTTCGATCAGCTCTTCACTGCCCGCCACAAACGCTCCGGCGGTGCCGAACGCTTTACCGAGGGTGCCGACCAATACCGGCACGTCTTCCTGGCTCAAGCCGAAATGCTCGACGATGCCGCCGCCCGTAGCACCTAACGGTCCGAAGCCATGGGCGTCATCAACCATCAACCAGGCGCCTTTGGCGCGTGCCTCACGGGCCAGCGCAGGCAGGTCGGCCAGATTGCCGTCCATGCTGAACACACCATCGGTGACCACCAGCGTATTGCCGGTCGCCTTCTCCAGGCGTTTGGCCAGGCTGCTGGCGTCGTTATGCAGATAGCGGTTGAAACGCGCCCCGGACAACAGCCCGGCGTCCAGCAGCGAGGCGTGGTTGAGCCGGTCCTCCAGCACCGTATCGCCCTGCCCCACCAACGCGGTGACCGCGCCCAGGTTGGCCATATAGCCGGTCGTAAACAGCAGTGCACGCGGGCGCCCTGTGAGGTCGGCCAGTGCTTCCTCGAGTTCATGGTGCGGCGTGGCATGGCCGATCACCAGGTGCGAAGCGCCACCGCCCACGCCCCAGCGGGACGCCCCGGCGCGCCAGGCTTCGATCACTTGCGGGTGATTGGCCAGGCCCAGGTAGTCGTTATTGCAGAATGCCAGCAGCGGTTGGCCATCCACCACCACTTGCGGGCCTTGCGGGCTCTCAAGCAAAGGGCGTTGGCGATAAAGGTGTTCGGCCCGGCGGGCAGCGAGGCGCGCGGCGAGATCAAAAGACATGCAGGCCTCGGCAGATCAGGTTGAACCCGATCCAATGTGGGAGCTGGCTTGCCTGCGATGACGGCAGCACATTCAGTATCAATATGCCTGGAAGACCGCTATCGCAGGCAAGCCAGCTCCCACAGTTGGATTGCGTTTCAAATGTGGAGAGAGGCGTTAAACCACCGCGTTATAGAACTGCTCGCTGCTCTTTTGCTCCACCAACGCCTGCTCAATCGCTGCCTGATGCACTTCATCGGCGTGCTCTTCACGCGCCTCCGGCAAGATCCCCAGGCGCGAGAACAGTTGCATGTCCTTGTCGGCCTGCGGGTTGGCGGTGGTCAGCAACTTGTCGCCGTAGAAGATCGAGTTGGCACCGGCGAAAAACGCCAGGGCCTGCATCTGCTCGTTCATCGCTTCACGGCCGGCCGACAAGCGCACATGGGATTGCGGCATCAGGATGCGCGCCACGGCGAGCATGCGGATAAAGTCAAACGGGTCGATGTCTTCGGCGTTTTCCAGCGGCGTACCGGCGACTTTCACCAGCATGTTGATCGGCACCGACTCCGGATGCTCCGGCAGGTTGGCCAGTTGGATCAGCAGGTTGGCGCGGTCGTCGAGGGACTCGCCCATGCCGAGGATGCCGCCCGAGCAGATCTTCATCCCCGAATCACGCACGTAGGCCAGGGTTTGCAGGCGCTCTCCGTAGGTGCGGGTGGTGATGATGCTGCCGTAAAACTCAGGCGAGGTGTCGAGGTTGTGGTTGTAGTAGTCCAGGCCGGCCTGGGCCAGGGCTTCGGTCTGGTCCTGGTCGAGACGGCCGAGGGTCATGCAGGTTTCCAGGCCCATGGCCTTCACGCCCTTGACCATCTGCAGCACGTAGGGCATGTCTTTGGCCGACGGGTGCTTCCAGGCGGCGCCCATGCAGAAGCGCGTCGAACCGATGGCTTTGGCGCGAGCGGCCTCTTCGAGGACCTTCTGCACCTCCATCAGCTTTTCTTTTTCCAGACCGGTGTTGTAGTGGCCCGACTGCGGACAATATTTGCAATCTTCCGGGCAGGCGCCGGTTTTGATCGACAGCAAGGTCGAGACCTGCACGCGGTTGGCGTCGAAATGCGCGCGGTGCACGGTCTGCGCCTGGAACAACAGGTCGTTGAAGGGTTGCACAAACAGCGCTTTGACTTCGGCTAAAGACCAATCGTGACGCAGGGTGGCAGAGGTGCTGGCGCTCATGGGCGATTCCTTGATTATGCTTGGGCTTACGCTGTGGGAAGGGCAATACCGGCAATACCCGCAATACCCACAGTCAGTCACGACACGGATGCTCGGCATATTTAAGGAAGATTCATGCACTGTCAACTCAGATACAAACATCAGGTTTACATCTGGTTAGAAAACAACCAGACCTGTTTAATTTGCGATGAAGCAACAAACTCCAACCACACTGTGTGCAACGCCTGCGAAACCGAGCTGCCCTGGCTGCTGGAGCATTGCGAGGTGTGCGCCCTGCCCCTGCCGATGGAGGGTTTGATTTGCGGCCCCTGTCAAAAAAAGCCGCCTGCCTATAAACAGGTGATCGCACCCTGGACCTACGGTTTCCCCGTCGACACCCTTATCAGCCGCTTCAAACACCAGTCGCGCTGGCCACTGGGTCATCTGCTCGCACACTTGCTGGGCCAGTATCTGCAACACCGTTTCGACAACACCGCACTCACCCGCCCCGACTGCCTGCTGCCGGTGCCCATGGCGCGCAAGCGTCTGCGTGAGCGCGGCTTCAACCAATCGTTGATGTTGGCCCGCTGGCTCAGCGAAGACCTCGACCTCCCACACGATGAACACCTGTTGTTACGCCCCCATGAAACCGTCGCGCAACAAGCCCTCGACGCCAAGACCCGCCAACGCAACCTGCTCACCGCGTTTGCGCTGGCACCCGGCGCCCAGGTGCAGGGCCGCCACTTTGCGCTGGTGGACGACGTACTCACCACCGGCGCCACCGCCCACAGCCTGGCCCGCCTATTGATGGACGCCGGCGCTCGTCAGGTCGATGTGTACTGTCTGGCCCGCACGCCAAAACCAGGCTCATGACTTGACTCGCGTGCGCCGCGCCTGCAACGTCCGCTGACCTTATCGAAGCGTATCCACATGTCTCTGCCGACCTCCCTCAGCCAACACATCATCCGCCGCCCCCAGCGCATCGCCCTGTTGGCGCATATTGCCGAGCAGGGTTCGATCACCCGCGCAGCCAAGAGCGCTGGCCTGAGTTACAAGGCCGCGTGGGATGCGATCGACGAGTTGAACAACCTGGCGAAAAAGCCGCTGGTGGAGCGCAGCGTCGGCGGCAAAGGCGGCGGCGGCGCCAAGCTGACGGCCGAAGGTGAGCGCGTGCTGCGCCTGTACCAACGCCTGCAAGTGTTGCAGGCCGAGGTGCTGGGTTCGGATGAGGACGCGAGCGACTTCAACCTGCTCGGCCGCCTGATGTTGCGCACCAGCGCGCGCAACCAACTGCACGGCCAGGTCAGCGCCATCGAACACCAGGGCCGCAATGACTTGATTCGCCTGCAACTCTCGGGCGGCTTGAGCCTGAGTGCGCAGATCACTCACGACAGCACGCAGCGGCTGGAGCTGGAAACCGGCGTTGAAGTGGTCGCCTTGATCAAGGCCGGATGGCTGGAATTGCTCGCCATCGGGCAGGCTGCAACACCTGGACACAATTGCGTGAGCGGTGTGATCGAGACGATTCTCGACGCCGATGACGGCCCCAGCGAAGTGCGCATCACCCTGCCCAACGGCCAGGTTTTATGCGCCCTGGCGCAGCCCGCCGCGCTCCAGGTACTGGGTGTCGTCGAAGGCGGCCAAGTCCAGGTGCAATTCTCACCCAACAATGTGCTGCTCGGCACACCGGTTTAGGCGCCCGCCATCTTTAAGCTGCAACAAATTCGTCACGAGCGCTCCTTAAGGTGTCTGCAAAAACCGCAGGGAGCCTGAAATGAGCCTATTAGAAGAAAACCAAGCCACCGACCTTGAACAGATGGTCGGCCTCACCCGCCGCCGTTTTATCGGCGCCGGCGCCCTGTGCGGTGCCGCGATGTTCCTGGGTGGCAACCTGCTCACGCGCAGCGCAATGGCCGTGAACGCTGCCACCGCCAGCCCCTTGCTGGGCTTTGCCAGCATCGCTGCGGCCACCAGCGACGCCATCACCTTGCCGCCGGGTTACTCCGCCTCGGTACTGATCAGTTGGGGCCAGCCGCTGCACAAGAACGCGCCAGCCTTCGACCCGTCCGGCAATGGCACTGCCAAGGCCCAGGAACAGCAGTTCGGTGACAACAACGACGGCATGAGCCTGTTCGCCTTCCCCGGTGACAACAACCGTGCGCTGATGGCCATCAACAACGAATACACCAACTACCGCTACCTCTACGCCCATGGCGGCGCGCCGCAATCGGCTGAAGACGTGCGCAAGGCCCAGGCCAGCGAAGGTGTGTCGGTGATAGAGGTGCGGCGCAAGGGCGACACCTGGCAGTTCGTGCAGGACTCGCGCTACAACCGCCGCATCCACGGTAACTCGCCGATCCGCCTGGGTGGCCCCGCTGCCGGCCATGCCTGGCTGAAAACCAGCGCCGACAAAACCGGCAAAAAAGCCCTTGGCACCTTCCAGAACTGCGCCAACGGCAAGACGCCATGGGGCACCTACCTGACCTGCGAAGAGAACTTCACCGACTGCTTTGGCAGCAGCAACCCGCAACAAAGCTTCGACGCCGGGCAAAAGCGCTACGGCGTGGTGGCCGCCAGCCGTGAGATCAATTGGCACCTGCACGACCCGCGCTTCGACATGGCCAAGAACCCCAACGAACTCAATCGCCACGGCTGGGTGGTGGAAATCGACCCGTTCGACCCGCAATCCACACCGGTCAAGCGCACTGCCCTGGGCCGCTTCAAACACGAAAACGCCGCACTGGCAGAAACCCGTGATGGCCGCGCCGTGGTGTACATGGGCGACGACGAGCGTGGCGAGTTCATCTACAAGTTCGTCAGCCGCGATCCGATCAACCACCACAACCCCAAAGCCAACAAGAACCTGCTCGACCACGGCACCCTGTACGTGGCGATTTTCGATGCCGGCGACGGCAATGCCGACCACCCCAAGGGCAAAGGCGAATGGGTCGAACTCACCCACGGCAAAAACGGCATCGACGCCAGCTCGGGGTTTGCCAGCCAGGCCGAAGTGCTGATCCACGCGCGCCTGGCCGCCAGTGTGGTGAAAGCCACACGCATGGACCGCCCGGAATGGATCGTGGTCAGCCCCACCGACGGCCAGGTGTATTGCACGCTCACCAACAACGCCAAACGCGGTGAAGACGGCCAGCCGGTGGGCGGGCCGAATCCGCGTGAGAAAAACGTGTATGGCCAGATCCTGCGCTGGAAAGCCGACGCGGATAACCACGGCGCCAACACCTTCACCTGGGATTTGTTTGTGGTGGCCGGCAACCCCGGTGTGCATGCCGGTACGCCAAAAGGCGGCTCGTCCAACATCAACCCGCAAAACATGTTCAACAGTCCCGACGGCCTGGGGTTCGACAAGGCAGGGCGCCTGTGGATCCTCACCGACGGCGACTACAGCAACAAGGGCGACTTCGCCGGCATGGGCAATAACCAGATGCTCTGCGCCGACCCCAACACCGGGGAAATCCGCCGCTTCATGGTCGGGCCGGTGGCGTGCGAGGTTACAGGCATCAGCTTCTCGCCGGACCAGAAGACCCTGTTTGTGGGGATTCAGCATCCGGGGGAAACCGGGGGTTCGACCTGGCCGGAGCATCTGCCAAACGGCAAGCCGCGCTCGTCGGTGATGGCGATTCGGCGGGATGATGGTGGGATAGTCGGCGCCTGACAGGGCCTCATCGCAGGCAAGCCAGCTCCCACCTTTGAGCGCATTCCACGCTCAAGTGTGGGAGCTGGCTTGCCTGCGATGGCAATGGCACAGTCGCCACCTATCTCAGCGTTGGTGCGTTACCATACCCGGCCGGACGCGGCGCCCTGCTGCGCGCAGGAGTTCGCATGGCCCACCCGTTTGAAACACTCACCCCCGATTTAGTACTCGACGCCGTCGAAAGCATCGGCTTTCTCAGCGACGCGCGCGTGTTGGCGCTTAACAGCTACGAAAACCGCGTGTATCAGGTGGGCATCGAAGACTCCGAGCCGCTGATCGCCAAATTCTACCGCCCGCAGCGCTGGACCAACGAAGCGATCCTGGAAGAACACCGCTTCACCTTCGAACTGGCCGAGTGCGAAGTGCCGGTGGTTGCACCGCTGGTGCATAACGGCGAAAGCCTGTTCGAACACGCGGGCTTTCGCTTCACCCTGTTCCCACGCCGTGGCGGTCGGGCGCCGGAGCCGGGCAACCTGGATCAGCTGTATCGCCTCGGGCAATTGCTCGGCCGTTTACACGCGGTGGGGTCCACCCGCCCGTTTGAACACCGCGAAGCCTTGGGTGTGAAGAACTTCGGTCACGATTCCCTCAACACCTTGCTTGAAGGCAATTTCATTCCCAAAAGCCTGCTGCCCGCTTACGAGTCTGTCGCGCGCGACCTGCTCAAGCGCGTGGAAGAGGTGTACAAGGCCACACCGCACAAGAACATCCGCATGCACGGCGACTGCCACCCCGGCAACATGATGTGCCGCGACGAGATGTTCCACATCGTCGACCTGGACGACTGCCGCATGGGCCCGGCCGTGCAGGACCTGTGGATGATGCTCGCGGGCGACCGTCAGGAATGCCTGGGCCAGCTGTCGGAATTGATGGACGGCTACCAGGAGTTCCACGACTTCGACCCACGCGAACTGGCCTTGATCGAACCCCTGCGCGCCTTGCGCCTGATGCACTACAGCGCCTGGCTGGCCCGGCGCTGGGATGACCCGGCATTCCCCCACAGCTTTCCGTGGTTTGGCAGCGAGCGGTATTGGGGCGACCAGGTGTTGGCGTTGCGTGAGCAACTGTCGGCGCTCAATGAAGAACCCCTCAAACTCTTCTAAAGAGCAGTACACCACCGGTGTGGGAGCTGGCTTGCCTGCGATTCAGACAACTCGGTGTATCAGTGGTACTAAGGTGATTTCATCGCAGGCAAGCCAGCTCCCACAGAAAAGCCCCTGCCTTGCCTGACAAAAATCCTTACAATCGCGCTTTGTAAGCTGCCTGAGCAAGGATTCTGCAATGCACGCCGCCAACCCCCGCAAAGGGTACATCCTGGGCCTGAGTGCCTATGTCATCTGGGGTCTTTTCCCACTTTATTTCAAAGCCATCGCCAGTGTTCCCGCCGCCGAAATCATCGTGCACCGCGTCTTGTGGTCAGCGCTGTTCGGCGGTTTGCTGTTGATGGTGTGGAAGCACCCCGGCTGGTTCCGTGAACTGCGCGACAACCCCAAGCGCCTGGCGATCCTGGCACTCAGTGGTTCGTTGATTGCGGCCAACTGGCTGACCTATGTGTGGTCGGTGAACAGCGGGCGCATGCTGGAAGCGAGCCTGGGTTACTACATCAACCCGTTGGTGAATGTGCTGCTGGGCATGCTGATCCTGGGCGAGCGCCTGCGCCGCCTGCAATGGATCGCCGTCGGGCTGGCGGCGGTGGGTGTGGCGCAGCAAGTGTGGCAAGTCGGCAGTCTGCCGTGGGTGTCGCTGGTGCTGGCACTGACCTTCGGCTTTTACGGTTTGATCCGCAAACAGGCGCCGGTCAAGGCGCTGCCAGGGCTGGTGGTGGAAACCTGGATGCTGGTGCCGATCGCCGTCGCCTGGTTGTTGTTCAACCCATCGGCCCATAGTGCGCAGCTTGAATTTTGGAGCACCTCCGAAGCCTGGTGGCTGGTGGCCGCAGGCCCGGTTACGCTGATTCCGCTGGTGTGTTTCAACGCCGCCGCACGGCATTTGCCCTACACCGCACTGGGCTTTTTGCAATACGTGGCGCCGACGCTGGTGCTGTTGGAAGCGGTGCTGCTGTTCGGTGAACACCTGGCGACCAGCACGCTGATTGCTTTCGCATTTATCTGGGCGGGCCTGGTGGTTTACAGCCTGGATGCATGGCTGACGGTGCGCAAACGCTGATCAAATAACGTACAAACCTCTGCAAGCCACAGTGCACGTGGCTTGCAGGCATTCACCCCAAGGTTATCCACACCCTGATCCCCGCCATTTGTGCACAAGCCATTGAAACTGCTCGTTTTTTGCTCAATCGACGAAGAAGCCCGGCCGGCATGGCCTGGCGCCGGGTCTCTACAGGTTATCCACAGGCCCATGCAAGATTTCCATGCATAACCTTGTGGACCGATTATTCCTCGTGGTGCAGTTCCACCATCAAATCATCGGCCAAGGTTTCCAGGGACAGCTGCAAGGTATCCAGGGACAACGCGGCCGGCACCTGCAACAACGCTTCGGCGCTAAACAAGGGATCACCGCTCATGGGCGCCGGACGCACATCCGTGCTCAGGCTCGCCAGGTTCACGCCTTGTTTGCTCAATAGCGCCGTGATTTCGCGCACGATGCCTGCGCGGTCATTGCCCACCAACGTCATCATGATCGATTTGGACGCCGAGGCCTGCCCGCTGCTGCCCTCGCCCACCAGCACACGAATGCCATGTGTGGATAAGTCCTCCAGCGCGCCGACCAGGGCTTGACGCTGTTCCGTCGGCACGCTAACCCGCAAAATCCCGGCAAACTGCCCGGCCATGTGCGCCATGCGGCTTTCCAGCCAGTTACCGCCGTGGGCGGCAATGTTCTGCGCAATGCGTTCAACCAGGCCGGGTTTGTCGGCGGCGATAATAGTGAGTACAAGATGGTCCATGGCGAAGCCCTCGGTGGGTTGATCATCGATTATAGGCACACACCCTGTGGGAGCGGGCTTGCCCGCGATGGGGGGCGTGTCAGTTACACATCCGTGGGCGATGTATTGCTATCGCGGGCAAGCCCGCTCCCACACAAAGCCAATTCCTACAGAAGTGGTCAAAAACAAATCGTGTACCATTTTTATATTTATCTGGAACAATCCAATAGTTTTTTGAGAACATCCGATTCTCCGCTGTGACCGTACGACCAAAATGAGTCGCTAAACGACGTATTTAGTCTAATTTTCACAACCGCAAGTCATCATGTAGTATGCCCAACCGTGCACTACATAATGAAAATCTGAAACAGCGCATAAGCTCCGCAGAGTGAGGCAAGCAATGACTGAACACGTTCAAGTCGGTGGCCTGCAGGTCGCCAAAGTCCTGTTCGACTTCGTGAACAACGAAGCCATTCCCGGCACCGGCATCACTGCCGACCAGTTCTGGGCCGGCGCCGACAAGGTCATCCACGACCTGGCACCGAAGAACAAAGCCCTACTCGCCAAACGCGATGATTTCCAGGCGCGGATCGACACCTGGCACCAGACCCACGCAGGCAAAGCCCACGACCCAGTGGCCTACAAAGCCTTCCTGCAAGATATCGGCTACCTGCTGCCAGAAGCTGCAGATTTCCAGGCCTCGACCCAAAATGTCGATGACGAAATTGCCCGCATGGCCGGCCCGCAGCTGGTGGTGCCGGTCATGAATGCCCGCTTCGCCCTCAACGCCTCCAATGCACGCTGGGGCTCGCTGTACGACGCGCTGTATGGCACCGATGCCATCAGCGAAGCCGACGGCGCCGAGAAGGGCAAGGGTTACAACAAAGTGCGTGGCGACAAGGTAATTGCCTTCGCCCGTGCTTTCCTCGACGAAGCCGCGCCGCTCACCGCCGGCAGCCACGTCGATTCCACCGGTTACAAGATGGTGGATGGCAAGCTCATCGTCAGCCTCAAGGGCGGCAGCAACAGTGGCCTGCGCGACGACGCACAACTGATCGGTTTCCAGGGCCCTGCGGCCGAGCCGATTGCGATCCTGCTTAAACACAACGGCCTGCACTTCGAAATCCAGATCGACGCCAGCACCCCGGTCGGCCAGACCGACGCCGCCGGCGTCAAAGACGTGCTGATGGAAGCCGCGCTGACCACCATCATGGACTGCGAAGACTCCGTCGCCGCCGTGGATGCCGATGACAAAGTGGTGATCTACCGCAACTGGCTCGGCCTGATGAAAGGCGACCTGGCCGAAGAAGTGGCCAAGGGCGGCAAGACCTTCACCCGCACCATGAACGCCGACCGCGTCTACACCGGCGTGGATGGCCAGGACGTGACCCTGCACGGCCGTTCGCTGCTGTTCGTGCGTAACGTTGGCCACTTGATGACCATCGACGCGATCCTGGATAAAGACGGCAACGAAGTACCGGAAGGTATCCTCGACGGCCTGCTCACCAGCCTGGCGGCGATCCACAGCCTCAACGGCAACAGCAGCCGCAAGAACAGCCGCACCGGTTCCGTCTATATCGTAAAACCGAAGATGCACGGCCCCGAAGAAGCAGCGTTTACCAATGAGCTGTTCGGCCGCATCGAAGACGTGTTGAACCTGCCGCGTAATACGCTGAAAGTCGGGATCATGGACGAGGAGCGCCGCACCACGGTCAACCTCAAGGCCTGCATCAAGGCGGCCAGCGAGCGCGTGGTGTTTATCAACACTGGCTTCCTCGACCGCACCGGCGATGAAATCCACACCTCCATGGAAGCTGGCGCGATGGTGCGCAAGGCCGCCATGAAGGCGGAAAAATGGATCGGTGCCTACGAAAACTGGAACGTCGATATCGGCTTGAGCACCGGCCTGCAAGGTCGTGCACAGATCGGTAAAGGCATGTGGGCCATGCCCGACCTGATGGCGGCGATGCTCGAACAGAAAATCGCTCACCCACTGGCCGGCGCCAACACCGCCTGGGTGCCATCGCCGACGGCGGCTGCGCTGCATGCGCTGCACTACCACAAGGTTGATGTGTTCGCCCGCCAGACCGAACTGGCCAAGCGCGAGCGCGCTTCGGTAGACGATATCCTGACCATTCCTCTGGCCAGCAACACCGATTGGTCTGACGAAGAAATCCGCAACGAACTGGATAACAACGCCCAGGGCATCCTCGGCTATGTGGTCCGTTGGATCGACCAGGGCGTCGGCTGCTCGAAAGTGCCGGACATCAACGATGTGGGCCTGATGGAAGACCGCGCCACCCTGCGCATCTCCAGCCAGCACATCGCCAACTGGTTGCGCCACGGCATCGTCAACGAAGCCCAAGTGATGGAAAGCCTCAAGCGCATGGCGCCGGTGGTGGACCGTCAGAATGCCGGGGATGCGCTGTATCGCCCGCTGGCACCGGATTTCGACAGCAACATCGCGTTCCAGGCGGCGGTGGAGTTGGTGATTGAAGGGACTAAGCAGCCGAATGGGTATACGGAGCCGGTGTTGCATCGTCGGCGTCGTGAGTTCAAGGCTAAAAACGGCCTGTAAATAAAAAAAGCCCTGATCGCAAGATCAGGGCTTTACTGTTTTAGCCATTGCACTTCATGCAATGAGTTAAACGATGGGACTGCCGTTCGAAAAAACATAACTGTCTGACATCTATCTTCATCAAGGCTCATTAATCAATCGTCACAATGAGCCCCCTCTCGCGCACTTACAAAGTGCTGTCTATCGCAGTAAAACCGCAGATACCCGCATTCCAAAAAACCTGGAATATTTACAGAACAACTCAATCAATTACAAATCATCATTCCACTCAGCAGTGCCTACAACTTTATAGTCGACCCCACCCTTATCTGCAAACATCCCATTCAGCTCATACAACCGTTTGCTCGCGGAGTGGGTGACAGTTTCCTTCAAAGTACCGCTCATAAAAAAATATTTATTGCTAATACCGTCCTTCAAGGTCCAAATAAATTTTTCATCCTTGCTTTCAAATTTATAAGTAGCGACCCCATCCTCAGTTTGAGGCTTAAAAAGCACAGAGAAGGTATCAACCCCCCGATAGCTGTAGAGCCCGGAGTCTTCGCCCGCAATTTCAACTTTAACATCGTGAGAATCAAAACTTTTATAAACGCTGCCTTTCTTGGTGATTTCCAGCTTCATAAAATTGGCAGTGGTGTAACTTCCATTTGTGCTCATGACTGGCCTCTGTTCTCTAGTAAGTTGAGGCGGTGATTCCGACCGCCCTCAAACCAAGTGAACAGCGATGCTCACACCACCGCTACTGTCAAAGTTGACAGTTCTTACAGAAGTCCGACCAGCGGTAGCTACTGCGCCATCCCCAATTCCCGCTTGACCATCTTCGCCAACTTCACGCTATCGATCGGTTTGAGCAAAAAATCCACCACGCTCAAATGCATCGCATCAATCACATCCGGCGCTTCCGCGTCCCCCGACATGATGATGATCGGCAACGCCGCCCGGGTTGACTCGCGCACTTTGCGAATCAATTGCAGGCCGTTGCTCGGCGCCATGCGCAAATCGGTGATCAGCAAACCGATGGAACTGCTGGAGCTCAACAAATCCCACGCTGTCTCGCCGCTGTCGGCGGTCATGCAGCGAATGCCGTCCAGACCCAGGATCTCCGCAAGCAATTCACGAGCGTCCTTGTCGTCGTCGACAATCAACACCCGCTGTGGCGGCAAATCGGGTTCCAGCATTACGGCGCTCAGCGCCTCGCGCTCGGCATCACTCAAAATATCGTGGTCGGACATACGTTTCTCAGCAGTTCTATTCAATCTCCCAGCACACTCGTCAGACATCTGCGGAAGGGCGAACAATGTGCACTTCGTCGGAAAGTTTGCCTAGTGGGCGTTCTACGGGGTTTGGACGATAGTCATGTAAGGTTTTTCCCTAGTCGTGAATGGTTTTGCCCAGACCTAGACTTACGTCCAATGGGCACCCGCCGCGCGGGAGTCGACCATGCAGGACGATAACGACAAAAAAACTGCGGTCACTGTTATGAGTAAAGCTGATGCTTTCACGCACGCGGGAAAAACCGCCGTGTTGCAGAACATCCACGGCACCCTGCAATTCCTGCAACGCTTCCCACCGTTCAACCAGATGGAAAACGCCCACCTGGCGTTCTTGGTCGAACAGTGCCAGCTGCGTTTCTACGGCCCCGGCGACAGCATTCTCAAACCGTCCGGCGGGCCGGTGGAGCACTTCTATATCGTCAAGCAGGGCCGCGTAGTCGGCGAGCGGCCGGACTCGACGCAAGCCACCTTCGAGATCACCACCGGCGAGTGCTTCCCTCTTGCCGCGTTGCTGGGTGAGCGTGCGACACGCACCGAGCACAAAGCCGCCGAAGACACCTTCTGCCTGCAACTGAACAAGCCGGCGTTTATCAAGCTGTTCGCCCTTTCCAGCCCGTTTCGCGATTTTGCCCTGCGCGGAGTCAGCAGCCTGTTGGATCAGGTCAACCAGCAGGTGCAGCAAAAGGCCGTGGAAACCCTCGGCACCCAGTATTCGCTGAACACCCGCCTGGGTGAATTGGCCATGCGCCACCCGGTCACCTGCAGCCCGACCACGCAGCTGCGCGAAGCGGTGACGCTGATGCATGAGCAACAAGTGGGCAGCATCGTGATCGTCGACGAGCACAAGGCGCCGCTGGGGATTTTCACCTTGCGCGACCTGCGCCAGGTGGTCGCCGATGGCACCGGCGATTTCAATCAAGCCATCGCCGGCCATATGACCCAGGCGCCGTTCTTTTTAAGCCCGGACCACAGCGCCTTCGACGCCGCCATCGCCATGACCGAGCGACACATCGCCCATGTGTGCCTGGTAAAAGACCAGCGCCTGTGTGGCGTGGTGTCCGAGCGCGACCTGTTTTCCCTGCAACGGGTCGACCTGGTGCACCTGGCCCGCACCATCCGCAACGCGCCCCGGGTGGAAAACCTGGTGGTGATTCGCGGCGAGATCGGTCAACTGGTGGAACGCATGCTGGCCCATGGTGCGTCGTCCACCCAGATCACCCACATCATTACCCTGCTCAACGACCACACCGTGTGCCGAGTGATCGAGCTGACTCTGGCCGAGAAAGGTGACCCTGACGTGCCCTTCAGCTGGCTGTGTTTCGGCAGCGAAGGGCGCCGCGAGCAAACACTGTTTACCGACCAGGACAACGGCATCCTGTTTGAAGCCAAGGACGCCGCCGAAGCCGCCGAGATCCGCGGCCGGCTGCTGCCCCTGGCGCAGCAGATCAACCAAAGCCTGGCGTTGTGCGGCTTCAGCCTGTGCAAGGGCAATATCATGGCCGGCAACCCCGAGCTGTGCCTGTCACGGGCCGAATGGGCGCGACGCTTCGGTGCATTTATTCGCGAGGCCACGCCGGAGAACCTGCTCGGGTCGAGCATCTATTTCGATATGCGCGTGGTGTGGGGTGACGAGCGCGGTTGCGAGCAACTGCGCCAGGGCATTCTGGATCAGGTGGCCGATAACCGCTTATTCCAACGCATGCTGGCCGAGAACGCCTTGCGTCAGCGCCCGCCGGTCGGGCGTTTCCGCGACTTTGTGCTGACGCGCAAAGGCGCCGAAAAGGCCACGCTCGACCTCAAGGTGCAGGGCCTTACGCCCTTTGTCGATGGCGCGCGCCTGTTGGCCCTGGCCAACGGTATCCACGCCAACAATACCTTGGAGCGCCTGCGCCAACTGGTGGTCAAGGAGGTCATTGAGCCGCTGGATGGCGCCGCCTATGAGGAGGCCTATCACTTTATCCAGCAAACCCGCATGCAGCAGCATCAGCTGCAAACCCGTGAGAACCTGCCGTACTCCAACCGCGTCGACCCCGACAGCCTCAACCACCTGGACCGGCGCATCCTGCGTGAATCCCTGCGCCAGGCCCAACGCCTGCAAAGCAGCCTGACGCTGCGGTATCAGCTGTGAGCCTGTTCAGTTGGCTGCGCAAGAACAAGCCCGGGCTCGACGCGGCTCAGCAGCAGCGACTGGCACAATTGCCCAAGCCCGCATTGCTGGGCGACGGGTCGTTACGCAGCCAACGTTGGGTGGTGGTCGACCTGGAAACCAGCGGCCTGAACCTCAACCGCGACCAAGTGCTGTCCATCGGCGCGGTGGTGATCGAGGATGGCGCGGTGGATTTTTCACAGATGTTCGAACGCACCCTGCAACAGCCCAACACCAAGCTCAGCCCCAGCGTGCTGATCCATGGCCTCGGCCCCAGTGCAATTGCCGCCGGCAGCGACCCGGCGCAAGCCTTGCTGGATTTTATGGCCTTTGTCGGCGACAGCCCGTTGCTGGCGTTCCATGCGCCGTTCGACCAACACATGCTGTGCCGGGCGCTTAAGAGCAGCCTGGGCTATCGGCTGGCCCATCCGTTCCTCGATGTAGCCGACATCGCCCCGCTGCTGTGCCCCGACGCGAATATTCGCGAGGCCGGGCTCGACGACTGGATCAACCACTTCAAGCTGCACGTGGGCGAACGCCATCACGCCAGTGCCGATGCGTTGGCCACGGCAGAGCTGATGCTCATCCTGTTCAGCCGTGCGCGCCAACAGGGAATCGACAGCCCACAGGTGCTGCAAGAGCGCTTGAGCCAATGGACACGTCGCAAACAAGCGCCCTCTTTCTAGGGGACGCTGAGCGTCCCAGGAGGCATTACCACGCAGAGCGTGGGAACGATCGCCCGACAGACGCCAATTGCGCCCACTCCCTGCCTCTGACACAATCGCGAATAATTCTCGTTAGTTTAAACCCCTTGTTTATTCGGTGATGCCTTGTCGTCGGTCCAAACCCCACACAGTGAGCTTGTTGGCGCGTTGTATCGCGACCATCGTGGCTGGCTGTTGGCGTGGCTGCGACGCAATGTGGCCTGCCCGAGCCGCGCCGAAGACTTGAGCCAGGACACCTTCATACGCCTGCTGGGCCGGGACGAGCTGCGCGAACCGCGCGAGCCACGTGCGTTTCTGGTGGCCATCGCCAAAGGCTTGCTGTTCGACTACTTCCGCCGCGCGGCGCTGGAGCAGGCGTACCTCAGCGAGCTGATGCTGATCCCGGAAAGCGAACACCCCTCGCCCGAAGCACAGCAACTGATCCTCGAAGACCTCAAGGCCATCGACCGCCTGCTCGGCAAGCTGTCGAGCAAGGCCCGCGCTGCCTTCCTCTATAACCGCCTCGACGGCCTGGGCCACGCCGAAATCGCCCAGCGCCTGGGTGTGTCGGTGCCACGTGTGCGCCAGTACCTGGCCCAAGGCATTCGCCAGTGCTACATCGCACTGTATGGCGAGCCGCTGTGACAGGCTCCAAACCGGTCACGGCCCGTGTGCTGGATGCGGCGATTGCCTGGCAACTCTCGCTGGGCTCAGGCGACGGCAGCCTGGTTGCACAGGAAGAGTTCGCCAAATGGCTGGCCAGTGATGAAGAACACGCACGCGCCTGGCGTCAGCTGGGCATGCTCGACCAGCGCTTCAGCGTAGCTTCTGGCCCGGCGCGGGCGGCGCTGTTGCAGTCACGCCAAGGCATTCGCCAGCGCGTGCGCAAGTTGGGCGGCGGTTTGGCCAGCATCGCGCTGGTGATCGGCCTGGCGCTGTTTACCGGTGAGCGTTACGTGCCGATCCACTATTGGCTGGCCGACCAGCGCACAGCGACCGGCGAGCAACGCACGCTTAAGCTGGCCGACGGCACGCTGATCAACCTCAACACCCACAGCGCCATTGACGTGCGCTTCGATGAAAAACGCCGGCTGATCGTGTTGCAGGAAGGCGAAATCCTGGTCGAAACCGGCCACAACGATGCCCGACCGTTCTATGTGAAAACCCGTGATGGCAGCCTGCGAGCCCTGGGTACGCGGTTTATCGTCAAGCGCGAAGACGACGCCACGCGCCTGAGCGTGCTGCAGTCTGCCGTGGCCGCCCAGCCTGAGGCGCTGCATCAGGAGCAGATTTTCAAGCAAGGCCAGCAAGTGCTGATGCGCAGCGACGGCCTCGGCCCTGCGCGGGTGGTCGAGCCCGCCGCAGACGCCTGGACACGCGGCATGCTGGTGGTCGACAACGCGCGCCTGGGCGATGTGGTTGCCGAGCTGAGTCGTTACCGCACCGGCTACCTGGGCGTGGATAAAACCGTGGCCGACCTGCGCATCACCGGCAGCTTCCCGCTGCACAACACCACCCTGGCGCTGAATGCCCTGCTGCCGACCTTGCCGGTGCAGATCGAGCAGCACACGCCGTGGTGGGTGACCGTGAAGGCTAAGCCTTAGGTTTTTCAGTGCCTGGCCGATCGCCTTCGCAGGCAAGCCAGCTCCCAACTTTGGAATTGTGAACACCGTTAAAGGTGGGAGCTGGCTTGCCTGCGATGAGGCCCTCAAAGCCACCTCAAAAAAATATTTTCACCCAGCCCTATCACTTTCTGATTCTCATCCGGCACCTAGGCAATTGAGAAATATTTTCATTCAGGAGCCGCCCCATGTCCCGCACGCTAGACACCTTGTTGCGCCCCAGCCTGTTAGCCATGGCCATTGCCCTCAGCGCCCCGCTGACGAGCACCGCGCTGATCGCCGCCGAACAGGCTAGCAACGTGCGCGCCTACAACCTGCCGGCTGCGCCATTGGCGAGCACCCTGAACCAGATCGCCAGCCAGTCGGGCCTGGCGCTGACGCTGAACCCTTCGCTGGCAGCGGGCAAGACCTCAGCACCGGTCAAAGGCCAATTCGATGCCCAGGGCGCGTTGCGCGAGGCGTTGCGTGGCACCGGGTTGCAATTGGAGCAAAGCAGTGCCGGGACGTTTACGCTGGTGCCTGTCCCGGAAGGTGTCGTGGCGTTGCCAGAGACCAGCATCATTGCCCAGGGCAGCGATGAAAGCGCTTGGGGGCCAATCGACGGCTACCTGGCCAAGCGCACCGCCGCCGGCACCAAGACCGACACCGCGCTGGTCGAAGCCCCGCGCTCGATCTCCGTCGCCACCCGTGAGCAGATGCAGGACCGCAACGTCCAGAACCTGGATGACGCGGTTAAATACATGCCCGGCATCGTGTCCGCCAGCTACGGCAGCGACACCCGCTATGACTGGATGCGCGTGCGCGGCTTCGAACCCACGCAATTCCTCGACGGACTGCCACTGCCACGCGGCGTGTACGCCAACCCCAAAGCCGAAACCTGGAACCTCGACCGCCTCGCCCTGCTGCGTGGCCCGGCCTCGTCGGTCTACGGCCAAACGCCGCCGGGCGGCCTGCTGGACATGGTCAGCCGCCGTCCCAGCGCAGAACAAAGCAGCGCCATCCAGGTGCAATACGGCAGTGACAACTACCGCCAGATCAACTTCGCCAGCACCGGCAAGATCGATGATGAAGGGCAGTTTCTGTATGGCCTCAGTGGCGTGGTGCGCGATGCCGGCACTCAGATCGATCACATCGACAACAAGCGCTACAACATTGCGCCCAGCCTGACCTGGAATATCGACCCGGATACCAAGCTGACTTTCCTGTCGCAGTTCACCCGTGACGATACCGGTGCCACCAGCCAGTTTTTGCCGATTGTTGGCACCAAAATCGACTCTCCACTGGGCAAAGTCTCCCACCACAAAAACCTGGGCGACCCGGATTACGAGTACTACGACCGCACCTACTACGCGTTGGGCTATGCCTTCGAGCATCGTTTCAACGATACCTGGCAGTTCAAGCAGAATCTGCGCTACACCAAGTCGGAGTTGTCATTCCAGCAATTGACAGTCGGCGCCTATGCCTACTATCCGGTTGACGCTGCCGGCAATATCGACCGCACCTCCACCAACGTTGACGAGAACATTGGCCAATTCGCGGTCGACAACAACTTCCAGGCCGACTTCGCTACCAGTGACGTCACCCACACCTTGCTGCTGGGCCTGGACCACCAGCGCACCGATACCTCATACCTGTCGATCTACGATAGCGCGGGGCGCGTGAACATCTTCAACCCTGTCAACACCACGCCGGTCGTGCGTCCGGCCCGCTCCACCGCGTACTACGACTACAACCAGAAAACCGTGCAGACCGGCCTCTATGCACAAGACCAGATGGCTTTGGACAAATGGCGCCTGACCGTGGGCGGGCGTGAGGACTGGGTGCATCAAGGCACAACCTACTTCAATAAGAACGATGTGACCAATACCGACCGTAGCAAGAACTTCAGTGGCAATGCAGCACTGAGCTATGTGTTCGACTCAGGCTTTGTGCCCTACCTGTCCTACGCCGAGTCATTCCAACCAGCCAGCAACGCCAGCGTCGACCCACTCCAGTCGTACAAGCCCACCGAAGGCAAGCAATGGGAACTGGGTATCAAATACCAACCGCCCGGCTCCAACACCTTGCTGAGTGCGGCAGTGTATGACCTGACCCAGAAAAACGTGCTCGTCACCAGCACCGGCGCAGGCGGCCAGTCGGTCACCGACCAGACCGGTGAAGTCAAAGTCAAAGGCCTGGAGCTGGAAGCGGTGTCTGACGTGACCGAAAACCTTAAGGTGATCGCCGCGTACACCCTGGCCAAATCCGAAGTGCAAAAAGGCAACTTCGAAGGCAACCGCCTGCAGTTGATGCCCAACCAGCAAGCCTCGCTGTGGACTGACTACACCTGGCACAACGGCGTGCTCGATGGTTTTGGCATTGGCTTTGGCGCCCGCTACACCGGCAACACCTACGGTGACCAAGGCAACACGTGGCTGGGCAAGTCCAACGCCTACACCGTGTTCGACGGCGCCGTGCATTACGACCTTGGCCGGCTTGATAACAGCCTCAAAGGCGCCTCGGTGAAACTCAACGCCACCAACCTGTTCAACAAGGACTACATCTCCACGTGTGACGGGTCCTACTGCTACTACGGCGACCAACGCAGCGTCGTCGCCAGCGCCACCTATCAGTGGTAATCGGCTGAGTTAACAACCGGGCCGCCCCTGTGGGCGGCTTCGGTGTGTCTGAAGGCTAGAAAATGAAAAGCAAAACCATCCGCCGCTGGTCCTTCATCCACACCTGGACCAGCCTGATCTGCACGGTATTCCTGCTGCTGCTCGCCCTCACCGGCCTGCCGTTGGTGTTTCACCACGAGATCGACCACCTGCTGGGCAACGAGCCGGAACTGGCACAGATGACCGCCGACACGCCGCAGCTGAACCTTGAGCAGT
This sequence comes from Pseudomonas sp. WS 5146, assembly GCF_012985495.1. Lineage (NCBI taxonomy): Bacteria > Pseudomonadati > Pseudomonadota > Gammaproteobacteria > Pseudomonadales > Pseudomonadaceae > Pseudomonas > Pseudomonas sp. WS 5146. The sequence goes on from NZ_JAAQWL010000008.1 coordinate 101,456, forward strand.
TGGTGGCCAAAGCCCAGGCTCATCGCCCCGGCGAGGCCATGCAGTACCTGGCGTGGGACGAAGACGACAAAAACGGTGTGATCGCGATCATGGCTGCCACGGCCGGCACCGAGCCCAACTCGTCCCACACCTTCATGCTGGATGCGCGCACCGGTGAGACCGTGGAAACCCCGGCGGCCAATGGCGGGTTGACCCTGTTCCTGCTGCGCTTGCACGTGGATATGTTCGCCGGGCTGCCAGGCAAGTTGCTGCTGGCGTTCATGGGCATTCTGTTTGTGGTGGCAATTGTCTCGGGTACGGTGCTGTACCTGCCGTTTATGCGCCGGTTGAAGTTCGCCACCGTGCGTAAAGACAAATCCACCCGTCTGCGCTGGCTCGACCTGCACAACCTGATCGGCGTGGTCACGCTGACCTGGGCGCTGGTGGTGGGCGTCACCGGCGTGATCAGCGCCTGCGCCGATTTGATCATCGCCGCCTGGCGCCAGGACAGCCTCAGCGCCATGATCGAGCCGTACAAAAACGCGCCGCCGCTGACCCAACGCGCACCGGCCACCGAACTGCTGAGCATCGCCGCCAAGGCCGCGCCCGGCATGGAGCCGGACTTTATCGCCTTCCCCGGTACGCGCTTTTCCAGCGAACACCACTACGCGGTGTTCATGAAGGGCAGCACGCATCTGACCTCACACCTGCTCACGCCGGTGCTGATCGACGCCAGCACCCTGGCCGTCACCGCCATCGCCGAACGGCCGTGGTACATGGACGCCATGGGCATGTCCCAGCCGCTGCACTTTGGCGACTATGGCGGCCTGCCGATGAAGATCCTCTGGGCGGTGCTGGATGTACTGACCATCATCGTGTTGGGCAGCGGTGTTTACCTGTGGATTGTGCGGCGCAAGGCGGCCAAGTCATGAAGCCGCGCCAATCGAGTTTCTGGAAGGTGTTTGGCATTCCGCTGGGGATTGGCCTGCTCAGCGCTGCCGGGTTGTTTGCGGCGCTGTTGGGTGACGGGCTGTGGGATTCGTTGAGTTGGGTGGGGCTGGGTGTTCCTGCTGCCATTGGGGCTTGGGCCTTGCTTAAGCGGCGTGGCTGAAGGCCTCATCGCAGGCAAGCCAGCTCCCACAGGTTGATGTGTGTACGCAGTCAAGTGTGGGAGCTGGCTTGTCGAGTCGTCGCACCGCTGCGATAGGGCCTTCAAAAACAACCACAATCCTACTAGGCTAGCCCTGCCATTTCCGAGGAATGCCCATGTCCGCGCCCAGCATGACCTTGTTTCACAACCCCGCTTCACCCTTTGTTCGCAAAGTCCGCGTGCTGCTGATCGAGACTGGCCAACTGGACCGCGTGGCCCTGCATGGCTGCATGCCGACGCCGGTCAACCCCGACGCACAGGTGGTGCAGGACAACCCCGTTGGCAAGATCCCGGCCCTGCGCCTGGCCGATGGCTCGGTGCTGCACGACAGCCGGGTGATCCTCGATTACTTCGACCACCAGCACGTCGGCAACCCGCTGATCCCGCGTGACGGCTCGGCCCGCTGGCGCCGCCTCACCCTCGCCTCGATGGCCGACGGCATCATGGATGCCGCCGTGCTGGTGCGTTACGAGACCGCCATGCGCCCGGCAGAAAAACACTGGGACCAATGGCTGGAGGAGCAGCGCAACAAGATCCACCGCACCCTCGCCGAGCTGGAAAGCGATGCGATTGCCGAACTGGCCAGCCACTTCGACATCGCCGCCATCAGCGTGGCCTGCGCCCTGGGTTACCTGGACTTTCGCCACCCCGACCTGCAATGGCGCGCCAGCAACCCCAAGCTTGCCGACTGGTATGCCGGGGTCAGCCAACGGCCTTCGATGCTTGAGACCCAGCCACCGGTGTGACATTCACACCCATCCAGTGTGGGAGCGGGCTTGCCCGCGATGGCGGCATGTCATTCAGCACATTGGTTTCTGACCCACCGCATTCGCGGGCAAGCCCGCTCCCACATTGAAGAGTGGTGTTGCTGAGGAAGGTGGCAATCCCGGCCACCAATTGCGCGCGCACCTGCTGATCTTCACGCAACCCAATCATTGCGCCACCTCCCGACCTTTGCGCTTGCCCACGCCATACCAATCCAGTTTGCGCGTCAGCACCATCACCGTACCCAGCAGCCCGAACAGCAGCAGCGAGCCCATCAGCAGCGCGTAATCTTCAGCGCTCAGCAGCCCGTACAACAAGCCATACAACGCCGCCAACCCCGCCGAAAAGCCCAGGCCATGCACAACACTGCGCAGCACATGGCACACATAAAAGCCGATCAACAATACACAGGCACTCGCCGAGATCAGGTAGGCCAACGCAAAGCCCAGGTGTTCGGACAACGACAACAGCAGCAGGTAAAAGAACGCCAACGCGAAGCCCACCAACGCGTACTGAATCGGGTGTACCGCGAGGTTCTTCAGTACTTCGAAGAGGAAGAAACCGGCAAACGTCAGGGCGATAAACAGCAGCGCGTATTTGATCGCGCGGTCGCTCTTGAGGTACTGGTCCACCGGGTCGATGAAGTTCACGCCAAAGCTGCGGTTGGTGAAGTCTTCACAGCCCTGGCGGTCCAGGCAGGTTTGCAGGGCTTGTTCGAGGTTGGTGGAGAAAAACGAAGTCTGCCAATTGGCGCTGAAGCCCTTGTCAGTGACCTCTCGCTGCGCCGGCAGGAAGTTGCCGATAAAACTGGGGTGCGGCCAGTTGGACGCGAGTGACACCTGGCTGGTCTTGCCCACCGGCACCACTTGCAACTGTTCGGTGCCCTGCAGGCGCAGGTCAAAAGCGAAGTCCACCACGCTCGGTTGTTTGCTGTCCTGCGCGGGCAGCGTCACATGCACGCCCTCGCCCAACCAGTCCACTTGCGAGCCTGGCGAGAACGCCAGGCGCTGGCTGCCCAGCTCAAGCTTCAGGGCGTTTTCGATGCCACGAATATCGCTGATACCCACCGCCAGAAACGCAGGCTCAAAACGGTAATCGGCAAAGTTTTCTGTAATGCCCAACTGCGCTGGCAACTCGAAACGCCCACTGATGCGGTTGTCTGCATGGAACAGTCGCGCCTGGTAGATGCCACGCGATCGCAGTTCGGTTTGCACCTTGCCGTCGAGTTCAAAGCGGTCCGGCAAAAAATACAGGCGGCCGCGCTCTTCACGGGTTTCCTCGTAGCGTTTGTTGAGCTTTTCATTGAGTTTCCACTCGCGCACGGTCTTGCGATAGGGCACTACCATGACCGGGCCGGTAATGCGTTGGCTGTAGCTGGAGCTGCGGGCGATGTCCATCAATACGCCGTCGCGCAGTTGCTGGCGGTCGCTGATGATGCCGTTGATCATCAGCAGTGGAATCAGCAACAGCAGCATCAGCAGCGCAATGGCGCCAAGTTTGAACAGCAGGCTTCGGTTCATGGGGCTCTCCCTGTTTTGATGGGGCAGAGCGTGAACCGCGCCTGTGGGAGATTTATGTGGGCACTGTGGAGACTGTGTGGAGATGCAGCACCACCTGCACGCCGCCTTGCACATTGCCGATCTGCAATGCGCCGCCGTGCAGCTTCATCACTTCTTCGACAAAATTGAGGCCCAGGCCGGTGCTTTTGCGCCCACTGACCGGGCGCGGCAACGAGTAGAAGCGCTCGCTCAGACGTGGCAAGGCGTAGTCGGGAATCGGCGCAGCCTGATTGAACAGGCTGACCTGCACGTCGTTATGCTGCGCCTGTGCGCTGAATCGCAAGGTGCCGCCGGGCGGTGTGAAGTCCAAGGCGTTATCGAGCAGGTTGCCCAGTGCCTGGCGCAACAGGAAAGGCTCACCGAACACCTTCACATCCGCCGCTATCGTCTGTTCGACCTGCAGGCCGGCGCCTTCGATTCGCGCACATTGCGCCTTGAGTACCTCGTCGACCAGGGCCGCCAACGGCATGCGGGTCTGTTCTTCCAAACCCTGGCGCTGCTCCACCTGGGCAAGGTTAAGCAATCGCTCGATCAACTGCTGCAAGCGCGCACTTTCGCTGTCGATATTGCCGATAAAACGCTGCTGCTGCTCGCGGCTCATATCGCCCTGCAACAATTCCGCCGCGCCGCGAATGGCGGCCAGCGGGCTTTTCAATTCGTGGGTCAGGGTGTGCACGTAATGCTCGACGTAGGCCTTGCCTTCCAGCTGCGTGCGCATGTGCTCCACAGCGGTGGACAGCTGTTTGAGTTCGCCGCCACGGTAATGCGGCAACTCGGCCCGGCGCCCTTCGCTCACCGCCTGCGCATACGCCGTGAGCCGATGCAGCGCCACACTCAGCCACCACGACAGCAATGCGCCCAACAGCAGGCCCAACACCACCAACCCGGCGCCGTACCAGAGCAAGCGGTTCTCGGTGCGATCCACATAAGGCTGCAACGAGCTGTTGGGCTTGGCCACCGTTACCACGCCGATGATTTGCCCGTTGTCGCGGATCGGCGCGCCCACGTGCATCACCGACGAAGTGGGATCGTCCAGCTCGCTGCGGGTGGAACGGGCGCCGTACTCACCCCGCAAGGTGAGGTACACGTCGTTCCACCGTGAATAGTCCTGCCCCACCGCTTCGCCCGTGGAATCGAGCAGCACGATGCCGTTGGCGTCGGTCACGTAGATGCGGTGGTTAACCTGGTTTTTCGGCAGGCCCCAGATGGTCGCGCCGGGCTGGCGATTGCCGTAGGCCTTGAGCAACTCAGGCCAGTGGCTTTGGCCGAGGGTATGATTTTTTACGTCATCGCGCAGGATCTCAGCCAGCAGGTTCGCCGTGTCCACCAAAGTTTCTTCGGTGGACTGGCGCACGCCGGGGCGGATTTCCTTCATCACCGTGTTGAGCACAAAGTAACCGGTGAGGCCGATAAACAGCGCATACACCAGGAAGATCCGCAGCCCCAGGCGCATCAGCTGTGGCTCGGGCTGTAGCTGTAGCCGAGGCCACGATGGGTCTGGATCGGCTCGGCATCCGCCGCAATGCCCCGCAGTTTGCTGCGCAGGCTTTTAATATGGCTGTCGATATTGCGCTCGTAGCCGGCATCGGCCGGCACGCCCACCGCGTCGAGCAATTGCTCGCGGCTGAACACCCGTTCGGGCTGCTCCAGCAGGCTTTGCAGCAGGCGAAATTCATGCCGCGTAAGGCTCAAAGCCTGGCCGCGATAACTGATCTGCATGCGCTCCAGGTCGACCTGAAACACGGCCGGCGCGGCACCTGGGCTGACGCGTTTGAGAATCGCCCGAACCCGCGCCGCCACTTCCCGTGGGCTGAACGGCTTGACCACATAATCGTCGGCGCCGATCTCCAGGCCCACCACCCGGTCAATCTCGCCGTCGCGCGCACTGAGGAACATCACCGGCACTTCACTGAAGCGGCGCAGTTGCTTGCACGTCTCAAAGCCGGTGATGTCCGGCAGGCCGATGTCGAGGATGATCAGGTCGGCAGGCGTCTGGCGTTGATGCGCCAGCGCCTCCTGGCCAAGGCTCAGCCAGGTAGTGGTGAACCCCTCGCCTTGCAGGGCAAAGATCAGCGTGTCGGCTATCGCCGCTTCGTCTTCGACAATCAGGATGTGCGGCATAGGCTCGATCAGCAGTCCGGTTTGTCGGCAGTGTAACGACGGGCCGGGTTCACCGCTGCGCCGAACTCACGCAGGGCCTTGGCGCCGATCAGCAACGGGTAGTTGAAACTGCTGCGGTCAGTGAGGTTGACCTCGACGGTGCGCTTGACGTTGCCCAGGCACATTTCCAGGTCGATCACCGGGCGCTTGGCCACGGTGGCTTCGTCCTTGTCCTCGTCTTCATCGGCGCGGCTTTTGATTTTGCTGATGCGCGAGACTTTGTGTTCAAAAACCTTGTCGCTGGCGTCCTTGCCGCCGAGACGGAAGCGCACCCAGTCGTCGCCATCGCGCTGGAAGGTTTCGATATCGCGGGCCGACAGCGAAGCGGTCAGCGCGCCAGTGTCCATCTTGGCCTTGAAGGTTTGGCCGATTTCCGGCAGTTGGATGTATTCGTAGCGACCGTAGAGGGTCGGTTCGGCGGCCATGACAGGCACGGCAGCCAGGGCGAGTAAGGCAAGGAGCAGTTTCACGAAGTGATTTCCTTGGAAAGAAGTAGGCGGATTCTAGACCGCAAAAGCGTTGTTTAGTTAGATCGTTCCCACGCTCTGCGTGGCAATGCAGCTCTGGACGCTCCGCGTCAGCTCACATTCGTGCGGCAATTTGCGATTTGGCCTCTAGACTCAGCTTGCTTATCATGGCCCGTCCACCCGACTCCAAGAGTTACTTATGCGCCGCCTGCTCACCGGCTGTTTTGTCACACTGCTGTTATTGCTCAACACCCTGGTGCTGTTCGGCCCGTTGATGGTGTTTGCCCTGCTCAAGCTGGCAGCGCCCGGCCGCTTTCGCGACTACGCCTCTTGGGCCGTGATGTGGATCGCCGAGACCTGGGCCGAGATCGACAAACTGATTTTCGCGCTGTGCATCCCCACCCAATGGGACATTCGTGGCGGCGACGAACTGCGCGGCGATACGTCTTACCTGGTGATCAGCAATCACCAATCCTGGGTCGATATTCCCGCACTGATCCAGGCACTCAACCGGCGTACGCCGTTCTTCAAATTCTTCCTGAAAAAAGAGCTGATCTGGGTGCCCTTCCTGGGCCTGGCCTGGTGGGCGCTGGATTACCCGTTCATGAAGCGCTACACCAAGGCCTTTCTGGCCAAACACCCGGAACTGGCGGGCCAGGATTTGAAGATCACCAAGCAGGCGTGCGAGCTGTTCAAGCGCCAACCGGTGACGGTGGTCAATTATCTGGAGGGCACACGGTTCAGCGAGGCCAAGCGCAAGCAGCAGGATTCGCCATTTGCCCGCTTACTCAAGCCCAAAGCGGGTGGCGTGGCGTTTGTGCTGGCGGCCATGGGTGAGCAATTGGACGCGGTCCTCGACGTGACGGTGGTCTACCCGCAGCAGAAGATCCCGGGGTTCTGGGACTTGATCTGCGGCACAGTGCCGAAGGTGATCATTGATATCCGCACCCGTGAGCTGGACCCGGCGTTGTGGCAAGGGGATTACGAGAATGATCCGGCGTTTCGCCAGACCGTCCAGAACTGGGTGAACCAGCTCTGGATGGAGAAGGATGCGCGCATCGCACAACTGCGCGCAGAGTCGCTTTAGCTGCCAGTACCCCAGGCCGAAGCCAGTTTGCCCAGCACCGATTCGCTGGCGCCCTGGCCGCCCAGGTACTTGAGGATCACCGGGGCAAATTGGCTGACCATGCCGCTGTCCATGCCCAACGCGCTGAAGGCGGTGTTCAGGTCGTTGGTGCTCTTCACGTTACCCAACAAACCGTCCAGGCCGCTGGTCTTGCTGCCGCCGCTCTGGCCGAGCATCCCGCTCAACGCGCCGAGGCTGCCCAGGGAGTTGCTGCCCGAGAGTTGATCCAGGCCCGGCACACTCTTGCCCAGTTGCGAGTAGTCGGTACCGCTCAGTTTGTTCTTGGCCAGGCCCAGCATGGCGCCAGTACCGCCCACGGCTTGTTCGGGGGTGATGTTCAGTTGCGAGGTCAAGGCGCTCAGCAGGCCGGCGGTCTCAGAGCTAGGCGCCGCAGCCGCCGCCTTGTTGTTGCTGCCCTGGGCACCGGAGACGGCATTGGCCACGTCACCGAGGCTGAAACCTGCGGCAAACACCGGGCTGGCGGCCACGGTCAACAGGCAGGACAGGGCAAAACCGCGTGAAATCTTCATCAAGACAACCTCTGAATGTAGGAGCTAAAAGCAGGCGTTTGACTGACAGTCCCGAAGGAATGTTCCCACCTGCAGATTAGTTCAGAAAAATCTGCATCCAAATGTTCGCCGCGCGCGTATATCCCACAAGCGCCGCCCGGAGTCGGATGGAATGAATGCTCAAGCTGGACTACCCTCTGCCTACCGTGCGCAGTCCCGTCGCCCTCGAACGAGAGCCTGGAGAAGCCCTATTTCCATTCATGATGCTGACCCGTTGCAGCCCTTGCTGGCCCAATGTGCCCTGGGCAACCGACAGGCGTTCGAGACCCTTTACCGCAGTGTTTCGCCACGGCTGCACGGTGTCGCGTTTCGTTTCATGGGGCGCGCAGACCTGGCCGAAGAAGTGCTGCAGGAGGCCTTTGTGCGTATCTGGTACAACGCTTCGCGCTACGAGGCCCATTTGGCCGCGCCGATGACCTGGATGGTCAACATCACCCGCAACTTGGCCATCGACCAATTGCGCAAACACCGCGAACAGCCATTAGCTGAGGGCCAGCAAGACGCCATGCTCGACGACAGCCCCAGCGCCTACGAACAGCTCGACAGTGAGCGCGAAGCCCGCGCCCTCAACCGCTGCCTCGACACCCTCGACGGTATGCAGCGCCAATCAATCAGCGTGGCTTACTTCCAGGGCCTGTCGTGCTCGGAACTGGCCGACCACTTGGCGGCGCCCCTGGGCTCGGTCAAATCCTGGATTCGCCGCGGCATGGAGCGCCTGCGCAGGTGCCTTGAATCATGAACTACCAAACCACCACCCTGCGCCGAGCCCTCGCTGCCGATTACGCCATCGGGCTGATGCCCGCCACTGCCCGTCGGCGCTTTGAAAACCTGCTGCTGGACGATGCCGCGCTGCGCGTCGAACTCGGCCATTGGCAGGATGCCCTCGCCAGCCTGACTGGCGCCGTGCCCGAGCGGCCGGTGCCGGATCATGTGTGGGCAGGCATCAAGGCACGCATTGAGCCGCAAGTGCTGCACGTGCCAGCGAAGAAACCGTTCTGGATGAGTTTTCGCCTGCTGGCCGCTGCCTGTGCGGTAGTTGTCGCAGTGCTGGTGGGCGTGCTGTATCAGCGTGATATCGGCGCCGAATACAACGCCACGCTGGTCGCGGCCAACCAGCAACCGGCGTTGCAGGTCCAGGCGTTTGGCGATCACCTGCAAGTGGAGCCGCTGACGTTGGCGGCTGTAGAGCCGACGCGTGCCCTGGAACTGTGGGTCATTGCGGCCGGTGGCAAACCCGTCTCCCTGGGCTTGGTGCCGAGCTCGGGTAAAGGCCGAATCCAGCTGAGCAAGGAACAGCAGGCGCTGTTGACTGCACCCGCGACCCTCGCCGTCAGCCTGGAGCCACAAGGCGGCTCACCCACCGGACAACCCACCGGCCCCGTGCTGTACCAAGGTGCCCTGGCCACTCGCTGACACAACTCAATCAATGTGGGAGCTGGCTTGCCTGCGATGGCGGTGGCTCAGCCAAGGATAAGTTGACTGGCCCGCCGCTATCGCAGGCAAGCCAGCTCCCACATTTGAGCTTCATTGGCCGAGCGACTTGCTCCCGGCGGAGGATGGCGCTTATAGTTCGGCGGTCGTCCATATGGCGACACGGGTTTGGCGACTCGATTGAAATAATGCATGCAAAAGCACCTGCTCCTTTGCTGGTGCTTTTGCACGCGTAAGGCTGCTTTATGGCGGCTGTGCGCGGGAGACCTTCGGGTCTGCCGGCCTTTGCTTTATTTCACCGGTTCGCCAACCTGCGTACAGCTGCCACCCATTCGTTTGGCGACGTGTGAGTGGTAGCCTCACTCTCTGAACATGAACCGATACATGCCGCTCACCGGCCACGACGCCACCACTCCCTCCCTGCTCATCGACACCCAAGTGCCGCTCGACGTGCTCCACGACGCCGCCGTCTACCGCATCCGCGCGGTCACCCAAGTCATGGAAAACCTGGCGTTTCGCGAAGGCCTGAACACCGATAACCTCGTCCTCCAGGACTTCGCCCTGCTCTGCGCCATTCCATTGCGCGATGGCTGTGATCTGCTGGATGTGATCAGCCGGCGCTTGCAGGCTTAAACACCCGATTCAAAGAAGGGCAGCGCCCTGTTGCCCTTTCCTACATGTGAAGCAACGGTAAAACTCACTGCGACTACGGCGGCAAGCGGGTGATAAAAAACGGCGAAGTGGCCGACCCGTACCTGCGACTTACAAAGCTCAAATGAATCAAACATGTCAGCGTCTGCCGGGACTTGCGTAGTCCCTTTCTGAAACGTCAAAAACGGCCCTGCACGCGTCTTACCTCGCCTGTAGCGCCTTCTTATAGTCGTGCGCCTCAGTCACTTGGAGGTGCACGCTATGCAGGGACCCTACGCATTTATTAATGTACGACCGCAGCCTTATCCGCTGCTTAAACTCGACCTTTCACTCAACCCTCACATTCAAACCAAGTTCGACAGCCTCAACCAACACATTCGCAACGTCGTGGTACTGCCAGGGCAGTTGGTGATCATTCCAGATGCTCGTACAGCGTCTTGCACGACGGAAGAGGCCCAACTGATGCGCTCGGCGCAGAACATCAAACAGGCTTTGTTCGCACACTCCGCGACGGATCATTTCCTGATCAAAAACTACGATCAGTTACAGGCCATCATGGCCCATGCGTCCCTGGGCATTGGCAGTGCCAGTAGCGCCTGGAGCAAACATCTGGCGCAAGTCGAGGCCACCCTCAAGGAAGTCGATGAGCTGCATAGGCAGTACCTGAGGAAGGGCACCGCGAGTGCGAGGAATGACTTTCTGGTTAAACGCAGGGCGTTGTTTGCGAGGCTCGATACCCAACTCTCGGGGATGGCGCGCTTTGGTACGGGGTTGAAGAGTGAAGGTTCAATCAAGAAAATGCTGGGAATTTCCACTAAGAGCTATTGGCATCATGGAGAGATTCGCAAGTACGAGGAGACCGTCAAGCGTGTAGCCAAGGCCTCCCAGCTATTGAAGAAAGGTACTTACATTGGCATCGCGCTGGATGTAGGGGCGGCAGCGCTGGAAATAACGGAGGCATGCTCCACTGGGCGTGAACAGGAGTGCACGAAAGCGAAATATGTTGACGGCGCCAAACTGGTGGGTGCCATGGGTGGCTCATATTGGGGGGGTAAAGCAGGGGCAGCTATCGGGATTGGCTCCTGCATGATTGTTTTTGGTATACCGACGGCAGGCGCCGGAGCCTTGGCATGTGCCATCATCGGTGGTGCCGCAGGCGGGCTTGCCGGGGGCGCGCTGGGGGGCGGGCTAGCCGAAGACGCAGGCAACTTTATCTATAAGACTGTGAGTAATTAAATGTTCTGGGGCTACCTTGGTATGGGCTCACTCCTCTTGATGTTTCTCAGTTTTCCACTCACCTTTTGCGCCATGTACACAAGGCTCGACGCAGCAGAAAGTTACCTGCAGTACAGCAGCTTTATCGTCGGATGCAGGCACACGTTTCGGAATACTCATTTTGAAGGAAGGCCTCAACGCGTATTTTCCATGGGCCTTGTCATCCTTATCCCAAAAGTGGTTCAGTGGCGAGGGATGGTGCTTGTTGAGGACGTTGAAAAAATCCCCCTGCACCTCAAGTGCTGGATGGTCGTACCGACACTCGTTACCTACCTATCCTTTGCCGGTATGTTTATCAGCTGGTTATTTATCACAGACTGATTCGCGATAAAAAAAGGGCGACCCCAGGGCCGCCCTTATCTATCGCCTTACGCCGCGCTAAACATCTTATGCGGATCAATCACAAACTTCTTCGGCACGCCCGCATCAAATTCGCCGTACCCACGCGGCGCGTCATCCAGGCTGATCACCTGTACACCGACGATCTCAGCAATGTTGATGCGATCCCACATGATCGCCTGCATCAGTGCGCGGTTGTACTTCATCACCGGCGTTTGCCCGGTGTGGAAGCTGTGGGATTTGGCCCAGCCCAGCCCAAAGCGAATGCTCAGGCTGCCCATTTTCGCGGCAGCATCAACAGCACCTGGGTCTTCGGTAACGTACAGCCCAGGGATACCGATTTTGCCCGCCACACGCACCACGCCCATCAGCGAGTTGAGCACGGTGGCCGGTGCTTCGGCCTTGGCGCCTTCATGGCCGTGGCCACGGGCTTCGAAGCCTACGGCGTCTACCGCGCAGTCCACTTCCGGCTCGCCCAGCAAGGCGGCGATTTGTTCGTGCAGTGGGGTGTCTTTGGACAGGTCGGCAATTTCAAAACCCTGGGCCTTGGCGTGGGCCAGGCGGATCGGGTTGACGTCGCCGATGATCACTACCGCTGCGCCGAGCAGACGGGCGGAGGCGGCAGCGGCCAGGCCAACAGGGCCGGCGCCTGCGATGTAGACGGTGCTGCCTGGGCCAACGCCGGCAGTGACGGCGCCGTGGTAGCCGGTCGGCAGGATGTCGGAGAGGCAGGTCAGGTCACGGATTTTCTCCATGGCCTTGTCGCGGTCCGGCAGTTTCAGCAGGTTGAAGTCGGCATACGGCACCAGCACGTATTCGGCCTGGCCGCCGGTCCAGTCGCCCATGTCGACGTAGCCGTAAGCGCCACCGGCACGGGCCGGGTTGACGGTGAGGCACACGCCGGTGTGTTGTTCTTTGCACGAGCGGCAGCGGCCGCACGCCACGTTGAATGGCACCGACACCAGGTCACCGATCTTCAGGTTCTCGACGTCGCTGCCCTTCTCGATCACTTCGCCGGTGATTTCATGCCCCAGTACCAGGCCGGTCTGGGCAGTGGTGCGGCCGCGCACCATGTGTTGGTCGGAGCCGCAGATGTTGGTGGAGACCACGCGCAGGATGACGCCGTGCTCAATCTTCCTGCCACGGGGGTCCTGCATTTTGGGATAGTCGATTTTCTGTACTTCGACCTTGCCGTTGCCGAGATACACGACACCACGATTACCAGACATGCTTTCACCTCGCTGTTGTTTTTATGGAACCGCGTCGCCCAGGCAGGCAGCGCGTTTAAGTGCTCGGGTACAGATGCTGTTTCCTTGTGTTGTTGCTGATGGCCTCATCGCAGGCAAGCCAGCTCCCACATTCAAAGGTATTCACACATCAAATGTGGGAGCGGGCTTGCCCGCGATAGCAATCTAAAGAACGACAGTTCGATTGGCGTTCAAAAACACCCGCCGCTCAATGTGATACCCCACTGCACGCGCCAACGTCAGCCCTTCAATATCACGCCCCTTGGCAATCAAGTCCTCGGGATAGTGGCTGTGATCCACCACCTCCACACCCTGGGCGATGATCGGGCCTTCATCCAGATCGTTGTTGATGTAATGCGCCGTGGCGCCCACCAGTTTCACGCCCTTGTTGTAGGCCTGGTGATACGGCTTGGCGCCTTTGAAACCAGGCAGCAACGAGTGGTGAATGTTGATGGCCTTGCCATCGAGCTTGCGGCACAGCTCCGGCGACAGCACTTGCATATAGCGCGCAAGAATCACCAGTTCGGCGCCGGTCTCTTCAATCACTTGCCACACCTGACGCTCCTGGGACGGTTTGTCGTTGGGGTCGAGGGGGAAATGGTAGTAGGGAATCTGGTGCCAGTCGGCCAAAGGTTTTAAATCAGGGTGGTTGGACACCACCGCGACCACGTCCATCGACAGTTGGCCGATGCGTTGGCGGTAGAGCAAATCGTTCAGGCAGTGATCGGCCTTGGACACCATGATCACCACTTTTGGCCGGTAGTTCGGCGCCGTCAGCTCGAAGATCATGCCAAAGGCTTCACCGCGCGTGGCCAAGCCATCGCGGAAGGCTTGCTCGTCAAAACCCTCAGGTTGACGAAATTCCACGCGGATAAAAAACCGGCCCGAGAGACGGTCATCGAACGAATGGTGCTCGGTGACGTAGCAGCCCTGCTCAAACAGGTAGCGGGTGACCGCGTCCACCGTGCCGAGCACGCTGGGGCAGTCGGCGGTCAAAATCCATGTGTCGGGTGCGCGGCTCATTGTGCGTGACTCCTTGATCGTTCCCACGCTCTGCGTGGGAATGCCGCCATGGACGCTCTGCGTCCGCTCTTGGGACGCGGAGCGTCCCGGGATGCATTCCCACGCAGAGCGTGGGAACGATCGTTATGCAACGACATTAAGGCCAAATTCGGCGGACGCATCCTGCAGCCACAGCCACCAGTAATCCGAGAAGCTGCGACGAATCAGCAGCTCCCAGGTGTCTTCAGCCGTGTGGCGGATCACCAGCTGCGACTTGGCGAACACCGTGCCCACCGCCTTGCCCACCGGGAAGTTATTAGGGTGCACGTCGTAGCTGGTGGACTTCATCAGCACGTCGCGCACGTTCGGGCCGCTGAGTTCGAGGATCTGCTGGCCGCCGCTGACGTTGACGATCTGGATATGCAGCTCACCCAGGGCAGCGCGCAGGTTTTGTTCGGCGGCAAACTCTTCACCGCTTGGCACGATCAACAGCCACTCATCCGGGCCGAGCCATTGCAGGCTGGTTTCACCTTTGACGATCACTTGCAAGGCACCAGGCAGTTCGATGCCGAGGGCTTTGTGCACACCGGCGGCGAACGCGGCGTCATGGCCATCGCCACGGATGGTCAGGTGGCCGAGGAGTTTCTTTTCCCGCACGGTCACGCCGGCGTTCTTGCGGCCCTTGCCGACCAGGCTGGCGAGGTCGGCATGGTGCAGCGACGACTCGGCCTTGGCGCCGGTGGTGGGGCGTTGTTGGTAAACATTGGCTGCTGTCATAAAGCACCTGTTCTGAATTCTGTGGTGACTGCTCTGGCCTCATCGCGGGCAAGCCCGGCTCCCACAGGGGAACGCATTCCAAATGTGGGAGCTGGCTTGCCTGCGATGCAGGCGACTCGGTCTATCAGATGTTCTGCCGCTCGCCTTTCGGGTCGAAGAACACCGAGGACACAATCTCTGCCTCGATCACGCTGCCATCCGCCTGCGGTGAGAACACCCGCTCACCCATGCGCTTCAAGCCGCCCTTGACCACCGCCATCGCAAACGAATAACCCAGCGAGTTGTGCGCATAGCTTGAGGTCACGTGGCCGACCATCTTCATCGGGATCGACTGCTTAGGGTCGAACACCAACTGCGCGCCTTCCGGCAGCCATACATTCGGGTCAATCGGCTTCAAGCCCACCAACTGCTTACGTTCTTCACGCACGCAGTCTTCACGGTTCATTCCACGCCAGCCGATCCACGAGAACGGTTTGGTACGGCCTACGCACCAGCCCATGTTCAGGTCGTCCGGGGTCATCGAGCCATCAGTGTCCTGGCCAACGATGATGAAACCCTTCTCGGCGCGCAGTACGTGCATGGTCTCAGTGCCATACGGGGTCAGGTTGTACTTCTTGCCTGCAGCGACGATCTGTTCGAGTACGCCCATGGCGTAGTCGGCCTGCACGTTGACTTCGTACGACAGCTCGCCGGTAAACGAGATACGGAACACCCGCGCCGGTACGCCGCCAACCAGGCCTTCTTTCCAGGTCATGAACGGGAAACCGTCCTTATCCAGGTCGATGTCGGTGACTTCGGCCAGCAGTTTGCGGCTGTTGGGGCCGGACAAGGTCATGGTCGCCCAGTGGTCGGTGACCGAGGTGAAGTACACCTTGAGGTCTGGCCACTCGGTCTGCTGGTAGATTTCCAGCCACTGCAGCACGCGGGCGGCGCCGCCGGTGGTGGTGGTCATCAGGAAGTGGTTGTCGGCGAGACAGGCGGTGACGCCGTCGTCGAAGACCATGCCGTCTTCCTTGCACATCAGGCCGTAGCGGGCCTTGCCCACGTCGAGCTTGGTCCAGGCGTTGCTGTAGATGCGGTTGAGGAACTCGCGGGCATCCGGGCCTTGAATATCGATCTTGCCCAGGGTGGACGCATCCAGCAGGCCGACGCTGTCGCGCACCGCCAGGCATTCGCGCTTCACGGCGGCGTGCAGGTCTTCACCGTTACGCGGGAAGTACCAAGGGCGTTTCCATTGGCCAACATCTTCAAACTCGGCGCCGTTTTTAACGTGCCAGGCTTGCAGCGCGGTATAGCGCACCGGCTCAAAAATGTGCCCACAGTGACGGCCCGCCACGGCGCCGAAGGTCACCGGCGTGTAGTTGGGGCGGAACATCGTGGTGCCCATCTGCGGGATGGTCACGTTCAGCGAGCGGGCCGCAATGGCCAGGCCGTTGACGTTGCCGAGCTTGCCCTGATCAGTGCCGAAGCCCAGCGCGGTGTAGCGCTTGACGTGCTCGACCGACTCGAACCCTTCGCGGGTCGCCAGCTCAATGGCGGCAGCGGTGACGTCGTTTTGCAGGTCGACAAATTGCTTCGGCGCCCGTGCGGTCGGCTTGTCATGGGGCACCTGGTAAATGCCCAGGGTTGGCTCTTCCAGACGGCTCAAGGCTTTTGGCAGCGTGCCTTCCACCGGTGCAAACCCGGCTTCGCTGGCTGCGCGCACGCCGCCTTCAAAACCATCGGCCAGGGAATCGCCGAGGCCGTAGACGCCATTGATACCGCCGACGCACACACGTTTTTGCGGGGCTTCGCCTGGCACAAAACCGAGGATGTCTTCACGCCAGGTCGGCTTGCCGCCCAGGTGCGAAGCCAGGTGAACCACTGGGCTATAGCCGCCGGAGCTGGCCACCAGGTCGCAGTCCAGCCACTCGCCGGGGCTGGTGACTTTGTGTGCTTTGACGTCAATCGCCGCCACGCGTGCAGCGGTCACGTGCTTGCTGCCACGGGCTTCGATCACGGCGCTGCCGGTGAGGATGCGAATACCTTTGGCGCGGGCTTCTTCCACCAGGGCGCCGCGTGGGTTGTGACGCACATCAGCCACGGCGACCACTTGCAGGCCCGCATCAAGCCAGTCCAGCGCGACGCGGTAGGCGTGGTCGTTGTTGGTCGACAGCACCAGTTTTTTGCCGGGTGCCACGCCGTAGCGGCGCACGTAGGTAGAGACTGCACCGGCGAGCATATTGCCCGGCACGTCGTTGTTGCCGTACACCAACGGACGCTCGCACGCACCGGTCGCCAGCACCACGCGCTTGGCACGCACACGGTGGATGCGCTGGCGCACCTGGCCAATCGGCGCACGGTCACCGAGGTGGTCGGTGAGGCGTTCGTGAATGGTCAGGAAGTTGTGGTCGTGGTAGCCATTGACGGTGGCACGCGGCAGCAACACCACGTCCGGCAGGGCTTTGAGTTCCGCGATCACGCTGGCAACCCATTCGGTCGCCGGCTTGCCGTCGAGGCTTTCGCGCGAATCCAGCAAGGAGCCGCCGAATTCTTCCTGTTCGTCAGCAATAATCACGCGGGCACCGCTGCGCGCAGCGGCCAATGCCGCGGCCAGGCCAGCAGGGCCGGCACCCACAATCAGCACGTCGCAATGACGGTTGAAGTTGTCGTAGGTGTCCGGGTCATTCTCGGTCGGCGAGCGGCCAAGGCCCGCAGCCTTACGAATGTACTTCTCGTAAGTCATCCAGAACGATTGCGGGTACATGAAGGTTTTGTAGTAGAACCCCGGCGGCATCAGCTTGCCGCCGACTTTGCCAAGAATGCCCATCACGTCATTGTTAACGTTCGGCCAGCCGTTGGTGCTGGTGGCGACCAAACCTTGGTACAGCGCCTGTTGCGTGGCGCGCACGTTGGGAATCTGGGTGGCTTCGGTGGCGCCGATCTGCAGCACCGCGTTCGGCTCTTCGGCGCCCGCTGCAAAGATGCCGCGCGGGCGCGAGTACTTGAAGCTGCGGCCGATGATGTCGACGCCGTTGGCCAGCAGGGCTGCGGCCAGGGTGTCGCCCTCAAAGCCCTTGTAGCTCTGGCCGTTGAAGGTAAACGTCAGGGCTTTGTTGCGGTCGATGCGGCCACCGTTGGACAGGCGATTGATCTGGCTCATACCTTCTCTCCAGCAGCCTTGGCGGTGAATTGCGGCTTGGTGCCGATCTTGTAGGTTTCAAGAATTTCGTAGGTCAGGGTGTCGCGGGTGGCGTTGAAGTACTGACGGCAACCGGCGGCATGGATCCACAGCTCGTGATGCAGCCCGCGTGGGTTGTCACGGAAGAACATGTAGTCGCCCCACTCTTCATCGGTGCAGGCGTTCGGGTCCAGCGGGCGCGGGATGTGCGCTTGGCCGGACGCGTGGAATTCCTCTTCGGAGCGCAGTTCGCCACAGTGAGGACAGAAGATATGCAACATAGGGAATTTCTCCTGTTAGTGGGCGACGGCCGCAGCGCCGTGTTCGTCGATCAAGGCACCGTTGTGGAAACGGTCGATGGAGAATGGCGCTGCCAATGGGTGCATTTCACCCTTGGCGAGGCTGGCGGCAAACACGTTGCCTGAGCCTGGAGTGGCTTTAAAACCGCCGGTGCCCCAGCCGCAGTTGAAGAACATGTTCGGCACCGGGGTTTTGGAGATGATCGGGCAGGCGTCCGGCGTGGTGTCGACGATGCCGCCCCACTGGCGGTTCATGCGCACCCGCGACAGCACCGGGAACATCTCGACGATGGCCTGGATGGTGTGTTCGATTACCGGGTACGAGCCGCGCTGGCCGTAGCCGTTGTAGCCGTCGATACCGGCGCCGATCACCAGGTCGCCCTTGTCGGACTGGCTGATGTAACCGTGCACGGCGTTGGACATGATCACGCTGTCGATAATCGGCTTGATCGGCTCGGACACCAGCGCTTGCAGCGGGTGGGATTCGATTGGCAGGCGGAAGCCGGCGAGCGAGGCCATGTGCCCGGAGTTACCGGCAGTGACCACACCGACGCGCTTGGCGCCGATGAAACCCTTGTTGGTTTCGACGCCAATGCACACGCCGTTTTCCTTGCGAAAGCCGATCACTTCGGTCTGCTGGATCAGGTCCACGCCGAGTGCGTCAGCGGCGCGCGCGAAGCCCCAGGCCACGGCATCGTGGCGGGCTACGCCGCCGCGCCGTTGCACGGTGGCGCCGAGTACCGGGTAGCGGGTGTTTTTTGAGCAGTCGAGGTACGGGATCTCGTCGGCCACTTGTTTGGCGTTGAGCAACTCGCCGTCCACGCCGTTGAGGCGGTTGGCGCTCACGCGACGCTCGGAGTCCCGGATGTCTTGCAGGGTGTGGCACAGGTTGTAGACGCCACGCTGGGAGAACATCACGTTGTAGTTCAGGTCCTGGGACAGGCCTTCCCACAGTTTCATCGCGTGTTCGTACAGGTGCGCCGACTCGTCCCACAGGTAGTTGGAACGCACGATGGTGGTGTTGCGCGCGGTGTTACCGCCGCCCAGCCAGCCTTTCTCGACCACGGCCACGTTGGTGATGCCGTGCTCTTTGGCCAAATAGTAAGCCGTCGCCAGACCATGCCCGCCGCCGCCGACAATAACCACGTCGTAGACCTTTTTCGGTGTGGGCGTGCGCCACATCTTCTGCCAGTTTTCGTGGTGGCTGAGTGAGTGCTTGAAGAGGCCGAAGCCCGAGTAGCGTTGCATAGTCATTACTCCAAAACCGCGCTCAGCGATAAACCGGGAAATCAGCGCACAGGGCAGACACGTGCTTGGCCACGTTGGCCTCGACATCGGCGTCGCCGAGGTTGTCGAGGATGTCGCAGATCCAGCCGGCCAGCTCGATGCATTGCGGCACCTTGAAACCCCGCGTGGTCACCGCCGGGGTACCGATGCGCAGGCCCGAGGTCACGAACGGCGACTGCGGGTCATTCGGCACGGCGTTCTTGTTGACGGTGATGTGGGCGCGGCCGAGGGCAGCGTCCGCGTCTTTGCCGGTGAGGCCCTGGCGGATCAGGCTAACCAGGAACAGGTGGTTATCGGTGCCGCCGGACACCACGTCGTAGCCGCGCTTGATAAACACGTCTGCCATGGCCTGGGCGTTGTCGATCACCTGTTGTTGGTAAGCCTTGAAACCGGGCTCCAGCGCTTCCTTGAAGCACACGGCCTTGCCGGCGATAACGTGCATCAGCGGGCCGCCCTGGGCGCCGGGGAACACGGCAGCGTTGAGTTTCTTCTCGATGGCTTCGTTGGCCTTGGCCAGGATCAAACCGCCACGTGGGCCGCGCAGGGTTTTGTGGGTGGTGGTGGTGACCACATCGGCGTAAGGCAGCGGGTTCGGGTACAGGCCCGCGGCAACCAGGCCGGCGACGTGGGCCATGTCGACGAACAGCAGTGCGCCAACCTTGTCGGCGATCTGACGGAAGCGCGGGAAATCGAGGGTCTTGGAGTAAGCGGAGAAACCGGCCACGATCATTTTCGGCTGGCATTCGACGGCCAGGCGCTCAACTTCGTCATAGTCGATCAAACCGGTATCGGTGTTGATGCCGTACTGCACGGCGTTGTACAGCTTGCCCGAGGACGACACTTTGGCGCCGTGGGTCAAGTGGCCGCCGTGGGCCAGGCTCATGCCCAGGATGGTGTCACCGGCATTGATCAGCGCCAGGTACACCGCGCTGTTGGCGGACGAACCGGAGTGTGGCTGCACGTTGGCGTAATCAGCGCCGAACAGTTGTTTGGCGCGCTCGATGGCCAGGGCTTCAACCTTGTCCACATGCTCGCAGCCGCCGTAGTAGCGCTTGCCTGGGTAGCCTTCGGCGTATTTGTTGGTGAGGCCGCTGCCCTGGGCTTCCATGACGCGTTTGCTGGTGTAGTTCTCTGACGCGATCAGCTCGATATGGTCTTCCTGACGCTGCTCCTCGGCATTCATCGCCGCCAGCAATGCGTCGTCATACCCTTGGATCTGGTCTTTTTTGCTGAACATCGCGTCTCTCCCAGCCTTTCGTATTGTTGAGGCCCTCGCAGGGCCCTTTGATGCGATGGTAGGGCTGGCGCAGCGAGGTCAAATGCCTACGCACGCCACGCAAAGGTGCGTTTACGACATGGCTTCGCGGGTGGGCGATAAAACACGCAGATGGCTCGGGCCGCCTGAAGATTTAGAAACAGAAACCTGACACTTTAAGCCTCACACGCCTGAAAACTTGGCTACGCTTGCCACTCAAACAGCGCCAGCTCATGTATTCGACGCTTTCACTGTTCAGTCCAACAGATTGAACGCCCTACACCGTTGAGGAACGCGGGCATGGCGCTCGACTCTTCGCCCAACCTGGCCACGCCGCTGACGCAAAGCGTTACACCTGCACGGTGCGCGTGGTGCCTTCCCGATGCGAGCGCAGGGATATTCGCGCCAGGCTGGGATGTTGGCCTTGTGACGACTGACCCCGAATTGGGCAGCGTGGCGCACCTGGCAGCCTACAGGCTGGGCAGCCCATTCCCCGAGGATGCCAAGCTCTGCGCAGCGTTGAGTTCATTCTGGCCTGCAGTTGCATCAGACTCAGCACAAGCCTATCCACCAAACGTCGGGGCGGGTCCGACCGTAAAACCAATGCTGGATCAGGAGATCGGCAAAAGTGCCGGTTTCCCGTGGGATGGCGTACCCGCTCCAAAAAAATACGTCGCCAATTACGCGCCCCATAGAGCGTACGAAACTTACTTCTATACCGACTACACAGAGAACGCGCTGAACGGGAAGTTCTCATTGGCACTCACAGGCAAAGTCGACTCGCAGGAATATCAACGGCGAATCGATGCTTTCCGGCGCGTCAAACTTTCATTGAGCACCACACCTGGAAATTGGTTTATCGACACATTCAGCATGGCAACGCCCGACAGCGCAGGCCGCTATGACGTGATCATAATAGGTGCCGGCCCGGCGGGTTGCTCGGCGGCCATTTGCTGCGCTCAACAGGGCTTGAAAGTGGCACTGATTGAGCGCCTGTCTTTTCCGCGCCACCGCCCGGGTGAAACCCTGCACCCCGGCATAGAGCCTCTGCTTCAGCAACTGGGTGTGGCTGAAAAAATCCGCGGCGACGCCTTCGTCCGGCCTGCGGGTACTTGGGTGAGGTGGGACACTGAACGACACTTTGTGCCTTTCGGGCAAGACCAAAACGGACCTTGGCGGGGGTTTCAGATTCCCCGAGCAATGCTGGACGGGTTGCTGCTGGATCGAGCAGCCGCGTCAGGTGTCCACGTCCTGCAACCCTGCCAGGCAAAGACCGTGTTGCAGATAAGGGATCGAGTGGTGGGCCTCCAGACCCAGGCCGGGCAACTGTTTTGCAGGCACCTTATTGATGCCAGTGGCGCTCACGGTTGGCTGGCTCGCCAATTAAGGCTGACATCGCGTCGCTGCTCGCCCCCGCTGACCGCCGTGTATGGCTATAAGCGAGGAACAGTCCAGGAAAATACGCTCGGCATCTTCGCAGACCCATCGGGCTGGTATTGGACCGCTCATATCGGCCAGCAGCTTTATCACTGGACGAGACTGCGCTTTATGCAAGATAAATCACCGAAGATGGCGGCTGTTCCGGCCTGTTTTGAACACTTACCCTGTGAAGGAACGATCCGGGGGGCAGATGTCACTTGGTCAATCTGTGATCAGGCAGCGGGTAACGGCTATTTCATCATCGGAGACGCAGCCAGCAGGTTGGACCCGGGCGCCTCTCATGGCGTACTCAAGGCGCTGATGTCAGGAATGATGGCTGCGCAATGTATTGCCGACGAAAGCCTCAACCCAACGCACAGGCAGGCTATTTCACTTCAATATTGCCAGTGGCTGCGAGATTGGTTCGAGCGCGACGTACAAAAAATGCGCGATTTCTACGCGGCTCATCCGTTCCCACCTTGTTGGCTCGAGTCGATGTCAGCCAATGGCCTTTCGAACCCCCAACAAAAGTAAAAAATGTAACGGATACAGCGCGTAAGCCCAGCGGCGCATCGCCGGTGGCGAGACGTTTTTGGCGTGTCGCAACAAGACCAAACCCGCCAAGGGCGCAATCAGGCAAGCGGCCAACCCCATAAGCGCCACAGGCGTGCCGCTATTGAGCAGAATCTGCCATTGATTGGCGGCCACGCAGACCAAACCCGGCAACACGCTGAAATACCATGGCCGGTTAAACACCAGCAGCATCGCCAGCGGCAGTAACACACCGAAAAACCCGAACATCAGCTGGGCAGAAAACAGCGCCGCGATGACTAGGGCAATCAGCGCCAATCCTCGATCAAAAAGCACCTTCTGCTGCCATCCTCGGGCAACCAGCAACCCCAGCGCCAACGTCGGCAAGACGTTCAATGTATCGGCATCCTCGATAAACATCCGGTAGGGCACTTCACTGATCACACTGAACAGCAACAGCCAGCCCAGGTAGCGCCACTGGCCCGTGACGGGAGCATTGGCGACCCGGTGCAAATTGGCTGCAATCGCCAGGCAAAACCACGGAAACGCCAGGCGCCCCGGCACGTACAGGCCGTCCAGGCTCAAACCGACATAACGCAAGTGGTCGAGCACCATGCTCAGCAGCGCCAGCCACTTGAGCAGATCCAGTGCGCCATCGCGGACGCGTCCGACAGCCAACGTGTGTGTACCGTGCATAATTCCCCAGTGACTTTGCATTTACAGTGCGTGCGCACCCGCGACAATCTTGGTTACAGTGCGCACCAACATCGACCACAGGAATGGGCCATGACCGACAATAGCCAACAATTCGCCAGCGACAACTATTCCGGCATCTGCCCGGAAGCCTGGGCCGCCATGGAACAAGCCAACCAGGGCCATCAACGCGCCTACGGCGACGATGAGTGGACCCACCGTGCCGCCGACGGTTTCCGCAATTTGTTCGAAACCGACTGTGAAGTGTTCTTCGCCTTCAACGGCACCGCGGCCAACTCACTGGCGCTGTCTTCGCTGTGCCAGAGCTACCATAGCGTGATTTGCTCGGAAACCGCCCACGTCGAAACCGACGAATGTGGTGCGCCGGAGTTCTTCTCCAACGGCTCCAAGCTGCTCACCGCCCGCACCGAAAACGGCAAGCTGACGCCCGAATCGATCCGCGAGATCGCCCTCAAGCGCCAGGACATCCACTACCCCAAACCGCGCGTGGTCACCCTCACCCAAGCCACGGAAGTGGGCAGCGTTTATACCCCGGAAGAAATCCGCGCCATCAGCGTCACCTGCAAAGAGCTGGGCCTGAACCTGCACATGGACGGCGCGCGCTTCTCCAACGCCTGCGCGTTCCTGGGCTGCTCGCCGGCCGACCTGACCTGGAAAGCCGGTGTGGATGTACTGTGTTTCGGCGGCACCAAAAACGGCATGGCAGTAGGCGAAGCCATCCTGTTCTTCAACCACAAACTGGCTGAAGACTTCGATTACCGCTGCAAACAGGCCGGCCAGTTGGCCTCGAAAATGCGCTTCCTCTCCGCCCCATGGGTGGGCCTGCTGGAAAACGATGCCTGGCTCAAACACGCCCGCCACGCCAACCAATGCGCACAATTGCTCAGCAGCCTGGTGGCGGACATTCCCGGCGTGGAACTGATGTTCCCGGTACAGGCCAACGGCGTGTTCCTGCAACTCTCGGAACCGGCCATCGCAGCGCTGACGGCCAAGGGCTGGCGCTTCTACACATTCATTGGCAAAGGTGGCGCACGGTTCATGTGTGCGTGGGATACCGAAGAAGAACGCGTAAGAGAATTAGCCGCAGACATTAGGGAAGTGATGAACGCTTAAGCCTCACGAATACTGGCGCATTGCCGAGACTGTTATTTGGTATTTCCGACAGCATTACAGTCCACTTTCATCGTCTAGCCTCTTGGAACCCGAAAGGAAAACGCCGCTGCAGCGGCCACCTTTCGGGCACAACTGCCTGCCGAATAATCGGTCGGAAACGGAAATCCAGCAGAGGGTTAGACCATGGAAGTTCAATGCTACAACACTAAAGCGTTGCAGGAAGGCAGTCTCAGCACCACGTTTGTGAGCTGGGATGAGTTCAGGAAACTGGCGAAAGTCGGTGACACCATCAGGGAGCCTTCAAGAACCCTGGTCATCACCGAAAAAACCTTTGAACTGACAGCGTCAGGTGAGCAGTTCGCCATACAGATATACGCACGCTAACCAAGCTGACCCGATCGCTCCCACGCTCGCGCGGGCGCGATTAACTGAATGTACATGATCGTTCCCACGCTATGCGTGGGAATGCATCCCCGGACGCTCTGCGTCCAAGCCGCACCCAGATTCAAGGACGAATCCATGGGCAGAAGCCGCTACGTCATCACCGAACCCGAAAAGCCGCACTTCCTCACCTGCACCGTCATGGAGTGGCTACCGCTGTTCACCCGTGACTACATCGTTGGTCATCTTTTGGACTGCTGGCGATATCAACAAAACCACCACGCCCTGAATCTCTTCGGCTACGTCGTTCTCGAAAACCACTTGCACTTCGTCGCTCAGGCTCCCGACCTTGGCAAATGCGTGAGCCAATTCAAATCCTTTACCGCCCGTACCATCATTGATGATTTGCAGCGCCGAGGCGCAGAGCGTTTATTACAACGCCTGCGGTTCAGCAAACGGGCGCACAAGGTAGACCGGGCTTATCAACTTTGGCAGGAAGGCGCACACGCTGAGTTGGTGTACAGCGAGGGGGTGATGCACCAGAAACTTGATTACATTCACCACAACCCGGTGAAACGAGGATATGTGGACCTAGCCGAACACTGGCGGTATTCCAGTGCGCGCAATTACGCAGGGCAGGAAGGGCTCATCGAAATTCAACAGTGGCACTAGTGCCCGCCGCCCCCTCTCTGCGTGAGAATGCCTCCAGGGACGCTCCGCGTCCCGCTCTATGCGCATGACTTGAATACTGGGCACTTTGTGACGCGGAGCGTCACGGGCTGCATTCCCACGCGGAGCATGGGAATGATCGGGGGGTGGACACTCAACCAGCTCGTTCCCACGCTCTGCGTGGGAATGTCTCCAGGGACGCTCCGCGTCCCGCCCTATGTGCATGACTTGAATACTGGGCACTTTGTGACGCGGAGCGTCACGGGCTGCATTCCCACGCGGAGCGTGGGAACGATCGGGGACACTCAAACAGCTCGTTCCCACGCTCTGCGTGGGAATGCCTCCTGGGGCGCTCCGCGTCCCGCCCTATGTGCATGGCTTGAATACTGGGCACTTTGTGACGCGGAGCGTCACGGGCTGCATTCCCACGCGGAGCATGGGAATGATCGGGGGTGGACACTCAACCAGCTCGTTCCCACGCTCTGCGTGGGAATGCCTCCAGGGACGCTCCGCGTCCCGCCCTATTAGAACTCGATGCGCACGTCGCCCTTCGGCACGCTGCAGCACGACAGGATGTAGCCTTCGGCTTCGTCTTCCTCGGTGATCCCGCCGTTGTGGTCCATCTCGACCTCCCCGCCCAGCTTCATCACCTTGCATGTTCCACAAATGCCCATGCCGCACGCTTTAGGGATCAGCAGGCCAAGCTTGGCCGCGGCTGCGTGCACGGTTTCGCCCGGTGCCACGCGGATGCTTTTGCCGGAGGCAATAAATTCCACTTGATGCAGGTCTGCCAGGTCGATCTCTGGCGCGTCCGCTGCTTGCTCGGCTTGTTCCACCGCATCGGCGCGGGCTTCCGGCGGCGTGGCGCCGAAGGACTCCTCGTGATAGCGCGTCATGTCGAAGCCGGCGGCCTCCAGCAGGCGTTTCACTGCGCTCATGTACGGCGTAGGGCCGCAGCAGAACACTTCGCGCTCAAGGAAGTCCGGCACCATCAATTCCAGCATCTTGTGGTTCAAGTAACCGCGATAACCCGCCCAAGGCTCGCCCAGCCCGTGTTTTTCGCAGATCAGGTGCAGGCTGAAGTTGTCGATCCGCGACGCCATGTGCTCCAGCTCGCGGTGGTAAATGATGTCTTTGGGCGAACGGGCGCTGTGGACAAACGTCATGTCGACATTCGCGTTGGTGTCGTAGAACCAGCGCGCCATGGACATCACCGGCGTGATGCCGACACCGCCACTGAGGTACAGCACTTTGGGGCTTGGGAAGTCGATGGCATTGAACAGCCCGACCGGCCCGTGCACCGCCAGCTCTTGCCCTTCATGCAGGGTGTCGTGCAGCCAGTTGGAAACCCGCCCCCCCGGCACGCGCTTGATGGTCACCGAGAAGCTGTACGGCACCGACGGCGAACTGGAAATGGTGTACGAGCGCATGATCGGCTGGCCTTCGATCTCAAGCTCCAGGGTCACAAACTGCCCCGGCTTGAAAAAGAACAGGATCGGCTGGTCGGCCATGAAGCAAAAGGTGCGCACGTCCCAGGTTTCCTGGATGACTTTGACGCAACGGACGATGTGCCGACCATTGGCCCAGGTCTGGGTGGTTACCGGGTTCAGGAAATTGTTGGACATGCTTGCTCTCCACTGCCGATGCTCGGCTTTATGGTGGCGATTCTGCGTAACGCCGGAACCGCCCATTTACCTATCTGCGACATTCACATACTTATCGCGACCAGCCCCCATACCACGGGGCTTGCGCGTCGGGATCAGAGTGGGCCATGTCGTTAATGGACAAGGTTCGGCGCATCGGCGGCCCCACACTCGCTGCCAACAACTACGCTTTCTTTACGCCTTGCTGCAAAACCTGATCAGCCACTTTCGCCGGCCACACAGAATGGCCATGAGGACACACACGATGGACGTCACCGCAACCTTAAGCTTGGGCGATCCGCTGGAACCCGCACGCAAGGCCACCGCGCAAATGCTGCAAGAGCGCGAGCGCACTTTTTCGCTGCCGCAGCCGTTCTACTCTGATGAGCGGTTGTTTGATATCGACATGCAGGAGATCTTCCAGAAAGAGTGGTTGATCGCCGGCATGACCTGCGAGATCCCCACCAAGGGCAACTACATCACCCTGCAAATCGGCAAGAACCCGATCATCGTGATCCGTGGTGCCGACGGCGTGGTGCATGCCTTCCATAACGTGTGCCGCCACCGGGGCTCGCGCCTGTGCACCAGCGACAAGGGCAAGGTCGCCAAGCTCGTTTGCCACTACCACCAGTGGACCTACGAACTGGACGGCCGCCTGTTGTTCGCCGGCACCGAGATGGGCGCCGACTTCGACATGAAGCAGTACGGCCTCAAGCCTGTGAACGTGAAAACGGCTGGCGGCTACATCTTCATCAGCCTGGCCGAAAACCCGCCGGCCATCGATGACTTCCTGTCGACGCTGAACCACTACATGGAACCCTACGACATGGAGAACACCAAGGTGGCGATTCAAACCACCTTGTTCGAAAAGGCCAACTGGAAGCTGGTGCTGGAAAACAACCGCGAGTGCTACCACTGCAACGCGTCGCACCCGGAACTGCTGAAAACCCTGCTGGAATGGGACGACGTCACCGACCCGCGTGCCGACCAGGCCTTCAAGGACCACGTTGCCGCCTCCGCCGCTGCGTGGGACGCCGAAAAGATCCCTTACGCCCACGCCAGCTTCGGCCTGCGCAACCGCATCGTACGCATGCCATTGCTCAAAGGCACCGTGTCGATGACCCTGGACGGCAAGCAAGGCTGCGCCAAGCTCATGGGCCGCATCAAGAACCCGGACCTGGGCTCGATGCGCATCCTGCACCTGCCGCATTCGTGGAACCACTGCATGGGCGACCACATCATTGTGTTCACCGTGTGGCCGATCAGCGCCCAGGAAACCATGGTCACCACCAAGTGGATCGTGCACAAGGACGCCGTCGAAGGTGTGGACTACGACGTGGAGCGTATGCGCCAGGTCTGGGACGCCACCAATGACCAGGACCGCCGCCTCGCCGAAGAAAACCAGCGCGGGATTAACTCCACCGCGTACCAACCAGGGCCGTACTCCAAGACCTATGAGTTTGGTGTGGTGAACTTTGTCGATTGGTACAGCGAGCGTTTGTTGAACAACCTGGGCGCGGCGCCAGCGCCTTACCTTAAGGGTGTAGCGGCGCACGAATAGCTGACACACCAAAGATCAAACTGTGGGAGCTGGCTTGCCTGCTCCCACATGTATATTGGTCACTGTTCAAATAATGATCACCCCCCTTACAGCCCTTTGCCGATCTACCCTCCAGCCTTCGCCCAACAACTTATCCACAAAGCCACCCACAGCAATTGTGGGCAAGTGTGCCCGGCCCTCTAAATTAACTGAAGAAAATCCGTGACTTATTCAAGTCGTGCGGTTTTAGCCACACCTGATCACTTATTGATCAACCCCTTGAAAGCCTCTTAATACGTGGCCTGCAGCAGTACGCGAACACCTTATCCACAGAAGCACCAACAGACTTTGGGGGCAACTTCGCCGGCGTTGTGGAAAACCGCGTCAAACCTTCACAAATCGGGGCATCCAGGGGTTTCAGCGAGCCAATAAGCCAAATTGATCATATTTTGACCACGCCACTGAAAGCCTTTATTTATAAGGCTCACAGCCAGTAGCGAACATCTTATCCACAGAAGCGCCAACAGACTTTGGGGGCAAGTTTGTGCAGGGTTTCAAACTTATCCAGGAAAAAACCCAAGCAAAACCGTCAGTTAGCCTGGTTGTTTTTCGTACAGAGGGCTGCAGGGCTTGATTAGCCGGGGGTGTGGACAACCGCGAACAGGTTATCCACAGGCGGATCAACAGGGATTGTGGGTAATCCAACGATGCATCGTAAAGACAGTGTGGCGGGCGAGCTTTCTGTGGGAGCTGGCTTGCCTGCGATACAGGCACCTCGGTCCATCAGTCAGACCGAGGTGCCTGTATCGCAGGCAAGCCAGCTCCCACACAAGCCAGCTCCCACAGGTAATCAGCGCACCACGCCTTCTTCAATGAGTAGCTTCAGAATCGCTTCCGCGCCCGCCTCGGGGCTAAGACCTTTGAGCACTTGCCCACCGCCGCCGCTGGCCTTGGCGGTCGCCGCCTTCATCCGGTCCGCGCCGCTCTTGGCCTTAATCACCTTGAGGCGCTTGGGCCGGGGCTTGGCCGGTTGCAACACTGCGTCTGCGAGTAACTCGTCCGTCTCGATTTCGACCTCATGGGCCGCCAGTTCACCGCGTTGCGCCGGGCCATAGGCGCTTTGCCGTGGTTTGGGCGCGGCGTTATCCACAGTCGCCAGAAACGGCAGGCGCACCTTCAGGCGCCGCCGCTGCCCGCGCGGCAAGGCTTGCAGCACATGGGCAATGCCGCCATCGATAGATTCCACTTGCGCCAGCCCGACTATCAATGGCCAACCCAATTGCTCGGCCAAAAGAAACGGCAACATGCCTGAGCCTTCGCCGGTTTCCGCCTGGCTGCCGGTGAGCACTACGTGGGCGCCAGTCTCGCGCAGATAATCACTGAGCACCGGCAAGGCGTCGCTGCCCGCCGGTTGTTCCAGCACATGCAATTGCGGCAGGCCCATGCCCAGGTAGCTGCGCAACGTCGGCTCGTTAACGTCACCGGCATGCAACACTTGCAACTTATCCCCAGCCAGCTGCAGGCCCAGCTCGACGGCGCGTGCATCCTGCTCCGCACGGCGTGGGCGGCCGGAGGTCGGGTGGGCGCCGATTGACACCAGGCTGATTACATTCGTGGTCATGGTCATGTCCCTAGGCTGCGTCGCGCTTGGCGCCGTTGCGGTACACCTGCACCGCCTCGATCAAGGCTTGCAGAATCGCGGCGCTTTCGCCGATCACCGACAAGTCGGCACGCTTGATCATGTCGCAGCCAGGGTCGAGGTTGATTGCCACCACCTTGTCGCAGGCACCGATGCCTTGCAGGTGCTGGATCGCCCCGGAAATACCCACAGCCACATACACCCGTGCCGTCACCCAAGTACCGCTGGCACCGACCTGACGATCACGCGCCATAAAGCCATCATCCACTGCCACCCGTGACGCACCTTCGGTGGCGCCCAAGGCGGCGGCGGTCTGGTGGAACAGTGCCCAATCTTTTACGCCATTGCCGCCAGAGAAAATAAACTCCGCCTCGGCCATCGGAATCGCCCCTGGGTCCACCGCCACTGCGCCGAGATCCTCGATGCGCGGCAGGCTGCGCGCCAAGGCTGTGGATAACTCCACGGGCAAGACTTCGTGACGGGTTTCGCTGACCGGCTCGGCGCATTCCACCGCTGCCAGAATCAGGCGCGGCAGTGGCCGGGCCAAATCCTCCTGGCCCGCACCGGCGCGACCGATGCACTCCTCGCCCTTGATCTGCCAGACGCGTGTGGCCGGGCGCTCCTTGAGGCTCGCGGCAAAACGCCGGCCCAATTCACCGCCGCCACTGCGGCTGTCGGGCAGCAACCAATGGCGCGGGTTGAACTGGTTATCCACAGCCCGCAGGCCCTGGACGCGTTGCTCCGGTGAATAACCCTCGAATTCGTGGCCTTCCAGCACCAGCAGGCGATCGACGCCCGCCGTGGCAAAAGCACTTTCTTTGTGCTCGCCAAACACCACCGCCAGCACTGCACCGTCGCTGCCGGCCAGTTGCCGGGCCAGGCCGAGCAAATCGCGGTCGTGGCTGCTCAGGCGGCCACCAACCATGTCCGGCACCACGTTGATGTAGAACGCCGGCGCTGGCACCTGGTGCAACGGCAACTGCACTTGCACCGCCGCCGTGCGCTTGGCCGCGCCGCCCTGCTGGGCGCCGCTGCGGTCGATACGCTTGATGCCGTTGGGGCCGATAAAACCCACGCCATGTACATTTTTGCGGATGACGCCGTTCGGCCCCATCCAACTGTGTTGCAGCGGTTGCATGGCGGCGTGCAACGGGTGCAGGCGGTTGCGGGCGATCCATTCGGCCCGTGGGTCGCGGCGGATAATGTCGCTCATCAGTGCACCTCCGCAGGTTGACGCTTGATAGGTGCCTTGCCGGGTGCGGCGTCTTCAAGCAACGCGTCGGCGACCAGTTCAGCGATGTCCTTGATCAGGGGGCGCGGCTCGACCACGCCCTCAAGCATCGCGGTGCATTGTGGACAACCCACGGCCACCAGCTCGGCGCCGGTTTCGCGGATGTCATCCATGCGCATATCCGGGATCCGCTGCTTGCCGGGAATATCGGTGATCGGCGCGCCGCCACCGCCGCCGCAGCAGCGCGAACGGAAGCCCGAGCGTTGCATCTCCTTGACCTCAATGCCCAACGCCCGCAGCACTTGGCGCGGCGCCTCGTATTCGCCGTTGTAACGGCCCAGGTAACAAGGGTCGTGGTAGGTCACGCTGTTGCCCTTGTGCTGGCCCAGGTTCAGCGCGCCTTCACCGATCAGCTCGGCCATGAAGGTGCTGTGGTGCTGCACGACATAATTACCGTTGAAGGCGCCGTATTCGTTTTTCAGCACGTGAAAGCTGTGCGGGTCGCAGGTGACGATACGCTTGAAGCTGTACTTGGCCAGGGTCTGGATGTTGCGTGTGGCGAGCAATTGGAACGTGGCCTCATCACCCAGGCGGCGAGCGACGTCACCGCTGTCGCGCTCCTCCAGGCCCAGTACTGCAAAGTCGACCTTGGCCGCTTTCAGCACTTTGACGAAGGCGCGCAAGGTGCGTTGGTTGCGCATGTCGAAAGCGCCGTCGCCGACCCAGAACAGCACGTCGCTGCTGCCTTTTTCGCTGAGCAACGGCAAGTTCAGGTCCGCTGCCCAGTTGAGGCGACCGCCCGGTGCGAAGCCGCCGGGGTTGTCGGTGGCGATCAGGTTTTCCAGGACTTCGGCGCCCTTGTTCGGCGTGGCGCCTTTTTCCAGGGTGAGGTGGCGGCGCATGTCGACGATGGCATCGACGTGCTCGATCATCATCGGGCACTCTTCCACGCAAGCGCGGCAGGTGGTGCACGACCACAGGGTTTCGGCATCAACCAAGCCGTTGACGATCGGCTGGTGCGGGTTGCCGCCGTGCTCGCCAATCGGTTTACCTGGATAAGGGCTGCCGGCGAACTTGGCATCGGTGCCACCGGCCAGGCCGACCACCATGTCCTGAATGAGTTTTTTCGGGTTCAGCGGCTGGCCGGCGGCGAACGCCGGGCACGCCGCTTCGCACTTGCCGCACTGCACGCAGGCGTCGAAGCCGAGCAGTTGGTTCCAGGTGAAATCCTTGGGTTTTTCCACGCCCAATGGCGCGGTTTTATCGCTGAGGTCGAGCGGCTTCAAACCTGTAGAGCGGCCGCCACCAAAACGCTCGGCGCGGCGGTGCCAGGCCAAGTGCAGGGCACCGGCGAAGGCGTGCTTCATCGGCCCGCCCCAGGTCATGCCGAAGAACATTTCGCTTACGCCCCACAGCACGCCCAGGCTCAAGAGCGCGGCGAGCAGCCAGCCGCCGAAGTCGGCGGGCAGAATCCCGGCCACCGGCAAGGTCACCAGGAAGAAGCTGACCGAGAACGCCATCAGGCTTTTCGGCAGGCGCATCCACGGGCCTTTCGACAGGCGTGATGGCGGGTTGCGCCGACGTAGATAGACGAAGGTGGCGCCGACAAACATCAGCACCGAGGCCAGCAGCAAGGCATAGCCGAGGATACGGTTATGCAGGCCAAAACCGTGCACCAAAATGGCCAGCAACGCCGACAGCACAAAGCCCAGGGCGGTGGCGACGTGGGTGTTGGCGATGTATTTGTCGCGGGCGACCACGTGGTGCAGGTCGACCATGTAGCGCTTGGGCATGGCCAGCAGGCCGCCCAGCAAGTCAACCTTGGACGCGCGGCCACGGCGCCACATGTTCACCCGGCGCAGGGCGCCTAGGGCGGCGAGGCCGATGGCTGCAAACAAGAGAATAGGAAGCAAGGTGTTCAACATGGTGAAGCTCCCAAAGACCACACAGGTCTTGCATGGGAACCGGATAAAGGTGGGAGCTGGCTTGCCTGCGATGGCATCGCCTCGGTGTCACTCAAGACCGAGTCGCCTGCATCGCGGGCAAGCCCGGCTCCCACATTGACCGGTTCCCACAGTGGTTCGGTGGTTGCCTAGAAATCCTTGCACAAGCGCAGGGCGTCATAGATAGCGGCGTGGGTATTACGCTGCGCCACACAGTCACCAATGCGGAACAGCAAGTACCCGTCACCCGCCTCGCTCAAGCACGGCTGCGGCTTGATCGCGAACAAGGCTTCAACATCAATCTGGCCCTTGTTGCGCGAACCTTCCTTGAGCCCGTAGTAAATGGCCTCGTCCGGGCGCACGCCGTTCTCGACCACTACCTGGTCAACCACACGTTCTTCCTTGGCGCCGGTGTATTCGTTCTCCAGCACGGCCACCAGCTTGTCGCCCTCGCGGTAGACCTTTTCCAGCATCATGTCGCCGGTCATGATCACTTCTTTGGGGTACATGCTGCGGTAGTAAGTCGGGAACGACGTACCGCCAATCGCCACGCCTGGCTTGATGTCGTCGGTGACGATTTCCACCTGGCTGCCTTTGTCGGCCAGGAAGTCGGCCACCGACATGCCGGTGAACTCGCAGATGGTGTCGTACACCAACACGTTCTTGCCCGGCGCGACTTTGCCGTCGAGCACGTCCCAACTGCTGACTACCAGGCCTTCAGCGGCGCCCCAATGTTCGTTCTGCTCGATAAACGGATGCCCGCCGACGGCCAGCACCACGATGTCAGGCCGCAGGTCCAGGATGGTCTCGGCATCCGCCGCCACGCCCAGGCGCAGGTCGACTTTCAAGCGCGCCAACTCCAGCTGGAACCAGCGGGTGATACCAGCAATCTGGTCACGCTGCGGGGCTTTGGAGGCGGTGGTGATTTGCCCGCCGATAAACTCTTTCTTCTCCAACAGGGTCACGTCGTGGCCACGTTCGGCCGCGACCCGCGCGGCTTCCATCCCGGCAGGACCGGCACCCACCACCACGACTTTGCGTTTGGCCCCGGTGGATTTCTCGATGATGTGCGGCACGCCCATGTATTCACGGGAGGTCGCGGCGTTCTGGATGCACAACACATCCAGGCCCTGGTATTGGCGGTCGATGCAGTAGTTGGCGCCGACGCATTGTTTGATCTGGTCGATCTGGCCCATCTTGATCTTGGCGATCAGGTGCGGGTCGGCGATGTGCGCACGGGTCATGCCGACCATGTCCACATAGCCGCCTTCCAGAATGCGCGTGGCCTGGTTCGGGTCCTTGATGTTCTGCGCGTGCAGCACCGGAACCTTGACCACTTCCTTGATACCGGCCGCCAGGTGCAGGAACGGCTCCGGCGGGTAGCTCATGTTGGGGATCACGTTGGCCAGGGTGTTGTGGGTGTCACAACCCGAGCCCACCACGCCGATAAAATCGAGCATGCCGGTGTCGTCGTAATACTTGGCGATCTGCTTCATGTCCTCGTGGGACAAGCCGTCCGGGTGGAACTCGTCACCACACAGGCGCATGCCCACGCAGAAGTCGTCACCGACCTCGGCGCGCACGGCCTTGAGTACTTCCAGGCCGAACTTCATGCGGCCCTCGAAGGTGCCGCCCCATTCGTCGGTACGCTTGTTGACCCGCGGGCTCCAGAACTGGTCGATCATGTGCTGGTGCACCGCGGACAGTTCGACACCGTCCAGGCCACCGGCCTTGGCGCGCTTGGCGGCGCTGGCGTAGTTGCCGATCACGCGCCAGATTTCTTCCGGCTCGATGGTCTTGCAGGTAGCACGGTGCACCGGCTCACGCACGCCGGACGGCGACATCAGGGTTGGCCAGTTAAAGCCGTCCCAGCGCGAGCGACGGCCCATGTGGGTAATCTGGATCATGATCTTGGCGCCATGCTTGTGCATGGCGTCGGCCAGGTTCTGGAAGTGCGGGATGATGCGGTCGGTGGACAGGTTCACCGAACTCCACCATTCCTGCGGGCTGTCGATGGCCACCACCGAGGAGCCGCCACAGATCGCCAGGCCGATACCGCCCTTGGCTTTCTCTTCGTAGTACTTCACATAGCGGTCGGTGGTCATGCCGCCGTCGGTGGCATACACCTCGGCGTGGGCGGTACTGAGCACGCGGTTGCGGATGGTCAGTTTGCCGATCTGGATCGGCGCAAACATTGCTTCGAAAGCCATGGCACGGTTCCTCGACTTACAACGGCTTGACGGTGAACAGGCCGTCGTTGTGGCCCTCTTCGGAGCCTCCGTAAACTTGCTCGGCTACGGTGCGAATCTTGCTGCCGCGCGCCTGCAGAATCTGGTCCATGGCACCGGCAAACCAACCGGTGAACATGTAGTCCACTTTGCGCCCGACCTTGCCGTACACGTAGACAAACGCCGAGTGTTCGAGCTTGACGCTGGCGGTGCCTTTGTCGAGGTCGATGTCCTGGATCTTGAACAGGCCCCAGCCGCGTTGCGACAGGCGCTTCATGTAATGCTCGAACACTGCAACGCCTTCCAGGCCGTGGCATTCAGCTTCTTTTTCGCACCAGTGCCAGGCAGATTTGTAGCCGGCCTTGTAGAGGATTTCGGCGTAGGCGTCGGCGCCCAGCACTTCTTCAATGCCCATGTGGTTGTTGACGAAGAAATGCCGTGGCACATACAGCATTGGCAGGGCGTCGGAGGTCCAGACACCGGTTTCGCTGTCGACTTCGATAGGCAATTGCGGGGCGATTTTGGCCATGGAAACTTAACTCCAGAAAATTCTTAGGTGTGCCCCCGATGCGAACGGCCGGGGGAGAAATGCGGTGGCTTATTCGCCCCAGACGTCTTTCAAGACATTGACCCAGTTCTCGCCCATGATCTTGCGCACCACGCGCTCGCTGTGGCCGCGTTTGAGCAGGGTCTCGGTGAGGTTGGGGAACTCGCCCACGGTGCGGATGCCCAGCGGGTTGATGATCTTGCCGAAGCTGGTCAGACGGCGGGCGTAGCCTTTGTCATGGGTCAGCATTTCAAAGAAATCCTGGCCATGGCCCTGGGTGAAGTCGGTGCCAATGCCAATGGCGTCTTCGCCGACGATGTTCATGGTGTATTCGATGGCTTCGGCGTAGTCGTCGATGGTCGAATCGATGCCCTTGGCCAGGAACGGCGCGAACATGGTCACGCCGACAAAACCGCCATGGTCGGCGATGAACTTGAGCTCTTCATCGGACTTGTTGCGCGGGTGCTCTTTAAGGCCCGACGGCAGGCAGTGGGAGTAGCACACCGGCTTTTTCGATTCGAGGATGACTTCTTCGCTGGTCTTGGAACCGACGTGGGACAAGTCGCACATGATGCCGACACGGTTCATCTCACCGACGATCTCACGACCAAAGCCCGACAGCCCGCCGTCACGCTCGTAGCAACCGGTGCCGACCAGGTTCTGGGTGTTGTAGCACATCTGCACCACACCCACGCCGAGCTGCTTGAAGATCTCGACGTAGCCGAGTTGGTCCTCAAACGCATGGGCGTTCTGGAAGCCGAAGATGATGCCGGTCTTGCCCTGCTCTTTTGCACGGCGAATGTCGGCGGTAGTTTTCACCGGGATCACCAGGTCGCTGTTTTCACGGATCAGGGTCTGGCTGGCAACGATGTTGTTGATCGTGGCCTGGAAGCCTTCCCACACCGACACCGTGCAATTAGCGGCGGTGAGGCCACCTTTGCGCATGTCTTCGAACAGGTCGCGGTTCCACTTGGCAATAATCAGACCGTCGATAACGATGCTGTCGGCGTGCAACTCGGCTGGGCTCATCAGGCGTCCCCTTATTGGCGATTCATGCGCCGAATCGTCTGCCGGCGCTTTGGGGCCAGCATATGCTCAGGGGCCGACGGAGCTGGGTGCAAAAACGACAGGGGAATTGCCGAAAGCGTCAATCAGCGACAAAGGCCTACATGACATAGCTGACAGGTGGCTGTTCTTTGTCCCACGCTTGAGCCAGAATTTGCTCATCACCTGATATGAGACGGCGCAATGAAATCGATTTTCCTGGCTTTGGCACTCATCGCAACCGGCGTACACGCCGCTGAAGACACCGACAGCACGCCCTGCGATGGCATCGAAAACGACAAACAAACCCTGGAATGCGCCACCTATAACAAAACCACCGCCGAGCAATTGCTCAAGGATAACTACCAGGGCTTGCTGGAACGCATGGGTTCGACCTATGGCAGCAACAAGTCGCAACTGGCCGATATTACCGCTCGTCTGAAGGATGCCCAGCAGAAATGGGAAAAACTGCGCGATGCCGATTGCGCGGTGGACACCTTCCCGGCGGTGAATGGCAGCAAGGACTACGCGATTCAACAGAATGACTGCCTGGCGCGAATGAGTGATGAGCGGTCGGAGTTTTTGGAGTCGATCGGGCAGGAATAAGCGACAATCCCGTCACTTTTTCTCTGAAACCAGGCTATCCATGACTATCTGCGGCATCGAAATCAAAGGCAGCGAAGCCATCATCGCCGTCGCCTCCCTGGACAACCAGGCGCTGACCCACGTGGCGCTGGCCATCAAGAAAATCGCCCTCGATGACGACGATGAGGCAGCCAACGTCAAAGCCTTCGCCGCCCAGGTGAAGGCCTTTGTGCAAGAAAACGCCATCACCCGCATCGCGATCAAGAAGCGCAGCAAGAAAGGCGAATTCGCCGGTGGCCCGACCACGTTCAAGATTGAAGGGGTGTTTCAGTTGCTCGACGGTGTTGAGGTGGCATTGCTGTCGCCGCAGACCATCAATGCGCAGAACAAAAAGCACGATTTTGCCCTGCCGGCCTCGCTGAACAAGTATCAGCATGAGGCCTTCAAGGCGGCGTGTTCGGCGCTGGTAAAAAAGTAAGCCACACCACCAATCCCCTGTGGGAGCTGGCTTGCCTGCGATGGCGGTTTGTCAGATAACGCTGTACTGCCTGATCTACCGCTATCGCAGGCAAGCCAGCTCCCACATTTGATTTATGGTGTCTTTGAATTCGCTGTACGGCTTCTGTGCAGCAGCCAATCGCCAAAGGATTTGTCTTCCAGGGCATACCCGCCGCGACTCGACTTCCACACTAGCTCTTTGTCACGCAAGGCATCGATACAGGCCTGAATGGTCTGGGTGCCCGGCACCACGTCGCTGCCCATGTCCTCCAGTGCCTTGCTGACCGCCGTGAGTGTACTGTCGGTAAACGGCGCAAAAGGCTCGTTGTTCTGCGAACGCACCACCATCACCTCCAACACAGCACGCTGGGGAATGGTGAGGTTGTTCCACGCGCTTTCAAATTCGGTCCACACGCCGGCACGCAACAGTTCGGCGCGGCTGTGCAGCAGTTGGCCCAGGTTGCTCGCCTCGCCCAACTCCAGCGCCACTTCGCCGATGATGGTACGCAGCATCTCCGGGCGCCGGCCGACCAGTTCAAAGGCTTCGTCGATGTCCGCCGCGTTGAACTGATTGGTTTTGGCCAAATGCGCGTTGAGGTGCAGGGTGTAGGCCTGGGTAAACTCTTTGCCGAGCAAAGGGAACGGGGTAATGCTGGAGCCGAAGAATGGCTGGCTTTTACCGAGGACCAAATGCGCAAGCTTGTCGCGATTGGAGCCAGTGAATACCAGGCGCAAGCCACTGCCCTCCTCGTCACGGCCCTGGTTGAGCTGATCCCGGGCAGCTTTCAACGCGAACATCGCGTTGATACCAGGCTCGGTGGTCAGTGCGTGCTGCGCTTCATCAATCACCAGCACGACGGGCTTTTCGGCTGCGCTGTGGAGCAACTCCAAGGCTTGGGTCAGCGTCGCGCCAACCGGCAATTGTGGCTTGCTGAAGTCCCAGGACAAGGTACGCAGGAAGCTTAGTTTCTCGATTCCAATGTTCTTGGCCAGCTTGCGAATGCCCTTTTCATAGGGCACCAGAGCCGCAGCAATCGCGCTGGCAATCAACTCCGCGGGGTCTTTTTCTTTGTCAGCCCAGAGATCGACATACACCGTCAGCCAACCCCGCAACTGGCACTCCGGGATCAAGTCTTCGCGCAAAAAGGTGCTTTTGCCGGTGCGTCGAGGTGCTGCGAGGAACAGGCCTGAAGTGAAATCCTGAATCCCGGCGCCCACCAAGCCATCAGCAATGCTGCGAGCCAGCGTCGGGCGGCGAAACACAAAGCCGCTGTGCTTGGACATGGTTTTATACTCAATTATTGGAAGCACTATAAATTATAGTCGTGAGTATAATTGACTATAATTGCCGGTCAAACCACCTCCCGTCGCCGATCCTCTCTCGGGCACTTGGCAAACCTCGCCCTGTAGCTGCGGGTGAAGTACGACGGCGACTCAAACCCGCACGCAATGCTCACTTCCAGCACGCTCATGTCGCTCTGGCGCAACAACTGCCGGGCTTTTTCCAGGCGCAGGCCGAGGTAGAAGTTACTTGGCGTGTCGTTCAGGTGCAGGCGGAATAGCCGTTCCAGCTGACGCCGGGTGACTTTAATTGCATCGGCCAACGCCAAGGTGCTCAGCGGCGGCTCGGTGTGTTGCTCCATTTCACCGATCACCTGCACCAACTTCTTGTTGTTGATGCCATAGCGCGTGGCGATCTGCATGCGCTGGTGGTCCTTGCGCGGGCGGATGCGCCCGAGTACGAATTGCTCGGACACCTGGATGGCCAGGTCCGGGCCGTGGGCCTGGGCGATCAGGTCGAGCATCAGGTCGATGGAGGCGGTGCCACCGGCGCAGGTGATGCGCCGGCGGTCAATCTCGAACAGTTCCTGGGTCACGGTGAGCTGTGGATAAGATTCCTTGAACGCGTCGATGGCTTCCCAGTGCAAGGTCAAGCGGTGGCCGTCGAGCAAGCCTGCTTCGGCGAG
Source organism: Pseudomonas sp. WS 5146 (assembly GCF_012985495.1). NCBI lineage: Bacteria > Pseudomonadati > Pseudomonadota > Gammaproteobacteria > Pseudomonadales > Pseudomonadaceae > Pseudomonas > Pseudomonas sp. WS 5146. The sequence goes on from NZ_JAAQWL010000008.1 coordinate 141,646, forward strand.
CACGCAGGCGCCGGTGTCGATGGCGCCGAGGGTGACGCCGTCGAGGTCGAGGCGGCGCAGCCAGTGTTCAAGTGCGGGCGTGGTGAACTTCAAGGGTTCGAAGCCTGCGACCACCATCAGCGTCGCGCCTTTTTTCAGCGGCTCCAATGCGGCGTCGGCGTTCACCGACATGCCATTGCTCGCCAACACCGCGCCGCCATCGGCACTCAACACGTGCCAACGGTACAACTCGCCGCGAAAGCGGTTGGCCACGCGCAGCGGTTCCAGCGCGGAGATAAAGCCGATGGCCGAGAAACCCGGCATCAGCAGAAAGTAGAAATCCTGGGACATGGTGGCGCTCTCGTAGGACGGGCAGCGTGCTCACTGTGATACGCCAGTTCAACCGGCCATTCAAGAGCACAGGTCGCTGCAGTGCAAGAGCTGGTCGCCGCCGTGCGCTTTGCCTCCCCTCAAGCTGCGTAACTTGATCCCACGGCGCACAAAGACGCCGGCACCCACAATAACGACCTGCCGAGGGATCCACCATGAACCGACTGATCAGCCGCTGCGTGCTTGCACTCAGCGCCAGCGCCATCTTAAGCACCAGCGTACTCGCGGCCGACGCAGAGTCTTGCCGGAACGTGCGCATGGGTGTGGTGAACTGGACCGACGTAATCGCCACCAGCGCCATGACCCAAGTGTTGCTCGACGGCCTCGGCTACAAGACCAAACAAACCAGCGCCTCCCAGCAAATCATCTTCGCCGGTATCCGCGACCAGCGCCTGGATATGTTCCTGGGCTACTGGAACCCGCTGATGACCCAGACCATCACGCCGTTTGTGGACGCCAAGCAAGTCAAAGTCCTCGACAAACCCAGCCTGGAAGATGCGCGCGCCACCCTCGCGGTGCCGACTTATCTGGCGGATAAAGGCCTGAAAACCTTCGCCGATATCGCCAAGTTTGAAAAAGAACTGGGCGGCAAGATCTACGGCATCGAGCCAGGCTCGGGCGCCAATACCCAGATCAAGGCGATGATCGCCAAGAACCAGTTCGGCCTCGGCAAGTTCCAGTTGGTGGAGTCCAGCGAAGCGGGGATGCTCGCCGCCGTCGACCGCGCCGTGCGCCGCAAGGAGGCCGTGGTGTTCTTCGGCTGGGCGCCGCACCCGATGAACGTCAACGTCGCCATGACTTACCTCACCGGCAGCGACGACGCCCTTGGCCCGAACGAAGGCATGGCCACGGTGTGGAGCGTGACTTCGCCGACTTACGCCGAGCAGTGCCCCAACGTGCACAAACTGCTGACCAACCTGACGTTCACCGCCGCCGACGAGAGCCGAATGATGCAGCCGTTGCTGGATCACAAAGATGCCCTCGAGTCGGCCAAGCAGTGGCTCAAGGACCACCCGCAAGACCAGCAGCGCTGGCTCGAAGGCGTGACCACCTTCGACGGCAAACCGGCTGCGGCCAACCTGCAACTGACCAGCAAATAACCTGATTCGCATCACCGTATCGCAGTCGCTGTTGGCTGCGAACGGCATCACTACGCCCGCCTGTAAGGAACCGCCTCATGAACCACGACGTCATCATCACCTGCGCACTCACCGGTGCTGGCGACACGACCAGCCGCAGCCCGCACGTGCCGGTCACTCCCAAACAAATCGCCGCAGCCGCGGTGGAAGCCGCCAAGGCCGGCGCCACCGTGGTGCACTGCCATGTGCGCGACCCGCAAACCGGCAAGTTCAGCCGCGACGTGGCGCTGTATCGCGAAGTGATGGAGCGCATCCGCGAGGCCGACATCGACATCATCGTCAACCTCACCGCCGGTATGGGCGGCGACCTGGAAATCGGCGGCGGCGAGAACCCGATGGAGTTCGGCCCCAACACCGACCTGGTCGGCCCGCTGACGCGCCTGGCCCATGTTGAGGAGTTGCTGCCGGAGATCTGCACCCTGGACTGCGGCACGCTCAACTTCGGCGATGGCGACACCATTTACGTCTCTACCCCGGCGCAGCTGCGGGCAGGCGCCAAGCGCATTCAAGAGCTGGGCGTGAAGGCCGAGCTGGAAATTTTCGACACCGGCCACCTGTGGTTTGCCAAGCAGATGATCAAGGAAGGTTTGCTCGACAACCCGCTGTTCCAGCTGTGCCTGGGCATCCCATGGGGCGCACCGGCCGACACCACCACCATGAAAGCCATGGTCGACAACCTGCCTGCCGACGCCGTGTGGGCTGGCTTCGGTATCGGCCGCATGCAAATGCCCATGGCGGCGCAAGCGGTGCTGCTGGGCGGCAACGTGCGGGTCGGCCTGGAAGACAACCTGTGGCTGGACAAAGGCGTGCTCGCCACTAATGGCCAACTGGTGGAGCGCGCGAGTGAAATCCTCAGCCGCCTGGGCGCGCGGGTCATGACCCCGGCGGAGGGCCGAATCAAGATGGGCCTGACCAAGCGCGGCTAACTCAGACACCACAAAACCCTGTGGGAGCCGGGCTTGCCCGCGATAGCGGTACACCTGCACCGAATGCACCAACTGATACACCGATATCGCAGCGGTGCGACGATTCGACAAGCCAGCTCCCACCTTGATCACCGAATTACTCAGGGATTGTCGACATGAGCTTTATCACCGAAATCAAAACCTTCGCCGCCCTCGGCAGCGGTGTTATCGGCAGCGGCTGGGTGTCCCGCGCCCTGGCCCACGGCCTGGATGTAGTGGCCTGGGACCCGGCGCCTGGCGCCGAAGCAGCCCTGCGCAAGCGCGTTGCCAACGCCTGGGGCGCCTTGGAGAAACAAGGCCTGGCACCGGGTGCCTCCCAGGACCGCCTGCGCTTTGTCGCCACCATTGAAGAATGCGTAAAAGACGCCGACTTCATCCAGGAAAGCGCCCCGGAACGCCTGGAGCTGAAACTCGAACTGCACAGCAAGATCAGCGCAGCGGCCAAGCCGAATGCGCTGATTGGCTCGAGCACTTCAGGTCTGTTGCCGAGCGAGTTCTACGAAGGTTCCACCCACCCGGAACGCTGTGTGGTCGGCCACCCGTTCAACCCGGTTTACCTGTTGCCGCTGGTGGAAGTGGTGGGCGGCAAGCACACCGCGCCGGAGGCAATTCAGGCGGCGATCAAGGTGTATGAATCCCTCGGTATGCGCCCGTTGCATGTGCGTAAGGAAGTGCCGGGGTTTATCGCTGACCGCTTGCTCGAAGCGCTGTGGCGTGAGGCGTTGCACTTGGTGAATGACGGCGTGGCGACCACCGGTGAAATCGACGATGCGATCCGATTTGGCGCCGGTTTGCGCTGGTCGTTCATGGGCACATTCCTGACTTACACCCTCGCGGGTGGTGATGCCGGCATGCGGCATTTCATGGCGCAGTTCGGCCCGGCGTTGCAGTTGCCGTGGACGTATTTGCCGGCGCCGGAGCTGACCGACAAGTTGATTGACGATGTGGTCGACGGCACCAGCGATCAGCTGGGTAAACACAGCATTTCGGCGCTGGAGCGCTATCGTGATGATTGCTTGCTGGCGGTATTGGAAGCGGTGAAAACCACCAAAGCCAAACACGGCATGAGCTTCGCTGAATAACCGCTGTTGATCTGTGTGGGAGCTGGCTTGCCTGCGATAGCGATGCAAAATTCACCATCGCCATCGCAGGCAAGCCAGCTCCCACATTTTGACTGCATACATTCTGGAATATATGTGATGCCTGCACTGACCACCTACACCACCAAAATCCAGCCCGACTGGGTGGATTACAACGGCCACCTGCGTGATGCGTTTTACCTGCTGATCTTCAGCTACGCCACCGACGCGCTGATGGACACCCTCGGGCTGGACAGCGAAAACCGCGAAGCCAGCGGCCACTCGCTGTTCACCCTGGAACTGCACCTGAACTACCTGCACGAAGTAAAACTCGGCGCCGAGGTCGAAGTGCACACCCAACTGATCGCCCACGACGCCAAGCGCCTGCACCTCTATCACAGCCTGCACCTTGTGGGCGACACGAAGGAGTTGGCCGGCAACGAACAGATGCTGCTGCACGTCGATCTGGCGGGGCCGCATTCAGCGCCGTTTACCGAGGCCACGCTGGAGAAACTGGCGACCATCAGTGCCGAACAGGCCGACCTGCCGCGCCCTGCCTTGCTGGGCCGAGTGATCGGATTACCACCCAAAAAACAATAAGGAGCCGCCATGCAAACCGCCGCCGCTGTTGCCGATTTCCGTACTTACCCGAAGATCTGCGACCTTGCCGAGGCGCAGGTGCTGGACGACCAGATTCGCGTGCAGTGGGCCGATGGGCGGGTCAGCCCGTTCCATCATCAGTGGCTGCGGGACAACTGCCCCTGTGCCCAATGCGTGTACAGCGTGACCCGCGAGCAGGTGCTGGAAATTGTCGATGTGGACGAGCATCTGCGCGCCCTAAGCGCGCACATCGATCAAGGTTTTCTGTGCGTGGAATGGTACGGCGGCCATCGCAGCCAGTACGATCCAGGCTGGTTGCGCGCCCATGCCTATGACGATCAATCACGCGCCGAACGCCGCGCTGCCAAACCCCAGTCGCAACTGTGGGGCAGCACCTTCGAACTGCCCATATTTGAATACTCAGCGGTGATGGAAGACCCCAAAGCCCTGTTGCAATGGCTGCTGGCCTTGCGTGACGGCGGCCTTACGCAAATCCGTGGCGTGCCCACCGAACCGGGCTCGCTGGCACTGATCGCCAAGCGTATTTCGTTTATCCGCGAGAGCAACTTCGGCGTGCTGTTCAACGTGCAGTCCAAGGCCGATGCCGACAGCAATGCTTACACCGCTTTCAACCTGCCGCTGCACAGCGACTTGCCGACGCGGGAGTTACAGCCGGGGCTGCAGTTTCTGCATTGCCTGGTGAACGAAGCTACCGGCGGCGAGAGCATTTTTGTCGATGGGTTTGCCATCGCCCATGCGCTGCGCAGCGAAGACCCCGAGGCGTTTCGCGCCCTGTGTGAAATCCCGGTGGAGTTTCGCAATAAAGACCGGCACAGCGACTACCGCCGCCTGGCCCCGATCATTGCGCTGGATGCCTTGGGCGATGTGGCGGAGATCCGCATGGCCAACTTTTTGCGCGGGCCGTTTGAGGCACCGGTGGAGCAGATGCCGTTGTTGTATCGGGCGTATCGGCGCTTTATTGCGATGACGCGGGAAGACCGTTTTCGACTGGTCAAACGCCTGAATCCGGGTGAGTTGTGGTGCTTTGATAACCGCCGCACCTTGCATGCGCGCAATGCGTTTGATCCGGCTTCGGGGGCGCGGCATTTTCAGGGTTGTTACATTGATCGGGATGAGTTGTTGTCCCGGATATTGGTGTTGCAGAGGTAGACCGGGGTGCGGCCATCGCAGGCAAGCCAGCTCCCACAAACCCCGGCCAAAAAAAGCCCCGGGCCAGCCGTGACTGGATCGGGGCAGAGTGCTTGGTGTGAGCGTGACATCCCGAGGGTGACCAAACCTTCAAGGTGCGTGCCTGGCCTCCAGTGTGCCTATTGTTGGTGTCGGTAAATGACCCGAAAACGACCTGTTCATAGCCATCTGAGCCATTCGCCGATTCTGCCCTTGCCGACCGGCCGAGGGCCTACCAGAATCCCATTCAATCCCGTTCCCTACACCAGGATAAACGTCATGATGCACGCGGACTTGATTGACCAGGATGACCTGCTGAGCCAGCTGCGCTCGCTGGGTTTCGAGGTATCCAGCGGCGCCAGCGCCGAGCAGGCTTGCGAGTGTGCGGTGCGCGGTTTGAGTGCCGCACGGGCCAAGGCACTCAAGGGCATGGTGGAGCAGATGTACACCGGCAGCGCGACGATTTTGCCGGCGGTGCGCCAGGCGATCGACAAGCAGTTGTTGCCGGCTTTGGTGCAGTTCAAGCAGAGCTCGGGCGCCTGATAGACCGCTATCGCAGGCAAGCCAGCTCCCACATTTGACTGGGTTCACAATTCAAATGTGGGAGCTGGCTTGTCGGGTCGCCGCATCGCTGCGATAAAGCCACCTCGGTCTAAAGCCTTACACTGGCAAACGTCGACTCATTACGCGCCTGGCTCAACGCCGACATCGGCCCCGACAACGGTGACAGCACCAACGCCTGCGGAATCGGCATCATCGCCACTTGCTGGGTCGTGTTGGAACCTACGCGCTCATCGCGTGGCGGAATGCCAAAGTATTCGCGGTAGCACTTGGAGAAGTGCGGCGTGGACACAAACCCGCACACCGACGCTACTTCGATGATCGACATCGGCGTTTGCTTGAGCAACTGCCGCGCGCGAATCAGGCGCAATTTGAGGTAGTAGCGCGATGGCGAGCAGTGCAGGTATTTCTGGAACAACCGCTCCAGTTGGCGGCGCGACACGGCGACGTACACCGCCAGTTCGTCCAGGTCGATCGGCTCTTCAAGGTTGGCTTCCATCAGCGCGACGATTTCCTGCAGTTTCGGCTGGTTGGTGCCGAGCATGTGCTTGAGCGGCACGCGCTGGTGATCCTGTTCATTGCGGATGCGCTCGTACACAAACATCTCGGAGATGGCGGCCGACAATTCACGGCCGTGGTCGCGGCTGATCAGGTGCAGCATCATGTCCAGCGGCGCGGTGCCGCCCGAGCTGGTAAAGCGGTTACGGTCGAGGGTGAACAGGCGCGTGCTCATGGCCACGCGCGGGAAGGCTTCCTGCATCGACGCCAGGCATTCCCAGTGCACGCTGCAATCGAAACCGTCGAGCAAACCGGCGCAGGCCAGGGCCCAACTGCCAGTGCACACGGCGCCGAGGCGACGCGACTGGCGCGCCTGGCTTTGCAGCCACGACACGTGCTCACGGGTAACGGTACGCTGGATTCCCACGCCCCCGCACACAATCACAGTGTCCAGGGCCGGGGCTTTATGCATGGAGGCATCGGGGGTGATTTGCAGACCGTCGCTGGCCCACACTTGGTTGCCGTCGACACTCAGGGTTGTCCAGCGATACAGCTCGCGGCCGGACAGCTGGTTGGCCATGCGCAGCGGTTCCACTGCCGAAGCCAGGGAAATCAGCGTGAAATTGTCCAGCAGCAAAAAGCCGATGGATTGAGGCGCACGGTTCTGGGGTTGGGCCCCGGAATTGAACGACGTCATCGCGGTATCTCCTCACACAAAGCGGGTGATGGCCTCAGGCGAGGCTCTTGTTATTGCGTTCGTCTCCAGCAAGGAGCGAGGCTTTGAATGGGTAGAGCAAATGCCATGCCTAAAATTGAATGGCCATCCAATAACTCCTAAAAACGACCTGATGACGCGTCTATATAAGCCCGCGCGGGGAGTGCGGAATATGGCCAGAAATGGACGTCAGACCGGCCCTGCTCTGGGGTGTGAGCAGATCGGTAGCACTTGTGGGAAGGCGCTTTGCGGGCGTGGGAAAAGTCTGTCACCGCACGCACGGGTGACGAGTGGTGAGGCACGGAATCGTTCGCAAGCTACTTATCTATTTGCGACGCGCTAAAAGGTGGCGCTTTTGGGTTCCGGTGTTCACTTTATGAGCAGTGGTGCTGCAACTACCGCCATCGCAGGCAAGCCAGCGCCCACATTTGGAATGCATTCCCCTGTGGGAGCTGGCTTGCCTGCGATGGCGGCATTAGTGAATCAACACTCTACTGCGCTGACGGCCAAACCACCCCGCGAAGTCTCTTTGTACTTGTCATGCATATCCGCGCCGGTATCGCGCATGGTGCGGATCACCCGGTCAAGGGAAATAAAGTGCTGACCATCACCGCGCAGCGCCATCTGCGCGGCGTTGATCGCCTTCACCGCCGCAATCGCGTTGCGCTCGATGCACGGCACTTGCACCAGCCCGCCGACCGGGTCGCAGGTCAGGCCGAGGTTATGTTCCAGGCCAATTTCGGCGGCGTTGCACAGTTGCTCCGGCGTGGCGCCGAGGATCTCGGCAAGTCCCGCAGCGGCCATGGCACAGGCTGAACCGACTTCACCCTGGCAGCCGACTTCGGCGCCGGAAATCGAGGCGTTTTTCTTGCACAGAATCCCGACGGCCGCAGCGCTCAGCAAATAGTCGACCACGTTGGCTTCGGTGACTTCTTCGCTGAACTTCATAAAGTAGTGCAGCACCGCAGGAATAATCCCCGCCGCGCCATTGGTGGGGGCGGTGACCATGCGCCCACCGGCGGCGTTTTCTTCATTGACCGCCAGGGCGAAGAGGTTGACCCACTCCATGGCGCTCAAGGTCGAGCCAATCACGTTCGGTTTGCCCAGCTCCTGCAAACTGCGGTGCAACTTGGCGGCGCGGCGACGCACATTCAGGCCACCGGGCAGGATGCCTTCGTGCTTGAGGCCCTGCTCCACGCAGTCTTGCATGGCGCGCCAGAGCTTCATCAGGCCACTGCGGATTTCGTCTTCGCTGCGCCAGGTTTTTTCGTTGGCCAACATTAGTTCGGCGACGCGCAGGTTGTGGGTCTTGCACAACTGCAACAGCTCCACAGCACTGGAAAAATCATACGGCAGTTCGGTAGGGTCCATATCGGCCACGCCGCTCTGCGCCTGGGCCTCGTCCACCACAAAACCACCACCGACTGAATAGTAGGTGCCGCGGTGCAGTTCGCCGTCATCATCGAACACCACCAGGGTCATGGCGTTGGGGTGGAACGGCAGGTTTTCGTCGAGCAGGCGCATATCGCGTGCCCAGACGAAGGGCACCGGCAGGCGGCCGTCGAGCAAGAGCGTGTCGGTCTCGCGCAGGGTGTGAATACGCAGGCCGATTTGCGCCGGGTCGATTGCGTCCGGCCACTCGCCCATCAGGCCCATGATGGTCGCCGTGTCGCTGCCATGGCCGATGCCGGTGGCCGACAACGAGCCATATAGCTGAACTTCAACGCGACGTACTTGTTCCAACACTCCACGTTCACGCAAGTGCTGAACGAACAACGCTGCGGCGCGCATGGGGCCGACGGTGTGAGAACTAGAAGGCCCGATGCCGATCTTGAACAGGTCGAAAACACTGATAGCCATTGCGGTAGAACTCCTCGATAAGCACGGCCAGGCTTGAACGAGGTGCTACGCTCAGATCGCCCAGATGGCGGCATCATCAAGCTTTTGCTTGCCTTCACGGCGTCTCACACCGACGTAACCATGCTCAACAACGCCGCTCTCGTGCGATCGGGCATTTTGGCCGTTTTTAGCGGTTCAGATCGGTAAAAACTGCGGTTTTGCCATTGGAAAAATCTGTAAGCGACGTCACCGACACTGGATACGACCATCCCTGTACTGGATACGACGCCCCCTGTAGGCGTCAGATTTTCACTGGTACATGATCAGTCTCGACTCGTTTGCAAGGCACCGTGCCGTCGCCTCGATGCACGCCCCAACCGCAACACTTATAAAGCGCGGCGAATGCCGCCAGAAAAGACACAGGAGTCTACCCCGATGAAAGGTTCACCCTCGTTGTTGTTGGCCGCCATGCTGAGTCTGCCAGTCCTGGCACACGCTGCAGAACCGGAACAGTGCAAGACCGTTAACTTCTCCGATGTCGGCTGGACCGACATCACTGTCACCACCGCGACCACCAGCGAAGTCCTCAAGGGCCTTGGCTATAAACCGCGCACCACGATGATTTCGGTACCGGTGACCTACAAGTCCCTGGCCGACGGCAAGAACATGGACATCTTCCTCGGCAACTGGATGCCGACCATGGAAAACGACATCAAGCAATACCGTGATGCCGGCACCGTGGAAACCGTGCGTGCCAACCTGGAAAACGCCAAGTACACCCTGGCGGTCCCGGAGGCGCTGTACAACAAGGGCCTCAAAGACTTCGCCGACATCGCCAAATTCAAGGATGAGCTGGGCGGCAAGATCTACGGCATCGAGCCGGGTAACGACGGCAACCGCACTATCCAGACCCTCATCGACAAAGACGCCTTCGGCCTGAAAACCGCGGGTTTCAAAGTGGTTGAGTCCAGCGAAGCCGGGATGCTCTCGCAGGTGGAACGCGCCTCCAAGCGTGACCAGGCCATCGTGTTCCTGGGCTGGGAACCGCACCCGATGAACACCCGCTTCAAGATGAAGTACCTGACCGGCGGAGACGACTCGTTCGGCCCCAACTACGGCCAGGCCACCATCTACACCAACGTTCGCAAGGGCTACACCCAGGAATGCAGCAACGTCGGCCAGTTGCTGAAAAACCTGTCGTTCACCTTGAACATGGAAAGCACCCTGATGGGTAACGTCCTCGACGACAAGATGAAGCCCGACGCCGCAGCCAAAGCCTGGCTGAAGAAGAACCCGCAAGTGCTCGACACCTGGCTCGCCGGTGTGACCACGGTTGATGGCAAACCCGGTCTGGAGGCCGTCAAGGAATACCTCGCCAAGTAAGTGCTGACCCCGGGGCGGTGCGCTGCCCCGGGATGTTTTCCCCTTCGCATGTGGACATTCACTACCATGCTGACTGAACAGAAAATCCCACTAGGCCAGTACATCGCTGCCTTCGTCGAATGGTTGACCAAACATGGTGCCAACTACTTCGACGCCATCGCATCGACCCTGGAAACGATGATCCACGGCGTGACGTTCGCGCTGACCTGGTTCAATCCGCTGGCATTGATCGGTCTGATTGCGCTGCTGGCTCACTTTATTCAACGTAAATGGGGCCTGACCGTTTTTGTCATCGCCTCCTTCCTGCTGATCCTCAACCTGGGGTACTGGCAGGAAACCATGGAAACCCTCGCGCAGGTGTTGTTCGCCACCCTGGTCTGCGTGGTCATCGGTGTGCCGCTGGGCATTGTTGCCGCACACAAACCGCTGTTCTACACCATGATGCGGCCGGTGCTCGATCTGATGCAGACCGTACCGACCTTCGTCTACCTCATCCCTACCCTGACCCTCTTCGGGCTGGGTGTGGTGCCTGGCTTGATCTCCACGGTGGTGTTCGCGATTGCCGCGCCTATCCGCCTGACCTACCTGGGTATCCGCGATGTACCGCAAGAGTTGATGGACGCCGGCAAGGCCTTTGGCTGCTCGCGCCGTCAGTTGCTCTCACGCATTGAACTGCCCCACGCCATGCCGAGCATTGCCGCCGGCATTACCCAATGCATCATGCTGTCGTTGTCGATGGTGGTGATCGCGGCCCTGGTGGGCGCCGACGGCCTCGGCAAGCCGGTGGTCAACGCACTCAACACCGCCGACATTGCCCTGGGCTTTGAAGCCGGCCTGGCAATCGTATTGCTGGCCATCATGCTCGACCGCATCTGCAAACAACCCGACGCCAAAGTAGGGGGTGATGCATGAGCATTATCCGATTCGACAATGTCGACGTGATCTTCTCCAAAGACCCACGCGAAGCGCTCAAGCTGCTGGACCAGGGCATGAGCCGTAACGAGATCCTGAAAAAGACCGGGCAGATCGTCGGCGTTGAAAAAGCCAGCCTGGACATTGAGAAGGGCGAGATCTGCGTGCTGATGGGCCTGTCCGGCTCCGGCAAGTCGAGCCTGCTGCGCTGCATCAACGGCCTCAACACCGTAAGCCGCGGCCAGCTGTTTGTGGAGCACGAAGGCCGCCAGATCGACATTGCGTCCTGCACGCCCGCCGAGCTGAAAATGATGCGCACCAAGCGCATCGCCATGGTGTTCCAGAAGTTCGCGTTGATGCCGTGGCTGACGGTGCGCGAGAACATCAGCTTTGGCCTTGAGATGCAGGGCCGCCCGGAGAAAGAACGGCGCGCGCTGGTGGATGAAAAACTCGAACTGGTGGGCCTGGCCCAGTGGCGTAACAAGAAGCCCGACGAGCTGTCCGGTGGCATGCAGCAGCGCGTCGGCCTGGCCCGCGCCTTGGCGATGGATGCCGATATCCTGCTGATGGACGAACCCTTCTCGGCCCTCGACCCGCTGATCCGCCAAGGCCTGCAAGATGAACTGCTGGAACTGCAACGCAAGCTGAGCAAGACCATCGTGTTCGTGAGCCACGACCTGGATGAGGCGCTGAAACTCGGCAGCCGCATCGCGATCATGAAAGACGGCAAGATCATCCAGTACAGCGTGCCGGAAGAGATTGTGCTGAACCCGGCGGACGACTATGTGCGCACCTTCGTCGCCCATACCAACCCGCTGAACGTGCTGTGCGGGCGCAGCCTGATGCGTACCGTAGAGAACTGCACCCACGTCAACGGCTCCATCAGCCTGGACCCGGGCGGCGATTCGTGGCTGGACCTGGCCGAAGGCAATGTGATCAAGGGCGCACGCCAGAACGGCACGCCGTTGAACCTGCAGAACTGGGCGCCGGGGCAACCGGTGGAAGGTTTGGGCCGGGTACCGACGCTGGTGGATTCCAATATCGGCATGCGCGATGCGTTGCAGATCCGGTATCACACGGGGAACAAGCTGGTGTTGCATAACAACAACCAGGTGGTGGGGATTCTGGGGGATAGCGAGCTGTACCATGCCCTGCTGGGCAAGAACCTGGGCTAGTCGGTACCGCAAAACCAACTGAAGAAACTGGGTCAATGTGGGAGCTGGCTTGCCTGCGATAGCTTTAGTGAATTCACCACCGCTATCGCAGGCAAGCCAGCTCCCACATTTGACCCCATTCCAAGCCTGGAACAGCGGCGCCAGTGACGGCGCCGCTCGGCTCAACTATCAGCTATAGACACGGCCAAGGAGCTGCCGATGGCTTTCAAACTGATCGAGCACGTCCCGGGTGATCTGTTCCTGGGCGAAGCCCATCAGGTCATACTCCTGAGGTCCGTTGTGCAGGTAGACCTCGGCCCGGTAGTAACGGGTGCGCTCTTCTTCGGGCAGGTCGCTCGGTGCCGAGGAGTAAGCATCCAGGCTCACTTCATAGACAAACGGGTTGCCCTCTTCCATCTCGATACGCACACCGATGCAGCGCTTGGATTTACCCAGCAGCGTCTGCACTTCCAGCCCTTGGTCACGCAGCACACTCGCCGCTTCTTCCAACGCAGGCGTAACGTGTTTGTCCATAAAGCGCTGTACCGTGCCCTGGCTCGGTTGCAGGTCCAAGGCGGTCAAACGCTCGCTGAAACCACGACGACCACGTTCGGCCAATTGCGCCTGCTCCTGTTCGATGGCCACATCCTGGCGCATCGCCTTGTGCAAACCGAACATAAACAGAATCAGCACCACCGAGAACGGCAGCCCCGCCAGCACCACCATGGTTTGCATGGCTTCGAAGTTACCCGCGAACAGCAGGCCGATGGTCACCAGGGTGATCACCACCGACCAGAAGATCCGCAGCCAGTGCGGCGCATCTTCATCGACATTGCCGCCCTTGCACGAAAGGTTGGCCATCATCACCGCGCCGGAATCCGCCGGGGTCAGGAACAGCACAAAGCCCACGAAGATCGACACGCCGATCACGATTTTCGACGCAGGGTAATGCTCAAGCAGTTGGTAGATGGCCATCGACGGTTGCTCCAGCGCCGTCTTGCCCAACTCCACTGCGCCGTGGTTCAGCACCAGGTCCAACGCCGAGTTACCGAAGATCGACAACCACGCCAGAGTGAAGCCCAGCGGGATCAGCAGCACGCCGGCCACCAGCTCACGCACTGTACGACCACGGGAAATACGCGCGATGAACATGCCTACAAATGGCGCCCAGGAAATCCACCAGGCCCAGTAGAACAGGGTCCACAGGCCCATCCAGCGCTCGGTCTTGTCGGCGTCGCCTTCGTACACATACAGGTCGAAGGTTTTCAGCACGATACCGTTGAGGTAGTCACCGGTGTTCTGCACCAGGCCATTGAGCAGGTGCAGGGTCGGGCCAAACAACAGCACAAAGATCAGCAAGCCACTGAACAGCACAATGTTGAGGTTGGACAGGCGGCGAATGCCGTTTTCCACACCCGACACGGCAGCGATGGTCGCCACGGTGCTCATCACAATGATCACGATCAGCAGGTTGGTGTTGCTGTGCTGCATGCCGAACAGGTTTTCAAGCCCCGACGACACTTGCATCGAACCAATCCCCAGGTTCGTCACCAGGCCCAGCAGGGTCACGAACATGCCGAAGCCGTCCACCGCGTGGCCGGCCGCGCCTTTGACCCAACGCTCGCCCACCAGCGGGTACAGCGCCGAACGCAAGGCCAACGGCTGGTTATGACGGTACGCGAAGTACGCCACGGCCAGGCCGACCAGCGCATAAATCGCCCAGCCGTGCAGGCCCCAGTGCAGGAACGTCAACTGCAACGCCTGGCGGGCTGCGCCATTGCTGGCGGCGGCGCCTTCGGGCGGGTTGAAGTAGTGATCCAACGGCTCGGAAGCCCCGAAATACAGCAGCGAGATGCCGATGCCCGACGAGAACAACATGCCGGCCCAGGCGCCGTAGCTGAAGTCCGGGGTGTCGTCCTTGCTGCCCAGTTTCAATTTACCGTAGGACGAAAACGCCAGGCCGACCACAAACACCAGGTAGGCCGCGATGACCACCATGTAGTACCAACCGAAGCTTTTCGACAGCCACGCCTGGGCTACGCCGAGCATGCGCCCGGCCTCCTGCGGGGCGATGATCAGAATGGCGGTCAACAACAGAATGAGCGCGGTGGAGGTGTAAAACACCCAACCGTTGACCCTGACCTTTTCCGGCGGGGTCTTTATAAGAGAGGCAGAACTCATGGCGCAGATGCTCCGGGCAGTGCGAGAGAGAAACACAAGGCAACGGTTATCCCGGGACATCGATTTTTCGGCAGTCGACGGACGGGTGTTATAAAGACACCCCGAAAATTCTTGAGCCGCGCCTAGGCAGTGGCCAGGCCCTGATACGGCCTGTTTCAAGGGTTTTTGCAGGTGTCAGAGGACGTTGCTCACAGGTAGGAAAAATCTGTAGGCAGCGACCATTTGTCGCAGATCTTATTCTTTGTTGATTGAACGTTCAATCAAAACAAAATAGACTGGCCATCAAGCCGACGGACGTTTAACGCCCAACGGCAGGCCTAAGGAGAGGTGCTACATGCCCAAGGTCGGTATGCAACCCATACGCCGCCAGCAGTTGATCGAAGCCACCTTGACGGCCATCGATCAGGTTGGAATGGGAGATGCCAGCATTGCGCTGATCGCCCGTTTGGCCGGCGTCTCGAACGGCATCATCAGTCACTACTTTCAGGACAAGAACGGCCTGATCGCCGCAACGATGCGGTACTTGATGAATGTGCTGATCGAGAACGTCCACGAACGCAGGCTTGCGCTGAAGGACGACAGCCCACGGGCGCACCTTCGGGTGATCATCGAGGGCAACTTCGACGCCAGCCAGGTCAACGGACCGGCAATGAAAACCTGGCTGGCCTTCTGGGCCACCAGCATGCACCACCCGTCATTGCACAGGTTGCAGCGGATCAACGATCAACGTCTGTATTCCAACCTGTGCTGCCAGTTCCGCCGAGTGCTACCGCTGCCGCACGCACGCAAAGCAGCCAGAGGCCTGGCGGCCCTGATCGACGGTTTGTGGTTGCGCGGCGCCCTGTCGGGAGACGCTTTCGACACGGAGCAGGCGCAACGGATCGCTTACGAATACATGGATTTCCAATTGGCCAAGCAGGTGAGTTAGAGCACACATAAACGCTCAACCCCTGAACGTCTGCCGCTCAGTGTTGCCACAACCCCATGGCCCACTTTCGGCGGGTAACGCCAACCACTTATGCACTTGCGAGGACTTTATGGCCCGTTTCGAACTGCAAAAACTCTACATTGACGGCGGCTACAGCGACGCTGGCAGCGATGCCACCTTCGAAGCCATCAACCCGGCTAACGGTGAAGTTCTCGCCCAAGTGCAACGCGCCACCAAGGAAGACGTGGAACGTGCCGTGGTCAGCGCTGAAAAAGGCCAGAAAATCTGGGCCGCCATGACCGCCATGGAGCGTTCGCGCATCCTGCGCCGTGCCGTCGACATCCTGCGCGAGCGCAACGATGAGCTGGCCGCCCTGGAAACCCTGGACACCGGTAAAGCCTTCTCCGAAACCCAATACGTCGACATCGTCACCGGCGCAGACGTGCTGGAATACTACGCAGGCCTGGTGCCAGCCATCGAAGGCGAGCAGATCCCGTTGCGCGACACTTCGTTCGTCTACACCCGCCGCGAGCCGCTGGGCGTAGTAGCCGGTATCGGCGCGTGGAACTACCCGATCCAGATCGCCCTGTGGAAATCCGCACCGGCCCTGGCGGCGGGTAACGCGATGATCTTCAAGCCAAGCGAAGTCACTTCGCTGACCACCCTGAAACTGGCCGAGATCTACACCGAAGCTGGCGTTCCAGCCGGTGTGTTCAACGTGCTGACCGGCAGCGGCCGTGAAGTCGGCACCTGGCTGACCGAGCACCCGCGCATCGAGAAAGTCTCGTTCACCGGCGGCACCGACACCGGCAAGAAAGTTATGGCCAGCGCTTCGAGCTCCTCGCTCAAAGAAGTGACCATGGAACTGGGCGGCAAGTCGCCGCTGATCGTGTTCGAAGATGCCGACCTGGATCGCGCCGCCGACATCGCCATGATGGCCAACTTCTACAGCTCCGGCCAGGTCTGCACCAACGGCACTCGCGTGTTCGTGCCGAAACACCTGCAAGCGGCGTTCGAAGCCAAGATCGTTGAGCGTGTTGCGCGCATTCGTGTTGGCAACCCACAAGACGAAAACACCAACTTCGGCCCGCTGGTCAGCTTCGCCCACATGGAAAGCGTGCTCGGCTACATCGCCAAAGGCAAGGAAGAAGGCGCCCGAGTACTGTGCGGCGGCGACCGACTGACCGACGGCGAATTCGCCAAAGGCGCCTATGTGGCCCCGACTGTGTTCACCGACTGCACCGACGAAATGACCATCGTCCGTGAAGAAATCTTCGGCCCAGTGATGAGCATCCTCACTTACGAGACCGAAGAAGAAGTGATCCGCCGCGCCAACGACACCGATTTCGGCCTGGCCGCAGGTTTGGTGACCAAGGACCTGAACCGCGCCCACCGCGTGATTCATCAGCTGGAAGCGGGTATCTGCTGGATCAACGCCTGGGGCGAGTCCGACGCCAAGATGCCGGTTGGCGGCTACAAGCAGTCGGGCGTTGGCCGTGAGAACGGTATCAGCTCGCTGAACAACTTCACCCGCATCAAATCGGTACAGGTTGAGCTGGGCGACTACGCCTCGGTGTTCTAAATCCGAGCGCTGTACTGCCCAGGCCGCCATCGCGGGCAAGCCCGGCTCCCACATTTTGTGCTGTGTTAACCCAATAAAATGTGGGAGCTGGCTTGCCTGCGATGAGGCCCGACCTGACCATCTCAAAAGAGGGTGCATCCAATGTCCCAAGAATACGATTACATCATTGTGGGTGCCGGCTCCGCCGGTAACACCCTGGCGACCCGTCTGACCGAAGACGAAGGCGTCACCGTCCTGCTGCTGGAAGCCGGCGGCCCGGACTACCGTTTTGACTTCCGTACCCAAATGCCTGCCGCGCTGGCGTTCCCGCTTCAAGGCCGTCGCTACAACTGGGCCTACGAAACCGACCCTGAGCCACACATGGACGGCCGCCGGATGGAATGCGGTCGCGGCAAAGGCCTGGGCGGTTCTTCGCTGATCAACGGCATGTGCTACATCCGTGGCAACGCCATGGACTACGACAACTGGGCAAAACTGCCAGGTCTGGAAAACTGGACCTACCTCGACTGCCTGCCGTACTTCCGTAAAGCCGAAACCCGCGACATCGGCCCCAACGACTACCACGGTGGCGACGGCCCGGTCAGCGTGACCACGCCTAAAGCCGGCAACAACCCGCTGTTCCACGCGATGGTTGAAGCCGGCGTACAGGCCGGTTACCCGCGTACCGACGACCTGAACGGCTACCAGCAAGAAGGCTTCGGCCCGATGGACCGTACCGTCACGCCTAAAGGCCGTCGCGCCAGCACCGCACGCGGTTACCTGGACACGGCCAAGAAGCGCTCGACCCTGACCATCGTCACCCACGCCCTCACCGACAAAGTATTGTTTGAAGGCAAGCGGGCCGTAGGCGTGCGTTACCTGATCGGCGCGGCTGAAGAACGTGTTGAAGCCCGTGCGCGTAAAGAAGTACTGGTGTGCAGCGGTGCAATCGCTTCGCCGCAACTGCTGCAACGCTCCGGTGTGGGCCCGGCCAAACTGCTGGAAAGCCTCGACATCCCGGTGGTCCACGACCTGCCCGGCGTCGGCGAAAACCTGCAGGACCACCTTGAGCTGTACCTGCAATACGCCTGCACTCAGCCAGTGTCGCTGTACCCATCGCTGCTCTGGTACAACCAGCCGGCCATTGGTGCCGAATGGCTGTTCAACGGCACCGGTATCGGCGCCAGCAACCAGTTCGAAGCGGGCGGTTTTATCCGTACCCGTGAAGACTTCGATTGGCCGAACATCCAGTACCACTTCCTGCCGGTCGCGATTAACTACAACGGCAGCAACGGTGTGAAAGAGCACGGTTTCCAGGCGCACATGGGTTCCATGCGTTCGCCGAGCCGTGGCCGCGTGCAATTGAAGTCGAAGAACCCTCGGGACTACCCGAGCATCCTCTTCAACTACATGGCCACCGAGCAGGACTGGCAGGAATTCCGTGACGGCATCCGCCTGACCCGCGAAATCATGCAGCAGCCGGCGCTGGATCAATACCGTGGCCGTGAAATCAGCCCGGGCATTGACGTGCAAACCGATGAGCAGTTGGACAAGTTCATCCGCGAGCACGCCGAAACTGCGTTCCACCCGTCCTGCTCGTGCAAAATGGGCACCGACGAGATGGCTGTAGTGGATGCCGAAGGCCGCGTGCATGGCATGCAGGGGCTGCGTGTTGTGGATGCGTCGATCATGCCGATCATCACCACCGGCAACCTCAACGCGCCGACGATCATGATCGCCGAGAAAATCGCCGACAAGATCCGTGGCCGCAAGCCACTGCCGCGCAGCACTGCCGACTACTACGTGGCAGGCGATGCGCCGGTGCGTGGCAAGCCGATGCGTGAAGTCGGCCCTACTGCGCAGTAACCCGTTGATCGTTCCCACGCTCTGCGTGGGAATGCATCCTGTGACGCTCTGCGTCACGACCTTCAAAAGCGGACGCAGAGCGTCCAAGGCGGCATTCCCACGCAGAGCGTGGGAACGATCACCTATGCTAGCCTCTGGGACTGCGCTGCCCTCAAGGAGGTCCCGATGTTCGACGCCCACCCCACCCTCAAACAACACTTCAGTGCCCTGCGCACCCGCGCCGAATTCTTCTCGTTGCGTTATGTGCGCGAATCCGGCCAGTACCTGTCGGTACGCAAGAACGTCGCCGAGCCGCCACACCTTAGCCACGACGAGGGCGCCATGCTCACCGTGCGCCTCAACGGCGTGGAAGCTTATGCAGCAACCAACGACATTTCCCTCGCCGGCCTGCAAGCAGCCCTTGAGCGCGCCGAACAGCAAGCCCGGCAGATTTCGCCCCATGCCCTGCTCGACTTGCACACACAACAGGTCTCCAGTGACGTGGCCGACTACCTGTCGCCCGACCTCGACCAGCCCTTCCCATCCCTGAGCGACTGCTACCAACTGCTCGGCGATGAATCCGCCAGCGTGCCCAAGGATGAGCGCCTGGTCAGTTGGGAAGTCAGCCTGGGCACCACGCGGGTTGAACAGATCTACCTCAACAGCGCCGGTGCCGAGCTGCGCCAGGCTCAGCGTTTCGTCTTTCCGGGCCTGAGCGTCACCGCCTTCGACGGCAACGACAGCCAGACCCGCACCCTGGGCGGCACCAACTTCGGCCAGCAAGGCAGTGCGAACGTGATTCGCCGCTTCGGCCTGGCCGGCGCCGCCCGCACAGTCGCCGATGAAGCCCTGCAACTGCTGCTCGCGCCGAACACGCCCCACGGCCCGCGTGACCTGCTGCTGATGCCCGACCAGATGATCCTGCAGATCCACGAGTCCATCGGCCACCCGCTGGAACTGGACCGCATCCTGGGCGATGAGCGTAACTACGCCGGCACCAGTTTTGTGAAGGCCAGCGACTTCGGCCACCTGCAATACGGCTCGCCCTTGCTCAACGTGACCTTCGACCCGGACATCCCCGAACAGCTCGCCAGCTATGGGCATGACGACGACGGCACGGCCGCCAGCAAGCAGTTCCTGATTCGCGATGGCCTGCTGCTCAAGCCCTTGGGTGGCGCGCTGTCGCAATTTCGCGCGAACTTGCCAGGCGTGGCCAACAGCCGCGCGTGCGGCTGGAATCGGCCGCCCATCGACCGCATGGCCAACCTCAATATCGAGGCCGGCGACAAGACCCAGGCTGAGCTGGTCAGCGGCATCGAGCACGGCATTCTGATGAGCACCAACCGCTCCTGGTCCATCGATGACGCACGCAATAAATTCCAGTTCGGCTGCGAGTGGGGCCAACTGATCGAAAACGGCGAACTCAAGGGCGTGGTCAAAAACCCCAACTACCGCGCCATCTCCGCGCAGTTCTGGCGCAACCTCAGCGCCGTCGGCGACGCCAGCACCTTCCAGGTGTTGGGCACGCCCAACTGCGGCAAAGGCGAACCCAACCAGGTGATCCGCGTGGGCCACGCTTCACCGGCGTGTGTGTTCAGTGATATCGACGTGTTCGGGGGAGATGCCTGATGAATAACTTCAAGGCACTGGTGGGTTGGCTCAAGCAAGCCGTCACCGACAAGGAACAGTTTCACCTGGGCTACGCTGACGAGTCGTCCGAGTTCGTGCGCTTCAACCACGCCAAGGTGCGTCAAGCGGGCCAGGTGCAACAGGCCAGCCTCAACCTCAAGCTGATCAACGATGGCCGTCACGCCGACCTCGGTATCACCCTTGCCGGTGAGCCGGCGCTGGATCGCCAGCGCCTGGCCGACGGCCTGCAACAACTGCGCGAAACCTTGCCATTGTTGCCGCAGGATCCGTACCTGCTGCTGAACCACAACGCCTGGCAAAACCACAACGAACAACTGCGACCGCTGCCGGAACTGGCCCAGGTGCTGGCAGATATCAGCCAGGCCGCTGAAGGTGTGGACCTGGTGGGCTTCTACGCTGCCGGCCCCATCAGCCGTGGCTTTGCCAGTTCCGACGGCGCGTTCGGCTGGCATCAGGCCAATAGCTTCAACTTCGATTTCAGCCTGTTCCACGCCAACGGCGAAGCGGTGAAAGCCAGCTACGCCGGGCACACCTGGGACAGCGCCGAGTTCACTGAGCGTTTCCAGCGGGCGCGTGAGCAGCTGGAGTTCCTCGGCCGCCCGTTGCACAAGCTGCCTCCCGGCCAGTACCGCGCCTACCTGGCCCCGGCGGCGTTGGAAGAAATCTTCAGCATTGTCACGTGGGGCGGGTTTTCCGCCCAGGCCATCGCCAGCAAAGGCAGTTGCTTGCAAAAGCTCTACACGGGTGAGCAGTCGCTGAGCCCACTGGTGAAGGTCGATGAGCAGATCAGCGGCTCCCTGAGCCAGGCGTTTTCCACCGAAGGCTACCCGCGCAGTGATGTCACGCTGATCAACGCCGGTAAAGCCGAGGGCCAGTTGATCAACTCGCGCAGTGCTGCCGAATATGGCCTGAGCACCAACGGCGCCAGCAGCGACGAGTCGCCCAGCGCCTTGCAGATGGCCGCAGGCAACCTGCCCCAGGCCGATGTCCTCAAGCAATTGGGCACTGGCTTGTACATCAGCAACCTGTGGTATCTGAACTACTCGGACTTGCCGGCGGCACGCCTGACCGGCATGACGCGCTTTGCCACGTTCTGGGTCGAAGATGGTGAGATCATGGCGCCGGTGAGCACCATGCGGTTTGATGACAGTGTCTACAGCCTGCTCGGTTCGCAGCTTGAAGCGCTGACCTCGGAACGGGAACTGCTGCTGTCGGCGAGTACGTACAGCCAGCGCAATACCTCGTCCAACCTGCTGCCGGGGGCGCTGGTCAAGCGCCTGACGCTAACGCTGTAAATACAACGCCCCTGTGGGAGCGGGCTTGTGTGGGAGCTGGCTTGCCTGCGATGCAGTCACCTCGGTGTGTCAGTCACACCGCAGTGATGCCATCGCAGGCGAGCCAGCTCCCACATAGGCCAGCTACCAGACAAGCCAGCTCCCACATAGGCTTGTATTGATTTCAGACACCTCGTTTCATCCCTTCCTACCGCAAAATCCCATCTAACACTTCTCCCCGTGCGGCCTGTTGTCGCCCGCAAAAAACCTCGTTATAACGGTTAGTGGCATCCCGCCACCCACCCCACGAGAGCATGACCTTGCCCGGGAAGGGCAAGCTGGAGCGTTGACATGAACCATGGAAGTTTTGTCATAGAGAAGCTGTTCAAGCACTACAACGTTCATGTTGAGCAGCTAGGAAACGATTCGGAAAAAAAGACTGTCTTGATGGTCAACGGCGCGCTGTCCACCACACGCTCTTTCGCGCGAACCAGTAAATGCCTGGCGGAGCATTTCAATGTGCTGCTGTTCGACCTGCCGTTCTCCGGCTATTCGCGCGAGCACAACACCGACCTCGAGCTTGTGACCAAGGACGACGAGGTGCAAATCCTGCGCGCGCTGGTGGAGCGCTTCGAGGTCAACCATCTGGTGTCGGCCTCCTGGGGCGGTATCTCCACCTTGCTGACCCTGGCCCACAACCCGCCCTCCATCGAAAGCTCGGTGGTGATGGCCCTGGCGCCCAACCTCAACCAGGCGATGCTCGACTACGTGGAGCGCGTGCGCGTGTTGATCGAAGCCGATGACAAATCCGCCGTCGGCCACTTGCTCAATGAGACCGTCGGCAAATACCTGTCGCCGCGCCTCAAGCGCAACAACCATCGGCACCTGTCGAGCATGGCCACCACCGAGTACCGCCAGGCGCGTTTCCATATCCATCAGGTGCTGGCCTTGGGCGATGGTAATTACCTGCCGGCGCTGACCCGGATCGAAACCCCGGTGCACTTCCTCAATGGCGCACTGGATGAATACACGCCGGCGGCCGAGGCCCAGTTGTTCAAGCGCTATGTCGGCCGCAGCAGCTTTGCGGTCGCCGAACACACCGGCCATCTGCTCGACCTGGAGTCGCGCGAAGCGGCCATGTCGGTGCACCGTGCGCTGTTGGATTTCCTGGTGGGAGAGCACGCAACACTGTCGGAATTAGACGAACCGCCAGTGGGAAAAGGGGCGACGGATGGCGCATAATCGCCAACACATAGCCTGCTAATAAAAGGGTTCACATGCCGAATCGCGCCCCTCTCGATGCCAAGACCGCCCGCTGGCTACCCTGGGTGGTAGCGATTGCCTTCTTCATGCAGTCGCTGGACGGGACGATTCTCAACACCGCCCTGCCGGCCATGGCGCGGGACTTGGCGGAAAACCCGCTGCGCATGCAAGGGGTGGTGATCGCCTACATGCTCACCGTCGCCTTGCTGATCCCGGCTTCGGGCTGGGTGGCCGACCGCTTCGGTACCAAAAAAATCTTCTTCGGCGCGATCATGCTGTTCAGCATTGGCTCCTTGCTGTGCGCCTTGTCGAGCACCTTGACCATGCTGGTGGGCGCGCGGGTCATCCAGGGTTTGGGCGGCGCGCTGATGCTGCCGGTCGGGCGGCTGGTGGTCTTGCGTGCTTATCCGCGCTCCGAACTCGTACGTATCATGGGCTTCATCACCATTCCCGGCCTGCTCGGCCCCTTGCTCGGCCCGACCATGGGCGGCTGGATGGTGCAATACCTGACCTGGCACTGGATCTTCCTGATCAACCTGCCTGTGGGCATGGTCGGTTGCTACGCCGTGTGGAAACTCATCCCCGACTTGCGCGGCAGCGAACGCACGCGCTTTGACAGTGTAGGGTTTGTACTGTTTGGCGCGGCGATGGTGCTGATTACCATCGCCATGGAAGGCCTGGGCGAACTGCACCTGCCGCACCTGCGGGTGATGTTGCTGCTGTTCGGCGGGCTCGCCTGCCTGGCCGCGTACTGGCTGCGTGCCGGGCATATCGACAACCCACTGTTCTCGCCGGTACTGTTCAAGACCCGCACCTTTGCCGTGGGCATCCTCGGCAACCTGTTCGCCCGGCTGGGCAGCGGCGCACTGCCGTTTCTGGTGCCGTTGCTGCTGCAGGTGGCACTGGGTTACTCGCCCTCCGAAGCCGGTATGAGCATGTTGCCCCTGGCGGCGGCGGCGATGTTTGCCAAGTCCATCGCCCGGCCACTGATCGAGCGGCTGGGCTATCGCATTGTGCTCACCGGCAACACCCTGGCGCTGGGCATCATGCTGGCCAGCATGGGCCTGGTCAGCGAACACACGCCCTACCCGCTGCTGCTGTGCATGCTGGCGGTGCTGGGCGCAATCAACTCGCTGCAATTTACCGCGATGAACACCGTCACCCTGATCGACCTCGACGACGCCCAGGCCAGCAGCGGCAACAGTTTGCTCTCGGTGGTGGCGCAATTGTCCTTGAGCCTGGGCGTAGCCTGTGCCGGTGCCCTGCTCGGCGGCTTTACTGCCGAAGCGGGCAATGACGGCGTGGAAAGCGTGCTGGGCGCGTTCCAACTGACCTTCCTCACCGTGGGCATCATGGCCATGCTGGCGGCGGCGATCTTCCTGCAACTGTCGCCAAAAGACGGCAAACGGGTGGTCAGCCGCGAGCACGACCTTGAGCATTAACAGGCTTCTCGTCTAGAACTTGCAGGGAAAATCCCACAGGGCTGGTACACTGCGCGACATTTTGTTTTGCAGAGCCAGTCCCGTGACTACCATCGCCACCGCTTTTAATACTTTGCCCCTGTCCGCCGCCATGCTGGCTAACCTCGACTCGCTGGGTTACGTCGAGATGACGCAGATCCAGGCGCAAAGCTTGCCGGTGATCCTCAAGGGGCTGGACCTGATCGCCCAAGCCAAGACCGGCAGCGGCAAGACCGCCGCCTTCGGCATCGGCCTGTTGAACCCGATCAACCCGCGTTACTTCGGCTGCCAGGCACTGGTGATGTGCCCGACGCGTGAGCTGGCCGACCAGGTCGCCAAGGAAATCCGTCGCCTGGCGCGTGCCGAAGACAACATCAAGGTACTGACCCTGTGCGGCGGCGTGTCCCTCGGCCCGCAGATCGCCTCGCTGGAACACGGCGCCCACGTCATCGTCGGCACACCGGGCCGTATCCAGCAGCACCTGCGCAAAGGTTCGCTGGTGCTGGACGGCTTGAACACGCTGATCCTCGACGAAGCCGACCGCATGCTCGACATGGGCTTCTACGACGCCATCGAAGACATCATCAGCAAGACCCCGCCACGCCGCCAAACCCTGCTGTTCTCGGCCACCTACCCGGTGAGCATCAAGCAGCTAGCCTCCAAATTCATGCGTGCGCCGCAGCAGGTGAAGGCCGAAGCCTTCCACTCCGACGACCAGATCGAACAGCGTTTCTACGAGATCTCGCCGGAAGAGCGCATGGACGCGGTGACCAAGGTGCTGGCGCACTTCCGCCCGGCGTCTTGCGTGGCGTTCTGCTTTACCAAGCAGCAAGTGCAGGAAACTGTGGATCACCTGACCGCCAAAGGTATCTCCGCCGTCGGCCTGCATGGCGACCTGGAGCAGCGCGACCGTGACCAGGTACTGGCGATGTTCGCCAACCGCAGCACTTCGGTGCTGGTGGCGACCGACGTCGCCGCCCGTGGCCTGGACATTGACTCCCTGGACATGGTGATCAACGTCGAACTGGCCCGCGACTCGGAAATCCACATCCACCGCGTAGGCCGTACCGGTCGCGCCGGTGAGACCGGTATTGCGATCAGCCTGGTGGCGCCGTCCGAAGCCCACCGTGCCCAAGCCATTGAGCAACTGCAAAAGTCGCCGCTGAACTGGGACCAACTGGACAACCTCAAGCCGCAAAGCGGTGGCCCGTTGCTGCCGCAGATGAGCACGTTGTGCATCGCCGCCGGCCGTAAAGACAAGGTGCGCCCGGGCGACATCCTTGGCGCACTGACCGGTGACGCCGGGATTCCGGGTGCCCAGGTCGGCAAGATCGCGATCTTTGATTTCCAGGCGTTCGTGGCTGTTGAGCGCGGGATCGCCAAGCAGGCGTTGCAGCGTTTGAATGACGGCAAGATCAAAGGCCGCTCGTTGCGCGTGCGGATCCTCTGACCTGATCGTTCCCACGCTCCGCGTGGGAATGCCGCCATGGACGCTCTGCGTCCGCTTTGTGACGCAGAGCGTCACGGGATGCGTTCCCACGCAGAGCGTGGGAACGATCTGATCTGATGAACATGAGGAAACTGTTTTGCGCTCGACCGAAGTTGTGATCATTGGCGCCGGTGCCGCAGGCTTGATGTGCGCGCTGACCGCCGCCGGGCGTGGGCGCAAGGTGATGCTGATCGACCACGCCAACAAGGCCGGCAAAAAGATCCTGATGTCCGGCGGTGGCCGCTGTAATTTCACCAACATGTACACCGAGCCGGCCAACTTCCTCTCGCACAACGCGCATTTCTGCAAGTCGGCCCTGGCCCGCTACACCCAGTGGGATTTCATCGGGCTGGTGGCCAAGCACGGCGTGCCGTACCACGAGAAAAAGCTCGGCCAGCTGTTCTGCGATAACAAGTCCAGCGACATCCTCGGCATGCTGCTCGATGAGTGCATCCAGACCGGCGTGAGCCTGCACCTGGACACCTCCATCGAGGAAATTGCCAAAGTCGACGGCGGCTATCAACTGCAAACCACCTTGGGCGAACTGCGCTGCGAATCCCTGGTGATCGCCACCGGCGGCCTGTCGATTCCGACCCTGGGCGCCACCGGTTTTGGTTACCAGGTGGCCAAGCAGTTTGGCCACGAACTGCTGCCGACCCGCGCAGGCTTGGTGCCGTTCACCATCACCGACCAGCTCAAGGAGTTGTGCGGCGAGTTGTCCGGTACGTCCGTGGATTGCCTGGTGAGCTGCAACGACCAGAGCTTTCGCGAGAACATCTTGTTTACCCACCGTGGCCTCAGTGGCCCGGCGATTTTGCAGATCTCTTCCTACTGGGAGACCGGTGACACGGTTGAAATCAACCTGCTGCCCGACCACGACGCGCACACCTGGCTGCAACAGCAACAGGTCGAGCACCCCAACAGCGAGCTGAAAACCCTGCTGGGTGAGATCTTCACCAAGAAGATGGCCAATCTGTTGGCGCAGATCTGGTTTGTGTCCAAGCCGATGAAGCAATACACCCATGCCGAAGTGGCCGACATCGCGCAAAAGCTGTCGAGCTGGCAGTTGGTACCGGCGGGCACCGAAGGCTATCGCACGGCCGAGGTGACGCTGGGTGGCGTGGACACGCGGGAAGTGTCGTCCAAGACCATGGAGTCGCTGAAAAGCCCGGGCTTGTACTTTATCGGTGAAGTGCTGGATGTGACCGGTCACCTGGGTGGGTTCAACTTCCAGTGGGCATGGGCTTCCGGTTACGCAGCCGCCCAATACGCCTGAAGAATGTACACAGTCAACAGGTGGGAGCTGGCTCGTCGAATCGTCGCACCGCTGCGATAGCGGTGTTGGATTCACCGCCGCTATCGCAGGCAAGCCAGCTCCCACAGTAGTTTCGTGGTGTTCTTAGGATGTTGGCTGGAATAAATTTTGCTGTTACATGTGATCGCCACGCTTGCCGTGGCGTCATTACTGGCTCAATTTAGCGGCATCGTCCCGGAAGACTCCAGACTTCATGTCATCGACCTCGTTCAAGCAGTCCATGCGGCGCCTGTGGGCGCTGGATAAATTCAGTTACAGCGTTCGGGTATTCATCGCCCTCACCGGCAGCATGGCGCTGTGCTGGTATCAAAACGAAATGACCCTGCTGATCCCGCTATTCCTGGGGATTATCGCCAGCGCCCTGGCCGAGACCGATGACAGTTGGCAGGGCCGCCTGAATGCGTTGGCGGTAACGCTGGTGTGTTTCAGTGTTGCCGCGCTGTCGGTTGAACTGCTGTTCCCTTATCCGTGGATCTTCGCCATCGCCCTGGCCCTGGCCAGCTTCTGCCTGACCATGCTCGGCGCGTTGGGCGAACGGTATGGCGCGATTGCTTCAGCGACGTTGATTCTGTCGGTGTACACCATGATCGGCGTGGACCAGCGCGGTGGCGCCGTCACCGACTTCTGGCACGAGCCGTTGCTGCTGGTGGCCGGCGCCGCGTGGTATGGCGCGCTGTCGGTGCTGTGGCAGGCGCTGTTTTCCAACCAGCCGGTGCAGCAAAGCCTGGCGCGGTTGTTTCGGGAGCTGGGGCGTTACCTCAAGCTTAAATCGTCGCTGTTCGAGCCGATCCGCCAACTGGATGTGGAAGCGCGCCGCCTGGAACTGGCCCAGCAAAACGGCCGGGTGGTGGCGGCGCTGAATGCCGCGAAAGAAATCATCCTGCACCGCGTAGGCAATGGCCGCCCCGGCTCAAAAGTCAGCCGTTACCTGAAGCTGTACTTTCTGGCCCAGGATATCCACGAACGCGCCAGCTCGTCCCACTACCCTTACAACGCCCTGGCTGAAGCCTTCTTCCACAGCGACGTGCTGTTCCGCTGCCAGCGCCTGTTGCGCCAGCAAGGCAAGGCCTGCCAGGCCCTGGCCGAATCGATCCAGCTGCGCCAGCCGTTCATTTATGACGACAGCTTCGCTGAAGCCCTGGGCGACCTGAACGCCTCCCTGGAACACCTGCGCATCCAGAGCAACCCGGCCTGGCGTGGCCTGTTGCGCTCGTTGCGTGCGTTGGCCGCCAACCTGTCCACCCTCGACCGCCTGCTCGGCGATGCCAGCAACCCCGACTCCCTGGCCGACGCCACCGACAGCAGCCTGCTGGACCGTGCCCCGCGCAACCTCAAGGAAATGTGGACACGCCTGCGCACGCAACTGACGCCGACGTCACTGCTGTTCCGTCACGCCCTGCGCCTGCCGCTGGCACTGAGTATCGGCTATTGGATGGTGCACTTGATCCACCCGTCCCAAGGCTACTGGATCATCCTCACCACCCTGTTCGTGTGCCAACCCAACTACGGCGCCACGCGGCGCAAGCTGGGCCAGCGGATCATCGGCACCGCCATCGGCCTGACCGTGGCCTGGGCGCTGTTTGATCTGTTCCCAAACCCTTTGGTGCAGTCGATGTTCGCCATCGCCGCAGGCCTGGTGTTCTTTATCAACCGCACCACCCGCTACACCCTGGCCACGGCGGCGATCACCCTGATGGTGCTGTTCTGCTTCAACCAGGTGGGCGACGGTTACGGGCTGTTCCTGCCACGCCTGTTCGATACCTTGCTGGGCAGCTTGATTGCAGGCCTGGCGGTGTTCCTGTTCCTGCCGGACTGGCAAGGTCGGCGCCTGAACAAAGTGCTGGCCAACACCCTGACCTGCAACAGCATTTACCTGCGCCAGATCATGCAGCAATACGCCGCCGGCAAGCGCGACGACCTGGCCTACCGGCTGGCGCGGCGCAATGCGCACAACGCCGACGCGGCGCTGTCGACCACGCTGGCGAATATGCTCATGGAACCTGGGCATTTCCGTAAGGAAGCCGATGTGGGCTTCCGCTTTCTGGTGCTGTCGCACACCTTGCTCAGTTACCTTTCCGGGCTGGGTGCGCATCGGGAGACTCAATTACCGGCCGACGTGCGTGAACATCTGATCGACGGCGCCGGTAACAGCCTGGCGGCGAGTATCGACGAAATCGCCACGGGGCTGGCCAACAAGCAGCCCATCGCGATTCAGAGTGATGCCGAGGAAGCGTTGGCGGCGGACCTGGAGCAGATGCCCGATGAGATCGATGAAGGGCAGCGGCTGGTGCAGACGCAACTGGCGTTGATTTGCCGGCAGTTGGGGCCGTTGCGCACGTTGGCGGCGCATTTGATCAAAGATACCAGCGCAGCGTAGACCGCCATCGCAGGCAAGCCGGCTCCCACCTTTGAAGGTGTTCGCCATTCAAAATGTGGGAGCTGGCTTGCCTGCGATGGGGCCAGCAGAAACACTACATCCCATGCTCCTTCATCAACCGCGCATAACTGCCATCTGCCTTCATCCGCGCAATCTCCCGATCAAAGCTGGCCACGATCTGTTCATGCTCCGGGTTCTTCAGGCTCACCAGAATATGCAGGCTGTTCTCGCTCAACGGCTTGGGTAAAAACTCCACCGCGTTGCGCACCCGTGGCGACTCCCGCGCCAGGTAATAGCGGGCCACAAACTCATCTTCCAGCGTCAGCTTGACGCGTTTGGCCGCGAGCATACGCACCGCCATGGCGAAGTTATGCACCGGCACTTTCTGCAACTGCGCATCCTGGTCGAACGCCGCCGAATAGGCGTAGCCGCGCACCACGGCGATGGGATCGTCGTGCAGTTGCTCCAGGTTCTGATAATCGATGGGGTCGTCGCGGCGCTTGATAAACCGCACGCGATTCATCAGGTATTCGCCGGAAAACTGGCCCAGCTTGGTGCGGGCATCGTCGTACCAGGCGTTGATCAACACGTCATAACGGCCATCGCCCACGCCCATCAGCGCCCGCGCCCATGGCACTTGTTCGAAATCACTGGCATAGCCTGCTCGGGCCAGCGCCGTACTGACAATATCAGTGGCCAGGCCGCCGTTGATCAAGGTCGAATCGGTAAACGGTGGCCATACATCCGCTACCAGTCGCAGGCGCTGCGCCACCGCCGGCTGAGCCAGCAGCAACACTCCTATTAAAGCAACGGCACGAGAAAATCGCGGCATGCTCAAAGTCCTTGGCGGGCAGGCATTGGCCTGATAACAGTAGCTCATCAATGAGCCTGTATTGCAGATTACACAAAGAAGCCTGTGGCGATCGGACTGAATGATGGCAAATTGACGCCATTCACAAAAATGCTCAATTTAGACAGGACGGGCGGCGGCGCTTACTATCGGCCACAGACATTAATAAGGGAAAACGCCATGACGGTTGAATGGGTCTGCAAACATCACGAAGACCTCGGCAAAGAGCAGCTGTACACCATTATGCGTCTGCGCAATGAGGTGTTTGTCGTCGAGCAAAAATGCGTTTATCAAGACCTCGACGGGCAGGATCTTTCGGGCGATACCCACCACTTGATGGCCTGGCAAGATGACGTGCTGGTGGCCTACCTGCGCCTGCTGGACCCGGAATCCCAGGGCGGTGATGTGGTGATTGGCCGGGTGATCGTCGCGCCGGTGGCACGCGGTACCGGCCTGGGGCACCAGATGATGGAAGAAGCCCTCAAGCGCATTGAAGACATCTGGCCGCAGACGCCGATCTATCTGTCAGCCCAGGCGCATTTGCAGGGGTATTACGGCAAGTATGGGTTTGAAGTGGCGGGTGAGGAATACCTGGAGGATGACATTCCCCATATTGGTATGCGGCGCCAGTAAGGACGCCATCGCAGGCAAGCCAGCTCCCACACGTTGAATTGCGAATACTTCAAGTGTGGGAGCTGGCTTGCCTGCGATGAGGCCAGAGCTGCAAGCACCCGGTTCAGGGATAACCCAACACCTGCTTGACCGCCGCAAGGTTCGCCTCGATCCAGCGCCGATCAATCGCGCCCCAGCTACGAATCCGATAACGCCCGGCATGATTGCGCGCACCATCCTCCTGCTCAAACTCACACACAATATCCAGATCAGCCAACGCCGCAATCGTGTCCTGCGCCGTGCGCCGTGGCATCCCGGTGGCGTCGGTGAGTGCCGGCACGCTGCTGGCCTGGCCGCTGTCGATCAGGTAGGCCACATACAGGCGGCGGTAGAAACTGCTTTTGGTCTTGCTCACATCCATGCTCGACGCCTTTTGAAGTTAGGGCTTGCCCTGCAAGTCGCGATACGTGAGGTACACCCGCAGGTCGAACTCCACCTGATGGTAGCCCGGCATCATGTACTCACAGAGTTTATAAAACGCCTTGTTGTGGTCCGATTCCTTGAAGTGCGCCAGCTCGTGCACCACGATCATGCGCAGAAACTCCGGTGCGGCTTCCTTGAACAGCGCCGCAATGCGGATTTCTTTCTTGGCTTTGAGGTTGCCGCCCTGCACCCGTGAAATCGTGGTGTGCAGGCCCAGGGCGCGGTGGGTGAGGTCCAGGCGGTTGTCGAACAGCACTTTGTCGATGGCCGGCGCGTTGCGCAAGTGTTCCTGCTTCAACGCCAGGGCATAGCTGTATAACGCCTTGTCGCTCTGCACGCCGTGGCGCTCGGGGTAGCGTTGCTCCAGGTAGGCGCCCAATTGGTCCTTGGCGATCAATTGGCGCACTTGCTCCTGGAGCGCTGCGGGGTAGGCCTGGAGGTATTTCAGCGCGGTCATGGGGTTCTGCAACAGGGTTTGAAGGCCGCCAGTGTAGCGAATTCACAGCAGACGAGGGTGGGACCAGGCAGCCACTTCCTCCGCCACCAACGGTTGGGCAGCCAACGGCCCCTGAATAAATGCGCAGCCATTGGCCTTGAGCCACGTTGACTGCTCGAGGGTTTCCACACCCTCGGCGATCACCAACACCTCAAAATGTGCGCATAACTGGATGATACTGCGCGCCATTGCCGCGTCCCTTACCGAGCCTGGCAGGCGCGCCACCAGTTGCGGGTCGAGCTTGAGCGTATCGAACTCCAGGTCCCGCAGGTGGGCCAGGGAGCATTGGCCCAGGCCGAAGTCATCCAAGGCAATGCGCACGCCGATCTGGCGCAATAACTTAAGCTGCTTATGGGTCTCTTCCAGGTTACTCATCAGGCTGTCTTCGCTGATTTCCACCTCCAGCTGGCGACCCTGTAAGCCATGCCGCTCGAGTACCTGCTGCAGTTGGCTGGCGAGGTTGGGCATATTGAACTGGCTGGCACTCAAGCTCACGCTCAGCACCAACTCTTGATCGAAGGTGGCTTGCCAGGCTTGGCGCTGGGCAGCGACTTGCTGGTAGATCCAGGCGCTCAACTGGCTGATCAGCCGCGCCTCTTCAAGCAGCGGCAAGAATAAGCCCGGCGGCACATCGCCGACGCTGGGGTGCTGCCAGCGCAGCAGCGCCTCGACACCGCGCAAGCGCCCGTCTTCCAACGAGACCTGGGGCTGGTAGACCAGGGTGAAGTCCTTGTTGTGAATCGCGGTGCGCACGCTGTCTTCCAGCATCAACCGCGAACGGGCGCGGCCGTTCATTTCCTGATCGTAATAGCGATATTGCTGACGGCCCGCGCGCTTGGCTTCGTACATGGCGATATCCGCCGCACGCAACAGGCCGCTCAGGTCGGAGCCGCAGTCCGGGAACGTCGCGATGCCGATGCTGACGCCGAGCATCACCTCCAAACCGTCCACTTGCTGGCACACAGACACTCTTTCGATCAGTTTTTCCGAAATCTTGGCGGCCTGCTCCGGGCACTCCAACTCCAGCAATGCGGTGAACTCATCCCCGCCCATACGCCCGAGAATGTCGCAGGAGCGCAAGCAGGCCTGCATCTGCTCCGAGACCCAGCGCAGCACGCGGTCACCCGCGTCGTGGCCCAACGAGTCATTGACCCGTTTGAAACCGTCCAGGTCCAGATACAGCAACACCAGCGACTGCTCGTTACGCTCGCTGCGCAGCAAGATGTTCTCCACCGCCTGGTGAAAGCCGCGCCGGTTCAACAGCCCCGTCAACGGATCGGTCACGGCCTGGAACTCCAACTGCTGGTGCAGATGGCGTACCTCGGACATGTCCAGCACGGTCACCACCATGGCCTTCTGCTCGGCGGGCAGCGGTGCACAGGACAACGCCACGGGCACCTGCTGACCACGGCCGGTGCGCAAAATCGCGTCGTGCTGACGCCACGTTTCACCCCGGCGGTATGCCTCGTACATCGGGAAACTCAACCACGCGGGCACATGGGGCTTTTGCAGGAAACTCAAGAAGCTCTCGCCCTGCAACTCGGCCATGGTGGCGTTCAGCAAGCGTGAAATAGCCGGGTTGGCGTACTCGATCACACTGCCCTCGCCCACCACCAACAGGCCTTCGGCGGCGTTGTCGAGCACCGAGGCGTTGAAGGCACGCGCCAACTCCAGGTCGTGGCTCAGGCGCTGCAAGGCACGGCGGTTGCGCTGCTGCTCCAGCAGAGCCTGAACCTTGGGCTTGAGGACATGCGGGTCAAAGGGTTTGA
This sequence comes from Pseudomonas sp. WS 5146, assembly GCF_012985495.1. Lineage (NCBI taxonomy): Bacteria > Pseudomonadati > Pseudomonadota > Gammaproteobacteria > Pseudomonadales > Pseudomonadaceae > Pseudomonas > Pseudomonas sp. WS 5146. Next base: position 175,601 of record NZ_JAAQWL010000008.1, read on the forward strand.
ACAGATAGTCGATTGCGCCGCTGGCATAGCCTTCCTGCACAGCGGCGGACGATTGGGCGTGGGCCGTGAGAAAGATAATCGGCGTCATGCGTGTGCGCTGGCTGCCACGCATCAGGCGTGCGACTTCAAAGCCATCCATGCCGGGCATGCGTACATCCAGCAAGACCAGGTCGACCTCGTGGGCAAGCAGCAACTCCAAGGCTTCCAGCCCGGAAGCGGCCGTGATCACGTGCCAGTCTTCACGCTGCAAAAGCGCACGCATGCTGATGAGGTTTTCCGGGTAGTCATCGACGACCAAAAGAACCGAACTGCCATCGCCGGGGTGTGGAGCGCAATCCATGCTACGTCTCTTCCTTGAGGGGCTGCACCGGTCACTTCTGCTACAAAAACCGGACAAACACTGAGGGCTCACTCTAGCCCCGCTTTAAAAAAAGCAGAAGTGACGTGGATGCCATCATTGCGCCAAAGCTCAGGAAGCCGACTAACGGTCAAGCCCTACAGCCCACGGCCTGTGGGAAACATGGCTTTTTGGCATTTAGCTGACGCCAATAATTTGCCACAAACTGTTTAACAACCGGACAACCACCGCCTATAAAGAACCTGTACAGCCCTCGGGCTAAAGCCTTCACCCTCTGTAAAAGGCCAACACCATGATCGACCTTTCCACCTGGAACCTCAGCATCCCGGTCGGCTCCCCGCCCACGACCATCGACACCCCCAAGCTGCTGAGCGGCTTCAAGGACCAGTACTTCCAGGCCGAAGGCAGCAACGTGCAATTCTGGACACCCGTGACCGGCACCCGCACCGAAAACGCCATCTACCCACGCAGCGAGTTACGCGAAACCTACGCCGATGGGCGCCTGCGCAACTGGACTTACAACGAAGCCAACAACTTCCTGCGCGCCACCGTGGCCGTCAACCAGGTGCCCTCCAGCGGCAAAGTGGTCATCGGCCAGATCCACGCGTATGACAGCCAGAAACCGCTGATCAAACTGGAGTATCAATTCAAGGAAAAAACCCAGACCGGCAACATCGTCGCCAAGGTGCGCATGCGCCCGGATGATGGTGAGGGGCGCGTGGTCACCGTCGCCTCCAATGTGCCACTCAACAAAAGCTTTACCTACGTGATCAACCTCAATAAAGCCGGGCTGCTCAATGTGTATGCCGCAGATGGCGAATGGAACGAGCGCATAGGCGCCGCGTGGGGTGCGAAACCGCTGTACTTCAAGGCAGGGGTGTATGTGCAGGACAACAGCGGCGACAGCAAGGAAGGCGCACGGGTGACGTTTGCCAAGTTAGATATTGATCACGAGTAGAGCGTGAAAGAAGCCCCGTTAGTAACGGGGCCTCTTAGTGGGTTTAATCAACGCACATCAGCATAAAGCCCATTGAAGAATCGCCGGCGGGTTTGTTATCACCCACCATGAGTGTCAATACATTAATGTAATTGATCGCCGGCAGCCCACCCAACTTGGCGTGACCATAGAAGATACGTTCATTAGAGTACACATCCGTCACCGACACCGTACAGAAGCTCGGCACCTCTTTAAAAACACCGGGCACGAATCTAACTTTATACTCTGAAAAGTAGTCAGGTTGCGCAGTCAATTTTACTTCTTTAATCCACGTGGGCGATTGCGCATAGACCGTTCCCTTATCGTCAACAGACGCTGTATATACCCTGCCTTTCCCATAGACCGACGCAGCAGAGCCCACTGCCATCAACGCTATGAAAATGCCAGCAACTTTAATAAAGTTCATTATCACTTCTCTCTCATCGAATACATTTCAAAGCCCAACCTTAAATGATTCGAAGGCGATAAAAGCGCACTTTCAATGGTGTACAAATAAAACAGAAAAACCATCAAGACACTGTGCGTTCTACTGACCGGCTTTAGGATGCTTCCGATCGCAAACAACTGTTGAGTCGCCACTATTCGTAGGCAAACTCCGACAAACACCAAGACTATTCCCTGATTACTCCGACCTCTTAAACACACCACCGAACCCTGTGGGAGCCGGGCTTGCCCGCGATGGCGGTGTATCAGCCACCATCAGCAGTGCCTGACACACCGCCATCGCGGGCAAGCCCGGCTCCCACATTGGATCTCCATCGGTTCGGGGATCGAGGTTGGTCCTACACGACCGTTGCGGGCGGACAGATCGCCGCTTATAGTTCGCCCCGTCGCTGAGAACAGCGATAGGGTTTCGCAGCCCTAACGATACGTGTGTAACCGAGCATCATGAATGCAACGAGGAGCGCTTCTGCGCCCGACGTTTACTTTATGGTGGCTGTGTGTGGGAGACCTTCGGGTCTGCCGGGTTCCTCGTATCCTCGGTCTGCGAACCCGCACACAGCTACCACCCATTCGTTTCGCAGCGATCGGCGGTAGTCCTTCTAGATACGAGGAATATTCACCATGACCGACCCATTACCGCCCCGCCGCTTCTACCCCTGCACCGAATCCGCCACCGATTCACCGGTGCTCTTGATCGACAGCGCCGCCCCACTGCCCGACCTCCACGCCTGCCTGCGCGAACGCCTCAACGCCGCCCTCGAACACCTCAACCTGATGGCCTGCTCCAGCCTCCCGGACTTCGCCGAGCGCGACCTGAATAACGTGGCCAATACCGCACGCATTCTGGTGCAGGACGTGAGCGACGTGTTCCGCGTCATTGAGCACCGAGGTTTCGATACCGCTGCCTGATCAAATCCCGGCCACAAAAAAGCCCGCATCGCTGCGGGCTTCTTTTTAAACGCTCAAGGCTCAGTTCACCTTGGCGTTCAACTCACCTTTCAGGTAACGCTGGTACATCGCTTCCAACGAGATCGGCTTGATCTTCGAAGCATTACCGGCAGTACCAAACGCTTCGTAGCGAGCGATACATACATCACGCATGGCCGTTACGGTAGCGCCGAAGAATTTACGTGGGTCAAATTCGCTCGGGTTGGTAGCCATCAGGCGACGCATTGCGCCGGTGGATGCCAGGCGCAGGTCGGTGTCGATGTTGACCTTGCGCACGCCGTACTTGATGCCTTCGACGATTTCTTCAACCGGCACGCCGTAGGTTTCTTTGATGTCGCCGCCGTACTGGTTGATGATCGCCAACCATTCTTGCGGGACCGAGGAAGAGCCGTGCATCACCAGGTGGGTGTTCGGAATGCGTTTGTGGATTTCCTTGATGCGGTCGATAGCCAGCACGTCACCGGTAGGTGGCTTGGTGAACTTGTAGGCGCCGTGGCTGGTGCCGATGGCGATGGCCAGGGCATCAACTTGGGTTTTCTTCACGAAGTCAGCGGCTTCTTCCGGGTCGGTCAGCATCTGGCTGTGATCCAGCACGCCTTCGGCGCCGATGCCGTCTTCTTCGCCGGCCATACCGGTTTCCAGGGAACCCAGGCAGCCCAGCTCGCCTTCAACCGAAACCCCACAGGCGTGAGCCATGGCCACGGTTTGCTGGGTTACGCGCACGTTGTACTCGTAGTCGGTTGGGGTCTTGCCGTCTTCGCCCAGGGAGCCGTCCATCATTACCGAGCTGAAACCCAGTTGGATGGAGCGCTGGCACACGTCAGGGCTGGTGCCGTGGTCCTGGTGCATGCACACCGGGATGTGCGGGAATTCTTCGATAGCGGCGAGGATCAGGTGACGCAGGAACGGGGCGCCGGCGTATTTGCGCGCACCGGCCGAAGCCTGGACGATCACGGGGGAGTCGGTCTTGTCAGCGGCTTCCATGATGGCGCGCATCTGCTCAAGGTTGTTGACGTTAAAGGCTGGGACGCCGTAGCCGAACTCGGCTGCGTGGTCCAGCATTTGACGCATGCTGATAAGTGCCATTGTGTTGTCTCTCCCGGTCGAGGGTCGTTAATCGTGCAAGCCTGCCGTAGCGGCGGCTGCTATTCAAGTTATTGCAGATCAAGGGGTTAAGCTTGAGCTGCTGAATCGTTATTGCAGTGTCCGGTTCGCACATAAGTGACTTTGGAACCGGATCAATGTGGGAGCTGGCTTGCCTGCGATGGGGGCAGATCAGACAACATTTGTTTTGCTGACCCACCGCAATCGCAGGCAAGCCAGCTCCCACATTTTGATCTCATCTATTTTGAGACCGTGTTCTTACTGGGCCTTACAGCCACGCCCAATCAAATCATCGGTGGCGACCCAGTAAACCAGGCCTTCCTCACCTTTTGTGTGAAACGCCAGCTGGCCGTCGCTGTACAGCACGCCCGAGGCGGCAACCTCTTGTTTAAGGCGATAAACCTGGTCCGAACCACCGAGGCGTACATCCACTTCGGAACGTGCCGCATTGGTAAAGTGCCAGTTGACCTCGGCCTTGCTGTCGCAGGTCCAGGTGGTCCATTTGTCTGCCGGTTCTGCGGCCTTGTTGAACATGTTCATGCTGCTGCAACCGGCCAACAAGGCCAGGGCTGCGAGGGCGAAAACGCCTTTCATTGCCACTCCTCGAACGACGACCCCAAGGGCCGCCACTGCTGTCGGTTAGTTGATCAGACCCGTCATGGGCAACCCTGTTCCTGACCGTTGGGCGCGGCGTCGTATTGTTCCAGCCGTTCATTGCCGATGCGTTTGTTGATCACCGGCATGGTTTCGGCCTGCCAGTCGGCCTGGTAGCAGCTTTTTTTCGGCGCAGCCCCAGGCGCTTGCGCCTCGGGCGCAGCGCTTGGCGTGCTGCCGCAGCCGGCCAACAGGCCCGCTGCGATCACCAGTGCCAACGACTTGATCATGGGAATGCTCCTTTTCCGGATCACGAGCCTTAACCTTTGGCTCGGGTTTCCAGCACTTCAACGGCCGGCAACACTTTGCCTTCGACGAATTCGAGGAAAGCGCCGCCACCGGTAGAAATGTAGGAGATCTGGTCAGCAACGCCATATTTATCGATGGCGGCCAGGGTGTCACCGCCGCCGGCGATGGAGAATGCCGAGCTTTCGGCAATCGCCTTGGCCAGCACTTTGGTGCCGTTGCCGAACTGGTCGAACTCAAACACACCGACCGGGCCGTTCCACAGAATGGTCTGGGAGGCTTTCAGCAGTTGCGCAAAGTTAGCCGCCGTTTGTGGGCCGATATCCAGGATCATGTCGTCAGCCGCCACGTCAGCAATCAGCTTGACGGTGGCTTCGGCGCTTTCAGCGAATTCCTTGGCAACCACCACGTCCACCGGCAGCGGCACGCTGACTTTGGCGGCGATGGCGCGGGCAGTGTCGAGCAGGTCTGGCTCGTACAGCGACTTGCCCACCGGATGCCCGGCTGCGGCCAGGAAGGTGTTGGCGATGCCGCCGCCGACGATCAGCTGGTTGCAGATCTGGCTGAGGCTGTTGAGCACGTCCAGCTTGGTCGACACTTTGGAGCCGGCCACGATGGCAGCCATCGGTTGTGCCGGAGCACCCAGCGCCTTGCCCAATGCATCCAGCTCAGCAGCCAGCAATGGGCCAGCCGCGGCAACTTTAGCGAACTTGGCCACGCCGTGGGTCGAGCCTTCGGCGCGGTGCGCGGTGCCGAAAGCGTCCATCACAAACACGTCGCACAGGGCCGCGTATTGCTGGGCCAGTTCGTCGCTGTTCTTTTTCTCGCCTTTGTTAAAGCGCACGTTTTCGAACAGCACGATATCACCAGGCGCAACAGAGACGCCGCCCAGGTAGTCGGCTACCAGCGGCACGTCGCGGCCCAGGGCCTTGCTCAGGTAGTCGGCTACAGGCTTGAGGCTGTTTTCGGCGCTGAACTCACCTTCGGTCGGGCGACCCAGGTGGGAGCAGACCATCACGGCCGCGCCTTTTTCCAGGGCCAGCTTGATGGTCGGCAGCGAGGCCAGGATTCGCGCATCGCTGGTGACAACACCGTCCTTGACTGGGACGTTGAGGTCTTCGCGAATCAGTACGCGCTTACCTTGCAGATCGAGGTCGGTCATCTTCAACACGGTCATGGGTCGCAGTTCCTGAATTACTGTTGAGGTTGTTTAGAAGCGATGTGCAGATAGTGCTCTGCCACATCCAGCATGCGGTTGGCAAAACCCCATTCGTTGTCGAACCACGCCAGGATGTTCACCAGCCTGGGGCCGGAAACACGGGTCTGGCTGGCATCGACAATCGCCGAATGCGGGTCATGGTTGAAATCACAACTGGCGTGCGGCAACTCGGTGTAGGCCAGCAGGCCTTTGAGCGGGCCGCTGGTGGCGGCGTCGCGCAAGATCCGGTTGACCTCCGTCGCGTCAGTGTCGCTGACGGTTTGCATGGTGATGTCCAGACAGGACACATTCACCGTCGGCACCCGTACGGCTTTGGCCTGGATTCGCCCGGCAAGTTCCGGCAACAGTCGCTCGATGCCACGGGCCAGGCCGGTAGACACCGGAATCACCGACTGGAACGCCGAGCGCGTGCGGCGCAGGTCTTCATGATGATAGGCGTCGATCACCGGCTGGTCGTTCATCGCCGAGTGAATCGTGGTGATCGACACATAATCGATACCGATCGCCTGATCCAGCAGGCGCAACAGCGGCACGCTGCAGTTGGTGGTGCAGGAGGCGTTGGACACCAGCAGTTCATCGCCGGTCAGGCAATCCTGGTTGATACCGTAGACGATGGTGGCGTCCACATCCGCCTCGCTGGCCATCGGCTGGGAAAACAGCACACGCGGTGCGCCGGCGTCGAGAAAACGCTGGCCATCGGCACGGGTGTGATAGACACCGGAACATTCCAGCACCAGGTCAACGCCCAGTGCTTTCCAGTCGATGCCTTCGGGGGTGGCACTGCGCAAGACCTTCACGCAGGTGCCATTAATATGCAGACAATCGCCCTCGACCCGCACTTCGCCGGGGAAGCGGCCGTGGGTGGAGTCAAAGCGTGTCAGGTATTCGATGCTGGCCATGTCAGCCAAATCGTTGATCGCCACAATTTCAAACCCGGCCGCCGCCCCTCGCTCGAACAGAGCACGCAAGACGCAACGACCAATGCGGCCGTAGCCGTTGAGTGCAACTTTGTAGGGACGCGGTTGAGGCATGGGGTTCTCGATCAAGGTGAGTTCGGTGTCGAATGTTCTGACGCCATCGCGGGCAAGCCCGCTCCCACATTAGACCGTAATCCAAATGTGGGAGCGGGCTTGCCCGCGATGGCGCCAGTACAGACAACGCAGACTGACTTAGTCTTCCAGCAGCTCTTCAGCCTGACCCAGGATGTTTTCCAGGGTGAAACCGAATTCTTCGAACAACGCTGGCGCCGGCGCCGACTCACCGTAGGTGGTCATGCCGATCACGCGGCCTTCCAGGCCCACGTACTTGTACCAGTAGTCGGCGTGAGCCGCTTCGATGGCGATACGTGCGCTGACCTGCAACGGCAATACCGATTGCTTGTAGTCGGCATCCTGGGCTTCGAACAGGCTGGTGCACGGCATGGACACAACGCGAACATTGCGGCCCTGGGCGGTCAGCTTGTCGTAGGCCTGAACAGTCAGGCCGACTTCGGAGCCTGTGGAGATCAGGATCAGTTCCGGCTCGCCGATGCAGTCTTTAAGCACATAACCGCCACGGCTGATGTTGGCGATCTGCGCGTCGGTACGCACTTGGTGTTGCAGGTTCTGACGCGAGAAGATCAGCGCCGAAGGGCCGTCCTTACGCTCGATCGCGTGCTTCCAGGCCACGGCCGATTCCACGGCGTCGGCTGGGCGCCAGCAATCCAGGTTCGGCGTGGTACGCAGGCTGGTCAGTTGCTCGACCGGCTGGTGCGTCGGGCCGTCTTCGCCCAGGCCGATGGAGTCGTGGGTGTACACATGGATCACCCGCTTCTTCATCAGCGCGGCCATACGTACCGCATTACGCGCGTATTCCATGAACATCAGGAAGGTCGCGCCGTAAGGCACCAGGCCGCCGTGCAGGGACACGCCGTTCATGATGGCGCTCATGCCGAACTCGCGCACGCCGTAGTACATGTAGTTGCCGCTGGCGTCTTCGGCCGAGACACCTTTGCAACCTTTCCACAGGGTCAGGTTGGAACCGGCCAGGTCAGCCGAACCGCCGAGGATCTCAGGCAGCAATGGGCCAAAGGCGTTCAGGGTGTTCTGGCTGGCTTTACGGCTGGCGATGGTCTCGCCCTTGGCCGCGACTTCGGCGATGTAGGCCGAGGCTTTTTCCGAGAAGTCGGCAGGCAGGTCACCGGCCAGGCGGCGCACCAGCTCGTTGGCCAATTCCGGGAATTCGGCGGAGTAGGCAGCAAAACGCTGGTCCCACTCGGCTTCGGCGGCCAGGCCTTTTTCCTTGGCGCTCCACTCGGCGTAGATGTCAGCCGGGATTTCGAACGGGCCATGGTTCCACTTCAGCGCTTCGCGAGCCAAGGCAATTTCCGCGTCACCCAGTGGGGCGCCGTGGCAGTCTTCTTTACCTTGCTTGTTCGGCGAGCCGAAACCGATGATGGTCTTGCAGCAGATCAGGGTCGGCTGCTCGCTCTTGCGCGCGGTGTCGATGGCGGTCTTGATCTCTTCCGGATCGTGACCGTCAACGTTGCGGATCACCTGCCAGTTGTAGGCTTCGAAACGCTTTGGCGTGTCGTCGGTGAACCAGCCTTCGACTTCGCCGTCGATGGAGATGCCGTTGTCATCGTAGAAGGCAATCAGCTTGCCCAGGCCCAGGGTGCCGGCCAGGGAAGCGACTTCGTGGGAAATGCCTTCCATCATGCAGCCATCACCCAGGAACACGTAGGTGTGGTGGTCGACAATGTTGTGGCCAGGGCGGTTGAACTGCGCGCCCAATACTTTTTCCGCCAGCGCAAAACCCACGGCGTTGGCCAGGCCCTGGCCCAGCGGGCCAGTGGTGGTCTCGACGCCTGGGGTGTAGCCGAATTCCGGGTGGCCCGGGGTGCGGCTGTGCAGCTGGCGGAAGCTCTTGAGGTCATCGATGGTGACGTCGTAGCCGGTCAGGTGCAGCAGCGAGTAGATCAGCATCGAGCCGTGGCCGTTGGACAGCACGAAGCGGTCACGGTCAGCGAACGACGGGTTGCTCGGGTTGTGCTTCAGGTAGTCACGCCAAAGTACCTCGGCGATATCCGCCATGCCCATCGGGGCACCGGGATGGCCGCTGTTGGCTTTTTGCACGGCATCCATGCTGAGGGCACGAATGGCGTTGGCACGCTCACGACGGCTGGGCATCGCTGATCTCCTGGAGTTTGAGTAGAAGAAACGGAAAAAAGGACCGGCATTTTCCCTCAGCCACCGCCTGCGGGCAATGACAGATAGTCACTTGTAGGTGTTTTTCCTGCGGTTTACCCGGCATTGGCTTGCAGAAACAGCCCACCGGTTCGTCTAAAGGTTATAGCGGCTGCTTATAACTACCGATTATCGACCAATATCAAAACTTTTTGATATTGGCCTTGCGGGGATTTCCACCCGTCACTAGACTGCTGGCCTTATGAACCTACCCGTGCCCTCCCTGCGTCCCGACGACGGCGATGAGCTGGCTGCCTTATGCAAGGCCGCTGGTGATTCGTTGCGCCTGAACGTGTTGCGCGCACTGGCCAACGACTCTTTTGGGGTGCTGGAACTGGCGCAGATCTTCGCCATCGGCCAATCCGGCATGAGCCACCACCTCAAGGTGCTGGCCCAGGCCGAGCTGGTGGCTACGCGCCGCGAAGGCAATGCGATTTTCTATCGCCGCGCCCTGCCCCACACCGAGCTGCTCGGCGGCAAGCTGCACGCTGCCCTGCTCGAAGAGGTAGACAGTTTGGGCCTGCCCAGCGATGTGCAGTCGCGCATCAGCCAGGTCCACGGGCAACGCGCCGCCGCCAGTCAGGACTTTTTCTCACGGGTAGCCGAGAAGTTTCGCGCCCAACAGGACTTGATCGCCGGTTTGCCCCAATACCGCGAAAGCGTACTGGCGCTGTTGGACAAGCTGAGCTTCAGTGATGAGGCGACGGCGTTGGAAGTTGGCCCCGGCGACGGTGGCTTCCTGCCGGAACTGGCACGTCGCTTCAAGCAGGTGACCGCGCTGGACAACAGCCCGGCGATGCTTGAACTCGCGCGCCAGCTGTGCGAGCGCGAAGCGCTGGGCAACGTCAGCCTGCAGTTGGCCGACGCGTTGAATGACACCAGCCTGCTGGCCGATTGTGTGGTGCTGAACATGGTCTTGCACCATTTTGCGGCCCCCGCCGAAGCCCTCAAGCAGATGGCGAATTTGCTGCAACCGGGCGGCAGCCTGCTGGTCACAGATTTATGCAGCCACAACCAGAATTGGGCCAAGGAGGCCTGCGGTGATCTCTGGTTGGGTTTTGAACAGGACGATCTGGCCCGTTGGGCCACCGCTGCGGGACTCGTTCCCGGGGAAAGCCTCTATGTAGGTTTACGTAATGGTTTCCAGATCCAGGTCCGCCACTTTCAGCGACCGACTGGCGACACTCACCATCGGTAAATATCAGGAAAACATCGAGATGAGCGAATACTCCCTTTTCACCTCCGAGTCCGTGTCTGAAGGGCATCCGGACAAAATCGCCGACCAGATTTCTGACGCGGTGCTGGACGCCATCATTGCTGAAGACAAGTTCGCCCGCGTGGCGTGCGAGACTCTGGTGAAAACGGGCGTGGCGATCATCGCCGGTGAAGTCACCACCACGGCCTGGGTCGACCTGGAGCAGATCGTTCGTGACGTGATCACCGACATTGGCTACAACAGCTCCGACGTCGGCTTCGACGGCGCGACCTGCGGCGTGATGAACATCATCGGCAAGCAGTCCCCCGACATCAACCAGGGTGTGGACCGCGCCAAGCCTGAAGATCAGGGCGCCGGCGACCAGGGCCTGATGTTCGGCTACGCCAGCAACGAAACCGACGTGCTGATGCCGGCACCGATCACCTTCTCGCACCAGCTGGTACAGCGCCAGGCGCAAGCACGTAAATCCGGCGTGCTGCCATGGCTGCGTCCAGACGCCAAGTCCCAGGTCACCTGCCGTTACGAAGGCGGCAAAGTGGTGGGCATCGACGCCGTTGTACTGTCGACCCAGCACAACCCGGACGTGTCCTACGCCGACCTGCGTGAAGGCGTGATGGAGCTGATCGTCAAGCACGTGCTGCCTGCCGAACTGCTGACCAAAGACACTCAGTTCCACATCAACCCGACCGGCCAGTTCATCATCGGCGGCCCGGTGGGTGACTGCGGCCTGACCGGTCGCAAGATCATCGTCGATAGCTACGGCGGCATGGCCCGTCATGGCGGTGGTGCGTTCTCGGGTAAAGATCCCTCCAAGGTTGACCGCTCGGCGGCCTACGCCGGTCGTTACGTGGCCAAGAACATCGTCGCGGCCGGCCTGGCCGAGCGTTGCGAAATCCAGGTTTCCTACGCGATCGGTGTAGCCCAGCCTACGTCGATCTCGCTGAATACCTTCGGCACCGGCAAGATCAGCGATGACAAGATCGTCAAGCTGGTGCGTGAGATCTTCGACCTGCGCCCTTACGCAATCACCACCATGCTCGACCTGCTGCACCCGATGTACCAGGACACTGCAGCCTATGGCCACTTCGGCCGTACCCCTGCGCAGAAGACTGTCGGCGACGACACCTTCACCACCTTCACCTGGGAAAAAACCGACCGCGCCAACGACCTGCGCACTGCCGCCGGCCTGTAAGCACGCGTTGCACCAAAAGCCCCGCCGGGTTCGCCCGACGGGGCTTTTTATTGTCTGCGTGATGACTTTCGTATTTTTTGGATCCAATGCTTGCAGGCCAAATAATGGCCCTCTAGAATCCGCGCCCTCTCGGGCCTCTCACCTTATTTGGATATTGCCTTGCGCCAGCCCGGGATAGACCAGCGCGCAAGCAATCGAACATTGAGGTTTTTCATGCGCATTTCCACGCTCGCTCCTGCCGCCCTGCTGTTGTGCCTGTTTGCCCTGCCGGCCCATGCCGCCGACCTGAGTGCATTGGGTGGCGCCTTGAGCACTCAGCTAGGCGGCAAAACCGGCGACTGTCAGCAGCAAGCCAAAGACCTGCAAGCCAAGATCGATGCGGCGCAAGCCAAGAACGACCTGCTGAGCGTCCAGGCGTTTAAAGCGGCTCAGGAGCAGCTCAACAAAGGTTGTAACAAACTGGCAGAATCCCAGGCCAAGGTCGATGCCAAGCAACAAACACAGGAAGCCAAGATGGAAAAGAACGATGCCGTGAAGGCGTTGGGCGGCCTGTTCAAGTAACTGGTAACACCCGGTAAAAAGCCCCGCACTGCCGGGGCTTTTTTGTGGCCGCCTGGATCACTTAGGCTGAGCGTCCCTTCCGAGCAAGGATGCTCATGATGCATTTACTGATTGCCCTTCTACTCAGCGCCCTGGCGTTTCCAGCCTGGGCCGAAGACTGCCCCGAAGAGGCACGCTCACAGGTCGGCACCCTGGCTGAACAGCTCAAGCTCTGGGATGACAGTTACCACCGGCTCGGTCAGTCCCCGGTCAGCGACGAGCTGTACGACCAGGCCCGACAGCGCCTGGCGCGGTGGCAGGCCTGTTTTGCGCAAACGCAGTCGACGGCTGATAACCCGCTGGCAGGTGCACGCGGTACGCAGCCTCATCCAGTCGCTCATACCGGCCTGGAAAAGCTGGTGGATGAAGGGGCCGTGGGTGAGTGGCTCAAGACACGCCAGGACGTCTGGATCCAGCCCAAAGTCGACGGCGTTGCGGTGACGCTGGTGTATCGCAAAGGCCGCCTGAGCCAGCTCATCAGCCGTGGCGACGGCCTGCTCGGTCAGGACTGGACAGCCGCCGCGCGCAAGATCCAGGGCATTGTCCAGCAACTGCCAGAGCCCATCGACCTGGTGCTGCAAGGCGAACTCTATTGGCGTCTTGACGATCATGTGCAGTCCGAACACGGCGGGCTCAGTGCCCGCAGCAAAGTGGCGGGGCTGATGAATCGCCGACAGTTAAGCGATGCCGAGGCCTCCAGGATCGGGCTATTCGTCTGGGCCTGGCCCGACGGCCCGACAGACTTCAGCACGCGCCTGGCCACCCTGGCGCGCTGGGGGTTCACCGATAGCCGCCGCTACAGCCATCCCGTGCAAAACCTCACTGAAGCCGCGCATTGGCGCAGGTACTGGTACAACCATCCGCTGCCCTTTGCCAGCGATGGCGTGGTGCTGCACCAGGCCCGGCACGCACCTGCCAAGCGCTGGCAGGTCAGCGCGCCGTATTGGGCGGTCGCCTGGAAATACCCGATAACCAGGGCTTTGGCGCTGGTACGCAAGGTGCAGTTCAAGATCGGCCGCACGGGGCGTATCACGCCCATCCTGGAACTGGAGTCGGTGCGACTGGACGACCGGCAAATCCGCCGCGTCAGCGTCGGCTCCTTGAAACACTGGCATGCACTGGATATCCGCCCCGGCGATCAGGTCTCCATCAGCCTTGCCGGCCAAGTGATTCCTCGGTTGGAGCAAGTGATCCTGCGCAACGAGACCAGGGTGGCGGTGCAAGTACCGGATGCGCGCAACTTCCACGCCTTGAGTTGTTGGCAACTGGACCCTGGCTGCGAAGAGCAATTGCTGGCGCGCCTGACCTGGCTGAGCAGCAACCAGGGACTGGCCCTGCCTTATATGGGCCGCGAGACCTGGAACGCATTGATCCAGGCCGGTCTAATCGCAGGCATTCTCGATTGGTTAACCCTGGATGCGGCAGAGCTTGCTAACATTGACGGCTTCGGTGATCGCCGCCGTGCCCGGGTGCTCGACAGCCTGCAAAGCGCGCGGCAACGGCCCTTTGCACAATGGCTAAAAGCCCTGGGCGTACCGCCTTCGGCGCGCAACGATCTGGAGGGTGGCTGGCAGGCCCTGGCCGCCAAAGACACGCAAGCCTGGCTGGCCACCGACGGCATTGGCCCGGGCCGCGCGGCGCAATTGAGCGCTTTTTTTCGCGACCCGCAAGTACAAGCGTTAGCTGAAACATTACGCGTGGCTGGAATTGACGGGTTTTAAGCCCAACCCGGCCACTTTTACTCCCGGCAGAATTCACCCTGCCATCCGATTGCGACCTTGGAGCCTCACATGAAATTTCTAACCCCACTTGCCTTGTTGGCCACCGTAAGCCTGGCGAGCATGCCGCTGCTGGCCGCCGAAGAAGTGCCGGAACTCACCGGCTGCGCCGCCAAGCGCCAGGCCATCAGCGCACAAATCGAACAAGCCAAAACCCATGGCAACAGCGAACAACAAGCCGGCCTGGAAAAAGCCCTGAGCGAAGTCACCGCCCACTGCACCGATGCGTCCTTGCGCAAAGAACGCGAGAACAAAGTGCTCGACGCCAAGCACGAAGTCACCCGCCGTCAGGCCGACCTCGACAAGGCGATGAAAAAAGGCGATGCCGACAAGATCAACAAACGCAAAGACAAGCTGGCTCAGTCGCGCAAAGAACTGCAGGAGGCTGTCGACGAACTCGACAAATAAAACCGGTCAGTGGTCGCGAAACTGTTTATGGCAGGCCGTGCAGGCATCTTCGACTTTCTGCACCGCAGGCCCCAGGTTGCTGGCCTTGTAGGGCTGCACCTGGCTTGCGATTACCAATTCACCGGTAGCCGTTTCAAGGTTTCGGGCCAGCTCCTGGAAGCGTGCCTGCTGTTGCCACACAGTATCCTTGGCGCTGGTGTGATCTTCCTCACGCACACTCGGGAAATGCTTCCACGGTTCGTGGGACAACGCATCGAGCTTGACCGCGCCTTCGGCGAACTTCGCGCCGTCGAACGGGATACGCCCACGCAGCATGCCGCCCAGGTCTTCGCCGGTCTTGAGCATCTGTTTGAAGATGGCCTTGCGTTGGCCCAGCGGCGAATTAGGATCGACACCGCCGCAGGCGGACAAGGTCAGGCAGGCCAGCAATACCACGGTCAGTTTTTTAAAAGTCATGATGGCTTCAGGGTCACGGGAAACGGCGGCCAGTATCCTCGCCCCGCCCGCAAAGACCAATAGCCCTATTAATAATAAGGGTTGCCTGAATGCGCTGCGGCGCAGGCAACCGCTTCAGGAATTACGTGTATGAATGTCACCTTGAAACGCTGGAGCCGCCGAATGGTGTGGGCTCTGCCGATGGTTGCGCTGCTGGCCGGTTGCGATGGCGGCAAAGACACCGGCAAAAAAGATGAAGCGGCCAAGCCCCATGCCGTCGCCACCTATGTCAGTGCACCGTGGGAAGCGCTGCCGGCGGTTTCCGACAGCGACCTGCTGGCCGGGTTTGAATCCTGGCGCAGTGCCTGCCAGCGCCTAAAAGCTGATCCGGTGTGGGGCGCAACCTGTGCCGCCGCCGCCACCGTACCGGGCGATGCCGTAGCCGTGCGCGGTTTTCTCAAGGAGCGCCTGGATGTGTTCGGCCTGCGCTCGGCCGACAACACACCCAATGGCCTGATCACCGGCTACTACGAGCCGGTCTACCCCGGCAGCCTGACCGAAACCGCCACCGCCCATGTGCCGGTGTACGGCGTGCCGGACGACCTGATCATCGTCAACCTGGAAAGCATCTACCCGGAACTCAAGGGCAAGCGCCTGCGCGGCCGCCTCGAGGGCCGTGTACTCAAGCCGTATGACGACGCCAGCACCATCAACGGCCAAGGCTCCACTGCCAAGCCGATTGCCTGGCTGACCAACCCGATGGACCTGCAATTCCTGCAGATTCAAGGCTCGGGGCGTATTCAACTGGCCGGTGGGCGCCAATTGCGCGTGGGCTATGGCGACCAGAATGGTTACCCGTACCGCCCGATCGGCCGCTGGCTGGTGGAGCAAGGCGAACTGAAAAAAGAAGACGTGACCATGGGCGCCATCAGCGCCTGGGCCAAGGCCAACCCGCAGCGCATTCCGCAATTGTTGGCGAGCAACCCCAGCTACGTGTTTTTCAGCGCCCGCCCGGACAGCAACGAAGGCCCGCGCGGCTCACTGAATGTGCCGCTGACGGCGGGTTACAGCGTGGCGGTAGACCGCAAGGTGATTCCGCTGGGCAGCCTGTTGTGGCTGTCGACCACCAAACCCGATGGCTCGCCCATCGCACGGCCCGTCGCCGCGCAGGACACCGGCGGCGCGATCACCGGCGAAGTGCGCGCAGACTTGTTCTGGGGCACCGGTGACGCGGCGGGTGAGCTGGCGGGGAATATGAAGCAGCAGGGGCAGATCTGGATGCTGTGGCCCAAGGGCGCGGCGTTGCCCCACGTGCCGGATGCGCCTGCCGGCACCTGAATAACGCTGAAGAACCCATGTGTGCGGGCCTGTGTGGGAGCTGGCTTGCCTGCGATAGCATCACCGCGGTGTAACTGACATACCGAGGTGCCCGAATCGCAGGCAAGCCAGCTCCCACACAAGCCAGCTCCCACAGGGAATTACGTCAAACCTCTAGATCGACACAAAAAAGAAACTCGCAATCAACGCCATCCCTGCAAACCACACCAGCGAACGCAGCATCGCCCAGTCGGCCAGGTAGCAAATGATGTACAGCAGGCGACTGGTGATAAACAGCACCGCCAGTACATTGATGGTCACCAGCGACGCCGTACCGGCCAGATGCGCGATGATTACCGCCGCTGCAAACGCAGGCGTCACTTCAAAGCTGTTGAGCTGGGCATTGTGGGCGCGCTTGGCGACGCCTTCGACGGTATCCAGGAAGGCACGCGGGTCGTGGTTCTGCCGCGGGCCGAACTTGCCACCGCTGAACTTGGCCACCCCTGTGCACAGGTAAGGCAGGAATATTGCGATCAACACACACCAGAAAGCGGCCGTCATCATGGATTCCTTTTTTTGTTTTAAATAGAAATTAGAGTTTTAGCACTATCACTGCAAAATCGCACTCACCGGCTATGAACCGAGGCGCGCCGAAAGGTTCTATCAGGCTTTTAGCCGGCGCCTTGAAACATCCCGCCGCTGTTGCGGTCCATCCCAGCAATAACGACCTTCCCTCACTTCCAAGGACCTCGGATGCTTGAACTTGTCGCCGCCTTTATTTGCCTTACCACCCTGCTCACCTATGTGAACTACCGATTTATCGGGCTGCCGCCCACTATCGGCGTAATGGTCACGGCCCTGCTGTTTTCCCTGATTTTGCAAGGCCTGAGCCTTATCGGCTACCCAGGCCTCGAAGAACGTATCCAGCAGTTAATCGGCCAGATCGACTTCGGCGACTTGCTGATGAACTGGATGCTGTCGTTCCTGCTGTTCGCCGGCGCCTTGCACGTCAACCTCAACGACCTGCGCAGCTATCGCTGGCCCATCGGCCTGCTGGCGACCTTCGGCGTATTGATCGCCACCGTGGTCATCGGCAGCCTGGCGTACTACATCTTTGCCCTGTTCGGCTGGCACGTCAGCTTCCTCTACTGCCTGCTGTTCGGTGCATTGATTTCGCCCACCGACCCGATTGCGGTGTTGGGCGTGCTGCGAACCGCCAACGCCTCCAAACCACTGAAAACCACCATCGTCGGCGAATCGCTGTTCAACGACGGCACGGCGGTGGTGGTGTTTACGGTACTGCTGGGCATCGCACAATTGGGCGAGACACCGACCGTCGGCGCCACGGCCATGCTGTTCGCCCATGAAGCGATTGGCGGCGTGGTGTTCGGCGGGCTGATCGGCTACTTGGTGTACCTGATGATCAAGAGCATCGAGCAGCATCAGATCGAAGTGATGCTGACTCTCGCGCTGGTGATCGGCGGTTCGGCAATGGCGACCGAACTGCACGTTTCGGCGCCGATTGCCATGGTGGTGGCCGGGCTGATCATCGGCAACCTGGGGCGCAAGCTGGCCATGAACGACATGACCCGCCGCTACCTCGACGGCTTCTGGGAGTTGCTCGATGACATGCTCAACGCCCTGCTGTTTGCACTGATCGGCATGGAGCTGCTGCTGTTGCCGTTCAACTGGCTGCACGTACTGGCCGCCAGCTTGCTGGCCGTGGCGATCCTGGCCTCACGCCTGCTGACCGTGGCCCCGGCGATCCTGTTGCTGCGCCGCTGGCGCACGGTGCCACGCGGCACTATCCGCATTCTCACCTGGGGTGGTTTGCGCGGTGGCGTCTCGGTAGCACTGGCGCTGGCCCTGCCGCTTGGCCCGGAACGCGACTTGCTGCTGAGCATCACCTACATCGTGGTGCTGTCGTCGATCCTGTTGCAGGGTTTGAGCATCGGCAAGCTGGTCAAGCATGTGACCAAAGATGAGCCTGCACCGCCAACCGAGGCTCACTGATTGAGGCCGGCGGCGGATTCATTTCGCCGCCGGCGCCTGCGATCAATGGGCCTGCACGATGATCTGGCTTTTGAGGTCATTGAACATCGCCTCGATCATCGGCTGCATACTCTTGAACCACTCAGGGCTGCACACCGCTTCGGGGTGGTTAAAGGCAAGCGTGCGGGAAACCAGCACGGTATTGCCGTTGCGCTCATAACTGGCGTCGTAGGTTACATCCGCGCCCTTGAGCGAAACGGTCTTGGGCAGCGCCAGAATAGTCAACGAGGCGGGGAACTCGAAGCGGGCCTTTTCAACGCTCTCGCCGGCAAAGCAGGTGAAGTTCTGCACCCGCTTCTTTTCTACCGACAGGGCCTGCACATCCTGGGCGATATAGCTTCCCAGGCGACTGAGTGCCGGTACACCGATCGGCCCAGGCACGTTGACGAGGTTTTCCGTGCGCCCGGCCAACGTGGTGTTGAAGCCGGACGCAGTACCTTCCAGCGCATCTGTTTGCAGGGTGCCGTTGCCCGCCTGGCCTGAGCTGCGCAGCATTTTCTGGATCATCTGATCACGCTCCACCGGCTGCTGAGACCTGATCCAAAAACGCGTCGCTTCGGTACGCCAACCCTCGGCGAGGGACGTTTGCGTAAAGTCTGCCGCGCCCTTGTCATCGACCTTGAACACCAGTTCACTCGATAGCTTGCTCGGTTGAGTGGCCGGGGTACGTGCCAACTCGCCAGTACGCGTCAACAACACCGGCTTGTCCAAGTCCTGCAGTGGCAAGTAACCGGCAGCGATGAAACTGGCGGTGGAGTCCAGGTAGAGGTCCAGACTTGGCACATAGGTGATCGCATGGTTGAGCACGCGTAACGCCGCCACCTTGGGCAAAACATAGGCATTGCCGGCGTTGATCAACACCGGTGAGCTGTCGATGCCAACGGCCTTGAGCATGGCTTCCAGCAGGGCCACATGGTCCTTGCAGTCGCCGTAACGGTTGTCCAGCACCGATTGCGCCGGGTGCGGCACCACGCCGCCGGCGTCGATGTACACCGCCACATAACGGATGTTCTTGCGCACCCAATCGCTGAGCACCAGGGCCTTGGCCCGAGACGTTGGCTGGTCGGCGGTGAGCCTGTGCGCCAATTCGGTGATTTGCGGTGTGACCTCAACCTTGGCACGTGCCTCGTAAGCCCTGGCCAGGTCTTTGTAGGTTGCAAAGGTCGAAACAGCGAGGAGTTGGCCATAGTCGGTGTAGGCCACCGCGCCTTGTTCGGGCCGGGTTTTGTCGGCCGGCACGTAGTCCCATCGGTACACCTTACGCCCAACCGCTGCGGCCGAAGTGGAGGCTTTGAAACCTCGGGCCTCGGCGTACAAAGGCTTGTCGGCCGGCAAGTCGTAGATCAGGGAGTAATCCAGCGTGGGGCTCAAGCTCGCCGTGGAGAAGTCGGTAAACTCGCCAGGAAACAGCGCCGTGTGGCGTATTCGCTTGTAACGCAAGCTCAGACGATCACCCACTGCCACCTCAGGAAAAATCACCACCTTGACCCGCGAATCCTGAAACATCGGAGCATTGGCCGAGGCCTGCTCCTGTTGTTCCCTGATCTGTGGCGCGGTGACCATTACCCTGCGCCCATCGGGCTTGAGCGTGAACGCCTCGATAATCTCCAGGCTATCCAATGAGCGGTTGTAACTGACCGCTTGCTGGGCACTGGACCTGATGGCCCGCTCTTCGTTGATCAGCACGACCTTATCGGCATCCACCACATAGCTGCCGTCGGTATTGATCACGTAGCGCTGAGTTTGCTTTTCGATGGTCACGGAGCGATCCGCAGCATCATCCTTGGCCTGTGCCACGCCGAAAACGCCCACCGCCAATACCAGCGTGCACCAACTGCGCCTCCGCAAAAAAGGGAAAGTCCGCATAAAGATCCTTCTTTCATGAATGGAAAACCGCGCAGCGACTTTGCCATTCATTTATGACGAATCAGCTTACTCGTCCTTGTTCACCCGCTGGGGATGGCGCGGGTCTGCGGGCTTGCCCGGCAAGCTGCTCTCACTGCGAATCTGCGCATGGCTGATCAGCGCAAAAATGAAACTGCCGCCGATGATATTGCCTGCCAGGGTCGGCCCGGCGAACACCAGCCAGAAGTCCTTCCACGGCAGTTCGCCGGCAAACACCAGGTACGACACTTCCGCCGAACCGACGACGATGTGGGTGAAGTCCCCCAGCGCCATCAGGTAAGTGATCAGGATGATGATGAACATCTTCGCGCTTTCCATGGACGGGATCATCCACACCATGGTGGCGATCATCCAGCCGGAAATAATGCCCTTGGCGAACATCTGGCCGGGGTCGTTTTCCATGACCTTGCGGCCGATTTCGAGAAAGGCCATGTCGGTCTTGGTGTCGAAGATCGGCAGGTGCAGCATCACGTAGGCCACCAGCAAGGTGCCGCACAGGTTGCCCACCAGCACCACCGTCCACAACCGCAACAGGCGGCCGGCATTGGCCAGCGTCGGCTTGCTCATCACCGGCAGCACGGCGGTCAGGGTGTTTTCGGTGAACAGTTGCTGGCGCGCGAGGATGACCGCGAGAAAGCCCGCGCAATAGCCAAAGCTGGCGATCACCTTGAAAGCTTCGCCATCCGGCAGGCGCGAGTTGAGCAACCCCATGCCCATCAGCGACAGGCCCATGGTCAGGCCGGCCGCCAACGCCGACCACCACAACGCAGCCACATTGCGTTCCAGTTCCTGATCGCCCTGGGTGCGGATGATTTCGTGCAGCACCGCCGCGCGGGGCGGCTGGTTGTTGTCGACGTCCTGTTGCTCTTCCTGCGACAGGTTGGGGGTTTTGCCGTCTGCTTGAGTCGCCATGGGTGTACCTGAACAGGTGGGTGTTGTTCAGGTACGACCTGTCGCCAGCCGCCAGCGTTCAATGCCCGCCGCCGCTGGGTTCGCAGTTACTCGGTTTCGTCTTTGAACTGGTCTTTGACGTACCTGATTTCTGTACGCCCGTGCGGTGCCGGCAAACCATCTTCGCCCAGGTTGACGAACACCATTTTCTCTACGGTGAGGATACTTTTGCGGGTGATCTTGTTGCGCACTTCACAGGTCAGGGTGATCGAGGTGCGGCCGAACTCGGTGGCGGTGATGCCCAGTTCGATGATGTCACCCTGGCGCGAGGCACTGACGAAGTTGATTTCGGAGATGTACTTGGTCACCACGCGTTGGTTGCCCAGTTGAACAATCGCGTAGATCGCCGCTTCTTCGTCGATCCAGCGCAGCAGGCTGCCGCCGAACAGGGTGCCGTTGGGGTTGAGGTCTTCGGGTTTTACCCATTTGCGGGTGTGGAAGTTCATGGTCACTCCAAAGCGTCTTGCCGAATGATGGGCAACATCATGGCAGAGCCCGCGCCCAAGCTCTATGCACCATTGCCTATCATGCCCATGCACGATCTGCATGTGGCCGACAGAAAGGCTTGGGAAGTGCCGCGCACACGGCTATAATCGCCACCGCTTCAAAACGGTCATCTTCGATTGATACCGTTCTCCCGCCACCTGTCCGAGGGGCGCTGCAGCAGGTTCAACCTGTCAGGCTCGGATGGGGCGTTGTTCGGCCTGGTTAGCCAGCTGGATACTAAACGCACAACGGCGCCCATTCGCACACTACGAATGGAGGCTCTTCATGAGCGCTGTAATCACGCCTGCAGGTTTTACCGACTACAAAGTCGCCGACATGTCCCTCGCTGCCTGGGGCCGTCGCGAAACCTTTATCGCCGAATCCGAAATGCCAGCCCTGATGGGCCTGCGCCGCAAGTACGCCGCTGAGCAGCCGCTCAAAGGCGCGAAGATCCTCGGCTGCATCCACATGACCATTCAGACTGCCGTGCTGATCGAAACCCTGGTTGCCCTGGGCGCCGAAGTACGTTGGTCGTCCTGCAACATTTTCTCGACTCAGGACCAGGCCGCTGCTGCTATCGCTGCTGCCGGTATCGCGGTTTATGCCTGGAAAGGCGAGACCGAAGAAGAGTACGAGTGGTGCCTGGAGCAAACCATCCTCAAAGATGGCGCGCCATGGGATGCCAACATGATCCTCGACGACGGCGGCGACCTGACCGAGCTGCTGCACAAGAAATACCCGCAGATTCTGGACCGCGTTCACGGTGTGACCGAAGAAACCACCACTGGCGTACACCGCCTGCTGGACATGCTGGCCAAGGGCGAGCTGAAAATCCCGGCCATCAACGTCAACGACTCGGTGACCAAGAGCAAGAACGACAACAAGTACGGCTGCCGTCACAGCCTCAACGATGCCATCAAGCGCGGCACCGACCACCTGCTGTCGGGCAAGCAAGCCCTGGTAATCGGCTACGGCGACGTGGGCAAGGGTTCGTCCCAGTCTCTGCGTCAGGAAGGCATGATCGTTAAAGTCTCCGAAGTTGACCCGATCTGCGCCATGCAAGCGTGCATGGACGGTTTCGAAGTGGTTTCGCCGTTCATCAACGGCCAGAACGACGGCACCGAAGCGAGCATCGACAAAGCCCTGCTGGGCAAGATCGACCTGATCGTGACCACCACCGGTAACGTGAATGTTTGCGACGCAAACATGCTCAAAGCCCTGAAGAAGCGCGCTGTAGTCTGCAACATCGGCCACTTCGACAACGAAATCGACACCGCTTTCATGCGCAAGAACTGGGCATGGGAAGAAGTGAAGCCGCAGGTACACAAGGTTCACCGTACCGGCGCTGGCGATTTCGACCCGCAGAACGACGACTACCTGATCCTGCTGGCTGAAGGCCGTCTGGTTAACCTGGGCAACGCCACCGGCCACCCAAGCCGCATCATGGATGGCTCGTTCGCCAACCAGGTCCTGGCGCAGATCTTCCTGTTCGGCCAGAAGTACGCCGACCTGTCGCCGGCCCAGAAAGCCGAGCGTCTGACCGTGGAAGTACTGCCGAAGAAACTCGACGAAGAAGTGGCCCTGGAAATGGTCCGCGGCTTCGGCGGCGTGGTGACTCAACTGACCAAGACCCAGGCCGACTACATCGGCGTGACCGTCGAAGGTCCGTTCAAGCCGCACGCTTACCGTTACTGATCGGCCCAGTGCCAGCTGCCATAGGGGAGCTGGCTTTTGTAGGAGCTGGCTTGTCGGATCGCCGCACCGCTGCGATAGCATCGCCTCGGTATTGCTGAAAAACCGAGGTGCCTGCATCGCGGGCAAGCCCGCTCCCACACCGGTATTCTGAGTTTCCATAGGTACGACCATGTCCCAAGACCGTCGCTACAGCTTCGAGTTTTTCCCGACCAAGACCGATGCTGGGCATGAAAAACTGATGGCGACTGCCAAGCAGTTGGCCAGCTACAACCCCGACTTCTTCTCCTGCACCTACGGCGCCGGCGGCTCGACCCGTGACCGCACGATCAACACCGTGCTGCAGCTCGAAAGCGAAATCAAAGTTCCCGCCGCTCCGCACTTGTCGTGCGTGGGCGACAGCAAAGCCGACCTGCGCAGCCTGCTGACCCAATACAAACAAGCCGGCATCAAGCGCATCGTCGCTCTGCGTGGCGACCTGCCGTCCGGCATGGGCATGGCCAGCGGCGAGCTGCGCTACGCCAATGACCTGGTGAGTTTCATCCGCGAAGAAAGCGGCGATCACTTCCATATCGAAGTGGCGGCTTACCCGGAGATGCACCCACAGGCGCGTAATTTCGAAGACGATTTGCAGAACTTCGTGCGCAAGGCCAATGCCGGCGCCGACAGTGCGATCACCCAGTACTTCTTCAACGCCGACAGCTACTTCTACTTTGTCGAGCGCGTACGGGCCATGGGTGTGAATATCCCTATCGTGCCGGGCATCATGCCGATCACCAACTACAGCAAGCTGGCGCGTTTCTCCGACGCCTGCGGTGCTGAAATCCCACGCTGGGTGCGCAAGCAACTGGAAGCTTATGGCGATGACGTCAAGAGCATCCAGGCGTTCGGCGAGCAGGTGATCACGCAGATGTGTGAACAATTGCTGCAAGGTGGCGCACCAGGGTTGCACTTCTACACCCTGAACCAGACTGAACCCAGCCTGGCCATCTGGAATAACCTCAAGCTGCCACGCTAAGGCTTGTTTGGTAATGCCAAGGCCCTCGTTTATACGAGGGCCTTTTGCTTTTAATGCGCCATATCAACTTGCCCGCGAATGCGTGTGCCAGAGCTTCTCTTTAGCGCAGGAGCATCGTAACCTCAGGGGATGCCCGTCATTCTCAAGCTGTTGACCGCTGTGCTTTTTGCTTGCCTGAGCTTCACCGCTTACGGCGAGAAATTGCGCGTTGTCACCGAGCCTTGGGCACCTTATGTGTACG
Organism: Pseudomonas sp. WS 5146; assembly: GCF_012985495.1. Lineage (NCBI taxonomy): Bacteria > Pseudomonadati > Pseudomonadota > Gammaproteobacteria > Pseudomonadales > Pseudomonadaceae > Pseudomonas > Pseudomonas sp. WS 5146. The sequence continues at coordinate 200,086 of NZ_JAAQWL010000008.1, forward strand.
ACGACAACGGCAGCATGCGCGGCCTGGATTACGAAACCACGATGATCGTGTTCCAACGCCTGGGGGTGGAGGTGGAGTGGCAATTCCTGCCCTGGAAACGTTGCCTGGCCATGCTGGACCAGGGCCACGCCGATGGCGCACTGGATATTTTCCACAGCCATGAGCGCGATGCTTTGCTGCTTTACCCCAGCGAACCGTTGTCGGCTGTCGAGTTCGTGCTGTTCTATGCCAACGACCGCCCTCATCCGGCCCAGACCCTGGATGGCCTGCGCGGGCTGACGGTCGGCACGTCGCCAGGCTATCTGTATGGCGAGGCCTTCAGCGAATCCAGCCTGTTCGACCGCGAGCCGGCGCCCAGCCATGAGGCCAACTTCGGCAAACTGTCGCTGGGCCGCATTGACCTGGTGATTACGGACCGTCGAGTCGGCCAGCATGTGATCAAGGCCATGGGCCTGGAAGGCAAGGTCAGCCAGGCGCCGCTGGTGGTCAGCCGCCAGCCGCAATTTTTAGCCGTGCGCCGTGGCGCCGGCATGGACCTGCTGGTGCAACGCTTCGCCGCCGAGCTCAAGCGCTTCAAGCAAGAGCCTGCCTACGCAGCCTTAAGCGCCAAATATGGCGGAATCCAAGCCAATACAGCCCCTGAACACACCGTTGAGCAGCAGGAAAGCGGCGCGCCGTGATTGCTCTGTTATACTCCGGCCTTTCCGCCAGGCTCACGCCCGGCCGCTGAGGTCTTGAAAAAGGCACCTAACCCAGCTACTGCGCAGCTTTCAGCCCGCGCGAGCCGGTGGAGTGCCCGCCAGACGCAGCAGGACCGGACGGGGTTGCGCTCCCCTAAGCGCCATTCACGCCCGGCAAGATTATCCCTTTGGGCCAAGCCCTAACTAAAACAGGATTACTCATGTCCTTTGCTTCCCTCGGTCTCTCCGAGGCTTTAGTCCGCGCCATCGAGGCAGCGGGCTATACCGAGCCTACTCCGGTGCAACAGCGGGCCATTCCCGCCGTGTTGCAAGGTCGCGACCTGATGGTTGCGGCGCAGACAGGTACTGGTAAAACCGGTGGTTTCGCCCTCCCGATTCTGGAGCGGTTGTTCCCCAACGGTCACCCGGACAAATCCCAGCGTCACGGCCCGCGCCAACCGCGCGTACTGGTCCTGACCCCAACCCGCGAACTCGCCGCCCAAGTGCACGACAGCTTCAAGCTGTACGCCCGCGACTTGAAGTTCGTCAGCGCCTGCATCTTCGGCGGCGTCGGCATGAACCCACAGGTTCAGGCCATGTCTCGTGGTGTTGACGTGCTGGTAGCCTGCCCGGGTCGTTTGCTCGACCTGTGCGGCCAAGGCAGCGTCGATTTGTCCCACGTGGAAATCCTCGTGCTGGACGAAGCCGACCGCATGCTCGACATGGGCTTTGTCCATGACGTGAAAAAGGTCCTCGCCCGCCTGCCGGCCAAACGTCAGAACCTGCTGTTCTCGGCAACGTTCTCCCAAGACATCACCGCCCTGGCCGGCAAGCTGCTGCACAACCCGGAACGCATCGAAGTCACGCCGCCGAACACCACGGTCGAGCGTATCGAGCAACGCGTATTCCGCCTGGCCGCCAGCCACAAGCGTTCCCTGCTGGCGCACCTGATCACCCACGGCGCGTGGGAGCAGGTGCTGGTGTTTACCCGCACCAAGCACGGCGCCAACCGCCTGGCCGAGTACCTGGACAAGCACGGCCTCACCGCCGTCGCCATTCACGGTAACAAGAGCCAGAACGCGCGCACCAAAGCGCTGGCCGATTTCAAGGCCGGCACTGTGCGCATCCTGGTCGCCACCGATATCGCCGCGCGCGGCCTGGATATCGACCAATTGCCACACGTGGTCAACTTCGAGCTGCCGAACGTCGATGAAGATTACGTGCACCGTATCGGCCGTACCGGCCGTGCCGGTCGTTCGGGCGAGGCCATTTCCCTGGTCGCTCCGGACGAAGAAAAGCTGCTGAAAAGCATCGAGCGCATGACCAAGCAGAAAATCGCCGACGGCGACCTGATGGGCTTCGACTCCAGCGCCGTGGAGGCCGAAAAGCCTGAAGCGCGCGAGCGTCCGGACGTGCGTAACCCACGCAACCCACGCGGTCCGAAGGGCGATGGCCCGAACGGCGGCGGTGGTGGCGGTGGCCGCCGCGACAAGGGCAAAGACAAAGGCGGCAAGGAAAAAGCGCCTACCAACGGCCGTGGCGAACGCCCAGCCCGTGAGCAGAAGCCCCGTGAAGGCACCCCGGCCCGCGAACAGCGCCAGCCGAGCCAGCCGCCACGTGCCGCTGCCGACCGCGCCCCGGACGAGTTCCTCGACGACGATGTGGATAACTTCGGTAACCGCGTTGACTACGTGCCTCAGGCCAAGCCGGCCCAGGGCCGTGGCCGCCGTCCTGGTGCCCCGGCACAAGGTGCGGGCGCAGGCACGGGTGCTCCACGTGGCGGCCAGCCACAGGGCGGTCGTCAAAATGGCCCGCGCAACAGCAGCGGCGGTACCACCGGTACGCCACCTGCCAAGCGCAACGGCCCGCGTAATGGCGCCCCCCGTGACGGCCAGGCCCGTCGTGAAGACTCGCGCAGCAACAACCGCCGTCCGGCTCGTGACGACCAGCCACGCTTGTCGGAACCCGCCGTGCAGAACCCGCGCGGTGGTCCGGCGCCGAAGATCATCCACAAGGAGTCGAAAGCGGATCGCTTCCCGACACCTGAGCAGCTGGATCAACTGCCAGGCCGCCCTCGTGGTGAAAAACCAGCGCTGCTGACCCGCAACCGCTGAGTTTTCGACGCTAACAAAAACGCCCCGATTAATCGGGGCGTTTTTGCATCCAGGCGTTAGCTTATTGATCAGCCACTTCACCGGCCTTATGAAAAAGCTTGGCAAAGATCATCCAGCGACCGTCAACTTTCATCAGGTTCAAATAATCAACCATCACGTTATTGAACAAGCGCAAGCGCACTTTGACGATGGCCATTTCCGGCGACATCACGTCAATCATCAATACCTCATCAAGCTGCGGAAAACCGCCTTCCTGCGGCGACTTTCGGCCTTGAACCATGGTCCGGTATTCCTCGAACGGCCGCACGACCACGGTCGAGTTCTGTGCGCTGTATAACACGCAGCCACGATGAAAGACTTGATCGAACGTATTCAAATCCTGAGTTTGCAACACACTAAAGTAATCGTTCAGAAACGCTTGAATCTCATCAATCATGGCGCACAACTCCCGACAGTTTCAACACGGTGTTATTTGAATAAATAACTTGCCGCCATTATTGATAGCCCACTCATTTCACGTATAGCGGCTATTATTAGGCTTTTCTGTGAAAGGAATTCACACTTTGAAACTGCCTCCCCTTGCCGCGCTGCGTGCTTTCGAGGCCTTGGCCCGACTGGGCAAAGTGAACCTGGCCGCCCTCGAACTGCACGTGACCCACAGTGCCGTCAGCCATCAGATTCGCGCCCTTGAAGAGTATCTGGGCCTCGCTTTGGTCATGCGCAACAAGCGCACGCTGATGCTGACGGATGAAGGCCGCGTGTATGCCTACCAGATCAGGCAGGGCCTGGGCGAAATCGCCGGGATCACCGAAAAACTGATGGCAAAAACCAGGCACCCACAGCTGACCGCTTCGGTGCTGCCTTCCTACGCCATGCATTGGTTGTTGCCGCGCCTGCATGATTTCAGGGCGGCTCACCCCGAGCTGCACTTGCGGCTGGAGTCGAGCATGGAGTTCGCCAGCTTCGAGCAAGGCCCGCTTGATTGCGCGATTCGCTTCGGTCATGGCCAGTGGCCGGATGTGCATTGCGAAACGCTGATGGGTGACTCATTGCTGGTGGTCGCCGCGCGCGACTTCAACCACGGCGTGCTGCCGGACACGGCGCAAGCCGTCCTTGAGCAGCCATTGCTGCACGCCAGTGAGAGCTGGCCGATCTGGCTGGGCGCCGCAGGTATCGAGGGGCAACGTCCGCAAGCGCCGCTGGAGTTCACCGATTCCACGTTGATGCTCGAAGCTGTGCGGCTCGGGCACGGCGTCGCGCTGACACGCCGCTCGATTGCCCATGCACTGATTCAACGCGGGGAGCTGGTCCGGCTCACCGACATTGAACCGGCGCACACCTCACGCTATTACATAGTCTGGCCTGCGGGCAGCAAACCGTCGGCGCAGTTGACCTTGTTGCACACTTGGCTCAAGGGCCAAGTGACGATGTATCAAGAAAGCCTTTGAACAGCGCACAGCAAAACGCCGACCCTGAGGTCGGCGCTTGGCGTTTGAAACAGCGAAATAATTACTTCGCTTTTACGCCTTCAAAAGTCACGTACAGCTCAACAGTGTTGGACGCTGGGCCCAGGTCCATCTGCTTGCCGAAGTCCTGACGGTTGAAGCTGGTAGTGCCTTCAAAGCCGGCACGGTAGCCGCCCCATGGATCCTTGCCTTCGCCCAGGAAAGTGGCTTTGACCACGATCGGCTTGGTCACGCCATGAAAGGTCAGGTCGCCAGTCACGTCGGCAGTAACTTGGCCTGCAGCATTTTTACCGGTGGTTTTGACACTGGTGGAGACGAACTTGGCATCGGCAAACTTGCCAACGTCCAGGAAGTCTTTGCTGGCGATGTGCTTGTCACGTTCGGCGTGGTTAGTGAACACGCTGGCGGTACGGACGTTGAACTCGATTTTGCTGTCTTCAGGCTTGGCGGCGTCAAAGCTGAACTTACCGTCCAGATCCTTGAAAGTACCGGTGATGAAGCTATAGCCCAAGTGGCTGATCTTGAAGTCAACGAAGGCGTGCTGGCCTTCCTTGTCGACAACATAATCAGCGGCCATCGCCGAACCTGCGGACAGCAGTGCGGAACCGATTGCCAGAGCGGCGAGAGTCTTTTTCAACATGCTTTCTATTCCTTGTGAGTCGAGGTTGAACATCAGGCTTTGCGTCCCAGCATTCGTGTCAGGGTCGCATCACGATCGATAAAGTGGTGTTTAAACGCGGCCACGCCATGCAAACCGGCGAAGACCACCAACACCCAGGCCAGGTACAAATGCACCAAGCCGGCGTTGTCTGCCTGGTCCGGTAGCCCGGAAACCACAGCAGGAATCTCAAACAGGCCAAACACCGGGATACCGACACCGTCTGCGGTGGAAATCAGGTAACCGGCGATCATCACGGCAAACAGCCCGAGATACAGGAACGCGTGGCCAAACGCAGCGCCAATACGCGTCAAGCGGCTGTAGCTGGCCAAAGGTGGCGGTGGCGGGCTGACAATGCGCCAGACGATACGCACCAGCATGATGGCGAACAGCGTGATGCCAATGCTCTTGTGCAGGTCGGGCGCGTCTTTGCGCCAGGCGCTGTAGTAGTCGAGGCCGACCATCCACAGGCCCAGCGCGAACAAACCGAACACCACCAGGGCTACGCCCCAGTGCAAAACAATGCTGACCCAGCCATAACGGGCCGATGAATTACGTAGCTGCATGTCCCAAATCCCGTAAGAACTGTGCCCAAGACTAGCGATTTACCTATCGAATTAAAGCGGAAAATTTCGCTTTGAAATATCGAGAAATACGATCAAGAGAGTATGCACAGTACGTTAACAATGGATTAAGGACTATTCCTGATAAACGTGACAGATCGTCCTGCCTTTACTGCCAATTCATCCGTAATGGGTTGTGACGCCGCCTGGCATTGCATAGGCTTGCGCGATTGTTTCGCCTGCGCCGGGCGCAGGGCCGCTTCGAGGAGATAACCGATGGGCTTGAATAACCAGTGGATGCAACGCGACCTCGCGGTGCTGTGGCATCCCTGCACCCAGATGAAAGACCACCAGCAACTGCCGCTGATCCCGATCAAACGTGGCGAAGGCGTATGGCTGGAAGACTTCGAAGGCAAGCGCTACCTCGATGCCGTCAGTTCCTGGTGGGTCAATGTGTTCGGCCACGCCAACCCGCGCATCAACCAGCGCATCAAGGACCAGGTGGATCAGCTGGAACACGTGATCCTCGCCGGTTTCAGCCACCAGCCAGTGATTGAGTTGTCCGAACGCCTGGTGGCGATGACGCCTGAAGGTTTGACCCGTTGCTTCTATGCCGACAACGGCTCGTCGTGCATCGAAGTCGCGCTGAAGATGAGCTTTCACTACTGGCTCAACCGTGGCCTGCCGAACAAGAAGCGCTTCGTCACCCTGACCAACAGCTACCACGGCGAAACCATTGCCGCGATGTCGGTGGGCGATGTGCCGTTGTTTACCGAGACCTATAAAGCCCTGTTGCTGGACACCATCAAGGTGCCAAGCCCGGATTGCTACCTGCGCCCCGAGGGCATGAGCTGGGAAGAACACTCACGCAACATGTTCCTGGCCATGGAACAGACCCTGGCCGAAAACCACGACAGCGTCGCCGCCGTGATCGTCGAGCCCCTGATCCAGGGCGCCGGCGGCATGCGCATGTACCACCCGGTGTACCTCAAGCTGCTGCGTGAAGCCTGCGACAAATATGGCGTGCACCTGATTCACGACGAAATCGCCGTCGGCTTCGGCCGCACCGGCAGCATGTTCGCTTGCGAGCAAGCCGGCATCCGCCCGGACTTTTTATGCTTGTCCAAAGCCCTCACCGGCGGTTACCTGCCATTGGCGGCGGTCGTCACCACCGACGATGTGTACGACGCCTTCTACGACGACTACCCGACGTTGCGCGCCTTCCTGCATTCCCACAGCTACACCGGCAACCCGCTGGCGTGCGCGGCAGCCTTGGCGACTTTGGATATTTTCGAAGAAGACAACGTCATCGAAAACAACAAGGCCCTGGCCCAGCGCATGGCCACCGCCACCGCGCACCTGGTGGACCACCCGCACGTGTCGGAAGTGCGCCAGACCGGCATGGTGCTGGCCATCGAGATGGTTCAGGACAAAGCCACCAAAACCGCCTACCCGTGGCAGGAACGCCGTGGCTTGAAGGTGTTCGAGCATGCCCTGGAGCGCGGTGCGCTGCTGCGGCCGCTGGGCAGCGTGGTGTATTTCCTGCCGCCGTATGTGATAACGCCGGAACAGATCGACTTCCTGGCTGAAGTCGCCAGCGAAGGGATCGATATCGCCACCAACAGCACTGTCAGTGTTGCGGTGCCACAAGATTTTCACCCAGGCTTTCGGGATCCGGGTTAATTGAGTTCACTCAACTGATCGGGTGTCGGGTCTACCGCTATCGCGGGCAAGCCCGGCTCCCACAGGTTTTGTATGATCGTTCCCACGCTCCGCGTCCGCTCTGCACACCACTTCCAGAGAACAGAAATGAGACTGTCCCGCTTTTTCACCGACACCCCGCTCAGCATCGGCGACCATGAATTGCCCGAAGCCCAGGCGCATTACATCAGTCGCGTATTGCGCATGGGTGAAGGCGACGCCGTACAACTGTTCGACGGCTCCGGCCAGGAATTCCTCGGCACCTTGCTGGAAGTCGGGAAAAAACGCGTTACCGTGCAACTCACGGAACGCTTTGCGGGCCAGACCGAATCACCGCTGCACATCCACCTCGGCCAAGGCCTGTCCCGGGGCGAGCGCATGGATTGGGCGATCCAGAAAGCCACCGAACTGGGTGTGAATGAAATCACGCCGATTTTCAGCGACCGCTGCGAAGTACGCCTGAAGGACGAACGCGCCGACAAACGTCTGCTGCACTGGCGCCAAGTGGCGATCAGCGCCTGCGAGCAATGCGGGCGTTCGACAGTGCCGGTGATTCACCCGCCGCTGTTACTGGCCGACTGGTTGAAGCAAGCCGAGGCGGATTTGAAGCTGGTGCTGCACCCGGTGGCCGAGCCGATGGTCAGCCACGCCAAGCCATCGAGCCTGGCGTTCCTGATCGGGCCTGAAGGTGGGTTGACCGACGCAGAAGTCGCAACCGCCCAAGCTGCCGGCTTCCACGCCGCCCGCCTCGGCCCGCGGGTGCTGCGCACCGAAACCGCGCCAGTCGTGGCATTGAGCGTGGCCCAGCAACTCTGGGGCGACTTCTAACCTCGCCCGATCGTTCCCACGCTCTGCGTGGGAAAGCCTCCTGTGACGCTCTGCGTCACGACCTCAAATTGGGACGCAGAGCGTCCAAGGCTGCATTCCCACGCGGAGCGTGGGAACGATCATTGCGGCTATCACTCCACCGGGTCACTCACCGGCTTGGCAATAATCGCCTTCAACTCGCTGGTCATCGGAAACTCCAGGTTCAGGCCCTTGGGCGGAATCGGCTGTTCAAACCAACGCTGGTAAATCCCGTTGATCTCCCCGGAGCGGTACAGGTCGGCGAGCGTTTCGTTGACCACCGCGAGGAACTGCGGGTCGTCCTTGCGCAGCATGCAGCTGTAGATCTCCCGCGATTGCTCCTTGCCCACCACCACCCAGTGGTGCGGGTCGCGGGCCTTGGCGCGCTCGCCGTAGAGCAACGCATCATCCATGTAGAACGCCACTGCGCGACCGGTTTCGAGCATTTTGAACGCTTCGCCATGGTCCTTGGCGCTGATCACAAACATATTGGCCTTGTGGTCGGCGTTGTAGCGCTTGAGAAAGCGTTCATTGGTGGTGCCGGCCGTGGTCACCACATTCTTGCCCTTGAGGTCTTCAAAACCCTGGATGCCACTGTCCTTGGCGGTCAGCAGTTGGCCCTTCACATAGATAAACCCGTAGGAAAACGCCACCTGCTTCTGCCGCTCAGCGGTGACACCGGTGGAACCGCATTCCAGGTCGACGGTGCCGTTTTGCACCAGCGGAATACGGGTCTGAGAGGTCACCAGGTTGTACTTAACATTCAGCTTGGCCACCCCGATTTTCTGCTGGATGCGCTCAACGATCTTGCTCGCCAACTCCACCGAATAGCCCATGGGCGTGCCGCTGTTATCGCCCACATAGGAAAACGGCACCGAGGCATCGCGATACCCCAAGGTGATCGACTTGGCATTCTCGATCTTGCTCAAGGTGCCGTCCAGCGGGGCATCATTGGCCTGAACCTGTGCGCCAAACAACAGCCCCAGGGTGCAGCCGGTCAACAGGATTTTTTTCATTGTTATTCTCCGTTGCTGGTGATGAATCCAATTATGCAGCGCGGGGCGTGAGGCCCTGCATATCAATGGAAGGCGCGTGCTCGCTGATCAGTTCGGCCAGCAATTGCCCGCTGCCGCAGGCCAGGGTAAAACCCAGGGCACCGTGGCCCAGGTTCAACCACAGGTTTCGATAGGCGCTGGCGCCGATCAGCGGCACGCCGGTGGGCGTTGCCGGGCGCATGCCGGCCCATTCGACCGCGCGGGTGTAATCGCCGGCCGTTGGGAATGTCTCCATGGCCTGGCGTTTCATCAGCGCCAGACGCTTGGGCTCAAGGCCTGCATCAAAGCCGACGATATCCACCATGGCCGCGACCCGCAGTTGCTCGCCGATGCGCGCATACACGATCTTGCGGTCATAGTCGGTGACACTCACGTTCGGCGCCTGGTGATGCGCGCCAATCGGCACGTTCAGGCTGTAGCCCTTGAGCGGATACAGTGGCAATGACAACCCTGGCAAACCCAATTGCGCGCTGCGATGCCCGGCCGCCAGCACCAGTTGATCCACCGCCATCACCTCGTCACCCAACTCGATGGCCTGCACCGCGCCGTCGGCGTGGCGTATGCGAGTGACCTCGCGGCCCAGCAAAAACCTGCAGCGCCCCGAGGCTTCGAGCCGGGCCGCCAGCCGTTGGCAGAAGGCGTGACAGTCAGCCACCTCCTCGTTCGGCGTGTAGATGCCACCGAGAAAGTCGGCGCCCATTAACGCTGGCTCCAAGTGTGCGCAATCGGCCACGGACAACACTTGCTGCTGCACGTTATTGCTGACCTTGCTGCGCGCATGCTCAAAGGAGGCGGCGTTACGAAACGTCACCAGTTTGCCGTTGCGGCGCCAGTCGAAACCTTCCAGGCGATCGCCTTCGCGCCATTGCTCCAGCGTGGCCTGGCTCAAGGACGCCAGGCGCAGCAGGTGCGCGGCATTGCGCGTGTTCACCGAGCCACGGCAGGCGCCGATAAAGGCCGCCATCCAGCGCCATTGCTGCGGGTCGAGACGCGGGCGCAGCTTCAGCGGCGAATCACCGCGCAGCAACCAGCCGATGGCTTGCAGCGGCACACCTTTGTCGGCCAACGGCGCGACATAGCGGTAGGACAGTTGCCCGCCATTGGCGAAACTGGTCTCGCTGCCGAGGCTGTCCCGCGTGTCGATCACTGTCACCTCATGGCCTGCACGCACCAGGGCATAGGCGCTTGCCAAGCCGATAACGCCACCACCGATGATGCAAACCCGCTTGGCCATTGCTGCCACCCGCTATTGAATTGACTGGCACCAAGCCTAGGGCCAGGTGACAGGTCGCCGACAATGAATAAAGATGGGTCATCTATAAACAAAGGTTATGGACTTGCCATGCGCCTGCGTCATATCGAAATCTTCCAGGCCATCCGCCAGACCGGCTCCGTCAGCGCCGCCGCGCAGCTGTTGCACGTCTCGCAACCGGCGGTAACCAAGGTGCTGCAGCACGCCGAGTTGCAGCTGGGCTTTGCGCTGTTTTTACGGGTGCGCGGCAAACTGCAGCCCACACCCGAAGCGCTGGCGCTGGAAAGCGAAGTCGAGAAAGTCACCGAAAGCCTGCAAGGCGTGCGGCGCCTGGCCAAGAGCTTGCGCCGCAAGCCGGGCCAAAGTGTGCGTATTGGTGCGATTCCGGCACTGGCCCTGTCGCTGCTGCCGCCGGCGATTCTGGAATGGAAGCGCGACTACCCGGACATTGCCTGTGAGCTGTCCAGCGACCACAGCCGCGAGCTGGTGCAGAAGCTGTTGATGCGTGAGATTGACCTGGCGCTGACGCTGAACTTCTCCGGCCATCCTGGGCTGACCACGCAAGTGCTGGCCAATGGCGTGTTGGTGGCGTTGGCGTCAAAGGGTTATTGGTCGGATGCCGAGCTGAGCACGCCCCTGCCATTGGCGGACCTGGCGGGTGCGCCGTTGATTGGCCTGTCGAGTGCCGACCCGTTGGCCGCCAAGCTCGACAGCTACCTGGAAAACGTCGACCCACCGCCACGGGTGAGCATTGCCGTACAGACCTATTCCCTGGCCCGGGCGATGGTGGAGTCAGGTGCCGGGTTGACGGTGATCGACCCGTTTACCGCCCTCGGCGCGTCAACGGCGACCACCTGCATTCGCCCGCTCACGCCGCCGTTGCCGATCACCCTGTACGCCCTGACCCGCGCTGATGAGCCACCGCCACATATGTTGGCGAACCTGTTGGACATTTTCGGCAACCGAGCGCGAGAGCTGCTGGAACGCTTGTAATGTGGGAGCTGGCTTGCCTGCGATAGCGGTATTGAATGTGCCGACGCTATCGCAGGCAAGCCAGCTCCCACAAAAGCCAGCTCCCACAGGTCAGAGCACGTAGTGCATGATCGCCACAAAGTGCAGCAAACTGCCGCCGATCACAAACAAATGCCAGATCCCATGGGAATGCCGCAGGCGATCCTCCAGGGCAAAAAAGATGATGCCGACGGTGTACAACACCCCGCCCGACGCCAGCCAGATAAACCCCGCCGTGCCCAGCGCGGCAATCAGTGGCTTGACCGCCACCAGCACAATCCAGCCCATCACCGCATAGATCACAATCGACAGAATCCGCGCCTCGGAACGCGGCTTGATCTCCTGCAAAATGCCGATCACCGCCAGCCCCCACACGATTCCAAACAGCGTCCAACCCCACGGCCCGCGCAGCGTCACCAGGCAAAAGGGGGTGTAGCTGCCGGCAATCAGCAGGTAGATCGAAAAGTGATCAACCTTCTGCATGATCTCTTTTCGCCGCCCCTGCACGCTGTGGTACACGGTGGACGCGCTGTACAGCACCAGCAGGGTAAAACCATAAATCGCCACGCTGACGATCTTCCAGGGGCTGCCGTCCAGGCTCGCCACCACCAACATCCACACTGCGCCGACAAACGCGGCGACCGCCCCGGCCAAATGGCTCCAGGCGTTGAATCGTTCCCCGTGATACATGTGTCACTCACCTCGAATAACCGTTACCACATGGTTGTGCCAGGACCATTGTGACGCTACCGGCACTGTTACAGGTAACACGCATTTCTGCCTTTGCCCAACGACCCCGTGCCGATGGATCACTCACTGAGTCCTGTGGGAGCTAGCTTGCCTGCGATAGCGGTGTGTCAGCCCATCATTCAATAATTGACAGACCTCATCGCAGGCAAGCCAGCTCCCACATACGGCAATCTCCATGGCCCGGCCCCAATATCGCCACCTGCATGGCTTGCCGGGTGCGATTGTGACCGTGCGCGGGCTGTACCTGTTCCCTTCGGTACACCCGCCTGGTGCTGGGCCTGTGCAGCGCATCGCTGGGAGTGAACGGGTTTTAGGGGCACAATCGACAGCATTCGAACCCGAGCCACGGCCATGCTGATCGACGAAGAGTTCACCCTCAAGAAACTGGAAATCTTCCTGGCGTTCATGCGCACCGGCAACCTGGCCCGCGCCGCTGCCGAGCTGCAAACCAGCAACGTCAGCGTGCACCGCGCTATTCACTCGCTGGAAAATGCGCTGCGCTGCCCGTTGTTCAAACACGAAGGGCGCAACCTCACGCCGCTGGAAAGTGCCTACGTGCTCGAAGAACGCGCGCAGAAACTGGTCGCCGATGTGGTCGACAGCGTGCGCCTGACCCGCGAAGCCGCCGGGTTTTCCGCCGAGCGCTTCAAGCTGGGCTCGCTGTATTCGCTGACGGTCAAAACCGTGCCGCAATTGATCATGGGCCTTAAAATCAGGCGCAGCGAACTCAATATCGACCTGATCCTGGGTTCCAACTTTGACTTGCTCTACAAGCTCAAGAACATGGAAGTCGACGCGATCCTCATCTCCCTCGACGACCACGCCAACGACCCCGACTGCGAACAGATCGCGCTGTTTTCCGACGACATCTTCCTCGCCACTCCAGCCGATTCACCCTTCGACCGTGAGCAGCAAATCGACCTGGCGGATGTGCGCGACGCTACTTTCATTACCCTCACCCAAGGCTTCGCCACCCATCAGGACGGCAATCGGGTGTTCAAGCAGGCGGGCTTTGAGCCGAAGGTGGCGATGCAGGTGAACGACATTTTCACGCTGCTGAGCATGGTCAGTTCAGGCGTGGGTTATGCGTTGCTGCCAGGGCGGATTGCAGCGGTGTATGAGAACCGCGTGAAGCTCATACCGCTGCAACCGCGGTATCGGTTGCAGCAGCATATTGGCGTGGTGTTTTTGAAGGCCAAGGAGCGTGATCCGAACTTGCTGGCGTTGCTGGCGGAGTGTCGGATGTATGCCAACCGCCAAACCTGACACCGATCGTTCCCACGCTCTGCGTGGTAATGCAGCCCTGGACGCTCCGCGTCTGCTCTTAAAGGCGTGACGCGGAGCGTCACATGAGGCATTCCCACGCGGAGCGTGGGAACGATCATTGATGAGGCCGGCTCAGGTCAGCCCACCAACCCGCGCATCAGCAAAAACAGCAACGACGGTCCCAGCAGACAGCCCAGCGCCGTGTAAAACGCCGCCGTCAGGCAACCATATGGCACCAGCTTCGGATCGGTCGCTGCCAAACCACCGGCCACGCCGCTGGACGTGCCCATCAGCCCGCCGAAAATCACCGCACTGCGTGGGTTATTCAGCCCGATTAACGGCGCTACAAACGGCGTCATCACCATCACCAGAATGGCCTTGATCAACCCGGCGGCAATCGACAGCGCCATGACCTCGGAGCTGGCACCAATCGCCGCGCCCGTCACCGGGCCAACGATGTAGGTCACGGCGCCCGCACCAATAGTGGTGAGGCTTACGGCATCGGTATAACCAAACGCCAGCGCCACTCCAACGCCAGCCACGAACGAGGAACCCACGCCGACAAACAGCGCCAGCACGCCCACATAACCGGCGCGCTTGAGTTCATCCACACTCACGCCAAACGCCGTGGCAACAATGGCAAAGTCCCGCAGCATCGCGCCGCCCAGCAAGCCGATGCCCGACAGCAACGGAATATCCACAACACCCTTGGCGCCGCCGGTAAACGCGCCGCCCACATACGACAGCACCAGCCCGAGCAAAATGGCGATGGCCGAACCGTGCAGCCGGCCTTTGGTGAAGGTGTCGGAGATCCAATAGGACACCCACATGGTCAGGCCGATCACGGCAAAACCACTGATCAGGCCGTAGCCGGTGATCACTTTCATCATGGATTCGTACATGGCGATCACCCGGCTTCTTTAGTGGGAACAACCGCAACAGGCTTGCGGTTGCCGATGCGCACTAACACCGGTACCAGGGCAAAACCCAGCACTACAGCGAGCGTGCCGGCCAGAATCGCCATCGGCCCGCCCTTGATTGCGCCGTACACGTTTTGTTGGGCCGCCATCGCTACCACAATAGGGATATACACCGCCGCCCAGAAGCTCACGCCCTGCTCCGACTTGCCGGTAAACAGCCCACGTTTACTGAGGTAACTGCCCAGGCCGATCAACAGCAACATGGCGATACCCACCCCGCCGACGTTGGCCGGAATACCCATCCACTTGCCCAGCAACTCACCGATAAACAGGCCGATCAACGTACACAGCGCCAGAAACGCCACACCGTAAATAATCATTGTTGTTGTCCTCGAAGTGCTTCATCGAAATTGTTGTTTTTGTGCTTCGAAAGCCTTGGGTGGTGCTTTATCGGTGGCGGCGCTCCTCCTCTTGCAGCAGGGCCTGCAAGGTGTCCAGGCGTGCGCCTTCATAGGCGATTACGCTGCCTTGCTCGAAGACACGGCGGGACAGGCCGGTGAGTACCGCGCCAGGCGGCAATTCGATTTGCAGGCGCACACCACGCTCGTAGGCGCTTTGCACGGTGCCGCGCCAGTCGACGATGCGGCACATGTTGAAAGCCAGGTCGTCGCGCAGTTGCTCGGGGTTGTGGATCGGCCGCGCGCGGGTGCTGCTCAGGTAGGTGATGCGCGGCGCCTTGAGCGTTACAAACGCCTGCGCCAATGCCTCGGCGGGTTCGTTCAGCAGCACGCAATGGGATGGCACGCTCACGGCCAGGCGCTTGGCCACGCCGTTGCCTTTGATCCGTTGCGCGACACGCTGCATGGCTTCGTCACTGCCGGCGATGACGGTCTGGTTGTCGGCGTTGATGTTGGCCAGGTACACCGGGGTTTGCGGGCTGTGGATTTCAGCCAGCAGCGTTTCGACTGTGGATAACTGCGGGCCGAGAATCGCGGTCATGCCAAAGCCTTGTGGATAAGCGTTTTGCATCAGTTCGCCGCGCAGGCTCACCAGCTTTACCGCATCGGCAAACTCCAGCGCACCAGCGATGACGGCTGCCGGGTAGGCGCCGATGGACAGGCCCGCCACGTAATCAGGCGTGCGTTGCAATTGGCGGGCGTGGGCCACACCGGTGATCAACAGGCAGAGTTGCACGGCGCGAGTGTTGGCCAAGGCTTGGACTGAGTCGAGCTGGCTTACGTCTTCGCCCAATGCATCACTGGCTTCTTCCAGGACGTGATCAGGCAACGCTTGAAGCATGCCCGCGCGTTGGGCACCCTGCCCCGGAAATACCAGAAGGCTGCTCATGCCACGGCCTGCCAAGGGTCAAGTACCAGGTGCGCGCCGTGGGTGGTTTTAAGCAGCACCCGGCGTGATTCGCCAGCCCATTCACGCAAGGCGACAGCGCCAAACGGGGTTTGCAGTTGCAGGTCGACAGCGCATTCGGCCGAGTCCAACAACGCCAACAGATTGCGTGCGGCGTTGCGCTCAAATGGCTCGGGTGTGCACAGCATCAAATCCAGATCGCTTTGGGCATGCAGTGCTTCAATGCCGCTGGCCAGCTCGAACCCTGCACTGCCGGTGACGCCCCAGTCCTGCTGCGCCAGCACTGGGCGCAGTTGATCAAGCGCGCGCAATGCCGGTAGATCCCGCGACGAGACCACACTGCGCAAATCTTGCGGCGTCACGCGTCGTTGCACTGCCACAAGGGGCATCAGCGCCGCAAAGCGCTGCTCACGCAAGCGCCCGCGCACACCCACAGCCACGTCACCCGGCTCGACCGTGGCGCGACGCACCACCACCGGGTGACCGGCGCTGATCACGTCCAGCACCCAGGCCGGCGCATCAGCGGGCAGATGCGCCGGGGTCATGCCCCAGAGCAAGTCGTGGGCGTTCACCATTGCTCCCGCAGCAGTTGGCGTACGTGGCTTGAGGCGGCGCGATTGCTCGCACCGAGGCGCCCTTTCAGATCCGGGCTGTGGATATCTTCAATGGCGTGCAGCAGGCAATCGCTGACCCGCGTCACGTCGTCCGCGGTGGGCTGTTCAATCTGGCTGACCGACAGGGTTTCCCAGAGCAAACCCAGGCTGGCATAGCTGTCAATGTCATAGGCCATGGGCGGCACGCTGGAGGCCAGGGCCTCGAGTTCTTCAACACTGCGCAAGGTCACCCGCGCCGCCGAGGCCTTGCCCATGGCGTGCACCATCACGCCAGGGTCACGCAGGGCGATCATGCGGTTAGCCTGATAACCGTGAGCAAGGAATGCACCGGACATGGCTTTGCCCACCAGCAGCGCAATCACCGGGTGCCCGGCCAAGCGAGCACGGGCATAGCTGTCGGCGGCGGCGGCCAGGGCCTGATGGATGCCGAGGGCTTCTTCGCGACGACCATAGGCTTGGCTCGGCACATCGACGATAGCGATGATGGGGCGTTTGTCGCCCTTCTCGATGGCTTCGTCGACAGCCTTGGCAAGGCCCCAGCCCTCCAGTAAACCGACCTCGCCGTTGCGCGCACGCGGGAAACGATTTTGCGCATCGGTGACCACGGCAATAAAGCGCACGGCCTGCTCACCCACTACGCCGTCTGCAACCTTCAAAGAGTACGGCAACCCTTCGACAGGCGTTGCGCCGACGCTCAATGCGTTGAACCACTGCAAGCCTCTCATGGACGTTCTCCTTGATACAGGTCGCGCACCGTCGCGGGGTCTATTTGCGGCGTTGCGTCCAGTTCAGTGAGGCGCGCCAGGTAGAAATCGATCTGACGGCTACGCTGTTGCTCGGGCAAACCCTGTTGCAGCAAGGCGCTGACGGTCTGTTGGATCTGCGCCACATCGTCGGCCACATAACGGTCGGCCAGGCCGCTGTTAAAACGCTGCTCGCCGCCGGTAAGGCTCCAGATAAACGGCCGGTCGCGGGAGTCGTACTCTTCCAGCCCCGCTTCCTGCTCGATCACTTGTGGGCCATTCAAGCCCAGGCGTGCTTCGCGGGTGACCACCAGATAACTGCACAACCCGGCGGCGATGGACATGCCACCAAAACAACCAACACTACCCGCCACCACGCCGACTACCGGCTGGTACTGGCGCAGGTCGACAATCGCCGCATGGATATCGGCAATCGCAGCCAAACCGAGGTTGGCTTCCTGCAAGCGCACGCCGCCGGTTTCCAGCAGCAGCACGGCACGGGTCGGAACACCGTTGCGGTTGTCTTCAGCCGCCAGTTCGAGGGCACCGGCGATTTTTGCGCCGCCCACTTCACCGAGGCTGCCGCCCTGGAAATTGCCTTCAATGGCAGCAATCACCACCGGCAACCCGGCGATGCTGCCTTTAGCGATCACCACGCCGTCATCCGCTTGCGGCACCACGCCTTGGCGGCTGAGCCAGGGCGACATCACGCGTTGGAACGGGTCGATCAGTTCGCGGTAAGTGCCGCTGTCCAGCAACGCCTTGGCTCGCTGCCGCGCACCGAGTTCGACGAAGCTGTGCTTGTTGAGTAAATCAGTCATGACCGATCTCCTCGAAACCCTGTTCCAGGCGCAAACGCACCACGCCGGGGGTGGCGCCGAAGTCGTGAATATCAATCTTCAAAGCCGGTGGCGTCTGCTCCTGGAAGATCCGTTCGAACAGATGCTGCCAGCGTTGCTCGGCGCCATTCACCGAAGTCTGCACTTGAATGGTCAGCGTGCCGGGCGTGCCCGGTTCCAGCAGCACTTCCAGGTCGCCGGAGCCGACGCAACCCACTAGCGCACGGCCTTTGGGCGGCTGCCCGGCGGGGAATTCAAAGGATAAGGTTTCCATCACAACGCTCCGTCGAGGCGGTCGATAAACAGGCAGGCGGCCAACAGGTCGGCGGCGCCGCCTGGGGAGGCATTCAGGGCCAGGAGTTGCTGGTCAAGGTCGTGCAGTTGGCGGCGCCCGGCGAGGCTTGCGCTACCGCCAGCGTCCAGCACCGCCTGGGCGCCGCGTTGCATGGCGCGCAGGCCTTCGGTGCCGGCTCGGTAGAGCACGCAGGTGTCGGCCAGGTCGGTCATGATCGCGAGCAAGGCGTCCAGGCGCGCATTCTGTTCACCGGCGTTTTGCCGGCGGCTTTTGTGCAACTGCGGCAGGCCGCGTTGCACCACGGCAGGGAAGCCCAGTTGCGCTTCTTCACGGGCACCGCGTGCGCCGTAGCGTTGCGCGACTTGCGCGCCATGGCTCAGCGGTTGCGGGGCGAAACGGTCGTTGAGCAAGGCCAGTTTGGCGGCGGTGAGCGTGACGGCGCGTGGCTCCAGAGCCGCTGCGGCAGTAAGCAAACCGAGGGCCCAGATCGCGCCGCGATGGGTATTCACGCCTTGGGTGGTGGCGAGCATGGCTTGCTCACCTTCGCGCCCGATACGCCCGAGGGCTTCGCGCAAGGGCAAACCCACTTCACCGAACTCAAGCGCCGCTTCGGCCATTTCCTTGAACATCGGCCACAACGACAGCGCCGAGGCGTGCATCAGGCCCAGGTGCAAATCGCTATGGGCGCCATTGCCGCGACGGTCTACCAATGCGGGTTTGGGTGACAGGTCAGCCTCATCAATCAAGGCATCCACAGCCATATCCGCCAGGCGATCGGCGAGGCTCAGTTCATGCAGTTTGAGGGCGCGCATTTACCAGCTCCTGAACTTGGCGGGCGGGTTATACAGGCCACCGGACCAGTCCACCAAATCGGCCACGCTCTTGGCGGCGAGCAGCTCGCGGGTGGCGTCGGTGCGGCGGATGCCGAGGTCTTCGGGCAAGGCGATCAAGCCTTCGCGGCGCATGCGCGCAGTGTCCTTGGGGTTGTGGCGCATGCCGATGGCGGTGACGCCTGCAACGGCGGCGATCATCGCCTGGCGCTCTTCCAGCGAGCGTGCCTTATACAGATAGGCGATGCCTTCTTCGGTGAGCAGGTGAGTCACGTCGTCGCCGTAGATCATGATCGGCGCCAGCGGCATGCCGCTTTTGCGCGCGACTTCCACGGCGTCGAGGGTTTCGACGAAGGTGGGTTTGCCACCTTCCTGGAAGGTCTCGACCATTTGCACCACGAGCTTTTTGCCGCGTTCCAGCAAGGCCTCCGGCGCGTCGTCGTGGCGCATATCCAGCCACGCTGGCGTACCGTGACGGCGGCCGCGTGGGTCGTGGCCCATGTTCGGCGCGCCGCCGAAACCGGCGAGACGGCCACGGGTCACGGTACTGGAATGCCCGTCGCCGTCCACTTGCAGCGTGGCGCCGATAAACAGGTCCACCGCGTATTGGCCAGCCAGTTGGCAGAACATCCGGTTGGAGCGCATCGAGCCGTCGCGGCCGGTGAAGAACACATCCGGGCGGGCGGCGATGTAGTTTTCCATGCCCAGTTCGGTGCCGAAGCAATGCACGCTTTCCACCCAGCCGCTTTCAATCGCGGGGATCAGGGTTGGGTGCGGGTTGAGGGTCCAGTTGCGGCAGATCTTGCCCTTGAGGCCCAGGGACTCGCCGTAGGTCGGCAGGATCAACTCAATGGCGGCGGTGTTGAAACCAATGCCGTGGTTGAGCGACTGCACATTGTGTTTTTCGTAGATGCCACGGATCGCCATCATCGCCATCAGCACATGCACCGGCTTGATATGACGCGGGTCGCGGGTAAACAGCGGTTCGATGTAGAACGGCTTGTCGGCCACCACCACAAAATCCACCCAACTGGCCGGGATGTCGACGCGGGGCAAGTCAGTGACGTCGTCGACCAACTGGTTGACCTGCACGATGACGATGCCATCGCTGAACGCAGCGGGTTCGATCAGCGCCGGAGTGTCTTCGGTACTGGCGCCGGTGTAGATATTGCCGGCGCGGTCGGCCATGAAACCGGCCGAAAGCACCACGTTGGGGATCAGGTCAACCACCAGCCGTGCGTAGAGTTCGATGTAGGTGTGGATCGCGCCGATTTCCAGCAGGCCATCTTCGAGCAACTGGCTGATGCGCAGGGATTGGGTGCCGGCGAAGGAGAAATCCAGCTTGCGCGCGATGCCCTTTTCAAACAGGTCCAGGTGCTCGGAACGGCCGACACTGGGCATGATCATGTGCAAATCGTGGAGCTTGGTCGGGTCGGCCTTGGCCAGTGAGCGCGAGAGAAAATCGGCTTGCTTCTGGTTATTGCCCTCCAGCACCACCCGGTCGCCGGGGAGGATCAGCGCTTCCAGCGCTTCGACGATTTTATCACTGGGCAACACCGCCCCGTCTGCGTACTGCTTGACCAGCCCGAGCCGCCGCTGCTTCTCGTCGCGCCGCCGCGTCCAGCGCGAATCGGGGGTGATGGTTGTTGTCATGGTCGCTCCACGGGGTTTGCTGTCGTGGGCTGTACCTTAGGAGTGAATGTGGGGGGCATCAATCAAGCCCGGCGGTGGATCGTTACGGCTAGAGTAACGGAACATCAGTGAATGCTGGATTCAAGCCAAATGAAAATCAAAGGTGGGAGCTGGCTTGCCTGCGATGGCGGTGGGTCAGCTGTGAAGGTGTCGGCTGACAGTCCGCTATCGCAGGCAAGCCAGCTCCCACATGCGTTCGGTGGTGTGTGTTAGATAGCGGTTCCAATCAGGGACCGATTAGGCAGGGCTGACTTGTTCCAGTGCTCTATCGACCAACAGTTGACTCAGCTCTGCCATTTGCTGAATCGCCAACATGCTCGCGCGCTGGGCGGGGTCCAGGTCGAAGGCCAAGTGGCAGGTCAGTGCGTTGAGGGAGCACAGGGTTTCGCTGGCATTGGCCAGCAAAGCTTCGGTGTTTTGGTGGGGATTTACGGTGAAGAGGGGCGGATTAGGGGTAGGTTTGATCATGATGAAGCTCCTAAACAGTTAGTAAGGAGCGCCACCGTTCGCTTGCACGCGAATGAGGGTGGCGACCGTGCGCAGGTGTGCAAGACCGGGCCTGTTTAGGACACCCAGCAGGTCCGAAGACCTCCTGCGCGCAGCCGCCATAAAGCAGCGAGCACAAAAAACGCCCGTGGTTGGCTGGGCGTTTGTACGCCTAAACAGTTTCGTCGGACTTGCACGTCCGTGTCATCGTTTTTCGATGACGAGACGAAGACTAGCCGCCATGACTACCCACAACAAGTTCACGCACAGCTCGAAATCTTGCAGGAAAATTCCGAAAGCTGGCCCATCAAAGCGCCATCACCACCTTAACCGACCCCAAGCCTTCCAGTGCAAAGCTGTGGTACTCGTAGACCTCTCCTTGAATATGAAGAAGTAGAGCGCTTCCCTCATCACTCACCTGAACTTCAGGTTTTTTTGTTTTCAGAAAAGGATGAGCAAACACCAATGCGGCGAGTATTTCCTGATCACTCCCCAAATCCTCATGGACGTAGTACCTATAGGAAAAACCCACCGTCGCTCCACCCTGACCGTCTCGAGCACCGTAGATGGAGGTGCCGTTGCCCAAGGAATGCTTCAACACCACTTCATCCAGATCCGGTGCTCCGGCAGACATGATCCAACTGGCGCCGATATAGAGAAGGCAGACGATGAGCAGGCAATTGCGCAATAACGGTCCGAGGCGTTTAGTGGCCTTGGGAAATTGCATATTCAATCCCTCTTCTTATCCAATATTGGTCCCGTGGATCATCACCAAAAGGCTCACCGCCCCACCATGTACCGAAATCCGGGAGTGTCGTTTTTGCAACAGTTTGCGCCACGCCGGCAGCTCGCAGTAATACGTGCTCGGGAATGCCCAACACTGTCCCCGTAGCGCCGTAATTGAAGTTACCAAACGCTTCGTACTCGCTCCCTCTCTTCTTGTAGTTCCAAGGTCCGGCTGCCCGAACCTGGGAGTAAAACCAGGAATAGGCGAATGCCGAGCCGGGTTTGAGGTGGGTGCGTTTACATCGAGAAATCGCCATGTTTTCAAAAATTGAAACATCCGGCGGCATTAGCGGAACAGCCATTTGCGGATCCTTGCAGGCAGTGAGGAGCGCAGAAACTAGCCACTCCACTCAGGCCTGAAAACCCGCTTAATCCAAATGCAGAACCGACCTACAACAACTACAGCCCATTCCGACATGTGAGCGGTCAATCCGCATCATTAGCAGATCCAAAACGGCGAAAAGATACGGTCATCAAAAACAATTTTTAGTCAAGCCAGCTCCCACATTGGATTGACGGTGCTGCGAGGACTCGCGTCATTCCCACCGATGAATAGCCAACACTTCTTCCACTTTGCCCAGCAGCATCGTCGCGCCGTCCATCAACTGTCCAAGCAACGCCTCATCCTCATCCATATATCCTTCATATTCCGCCAGGTTGCGGCGCTCATGACACAGCGCCAATAACCTCACCTGCACCTTGTTCGCGTCGACGGTGTGGATCAGGCATTGAAAAACCAAATAGCGTTTGTCCGAGCGATAACCGCGCAGGCGCAGAGCTGTGAGCGAGATAGCGTGGGCGGCGTTGTATGCCAAGTCGAAACGACTGGCGAAGGCTAATTGCGGGTTACCTGCATCCCTCAACCGATCTCGCGCCGAGCGCATCAGCCCATCACACTCTTTGCGATCCGGCGGCTCAGCCTTCAAGCCACCGCTACGTTGCAGGTTCTCCAGGTTTGCCTTGCTGTCCATCCATGGACTCCTGAGGGTTGCCCCCCATCAGATTGATCTTGTCCTGCTGCACGACCCGCTGCACAAAACTGTTCCCGGCATTCCATTTGCTGGTCCAGTCGTCAGGGGTGTAAAGCGTCGGGTTGATGGTGCGGCCCAGTTGCTCTTCCAGCGGCATGAGTTGCTCCATGACTTCACTGTAGTTGAGGCTTTGGCCGATCAGCATCAGATCTATGTCACTGGATGAGTGCGCCTCGCCCTTGGCGATGGAGCCGTAGATAAAGGCCCAGGTTATCTGCTCCGCGAACGGTGCCAATGCATTGCGCAAGGGTTCGTCCAGACTGAGGGTCTTGCGCACGATGGCCAACAACTCCGAGTAAATCGGGCATTGGGGATTAGCCTGGTAGTGGGTCTGATTGCCTTGGCGCGTCATGCTCAAGATGCCCGCCAACTGCAAACGCTCCAGCTCGCGGGTGAGGCTGCCTTTGCCCACTTGAGCCGAGCGTGCGATTTCATTGGTGTAGAAACTTTGACCAGGCTTGCCGAACAGCAGGCCCAGCACTTTTTGCTGGGTGTTGGTGAAGAGTGCGGTGCTAAGCGGCAAGGTTTGCATGGCAGCGGCCAAAGAGTCCCAAAAAGGGAACGATAGGTCCCTTTTTGGGAACGATCAAGTCATCCCCGACCTGCGGCTACTTTCAGGCTGCCGCACAGAGCCCCTGTGGGAGCTGGCTTGCCTGCGATGGCGGTGGGTCAGCTGTGAAGGTGTCGGCTGACAGTCCGCTATCGCAGGCAAGCCAGCTCCCACATGTGTTCGGTGATGCTAGTTAGATAGCAGTCCCCTTTTGGGACTACTCAGGCAGGGCTGACGTGTTCCAGTGCTCTGTCGACCAACAGCTGACTCAGCTCTGCCATTTGGATCGTTCCCACGCTCTGCGTGGGAATGCCGCCTGGGACGCTCCGCGTCCCGCCAGGCAGCACAAGACTCAAGACCAGCGCAAGGGTGACGCGGAGCGTCACGGGATGCATGCCCACGCGGAGCGTGGGAACGATCATCTCAAGTAATCCGCGACCTGCGGCTACTTTCAGGCTGCCGCACAGAGCCCCCTGTGGGAGCTGGCTTGCCTGCGATGGCGGTGGGTCAGCAATGAAGTTGTGGGCTGACAGTCTGCTATCGCAGGCAAGCCAGCTCCCACATGTGTTCGGTGATGCTAGTTAGATAGCGGTCCCCTTTTGGGACTACTCAGGCAGGGCTGACGTGTTCCAGTGCTCTGTCGACCAACAGCTGACTCAGCTCTGCCATTTGGATCGTTCCCACGCTCCGCGTGGGTATGCCGCCTGGGACGCTCCGCGTCCCGCCAGGCAGCACAAGACTCAAGACCAGCACAAGGGTGACGCGGAGCGTGGGAACGATCATCGCCGTCAGGCCAGGCCGGACTCGACCAACAACGCTTCCAACCCCATCAAATCCGGCACCTTCGCCACGTGCTCGCCCACCTGCACGGCCGCGAGTTCCAGCGGGCAGAGTGGCACGTCCACGTAGCTCAATTCGCTGTCGAGCTTGTACGAGCGGGGAATGCCCTGGATCACCAGCGCAATAAACTTCAACGTCGGCCGCCCGCCCAGCGCATTCAGCACCACGATGCGCGAGCGCTCGGCGGTCAAGATCGCCTCGCCGCACACCGCTTCAAAGCTGATCAGGGGTATTTGCCGGTCACGCCAGGTCACTTGCCGCAGGTACCACGGCGGCGCATCGCTGGCCGGTTCGCCGCGCTGGAAGTCGATCAGCTCGGCCACGGCCACATTGGGCAGCAGCAGATGGCGGTCAGCCAAGGGCAACAACAGGCCAGTGAGTTGGCTGGTGCGGTGGTCAAGCATGGGACTTGCTCCAGTAGGCGATGCTTTCCAGCAGCACCGACTCCTGGTACGGCTTGCCGAGGTAGTCGTTGACGCCGATGGCCATGGCGCGGTCGCGGTGTTTCTGGCCGGTGCGCGAGGTGATCATGATGATCGGCAGGCGCATCAGGCGCGGGTCGTTGCGCACCTGAATCGCCACCTCGAAGCCGTCCATGCGCGGCATTTCGATGTCGAGCAGCATCAGGTCCGGGGTGTGCTCTTCGAGTACGGCGATGGCGTCGATGCCGTCTTTGGCGGTGAGCACGTTCATGCCGTTGCGCTCCAACAGGCGGCTGGTAACTTTGCGCACGGTGACCGAATCGTCCACCACCAGCACCAGCAGCGGGCGTTTTTTCAGCGGGTCGTTGAGGATCAGCGGCGCGTCAACCGCCTGGGCCGGCGACACGGGTTGACGTGCCCGGATGTGCGCAAGCAGATCGATGATCAGCACCACGCGGCCATCACCCAGGATGGTCGCGCCGGACAGCCCCTGCACGCCCGCGAACTGCGGCCCCAGGCCCTTCACTACAATCTCCCGAGTACCGGCCATGGCATCCACATGCACCGCCACGCGCCGCTCGTTGCATTGCACCAGCAGCACCGGCACGGGCTGGTATTGGCCGAGCAATTTCGGGCGGCTGACGGTATGCAGCAGGTCGCCAAGGTAGAACAACTCATAACGCTGGCCGCCATATTCATAACGCGGCGGGTCTTGCTGATAGTGCCCAGCCAACTCGTGGGGCAGCACACGCACCACGCCTTCGATGGTGTTGAGCGGGATAGCATATTGATCGTCCGCGCACTGCA
Source organism: Pseudomonas sp. WS 5146 (assembly GCF_012985495.1). NCBI lineage: Bacteria > Pseudomonadati > Pseudomonadota > Gammaproteobacteria > Pseudomonadales > Pseudomonadaceae > Pseudomonas > Pseudomonas sp. WS 5146. The sequence continues at coordinate 225,668 of NZ_JAAQWL010000008.1, forward strand.
CCATCAGCGCCCGGTTAACCGACACGGTAAACGGCAGGCGAATGCGAAAGTGCACGCCCGCACCAGGCGTGGAGTCAATCACCATCGAGCCGCCAAGCTGGCGCACTTCTTCGTGCACCACGTCCATGCCCACGCCGCGTCCGGATATCTGGGTGATCTTTTCCGCTGTCGAAAAGCCCGGCTGCAGGATGAACTGCAACACGTCGCGGTCGCTGATCTCTTGATGGGGGTCGAGCAGGCCGCGCTTGATCGCCTTGCGCCGCACTGCGTCCAGCGGCACGCCGGCGCCGTCGTCGCGCATATCGAACACGATATCGCCGCCTTCGTGGGTCAGGTCCAGGGTGATACGACCCTTTTCCGGCTTGCCCGCCAGCACACGTGCTTCGCGCGACTCCAGGCCATGGTCGACGGCGTTGCGCAGCATGTGTTCCAGCGGCGCGACCATGCGTTCGAGCACGTTGCGGTCCATCTCGCCTTCGGCATTGCCGACCACGAACTCCACGTCCTTGCCCAATTCCTCTGCCACCTGCCGCACGATGCGCTTGAGGCGCGGCAGCATGCGCTCAAACGGCACCATGCGCGTGCGCATCAGGCCTTCTTGCAACTCGGTGTTGATGCGCGCCTGTTGCTGCAACAGGTTGTGCGCATCCTGGTTGCGGCGGTCGAGGGTTTCCTTGAGGTCCAGCAGGTCGGAAGCGGACTCGGACAGCGCACGGGACAGTTGCTGCAACTGCGAATGGCGGTCCATTTCCAGCGGGTCGAATTCTTCATAACCCAGGCGCTCGGCCTCGGCCTGCTGACGGCTGAGGATACGGCCCTGGGTTTCGCTGTCGAGGCGGCGCAGTTGGTCGCGCATACGCTCGATGGTGGTTTCGACCTCGTTGAGGGCCGTGCGCGCATCGTTGACCTGCTGCTCGATGCGCCCCCGGAAAATCGAGGTTTCACCGGCCAGGTTGACTAGGTCATCGAGCAAGTCGGCGGAGATTTTCACCATGTCCGCAGCCGGGTCCATAGCCGCTTCGGCCTTACCGGCGGGCAGTGCAACCGGCGCCAGCGGCTCATCGCTCGGGTGTACCAGGCTCTTGATCCGCTCGATCAGCTTGTCCACCGAGCCCACCGGTAAACCGTCTGCCACCGCGTCGATCATCTGCGCCAAGCGGTCGTGGCAACCTTGCAGCAGCGAAAACAGTTCCGGCGACGGCGCGAGCAAACCAGCGGACAGCCCTTCGTAGAGAAACTCCAGCTCATGGGCCAGATCGCCAATCGGCCCGATCTCGACCATGCGTGCACCGCCCTTGAGGGTGTGCAGGTCGCGCAGCAGGGTTTCCACTTCCTGGCGATTATTCGGCTCGGCCTGCCAACGCACCAGCGCGCTGCCGGAGCTGTCGAGAATGTCGGCGGCTTCTTCGAGGAAAATTTCCAGCAACTCGGGGTCGGCGGTCGCCACTTCGGGTGCTGTGGCCGCGGCTGCGGGCGGGCTGCTGTGGCGCAACTCGCGCAGTTGCGCGATCAAGTCGCTGGAGTCACTCAGCGGTTGCTGGTCTTGCAGTTGATCCAGTTGCAAGGCCAGCCGCTCGTGACTGGCCATCAACACTTGGGACAACTCGGTGGAGTAGCTGTAACGGCGGTCTACCAGGCCTTCGTAGAGGCCTTCCAGCTCATGGGCCAGGTCGCCAATCGGGCCGATTTCGGCCATGCGCGCGCCACCCTTGAGGGTGTGCAAGTCGCGCTGCAACGAAGACAACGGCGCTGCGCTGCCGGGCTCCAGCAGCCAACGTTTGAGCGACTGGCCGGCGCTGTCGAGGATGTCCACGGCTTCTTCGAGGAAAATCTCGACGATCTCATCGTCCATTGCCGTGTCCTGGTTCAACTGCGCCGTGGCCGCGCCCAATTCAGCGATGCTGAGGGCACGGCTGCCGTCGCTTTTGATCAGACCGGTGGCCGACGGGTCGAGGGCTTCATCGAGCAATTCGCGCAGGGCCTGCACCCGCGCCGGCGCCGGGCTGATTTCCTGCCCCGCAGCCAACTGGTCGAGCATGTTGATCAGCGCGTCATGGGCCTGTTCGGCTTCTTGGAAAAACCGCTCGCTGACCGCCAGGCTGCTCTCCTCCACCGCCCCGTACAGGTCAAGCAAAGCTTCACAGAGTTCGTCGATGCTGTGCAGGTCGGCGATATGCGCGCCCTCGCCCAAGGTGGTCAACTCGTCCAGTAGTGCGGTGAGTTCCTGACGCTCACCGGGGTGCTGCTGCCAGCGGCGCAACAGGCTTTCGGCGTCGAGCAGAATGTCCATGCCTTGGGCCAGGAAGTTGGCGATCAACTGCGGGTCGCGTTTGATACGCAGGCCCGTGTTCGGCGCGTCGAGCAAGGCTTGCAGTTGTTGGTCGAGCAGGCTTTGGGTGCGGCTGATCAGGTCCGGCGCGCCCTTGATTGGCACCAGCGGGTCACTGTCCAGTTGGTGCAGGCCGCGCTGGAACAAGCCTTCGGCTTCCAGCAACAGCTCCACTTCGTCCAGGTCCAGCGGCAGGCGGTGAGCCTTGTATTCGCGGGTCAGGTGATCCAGCGGCCGCGCCAGTTCGGCAATCGGCAGCACACCGGCCATGTAGGCACTGCCTTTGAGGGTGTGCAGGGCACGTTGCAGCTCATCGCTGACTTGCAGCGGCACATGCTCGGCGGCCTGTTGCAGGAAGTGGTTGATGCTCTCCAGGTGGCTCTGGGCTTCGTTGCGGAAGATCTCCAGCAGCATTGGATCGTGCGGCTCGGCGGTGGCTGTTGCAGTGCCACTGGCTAGGGCATGGGCACGGGCGGCCAGGGCGTCAACTTCATCGCGCTGGTGTTGGTCGTCGGTGGCGAAGTCGGCGATCAATTCGGGCAGCAGGGCCACCGCTTCATCCAGTACGTGTTGCACATCGGAGCTGAGGGCCACGCTGCGTTCGAGCACGCGATTGAGCAGGTTTTCCACCGCCCAGGCCAGTTCGGCCAGCACCAGGGCACGGACCATGCGGCCGCTGCCTTTGAGCGTGTGAAAAGCCCGGCGCATCTCGCCTTGAGCAGTTTTGTCGGCGCTGTTGGGCAGATGGCGGTGTAGCACGTCGAGGACTTCGTCGGTTTCTTCGAGGAAGACTTCGCGCAGCTCATCGTCGATGGGTTCTTCATCGGCCGGCGGCGGCAGCAAACTGCCGGGGCGATGCAGCGCCGGCGGATTCAGGCGCGTGATCGGGCTGGCCAAGGCATCGAACTGGGACTGGCTCGGCGTGCTGTCGGCCGACAATGCGCCATCCGGCGCAACCAGCGCCTGACGCCAGGGCTTTTCGGCGGGCAGGTAACCGAGCGCGGCCAAGCCTTGGGTGGCCAGTTCCAGCACGCGTTCGCCAGCGGCGTCAGGGTCCTGGAGCATGCGTTCCAGGTAATACTCAAGGCTGCTGATCACGTCGGCGAAATGCGCCAACTGCGCCTGGGTCGGCGGCGCGTCGTTGACCATCAACTGTTCGTCGACGTAATCGGTGCAACCCCGCATCAGGCTCGCTGCGCGGGGCAGTGGAATCATCGCCAAGGCGCCGCGCACCTGGCTGAGCAGCTCCGGCAGGGATTCCAGGCGTTGGCGGTCCCAGTCGGCTTCAATGCAGTCGATCACCAACTCTTTGGCTTGGCGCAGGCATTGGCAGGACTCGCGGATCACCAGTTGATGAATCTGCGTCAGGTCGGTGGTGGGCAGGCGGCTTTCTTCGCGGCTTTCCGGTTCGACGGTGCCGACCATGCCGGCCAGCGTGGCCTCGACATAGAGCAAGGCGCCGGCGACGTCCATCAGTACGGCGTCGTTGGGTTCGCGGTGACCTTGCACCAGGCTCAACACCACGGCGAGCTGGTCGATGATCACCTTGCGCGGCTGGCCGAAACCCAGCACGGCCAAGGTATCGGCGATCTGCCGCAATGGCGCCAGCAGCGCATCCAGGTCGTCGGTGTGTTGGCGGTCGCTGCGCACGAACAAGTCGAGGCGCTCCTTGACCCGCACCAGTTCCTCACACAATGCGCCAAGCACCGACCCCATGGCATTGCGATCCGGTCCCGCCAGCCGCGCCCGTTCGGCATCGACCACGGCACTGTCGGGCAAGGCCTCATCCAGGCCGTAGCGTTCCTTGAGACTTTGCATGCGCGGCGTCGGACGAGTGACCTTGGCCACATAAAACAGCAGGCTCTTGAGCAGTTCGTCGGGCGCCGGCTGGTTGATACCGCCGATGCCCTGGGCCAGCAGGCGCTTGAGTTGCTTGTCGCTGGCCTTGAGCAGGCTGCGCAGCGCCGGGCTGTTGGCGATCACGCCGGTGAGCATGCCTTCGACCAGCGCCGAGGTGACTTGCCACAACGGCAACAGCGGCGCGCCCTGGCACAGCGCTTCGAGGCGCGCAAACACCCGCGCCATGTCTTCCAGGTTGCTCGGGCCATGGTCTTCGCGCAGCAGGCCAGCCAAGGCTTGTTGGAGCAATTTGTGCCACTGGTGCAATTGTTCGTGCAGTTCTGGCACTGCGCGCTGGGCCAGGGCTTCGTCGGGCAGCGGTGCAATCGACAAGAGCTGTGGGCTGAACAGACTGGTTTCCGACAACAGGCTTTCGCCGCGGGCGCTGCGCAGGTCGTTGAGCAGCGGCAACACCACCAACGGCAGGTCGCGGCGGGCGCTGTGTAAGCGGTCCAGATACAACGGCAATTGGCTGAGGGCCTGTTGCAGCAGGCGGATGCTTTCATCGCGCTGGCCGACGCGCTCGGCTTGCAGGGCCAGGGTCAATTCTTCGATTTCTTCGGCGAGCAACGCCGCACCGTAGAACTCGACCATTTGCAGCGCGCCATGCACTTGGTGGATGGCGGCCAGGCACTCGGCGATGGCGTCGCTGTCGTGGGTTTCGACAAACGCATCCAGCGCCGAACGGGCCTGTTTCAGGGTTTCGGCAATGTCGCCCTTGACCCATTCAAGGGCCACGTAGTCGTGCCGATCAACCATAACTGCTCCGCTTAAAATTTATGAGTTGCTGGTGTTGCCAAGAACAATCGAGATCACCTGTGGGAGCTGGCTTGCCTGCGATGGCGGACTGTCAGGTGATACCTGTGCAACTGACCCACCGCTATCGCAGGCAAGCCAGCTCCCACATCAGATAGCATTTCAATCATCGGCCTGTTTAGGCGGCGGCAGGGTGAAACCCGACACCGACCGGCGCAACTGACTGGCCATCTTCGCCAGGTTGCCGATGCTTTCCGCCGTGGCCGTGGAACCCGACGACGTCTGCGTGGTGATCTGCTGAATCACATTCATCGTCAGCGAAATCTGCCCCGCCGATGAGGTCTGTTGCTGCGCCGCATTGGAGATGCTCTGAATCAACGCCGCCAGGGTTTTCGACACGCCTTCGATCTCTTCCAGCGCCACCCCGGCGTCCTGGGCCAGCCGTGCGCCACGCACCACTTCGGTGGTGGTTTGTTCCATGGAGATAACCGCTTCATTGGTGTCGGCCTGAATCGCCCGCACCAGGGTTTCGATTTGCCGGGTGGCGGCGGATGAGCGCTCGGCCAGCCGCTGTACTTCGTCGGCCACCACCGCAAAACCGCGCCCAGCGTCACCGGCCATGCTCGCCTGGATGGCGGCGTTGAGGGCAAGGATGTTGGTCTGGTCGGCAATGTCGTCGATCAGGCTGACGATATCGCCAATCTCCTGGGAAGATTCGCCCAGGCGTTTGATGCGCTTGGCGGTGTCCTGGATCTGTTCGCGGATGTTGTCCATGCCATGGATGGTGTTGTGCACCACCTCGTTGCCCTTGTTGGCGATTTCCACCGAGCGCTCCGCCACGGCCGAAGATTCGGCGGCGTTGGCCGACACTTGATCGATGGACTGGGCCATCTGGTTGATCGCCGTGGAGGCTTCGGCGATCTGCTGGGCTTGATGCTCCGAAGCCTGGGCCAGGTGCATGGCGGTGGCCTGGGTGTCCTGCACCGCACCGGCCACTTGCCCGGCGGTGAGGTTGATGGTCGCGACCAGATCGCGCAGTTGGTCGACGGAGTAGTTGATGGAGTCGGCGATGGTGCCGGTGAAGTCCTCGGTGACCGAGGCGGTCACGGTGAGGTCGCCATCGGCCAGGTCTTCGATTTCATCGAGCAGGCGCATGATCGCGTTCTGATTGCGCTCGTTCTTCTCGGCGGTTTCATGCAGTTGGCGGTTGGTTTCGCGCACCATCACCAGGCCGATCAGAATGATCGAGGCCAGTGCCAGCAAACCCAGCACGTAGCCACCAATGGTGTCGAAACTTCGCCCGCTGGCGAGGTTTTCAAAACCGGTGGCCAGGTGCGAGGCCTCATCGAGCAGGGTTTGCGACAGGTTGAAGATATTGCTCGCCGAGGCCCGTACCTGGAACAGCTGCGGCGAGGTTTCGAGGATTTCATCCACGGAGCCGGAGACAAACTCGAACAGCTCCGAAATTTCCGCCAGCCGCGCGCGCGCGTCATGGTCTTCGACCTGGGTAATGCGCAAGCCCGGGTTGCCATTGAGCATGCCGTTGAGCACCACACCGAAGCGGCTGGCATCGCGGCCAAAGGCATCGGCGGCTTGCACGGCGGTTTCGTCGCCCGCCAGCACGGTGTTGACCGCGCCGAGAATACGTTCGGCCAACAGCGATTGGCGTTGAGCCAACGCTACCTGGCTGGCCGGTGCGCCACGTTGCAGCAGGATATCGACGACCTTTTCCGATTCCATCTGCAATTGCGGCACGGTTTCGGCGAGGGTCGCGGCCACTTGATGCAGGGACAACACGGTTTGTTCGCTGGCGAGAATCGCGTCGGTGTTTTTCAGCAGCGCTTCCCAGTCGGTCTGCACCGCGCGCATTTCCGCACGAACCGCACTGGGCGCGGCGGGCAGGCCGGTTTCGGTATCACCTTTTTTCAGGTAGCCCCAGCGCTGGGCAAAGTCGTTGCGCGCATCGCCCAGCAATTTGAACGCGGCGGCCTTGCCGGCAGCGGCCTCGGTGGCGTTTTTGGCGATGCGTTGGGACAGCACACGCAGCTCACCGGCGTGGCCGATGTACTGCTTGTCATAGGTGGACTGAGTGTTGAGGTACGCGAAGTTGGCGAACAACAGCATGATGAACACGATCAGCGCAATAAACAGCACGATGATCTGTGAGCGGCTGCGCGATGCGGCCTGGGGTTTGGGCGTGGTGACGGTGGTCATGCGGCAACATCCATGAAGCCTGGGGCCTGGGCCAGAGCGAAGGGGCTGAAGACCTGCCACAGCGGGTCGCCGTCGAACTGGCCGAGGATAAACGGCGCGCCGGGTGCGGCGCTGGTCAACAAAGCGTCTTGTGCGAAATGCTGCATGCCCACCACCTCGTCTACCAGCAGCCCGACAAACAGGTCGTTGTACTCGACCACCAGCACCCGCCGTTGCTTGCGTGCCTTGGACAATTCAAGGCCAAGAAAGCCGCCCAAGTCCATCACCGGCAGCAAACGCCCACGCAGGTTGGCCACGCCCTTGACCCACGGCTTGACGCCGGGCATCAAGGTGCAACGCGGCTCATGCAGCACTTCGGCGACTTCGCCCATCGGCGCCACGTACCAGTGTGGCCCCAGGCGAAAGCCGATCCCGCTCCAGCGTTGCAGGCGAGCTTCCTGGGACGGCAGGTCGGCGGCCAGCAGGCGGCAGCGGCGGTCGATGTCCAGCAGCAGCTCGAAGGCGGTTTGCGACTCGGTCATGATCGCGAGCCTTTAGCCGGCCAGTACCTTGTTCAAGGTGGCGATCAGGGTGTCTTCGTCCACAGGCTTGGTCAGGTAATCCTTGGCACCCTGGCGCGCGCCCCAGATTTTGTCGGTTTCCTGATCCTTGGTGGTGATGATGATGATCGGGATGCCGTTGGTTTCCGGCTCCTTGGACAGTTGGCGGGTAGCCTGGAAGCCGTTGAGGCCCGGCATCACGATGTCCATCAGCACGGCGTCGGGTTTTTCCTGGCGGGCCAGGGCCACGCCGTCCGCGCCGTTTTCGGCCTTGAGCACCACGTGGCCGTGCTTTTCCAGCATGCCGGTAAGTTTGTACATTTCAGTCGGCGAATCGTCGACGATCAGAACGCGTGCCATGGTTTTCCCCACTACATTGGTCGGCGCCGGCCCTTGTGAGGCGGCGTCAGTGTGCTTGTTCTACTGCGGCAAACCCAGGCACGTAAGCCTTGATTGCGCCCAGCAGTTCTTCCTTGCTGAAAGGCTTGGTCAAAAACTGATCGACACCAACGATGCGCCCCTTGGCCTTGTCGAACAGGCCGTCTTTAGAAGACAGCATGATCACCGGGATCGACTTGAACGCCGGGTTGTTCTTCACCAGGGCGCAGGTCTGATAGCCATCCAGGCGCGGCATCATGATGTCGACAAAGATAATGTGCGGGTGATGATCAACAATCCGGGCCAGGGCATCGAAACCGTCGATAGCCGTGATCACATCGCAGCCCACGTTCTTCAACAGCGTCTCGGCGGTGCGGCGGATCGTTTTTGAATCATCGATCACCATCACTCTCAAGGCGTTGGAATGCTGTTCCATATCTGCTCTACCATCGCCACAGCGAATCGGTTTTCGGTGTGTACTGCCTGATGTTGCACAGGATGAGCGCCGCAAGCCTTGGAATTCAAGGGCTGCTGCGCCGTGGCAGTCTTTTTAGCACAGTCTCCGGGCGCAATCTATCGAGCAACCGGCCAGGTGGTTTTTCCTTGACCCACAACAGCCGCAGCGCCACTCTGACGCCACTTTTATGCGCCCTAATTTGCTAGAGGAAATCCCCCATGAGCGTTCGCGTCGGCATTGTCATGGACCCTATCGCCAGCATTTCCTATAAAAAGGACAGCTCGCTGGCCATGCTCCTGGCCGCCCAGGCCCGCGGCTGGACCCTGTTCTATATGGAGCAGCGCGATCTTTACCAGGGCGACGGCGAGGCCCGCGCGCGCATGCGCCCGCTGCAGGTGTTTGCCAACCCTGAGAAGTGGTTTGAGCTGGCGGACGAGATCGACAGCCCGTTGAGCGATCTGGACGTGATCCTGATGCGCAAGGACCCGCCGTTCGACATGGAATTCGTCTACTCCACCTATCTGCTGGAGCAGGCTGAGCGCGCCGGTGTACTGATCGTCAACAAGCCGCAGAGCCTGCGCGACTGCAATGAAAAGCTGTTCGCCACGCTGTTTCCGCAGTGCACGCCGCCGACCGTGGTCAGCCGCCGCGCCGACGTGCTGCGTGAATTCGCCGCCAAACACGGTGATGTGATCCTCAAACCGCTGGACGGCATGGGCGGCACGTCGATCTTCCGTCACCGCGCCGGTGACCCGAACCTGTCGGTGATCCTGGAAACCCTGACCGCGCTGGGCACCCAGCAGATCATGGGCCAGGCTTATATTCCGGCGATCAAGGATGGCGACAAGCGCATCCTGATGATCGACGGCGAACCGGTGGATTACTGCCTGGCGCGTATTCCGGCAGCCGGCGAGACCCGTGGCAACCTGGCGGCCGGTGGTCGCGGTGAAGCACGCCCGTTGTCGGACAAAGACCGTTGGATCGCCTCTCAGGTTGGCCCAACCCTGCGGGAAAAAGGCCTGCTATTTGTAGGACTAGACGTAATTGGTGAGAACCTCACCGAAATCAACGTCACCAGCCCGACCTGTATTCGCGAGATCGACAATGCATTTGGCACGACCATCGGCGAAATGCTGATGGCGGCCATTGAGCGCAAGCTACAAGCCAAGTGACATAGAACAGCCGGACATAAACCAACATTGCGTTATCATGCGCCACCTGTGAAACGCGCGATGTTGGTTTTTTTGTCATGACACTCCCGTCCGATCTGCCCTACGAACTCTCCCATAGCGGCGTGCGCCCGGCTGATCGGCTCGGATTTACCCTGTTCCTGGCCGCCTTGATCCACCTCGCCCTACTGCTCGGCCTGGGCTTCACCTACGTCGAGCCCAAGCAGATCAGCAAAACCCTGGAAATCACCCTCGCCACGTTCAAGAGCGAAAAGAAGCCCGAAAAGGCCGATTTTCTTGCCCAGGACAACCAGCAAGGCAGCGGCACCCTCGACAAGAAGGCCGTGCCCAAGACCACCGAAGTGGCGCCTTTCCAGGACAACAAGGTCAATAAAGTCACGCCCCCACCCGCCCCCAAGCCCGAGGTCAAGCAGGCCGCGCCCAAGGCCGCCGTGACCACCGTTGCGCCCAAACCGCAAAAAGCTGCGACCCAGCGCGAGAAAGCCAAGACCGAACCTACGCCTGAGCCGGTGAAGCCTGCGCCGACGTTCGACAGTTCGCAGCTCTCTGACCAGATCTCCAGCCTCGAAGCGGAACTGGCCAATGAGCAACAGCTGTATGCCAAGCGCCCGCGCATCTACCGCCTGAATGCCGCGTCAACCATGCGCGACAAAGGCGCCTGGTATAAGGACGAGTGGCGCAAGAAGGTCGAGCGCATCGGTAACCTCAACTACCCGGATGAGGCGCGGCGTCAGCAGATTTACGGCAATTTGCGTCTTCTGGTGTCGATCAACCGCGACGGCTCGCTTTATGAAGTGCAGGTGCTGGAGTCGTCCGGCCAGCCGCTGCTGGACCAGGCCGCCCAGCGCATCGTGCGCCTGGCTGCGCCTTTCGCGCCGTTTACCGGTGACTTGAACGACATCGACCGCCTGGAAATCATCCGCACCTGGAAGTTTGCCAGGGGCGATCGGCTGTCGAGCAACTGAGGATCGTTCCCCCTCGCCACAGGTACGAAGTACATCCTTTAATGAAGGATAAGGATCGTTCCCACGCTCTGCGTGGGAATGCATCTCAGGACGCTCCGCGTCCACTTTTAAGAGCGCGACGCGGAGCGATCACTAACTCCAGCTTGTCAGTTCGCCCCTCCAACGCCACACTAGTGGGCATGAAAAATGTCAGCCCGACCTACCTCAAGCACCAATTCCTGATCGCCATGCCCCATATGGCCGACCCGAACTTTGCGCAGACCTTGACCTACATCGTCGAGCACACGGCCAATGGTGCAATGGGGTTGGTGGTCAACCGCCCGCAAGAGCTGAACCTGGCCGATATCCTTGAGCAACTGCGCCCCGAGATCGACCCACCGGCGCGTTGCCAGGGCGTGCCGATCTACATCGGCGGGCCGGTGCAGACCGATCGTGGCTTTGTGCTGCACCCCACCGGGCCGAAGTTTCAGGCCACGGTAGACCTTGAAGGCGTGTCGCTGTCGACCTCCCAGGACGTGTTGTTTGCCATCGCCGACGGCGTCGGCCCCGAGCAAAGCGTGATCACCCTCGGCTATGCCGGTTGGGAAGCCGGGCAACTGGAAGCCGAACTGGCCAGCAATGCCTGGCTGACCTGCCCGTTTGACGCCGACATCCTGTTCAACACCGCCAGTGAGCTGCGCCTGGAAGCAGCTGCCGCCAAGCTTCGGGTCAACCTCAGCCTGCTGACCAGCCAGGCGGGGCACGCCTGATGGCTTTGCGCTTGATCCTCGGTTTTGACTACGGCACCAAACAGATCGGCGTAGCGGTCGGCCAGGTGATTACCGGCCAGGCCCGCGAGCTGTGTACCTTGAAAGCCCAGAACGGCGTGCCGGACTGGAACCAGGTCGAAGCCCTCATTAAAGAGTGGAAGCCCGACGCCGTCGTGGTCGGCCTGCCGTTGAACATGGACGGCACCCCCAGCGACATGTGCCTGCGCGCGGAAAAATTCGCCCGCCGCCTCAATGGCCGCTACAACCTGCCCTTCTATACCCACGATGAACGCCTGACCACCTTTGAAGCCAAGGGTGAGCGCCGCGACCGTGGCGGGCAAAAAGGCAGCTACCGCGACAACCCCGTGGACGCCATCGCCGCCGCCCTGTTGTTGCAGGGTTGGCTGGATGAAAACACTGCTTTATTTGAATCCTGACTGACGCGGCTTGCCGCGTCTTTTTACGTTTGAGTCCGGACCTTGCTGCGCCCACGCCGCGCAAGGCCTTGAAGGAGCCACCATGAGCCTGCCCAATCCCGCCGAACTGATCAGCCAGATGGCGATTCGCCTTAAGGCCCACTTGGAACACCGCGCCATCAGCGAGCCGCGTTTTATCGGCATCCGCACTGGTGGTGTGTGGGTGGCCCAGGCGCTACTGGAAGAGCTGGGCAGCGATTCGCCGCTGGGCACCCTGGACGTGTCCTTTTACCGCGACGACTTCAGCCAGAATGGCCTGCACCCGCAAGTGCAGCCCTCGGCACTGCCGTTTGAGGTCGAAGGCCAGCATCTGGTGCTGATCGACGACGTGCTGATGAGCGGCCGCACCATCCGCGCCGCCCTTAACGAGCTGTTCGACTACGGCCGCCCGGCCAGTGTGACCCTCGTATGCCTGCTGGACCTGGACGCCGGCGAATTGCCGATCAGCCCGGACGTGGTTGGCGCAACGCTGTCGCTGCAAGCCCATCAACGGGTAAAATTGTCCGGTCCCACGCCGCTCGAACTCGAACTGCAAGACCTTGCCCTTTAAACCGCCTTGTACAGAGTCCCCGCGATGACGCCTCTAGATGCCAAGCGCCCGCTGCAGCTCAATGCTCAGGGCCAGTTGCAACACTTCTTGTCCCTCGACGGTTTGCCCCGCGAACTGCTCACCGAAATCCTCGACACCGCCGACTCGTTCCTCGAAGTCGGTGGCCGGGCGGTGAAGAAAGTCCCGCTGCTGCGTGGCAAAACCATCTGCAATGTGTTCTTCGAGAACTCCACGCGCACCCGCACCACGTTTGAACTGGCGGCCCAGCGGCTGTCGGCCGACGTGATCACGCTGAACGTGTCCACCTCGTCGGCGAGCAAGGGCGAAACCCTGCTCGACACCCTGCGCAACCTGGAAGCCATGGCCGCCGACATGTTCGTGGTACGCCACGGCGACTCCGGCGCCGCGCATTTCATCGCCGAACATGTGTGCCCGCAGGTGGCAATCATCAACGGCGGCGACGGCCGCCACGCCCACCCGACCCAGGGCATGCTGGACATGCTCACTATTCGTCGGCACAAGGGCAGCTTTGAAAACCTCTCGGTGGCCATCGTCGGCGACATCCTGCACTCGCGTGTGGCGCGCTCGAACATGCTGGCCCTGAAAACCCTCGGCTGCCCGGACATTCGCGTGATCGCGCCGAAAACCCTGCTGCCGATCGGCATCGAGCAATACGGCGTGAAGGTCTACACCGACATGACCGAAGGCCTCAAGGATGTGGACGTGGTGATCATGCTGCGCCTGCAACGTGAGCGCATGTCCGGTGGCCTGCTGCCGAGCGAAGGCGAGTTCTACCGCCTGTTCGGGCTGACTACCGCGCGTTTGGCCGGCGCCAAGCCGGATGCCATCGTGATGCACCCAGGCCCGATCAACCGTGGCGTGGAGATTGAATCGGCAGTGGCCGATGGCCCGCAGTCGGTGATCCTCAACCAGGTGACTTATGGCATCGCCATCCGCATGGCCGTGTTGTCCATGGCCATGAGCGGGCAAACCGCGCAACGTCAATTCGAGCAGGAGAACGCCCAGTGAAGCTCAGCATTCTTGGCGCTCGCGTTATCGATCCGGCCAGTGGCCTGGATCAAGTCACCGACCTTCACCTGGAAGCCGGCAAGCTCATCGCCATTGGCGCCGCGCCCGCAGGCTTCAGCGCCAGCCAGAGTATCGATGCCAACGGCCTGGTGGCCGCGCCTGGCCTGGTGGACCTGAACGTCGCCCTGCGCGAGCCGGGTTACAGCCGCAAAGGCAGCATCGCCAGCGAAACCCGTGCCGCTGCGGCCGGTGGCGTCACCAGCCTGTGCTGCCCGCCGCACACCAAGCCGATCCTGGACACTTCGGCGGTGACCGAGCTGATCCTCGACCGCGCCCGTGAAGCCGGTAATTGCAAGGTGTTCCCCATCGGCGCCCTGAGCAAAGGCCTGGAAGGCGAACAACTTGCCGAGCTGATCGCCCTGCGTGACGCCGGTTGCGTGGCGTTCGGCAATGGCCTGGAGAGTTTTCGCAGCACCCGCACGCTGTGCCGTGCGCTGGAATATGCGGCCACGTTCGATCTGACCGTGATCTTCCACTCCCAGGACCGCGACCTGGCCGAAGGTGGCCTGGCTCATGAGGGCGCCGTCGCCAGCTTCCTCGGCCTACCGGGCATTCCGGAAACTGCCGAGACCGTGGCCCTGGCCCGTGATCTGTTGTTGGTGGAACAAAGCGGTGTGCGTGCGCACTTCAGCCAACTCACCAGCGCACGCGGTGTGGCCTTGATCGCCCAGGCCCAGGCGCGCGGCTTGCCGGTGACGGCGGATGTGGCGTTGTATCAGCTGATTTTGACCGATGAGGCGCTGATCGACTTCTCCAGCCTGTATCACGTGCAGCCGCCGCTGCGCACGCTGGCCGACCGTGAAGGTTTGCGGGCGGCGGTGAAGTCGGGTGTGGTTTCGGCGATTTCCAGCCATCACCAGCCCCACGAACGGGATGCCAAGCTGGCACCGTTTGGCGCAACAGAGCCTGGAATCAGCAGCGTAGAGCTGTTGCTGCCATTGGCGATGACGTTGGTGGAAGACGGTTTGCTGGACTTGCCGACGCTGCTGGCGCGCCTGAGCGCTGGCCCTGCCGAGGCATTGCGCCTGCCAGCGGGCAAGTTGGCGGTGGGTTCGGCGGCGGATCTGGTGCTGTTTGACCCGGCCAGTTCCACGGTTGCCGGGGAACACTGGCTGTCCAAGGGCGAGAACTGCCCGTTCATCGGCCATAGCCTGCCGGCGACGGTGCGCTACACCTTGGTGGATGGGCGGATTACTTACCAGGCCTGATAGATCACACAGCTAGTGTAGGCACGGTCAATGTGGGAGCTGGCTTGCCTGCGATGCGGACACCTCGGTCTTTCATCCCTACCGAGGTGATGCTATCGCAGGCAAGCCAGCTCCCACATTTGCATCTCTACATGACTTAAGTGCTTTATCGTCCAGCACTGCGCTCGGCATTGCGGATCGAAATCTGCGTATTCAACGTCCAAAAGTCATACAGCACACCGATCAGGAACAAACCGCCGGTCAGCAGGTAGATCAGGCCGGTGATCCATTTGCCCTGGTACATGCGGTGCAAGCCGAATACACCCAGGAACGCCAACAGAATCCAGGCCACGTTGTATTCGATCGGGCCGGCGGTAAAACGCAGGTCTGCTTCACGGTCCATGGCCGGGATCAGGAACAAGTCGATCAGCCAACCGATACCGAACAGGCCGAAGGTGAAAAACCAGATCGTCCCGGTCACGGGTTTGCCGTAATAGAAGCGATGCGCCCCGGTAAAACCAAAAATCCAAAGCAGGTAACCGATCACCTTGCTGTGGGTGTCTTGCTGCGTAACATCCTGTCGATAGGTGTTCATGGAGTACCTCTTTTGCCTCGATAGATAAATTTTTTCATTTTCTTTGTGACTTTTTTACGGGCGCCCGACGCACGGCAAATGGTATCTTCCCTCCCGCAAAGCCTTATGCCACCTGACTTCTGTAGGACAATAGCGGCAATTCGTCGCGTTTTTCCTGAGTTTGACCCCAGAGTTCAGTCGACAAACGGCCTGAGAACGACACAAAAAGCTGTTATAAAGTTGCGCGCAAACCTAAAAGAGCCACGCCTAATGCGACCATTTTTCAAGACATGGCTAACCATCTGCCTATTAATGCCACTGGCCGCCCACGCCACCAATCGTGAGCAACGTCTTCCTAACGTTAACGGTTTCACCCCTAAAGTTCACAGCACACCCAGCACTGCCAAGTCGGTAAAGCTGACCGTCAACCGCCCGACTCAAGTGAGCAAGGCCCACGGTAAAGCGATCCACACCCAACTGGCCGTCAACACCAAACAAAGCAGCAATGTCCTCAGCCGCGCCGTTAACGTGCTCGGTACTCCTTATCGTTGGGGCGGCAGCAGCCCAAGTAAAGGGTTCGACTGCAGCGGTTTGGTGAAATATGCGTTTAATGATGTAAAAGCGGTGGATTTGCCCCGCACCTCCAACGCCATGGCTGCCGGCCACGGCTTGAAGGTTGATCGCAAGGACTTGAAACCTGGCGACCTGTTGTTCTTCAAACTCAAGAGCCGCCAGGTCAACCACGTTGCCATCTACCTGGGCAACGACCGCTTTATCCACGCACCGCGCCGTGGCAAGTCGGTGAGCATCGACACACTGAAAAAGCCGTTCTGGGACAAGAACTACGTGATTGCCAAGCGTGTTCTGCCTAAAGAGCAGAATAACCTGCGGGTTGTTCAGCGCTGATCCCAGGCTGAATGCACTACAAAATGTGGGAGCTGGCTTGCCTGCGATAGCGAACTGCCAGGCGACATCTCTGTCGACTGGCACACCGTCATCGCAGGCAAGCCAGCTCCCACACTGATTTCATCGGCGTTCAGATATCTGTCGGCACCCGCGCCAGCCCCCGCGCATCCTCCCGGCTGATCAGCCCTGCGCTGACCAACGCCTTCAAGCTCATATCCAGCGTTTTCATCCCCAACGCCCCGCCGGTTTGAATCGCCGAGACCATCTGCGCCACCTTGTCCTCGCGGATCAGGTTACGGATAGCTGGCGTGCCCAGCATGATCTCGTGCGCCGCCACCCGGCCGCCGCCGATTTTCTTAACAAGCACCTGGGACACCACCGCCTGCAGCGACTCCGACAGCATGGCGCGCACCATGGCTTTTTCCCCCGCAGGGAACACATCCACCAGCCGATCCACGCTCTTTGCCGCTGAAGTGGTGTGCAGCGTGCCCAATACCAAGTGCCCGGTCTCTGCCGCCGTCAGTGCCAGGCGGATGGTTTCCAGGTCACGCAGCTCGCCCACCAGAATCACATCCGGGTCTTCACGCAGGGCCGAGCGCAGCGCCGCCGAAAAACTATGAGTGTCGCGGTGTACCTGGCGCTGGTTGATCAGGGCCATTTTCGGCCTGTGGATAAATTCGATCGGGTCTTCCAGCGTGAGAATGTGCTGGCGCCGGTGCTGGTTGAGGTGGTCAATCATCGCCGCCAGGGTCGTCGACTTGCCGGAGCCGGTTGCCCCAGTCACCAGCACCAGGCCGCGCGGCAACTGCGCGATACGGCGGAATACCTCGCCCAATCCGAGGTTCTCCAGGCTTTGCACTTCGGTCGGGATAGTGCGGAACACTGCGCCCATGCCGCGATCCTGGCGGAACACATTTGCGCGGAACCGCGCCAGGCCCGGCAGCGCGAACGCAAAATCCGTTTCAAGAGATGTTTCGAAATCCTTTTGTTGGTGCTGGTTGAGCAAAGGGCTTAATAAGTCCGCAACTTGCGTAGGCGAAAGCACCGGCCCCTCCAATGGCCAGATTTCGCCATCGACACGCAGCATTGGCGCCAGGCCAGCCGATAAATGCAGGTCGGAGGCGCCACGGCGCACGCTGGCCGTCAGCAGTTCAGTGATATCCATAGGGCTTTCCATTTCCAGTAGAATGCCGCGGACTCCATATCCACGGGTGCATCTTGAATGTCGACGATAGCAGACAACATTGGCCAGGTTAGCCAGCGCATCCGCGCCGCGGCCCACGCCGTGCAACGTGACGAAAGCAGCATCCACCTGCTGGCCGTGAGCAAGACCAAACCTGCCCAGGCCGTGCGCGAAGCCTATGCCGCCGGCATGCGCGACTTTGGCGAGAACTACCTGCAGGAAGCCTTGGGCAAACAGGCTGAATTAACCGACCTGCCCTTGAGTTGGCACTTCATCGGCCCCATTCAATCGAACAAGACTCGTGCGATCGCCGAGCACTTCGCCTGGGTACATTCCGTGGACCGCCTGAAAATCGCGCAACGCCTGTCTGAACAACGCCCGGCTGACCTGCCGCCGCTGAATATCTGTATTCAGGTCAACGTGAGTGGCGAAGCCAGCAAGTCCGGCTGTACACCCGCCGACCTGCCGGCCCTGGCCGCTGCAATCAGCGCCCTGCCGCGTTTGAAGCTGCGTGGCTTGATGGCGATCCCCGAGCCGACTGAAGATCGCGCTGCACAAGATGCAGCCTTCGCTGCGGTAAAAGACCTGCAAGCCAGCCTGAACCTGCCGCTGGACACACTTTCCATGGGCATGAGCCACGACCTTGAGTCGGCCATCGCCCAAGGGGCCACCTGGGTGCGGATCGGTACCGCCCTGTTTGGCGCCCGCGACTACGGCCAGCCGTAAAATGGCTGACATCCCTCTAAGTAAGGACCTGTCATGAGCAACACGCGTATAGCCTTTATCGGCGCCGGCAACATGGCGGCCAGCCTGATCGGCGGCCTGCGGGCCAAGGGCCTGGAAACCACGCAGATCCGCGCCAGCGACCCCGGCGCCGAGACCCGCACCCGCGTCAGCGCCGAGCACGGTATCGAAACCTTTGCCGATAACGCCGAGGCCATCCAGGGCGTCGACGTGATCGTGCTGGCGGTAAAACCGCAAGCCATGAAGGCCGTGTGCGAAAGCCTGCGCCCGAGCCTGCAACCGCACCAACTGGTGGTGTCGATCGCCGCCGGCATCACCTGCGCCAGCATGAACACCTGGCTCGGTGCCCAGCCGATCGTGCGCTGCATGCCCAACACTCCGGCACTGCTGCGCAAGGGCGTCAGCGGCTTGTACGCCACCTCCGAGGTGACTGCCGAGCAGCGCGACCAGGCTCAGGAACTGCTGTCTGCCGTGGGCCTGGCCGTGTGGCTGGAACAGGAGCAGCAGTTGGACGCGGTCACCGCCGTGTCCGGCAGCGGCCCGGCTTACTTCTTCCTGCTGATCGAAGCCATGACCGCCGCCGGCGTCAAACTCGGCCTGCCCCATGAAGTCGCCGAGCAACTGGCCGAGCAAACTGCTTTGGGCGCCGCGAACATGGCGGTAGAAAGCGCTGTGGACGCCGCCGAGTTGCGCCGTCGCGTGACCTCGCCAGGCGGTACCACGCAGGCCGCCATCGAATCCTTCCAGGCCGGGGGCTTTGAAGCCCTGGTGGAAAAAGCACTGGGTGCCGCAGCACACCGTTCAGCCGAGATGGCTGAGCAACTGGGCAAATAGTCATCCCTTACCAAGGTAATCAAACATGCTCGGAATCAATGACGCTGCCATTTTCATCATCCAGACCTTGGGCAGCCTGTACCTGCTGATCGTGCTGATGCGTTTTATCCTGCAACTGGTGCGGGCGAACTTCTACAACCCGCTGTGCCAATTCGTGGTCAAGGCCACCCAACCGCTGCTCAAGCCACTGCGCCGGGTAGTGCCGAGCATGTTCGGCCTGGACATGTCCTCGCTGGTGCTGGCACTGCTGCTGCAAATCCTGTTGTTTGTAGTGATCCTGATGCTCAACGGCTACCAGGCGTTCACCGTGCTGCTGTTGCCATGGGGCTTGATCGGAATCTTCTCGCTGTTTTTGAAGATCATTTTCTGGTCGATGATCATCAGCGTGATTCTGTCGTGGGTCGCACCCGGCAGCCGCAGCCCGGGTGCTGAGTTGGTAGCCCAGATCACCGAACCGGTGCTGGCACCATTCCGTCGCCTGATCCCGAACCTGGGCGGCCTGGATATCTCGCCAATCTTCGCGTTTATCGCGATCCAGCTGCTGCAAAGCTGGGTGATTCCGCGCTTGGCCTACTATGCGTTCATGCCTAAAGAGCTGTTCGGCCTGATCTGATAGGTGGGAGCTGGCTTGCCTGCGATGCAGGCTCCTCGGTGTGTCAGTCTCACCTTGGTGATGCAATCGCAGGCAAGCCAGCTCCCACACAAGCCAGTGCTGATATCTGTATCTGCGTACTGGTGCGGGCCTTTGCTTGCCGCTGGGGTCACCGCTCTTTAGACTTACGCCTCATTTAAACGAGAGCAGGGTCGATGCCAGCTGCCTTCCCCCCCGATTCTGTTGGACTGGTCGTGCCCCAAGTGGCGCACTTCAGCGAACCGCTGGCCCTGGCCTGCGGCCGTTCGCTGCCTGCCTACGACCTGATCTATGAAACCTACGGCCAGTTGAACGCCACGGCGAGCAACGCCGTGCTGATCTGCCACGCCCTGTCCGGCCATCATCACGCCGCTGGCTTTCACAGTGCCGACGAGCGCAAGCCCGGCTGGTGGGACAGCTGCATCGGCCCCGGCAAGCCCATCGACACCAACAAATTCTTTGTGGTCAGCCTGAACAACCTCGGCGGCTGCAATGGTTCCACCGGCCCGAGCAGCCTCAACCCGGAAACCGGCAAGCCGTTCGGCGCCGACTTCCCGGTGCTGACCGTGGAAGACTGGGTGCACAGCCAGGCGCGCCTTGCCGACTTGCTGGGCATCAACCAATGGGCCGCCGTGATCGGCGGCAGCCTGGGCGGCATGCAGGCGCTGCAATGGACCATTTCCTATCCGGATCGCGTGCGCCATTGCCTGGCCATCGCCTCGGCCCCAAAACTGTCGGCGCAGAACATCGCGTTCAACGAAGTGGCACGCCAGGCCATCCTCACCGACCCCGAGTTCCACGGCGGTTCGTTCCAGGAAGCCGGTGTGATCCCCAAGCGCGGCTTGATGCTGGCGCGGATGGTCGGGCATATCACCTACCTGTCCGATGACTCCATGGGCGAAAAATTCGGCCGTGGGCTCAAGAGCGAAAAGCTCAACTACGACTTCCACAGTGTCGAGTTCCAGGTCGAAAGCTACCTGCGTTACCAGGGCGAGGAGTTCTCGGGGCGCTTCGACGCCAACACTTACTTGCTGATGACCAAGGCGCTGGACTACTTCGACCCGGCCGCCAACCACGACGACGACCTGGCGAAAACCTTCGAGCACGCCACGGCCAAGTTCTGCGTGATGTCATTCACCACCGATTGGCGCTTCTCGCCAGCGCGTTCGCGTGAACTGGTGGACGCCTTGATGGCCGCACGCAAAGACGTCTGCTACCTCGAGATCGATGCTCCGCAAGGCCATGACGCCTTCCTGATTCCGATCCCACGCTACCTGCAGGCTTTCAGCAACTACATGAACCGCATTACTTTGTGAGAACGCCATGAGAGCCGACCTGGAAATCATCCAAGACTGGATCCCCGCCGGCAGCCGCGTGCTCGACCTGGGCTGCGGTGATGGCGAACTGCTCAGCTGGCTGCGCGACAACAAGCAAGTCACCGGGTATGGCCTGGAAAACGACCCGGACAACATCGCCCAGTGCGTGGCCAAGGGCATCAACGTGATCGAGCAGGACCTGGACAAGGGCCTGGGCAACTTTGCCAGCAACAGTTTCGATATCGTGGTGATGACCCAGGCCCTGCAAGCGGTGCATTACCCGGACCGCATCCTCGACGAGATGCTGCGCGTGGGCCGTCAGTGCATCATTACCTTCCCCAACTTCGGCCACTGGCGCTGCCGCTGGTACCTGGCGACCAAGGGCCGGATGCCGGTCTCGGACTTCCTGCCATACACCTGGTACAACACGCCGAACATCCACTTCTGTACGTTTGAAGACTTCGAAGCCCTGTGCGGCGAGCGTGAAGCCAAGGTGATCAACCGCCTTGCCGTCGATCAACAGCACCGCCATGGGTGGGCGAGTAAGCTATGGCCTAATCTGTTGGGCGAAATTGGTATCTACCGGGTCAGCAGCCCTGGCCTGACCGACCACAAGATTGCCGTCTAATCATTATCAAGAGGCACGATCATGAGTCGTTTGGCTGTTTTTCTATTGACCGCCTTCCTGGGCGCCAGCGCCGTGGCAGCAGACGCCGTCGACGGTAACCGCCAGAAAGAATTTGGCGATATCACTGTGCACTACAACACCTTCACCTCGAGTTTCCTGCAACCGGAAACCGCCCAGGCAGCCGGTATCGTGCGCAGCAACGAGAAGGGCCTGATCAATGTGTCGGTGATCAAGGGCGTGACGCCAGTGGCCGCGCAGGTGACCGGCACGATCAAGGACTTGAGCGGCAAGAGCGAAGTGCTGACGTTCAAGCAGATTACTGAAAAGGGCGGCATCTCGTACCTGGCGCCCTACTCGGTCACACAGCAGGAATACCGGACGTTTACCATCAACGTTGAAACCGGTGGCAAGGCCCACGGCTTCAGCTTCGTCCAAGAACTTTTTCCGGGCACCAAATGAACCTGACACAGCTCGTACTCGCCAGCCATAACGCCGGCAAACTCAAAGAACTCCAGGCCATGCTCGGCGACTCCGTGCAGCTGCGCTCGATCGGCGAGTTCAGCCAGGTCGAACCGGAAGAGACCGGCCTGTCGTTTGTCGAAAACGCCATCCTCAAGGCCCGCAATGCCGCACGCATCTCCGGCCTGCCGGCGCTGGCGGATGACTCGGGCCTGGCCGTGGACTTCCTCGGCGGCGCACCGGGCATCTACTCGGCGCGGTATGCCGATGGCAAAGGCGACGCGGCCAACAACGCCAAACTGCTGGACGCCCTCAAGGACGTGCCGGACGCGATGCGCGGCGCACAGTTTGTCTGCGTGCTGGCGCTGGTTCGCCACGCTGATGACCCGTTGCCGATTCTGTGCGAAGGCCTGTGGCACGGGCGCATCCTGCATGCCGCCAGTGGCGAGCATGGCTTTGGCTATGACCCGCTGTTCTGGGTGCCGGAGCGCAATGTCTCCAGCGCCGAACTGAGCCCGGCCGACAAGAACCAGATCAGCCACCGCGCCCGCGCAATGGATTTGCTGCGCCAACGCCTGAGCCTGAAATGACCCAAAACACCTCTGCGCAGCCGCTGATCCACGGCGGCGCGCAAACGCCTCGGGCGGCCTTGTCGGTGCTGCCGCCCCTGGCGCTGTACATCCACATCCCGTGGTGCGTGCGCAAATGCCCGTATTGCGACTTCAACTCCCACACCGCCAGCAAAGTGCTGCCGGAAGAAGAGTACGTAGACGCATTGCTGGCCGACCTTGATCAAGACCTGCATGCGGTTTACGGCCGTGAACTAAGCTCGATTTTCTTCGGTGGCGGCACGCCCAGCCTGTTCAGCGCCGCCGCGCTGGGGCGCCTGCTCAAAGGCGTGCAAGCCCGTATCCCGTTTGCCAACGACATCGAAATCACCCTGGAAGCCAACCCTGGCACCTTCGAGCAAGAGAAGTTCGTGGCGTACCGCAAGCTGGGGATCAATCGCCTGTCCATCGGCATCCAGAGCTTTCAGCAGGAAAAGCTTGAAGCCCTGGGCCGTATCCACAATGGCGATGAAGCCGTACGCGCCGCAGGCATGGCGCGCCAGGCCGGGTTCGACAACTTCAACCTGGACCTGATGCACGGCTTGCCCGATCAGTCACTGGACGATGCCCTGAGCGACTTGCGCCAGGCCATCGC
Organism: Pseudomonas sp. WS 5146; assembly: GCF_012985495.1. Classification (NCBI taxonomy): domain Bacteria; kingdom Pseudomonadati; phylum Pseudomonadota; class Gammaproteobacteria; order Pseudomonadales; family Pseudomonadaceae; genus Pseudomonas; species Pseudomonas sp. WS 5146. The sequence goes on from NZ_JAAQWL010000008.1 coordinate 248,924, forward strand.
ATTGAAGCCAACGCACTTGTCCTGGTATCAGCTGACGCTGGAACCCAACACCGTATTTTGGAACCAGCCGCCCGCGCTGCCGGAAGACGACACGCTGTGGAACATTCAGGAAGCTGGCCAGGCACTGCTGGCCGAACACGGTTACGCGCAATATGAAGTGTCGGCCTATGCCCAACCGGGCCGCCCGGCGCGGCATAACCTGAATTACTGGAGCTTCGGCGACTTTATCGGCATCGGCGCGGGCGCCCACGGCAAGCTCAGCCATCCGGACGGGCGCATCGTGCGCACCTGGAAAACCCGGGCGCCAAAGGACTACCTCAACCCGGCAAAAAGTTTCCAGGCCGGGGCGAAAGAACTGACCAATGAGGAGCTGCCGTTCGAGTTCCTGATGAACGCTTTGCGCCTCACCGAAGGCGTTGAATCCAAGCTGTACGCCGAACGCACCGGCCTCGACCTGGCCAGCCTCGACGAAGGCCGCCAGGAGGCAGAACAAAGTGGCTTAATGCAGGTCGAACCGTCACGCCTGGCGGCCACCGACCGTGGGCAACTCTTTCTCAATGACCTGTTGCAGAAGTTTTTGAGCTGACGCTCTAAGGAAATCACATGGATTTGGTACTCGACCTGCTCGCCACCGTGTCCCGCTGGAGCCGTAGCAACCTGTCGGAAATCTCCCTGGCCCTTGTCGGTTGTTTGCTGGTGTTGTTTGGCGCGGATATCAAAGGCTGGATCGAAGGCCGCTTGGGCAGCATCGCCGGAGCATTGCGCGTACCGTTGATGGCGCTGGTATGCATGATCGGCAGCGGCGCAGCCTTGCTGTATGCCACGCCTTGGATTGTGCGGGGGCTGAGCCAGTTTAATAACTACAGTTTGGCGCCGGTGTTGGTGGTGGTGCTGGTGTTGATTGGCGTAGTCGCCGACCGCCGCTGATTCCAAAGCCCAACACAAAACAACTGTGGGAGCTGGCTTGCCTGCGATGCAGGCACCTCGGTGTATCTGTGATACTGAGGTGATGCTATCGCAGGCAAGCCAGCTCCCACAGTTGATTGCACTCCAAGCCGGCTATTGGCTTGTCAGTCAACCTTCTCGAACTTCAAATCCCAAACCCCATGCCCCAGTCGCTCGCCGCGGCGTTCGAACTTGGTGATCGGGCGCTCGGCCGGGCGCGGCACGCATTTGCCGTCTTCGGCCAGGTTGCGGTAGCCAGGCGCTACGTCCATCACTTCCAGCATGTATTCGGCATACGGCTCCCAGTCTGTGGCCATGTGCAGAATGCCACCCACTTTCAGCTTGCTGCGCACCAGCTCCGCGAAGGAAGCCTGGACGATACGGCGTTTGTGGTGACGCGATTTGTGCCATGGGTCCGGGAAGAACAGCATCAGGCGGTCGAGGCTGTTGTCGGCGATGCAGCGGTTGAGTACTTCAATCGCGTCGCAGTCGTAGACTCGCAGGTTGGTCAGGCCTTGGGTCAGTACGCCGTTAAGCAGCGCGCCGACACCTGGGCGGTGCACTTCCACCCCGATAAAGTCCTGGTCCGGCGCGGCCGCGGCCATTTCCAGCAGGGAGTGGCCCATGCCGAAACCGATTTCCAGGGAACGCGGGGCCGAACGGCCGAACACCTGGTCGTAGTCCACCGGCGCGTCGGCCAATGGCAACACGAACAGCGGCGTACCTTGCTCCAGGCCCTTTTGCTGGCCTTCGGTCATGCGGCCGGCGCGCATCACAAAACTCTTGATGCGGCGGTGCTTGGACTCGTCGCCTTCTTCCACGGTGTTCGGCGTTTCGTTTGATTCAGTCATCAATGGCTCTTACTTGATCAGACCATCCAGCGGCGAGGAGGCGCTGGCGTACAGTTTTTTCGGCATGCGACCGGCGAGGTAGGCCAAGCGGCCCGCGACGATTGCGTGTTGCATGGCTTGGGCCATCATGACCGGCTGCTGGGCATGGGCGATGGCCGAGTTCATCAGCACCGCGTCGCAACCCAGCTCCATGGCGATGGTAGCGTCGGAGGCAGTGCCCACGCCCGCGTCCACCAGCACCGGAATCCTGGCTTCTTCGAGGATGATTTGCAGGTTGTACGGGTTGCAGATGCCCAGGCCAGAACCGATCAGGCCGGCCAGCGGCATCACGGCGATGCAGCCGATTTCGGCCAATTGGCGAGCGATGATCGGGTCATCACTGGTGTAGACCATCACGTCGAAGCCTTCCTTGACCAGGGTTTCGGCGGCCTTGAGGGTTTCGATCACGTTGGGGAACAGGGTTTTCTGATCGGCCAGCACTTCCAGTTTCACCAGGTTGTGGCCGTCAAGCAGCTCACGGGCCAGGCGGCAGGTGCGCACGGCTTCGATGGCATCGTAGCAACCGGCAGTGTTCGGCAGGAAGGTGTAGCGATCCGGCGACAACACTTCGAGCAGGTTCGGTTCGCCTTCGATCTGGCCGAGGTTGGTGCGGCGCACGGCAAACGTCACGATCTCGGCACCCGAGGCTTCGATGGCCAGACGGGTTTCTTCCATGTCGCGGTACTTGCCGGTGCCAACCAGCAGGCGGGACTGGTAGGTACGACCGGCCAGGACGAAGGGCTTGTCGCTACGAACGATGCTCATGGGAAATCCTCGAATTGGGGTGAGGTTCTGCAGAATGCGGGTTGACGCCCTTGAGCGCCGGGCGGCTAGCCGCCGCCGATGGCGTGGACCACTTCGACCTGATCACCTTCGGTGAGCGCGGTTTCGGCATGCTGGCTACGCGGGACGATATCCAGGTTGAGCTCCACTGCGACTCGGCGTCCGGTCAGGTCCAGACGGGTCAGCAGGGCCGCAACGGTTTCACCGTCGGGCAGTTCAAAGGATTCGCCGTTCAACTGAATGCGCATGCCACGGGCCGCCATCGTTTTTAGGGGCCAGCATTCTAGCCCGATCAGCGTGGCTGACCCAAGTCCCTTGGTCAGGCTACCTGTAGACGCCACGCAGTCAAACCGAGGAAGAACCAGCCGAGCAAGAAGGCCAGACCACCAAACGGCGTGATGATGCCGAGCTTGCTGATGCCGGTCAGGGTCAGCGCATACAGACTGCCCGAGAACAGCAGGATGCCGACGGTAAAGGAGATGCCCGCCCAGCTGACCAATCGGCCAGGAATATGCGCGGCCAGCAACGCCACGCCGAACAGCGCCAGGGCGTGCACCAACTGGTAGGTGACGCCCGTATGGAAGATCGCCAGGTACTCGGCGCTCAGGCGGTTTTTCAGGCCGTGGGCGGCAAAGGCGCCCAGGGCGACGCCGGTAAAGCCGAAAAAGGCAGCCAGCATCAGAAAGCTACGCAGCATGAGGAACTCCAGTCAGACTCGAGGGGCAGGGTCTGTATAATGGCCCGCTCAACGGGTTCGGCCAAGCCATCTCTATGCTGCGTCTCCTCTTCAAGCGCTTTCTTAAAGTCATTAAATGGTTTGCCATCGGCAGTGTGCTGCTGGTGCTGCTGTTTCGTGTGGTGCCGCCGCCGTTCACCGCGTTGATGGTGGAGCGCAAGATCGAATCCTGGATCGACGGCGAGCCGATCGATGTGCAGCGCACCTGGGTGCCGTGGGATGAGATATCCGACGAACTGAAAGTGGCGGTAATGGCGGGTGAAGACCAGCGTTTCCCGCAGCATTGGGGTTTTGACTTCGGCGCGATCCAGGCGGCGCTGCTGCACAACGAGCGCGGCGGTTCGATTCGCGGCGCCAGCACTCTGAGCCAGCAAGTGTCAAAGAACCTGTTTTTGTGGACCGGTCGCAGTTATCTGCGCAAAGGCCTGGAAGCCTGGTTTACCGCACTGATCGAAGTGTTGTGGCCCAAGCAGCGGATTCTTGAGGTGTACCTCAATAGCGTGGAGTGGGATGAAGGCGTGTTTGGCGCAGAGGCCGCCGCGCGGCATCACTTTGGCGTGAGTGCCAAAGCGCTTTCCCGTCAGCAGGCCAGCTATCTGGCGGCGGTTTTGCCCAACCCTCGAGTGTGGAGTGCCAGCCATCCAACAGCCTATGTGGCAAGGCGAGCGGCATGGATTCGGCAGCAGATGAGCCAGTTGGGTGGGGATGGTTACTTGGTGGAATTGAATAACTCCCGCAAAGCCCCCTGGTCCGATTGACACACTGCACTACCCATGTGGGAGCTGGCTTGCCTGCGATAGCGGTGGGTCAAACTACCCATGTGTTAGCAGATACTGCCTCATCGCAGGCAAGCCAGCTCCCACAGTGGACCGAGTTGAGCTTGAGATTTTCGACTGCAAACAAAAATGCCCCAATCTTTCGATCGGGGCATTTTTTTGTCTTATCGCAGCGTTTTAAGCGGCGATCGACAACTTCAGCTTGTTCATCGCGCTTTTCTCAAGCTGACGAATCCGCTCGGCCGACACGTTGTACTTCTGTGCCAGGTCGTGCAGCGTGGCTTTTTCTTCAGCCAGCCAGCGCTGATAGAGGATGTCACGGCTACGGTCGTCCAGCACTTCCAGCGCTTCGTGCAGGTTCTGGTTGGAGTTGTCGCTCCAGTCGGCGTCTTCCAGTTGACGCGCCGGGTCGTACCGGTGGTCTTCCAGGTAGTTGGCCGGCGATTGGAAGGCGCTGTCGTCGTCCGCTTCAGCGGCCGGGTCGAAGGCCATATCATGGCCGGTCAGGCGACTTTCCATCTCGCGCACTTCACGCGGCTCCACGCCGAGGCTTTCGGCCACGCGGTGGACTTCCTCGTTGTTCAGCCACGCCAGGCGTTTTTTCTGACTGCGCAGGTTGAAGAACAGCTTGCGCTGGGCCTTGGTGGTCGCGACTTTCACGATGCGCCAGTTGCGCAGGATGAACTCGTGGATTTCCGCCTTGATCCAGTGCACGGCAAACGATACCAGGCGCACGCCCATCTCAGGGTTGAAGCGCTTTACAGCCTTCATCAGGCCGACGTTGCCTTCCTGGATCAGGTCAGCCTGGGCCAACCCGTAGCCGCTATAGCTACGGGCGATATGTACGACAAAACGCAGGTGGGCGAGCACCATCTGCCGAGCCGCCCCCAAATCCTGCTCATAGTAGAGACTCTCGGCCAGTTCACGCTCCTGCTCGGGCGTCAGCAATGGAATGCTGTTGACCGTGTGCACATAGGCCTCCAGGTTCGCACCCGGGACCAGAGCATAAGCAGGTTGCAAAGAAGTGGTCATACGAAAAAACCTCCGACTCACATAACTCGTGCAGTTCAGCACTGCGAAAATTGACCGGGAACCGTAGGACAAGTTCCCTAAACCACCAATACGGTCAATACAAACGAAACCACATTAATCTGACATTAACTACTTCGGTGCCAGCTCACGTAAATGACGAGCGACCGCAATCCAGGCACCGATATACCCCAACAAGACGGCACCAAGCAAGAGACTCAAGCCATCGGCGACCGGCACGCCGGCCAGGGCAAAATCGCTGCCGTACAAACCGGCCAGCCCTACTACCGCGTCGTTGAGCCAGTTCAAGCCAAAAGCCAAAACGCCCCAGGACAAAATCCCGGCACCGAAGCCATAAAGCGCGCCCATGTACAGAAAAGGCCTACGCACATAGCTGTCTGTGCCGCCGACCAGTTTAATCACTTCTATCTCGGTGCGGCGGTTTTCAATATGAAGACGAATGGTATTACCTATCACCAAAAGTAATGCAGACACCAACAACACCGTCAGGCCGAACACAAAGCGGTCGCCCAGCTTGAGAATGGCCGCCAGACGCTCTACCCAGACTAGATCAAGTTGTGCCTGTTGTACCTTGGGCATCTCTGCGAGTTTTTGTCGCAGGGCCTCAAGCGCTGGCTTGTCGACTTCGTTCGGCGTCACCAGCACCACGCCCGGCAGCGGGTTCTGCGGCAGCTCTTTAAGCGCCTCACCCAGGCCTGATTGCTGCTGGAACTCTTCAAGGGCCTGATCGCGGCTGATGTATTCGGCATCCGCCACGCCCGGCAGGTTCTTGATGTCGTCGCGCAGGTTCTCGCCATCTTTGGCGCTGGTGTCGAGGTCCAGGTACAGCGAAATCTGCGCCGCGCGCTGCCAGGAACCGCCCAGGCGCTCCACATTATTAAGCAGCAGCGACAAACCCATCGGCAGGCTCAGTGCCACAGCCATTACCAGGCAGGTGAAAAAGCTGCCGATCGGCTGCTTGCCCAGGCGGCGCAGGCTGTCGACCAAGCTGGCGCGATGGCTTTCGATCCAGGCGCGCAGCAGCGTGGCGAAATCCGGGCCATCATCTTCGTCGCGTTTTTTCTTCGGCGGTTGCGGGTCGGCGGCTTTTGGCGCCACACGCTCGGAAACCTTGGGGCTGCGAGTCGCACTCATACGCCAGCCTCCCCGTCGCCGATCAGGCGGCCGCGTTGCAAGGTCAGCATGCGGTGGCGCATACGGGCGATCAGTGCCAGGTCGTGACTGGCGATCAATACGCTGGTGCCCAGGCGGTTGATGTCTTCGAACACGCCCATGATCTCAGCCGCCAGACGCGGGTCGAGGTTACCGGTAGGTTCGTCCGCCAGCAACAAGGCCGGGCGGTGGACAATGGCGCGGGCGATGCCGACGCGCTGTTGTTGGCCGGTGGACAGGTCGCCCGGGTACAGGTCGGTCTTGTCCGACAGTGCCACGCGCTCCAGGGCCGAATCCACACGTTTGACGATTTCAGCCTTGGACAAGCCGAGAATCTGCAGCGGCAAAGCAATGTTGTTGAACACCGTACGATCGAACAGCAACTGGTGGTTCTGGAACACCACGCCGATCTGGCGGCGCAGGAACGGGATTTGTGCATTGCTGATGGTGGCCAGATCCTGGCCGGCCAGCAGCAGCTTGCCGGTGGTCGGGCGCTCCATCGCCAGCAACAGCCGCAACAGCGTACTTTTACCGGCGCCTGAATGGCCGGTTACAAATAGAAACTCGCCACGCCGCACTCGAAAGCTCAGCTCATGCAAGCCCACATGCCCGTTGGCGTAGCGTTTACCGACCTGTTCGAATCGAATCATGAACGCTCCCGCTCGGCGAAAAGTGCCTGTACAAAGGGTTCGGCTTCAAAGGTGCGCAGGTCGTCGATACCTTCACCGACACCGATATAACGAATCGGCAACCCGAACTGTTTGGCCAGGGCGAAGATCACACCACCCTTGGCCGTGCCGTCGAGCTTAGTCAATGCCAGGCCGGTCAGTTGCACCGTCTGGTTGAATTGTTTGGCCTGGCTGATGGCGTTCTGGCCAGTGCCGGCGTCGAGCACCAGCAGCACTTCGTGCGGGGCGTCGGCGTCGAGCTTGCCGATTACGCGGCGCACTTTCTTCAGTTCTTCCATCAGGTTGTCTTTGGTGTGCAGGCGACCGGCGGTATCAGCGATCAACACATCGATGTTACGGGCCTTGGCAGCCTGCACGGCATCGAAAATCACCGAGGCGGAATCGGCGCCGGTGTGCTGGGCGATGACCGGGATCTTGTTGCGCTCACCCCAGACCTGCAACTGCTCCACGGCAGCGGCGCGGAAGGTGTCACCGGCGGCGAGCATGACTTTTTTGCCTTCCGACTGCAGCTTCTTGGCCAACTTGCCGATGGTGGTGGTTTTGCCGGCGCCGTTGACGCCGACGACCAGGATCACGAACGGCTTGTTCGGCGTGATCACCAGCGGCGCTTCCACCGGCTTGAGCATCGCAGCCAGTTCGGCCTGAAGGGATTTGTAGAGCGCATCGGCGTCGGTCAACTGCTTGCGCGCAACCTTCTGGGTCAGGCTCTGGATGATCACGGCAGTGGCTTCGACGCCCACGTCGGCGGTCAACAGACGGGTTTCGATGTCTTCCAGCAGCTCGTCATCAATAACCTTCTTGCCCAGGAACAGGCTGGCCATGCCTTCGCCGATACTGGCGCTGGTTTTGCTCAGGCCTTGCTTGAGGCGGGCGAAGAAGCCGGTTTTGCTGGTTTCAGCGGGAGCAACAACGGGCTCCGGGGCGACCGGCGGCTCGATAATGGCGGGGGCGGCAACCACCACAGGTGCCGGCGCTGGCTCCACAACCACCGGCGCAGGCGTTTCGATCACTGGCGGCGCTTCGACCACAACCGCCACCGGCTCAACCACGACCGGAATCGGCGGCGTCACGTGCTCAGCCTGCACGTCTTCAACCAGCGCCACAGGCTCTTCGGCCACCGGCAGTTCCAGCCACGACTTGTGCTCTGGCTCTGGCTCAACCTGTGCCGCTGGCTGCAATACGGGCTCAGCCATCGGCAACACCACCGGCGCCGGGGTTTCAGCGACCGGTTCGGCTTCTAATACAGGCTCTGGAATCGGCTCAGGCTGAACCTGTGGCTGTTCGACGACGGTTTCCTGCGGCTTTTTGCGCAGCCATCCGAACAGGCCTTTTTTCTCGCCAGCCGCAGCTGGACTCTTCTTGTCGTCGTTGGAACCAAACATGGAGGACGGCTATCTCAAAGTAGCGATGCGCCAGGGCGCCTCGGTAAATAAATTCGATGCAGAACAGACTGCTTTAACGCTCGCTTGTTCATGCGCAACATTTTGTAAGGCGTAAATAAAGGCCTCAACAAATCGTTTCAATAAAGGACTGAAGCGACAAAATCGGCGAAAAGTAGAAGATCGTCGGGGAAACCCAGCGCCAATTCCTACATTCCTACGACTGAAACCGGGACAAGATGACTGCCACAGTGGCCCTGTCCAAACCGGATCAGTATCCTAGCACCTCCTCGCCCGCCGACGCTAAGACCAAGCGGGTAGCCCAACAGGTTAAAACACGAATGATTGCTCTAGCCCGCCGCGCCGCAGGCCTGCTGCTCAGCACAGTTTGTCTGCCTCTTTCAGCCTTGGCTGCCGACCCACAACCCACCCATGAATTCACCCTCGATAACGGCCTTAAAGTGGTCGTGCGCGAAGACCATCGCGCGCCGGTGGTGGTTTCCCAGGTTTGGTACAAGGTCGGTTCGAGCTACGAAACCCCGGGCCAGACCGGTTTGTCCCATGCCCTGGAACACATGATGTTCAAGGGCAGCGCCAAAGTCGGTCCCGGCGAAGCCTCGCTGATCCTGCGTGACCTGGGCGCTGAAGAAAACGCCTTCACCAGCGACGACTACACCGCGTATTACCAGGTACTGGCGCGTGACCGCCTGGGTGTCGCTTTCGAACTGGAGGCCGACCGCATGGCCAGCCTGCGCCTGCCGGCCGATGAGTTCAGCCGCGAAATCGAGGTGATCAAGGAAGAACGCCGCCTGCGCACCGACGACAACCCGATGTCCAAGGCCTACGAGCGCTTCAAGGCGATGGCCTACCCGGCCAGCGGCTATCACACGCCGACCATCGGCTGGATGGCCGACCTTGAGCGCATGAAGGTTGAAGAACTGCGCCACTGGTACCAGTCCTGGTATGTGCCGAACAACGCCACACTGGTGGTGGTCGGCGACGTGACGCCGGACGAGGTCAAGAAACTCGCCGAACGTTACTTCGGCCCAATCCCCAAGCGTGATGTGCCACCCGCCAAGATCCCACTGGAACTGGCCGAACCTGGCGAGCGCTTACTGACCCTGCACGTGCAGACCCAACTGCCGAGCGTGATCCTCGGTTTCAACGTGCCGGGCCTGGCGACTGCCGAAGACAAGCGCTCGGTGCAAGCCCTGCGCCTGCTCTCGGCCCTGCTCGATGGCGGCTACAGCGCGCGTATCTCGGAACAGCTGGAGCGCGGTGAAGAACTGGTCTCCGGCGCGTCCACCAGCTACGACGCCTATACCCGTGGTGACAGCCTGTTCACATTGAGCGCCACGCCGAATCAGCAGAAGAAAAAGACCATTGCCCAGGCCGAAGCCGGCCTGTGGCGCCTGCTGGACGAGTTGAAAGCCAAGCCGCCGACCACCGAAGAACTGGAGCGTATCCGCGCCCAAGTAATTGCCGGCGTGGTTTACCAACGTGATTCCATCACCAGCCAGGCCACGGCCATCGGCTCGCTGGAAACCGTTGGCCTGTCCTGGAAACTCATGGACACCGAGCTTGCCGACCTGCAAAGCGTGACCCCGGAAGATATCCAGAAAGCCGCGCGCACCTACTTCACCCGCGAACGTTTGAGCGTCGCCCATGTTTTGCCCGAGGAGACCGCTCATGAGTAATCGCAAAAGCAGCCGCCTGATCTTCCCCGGCCTGGTCGTCGTCACCCTGATCGCCGCCAGCGCCGTGTACTTCCTGCGCCCGAGTGAATCGGTGGCCAGCCAGGCGCTGGACAAGGCGCAATCGGCCAACAAACTGCAATCTTTGGCAGAACTGGACGGCAAGGCGCCGACCAACCGCAAGCTCGACGTGCAAACCTGGACCACCGCCGAGGGCGCCAAGGTGCTGTTCGTCGAAGCCCACGAACTGCCAATGTTCGACATGCGCATCCTGTTCGCCGCCGGCAGCAGCCAGGACGGCAATACCCCAGGCGTTGCGTTGCTGACCAACGCCATGCTCAACGAAGGCATACCGGGCAAGGATGTCAGCCAGATCGCCAGCGGCTTTGAAGGCCTGGGTGCCGACTTCGGCAACGGCGCTTATCGCGACATGGCGTTGGTGTCCCTGCGCAGCCTGAGCGACAGCGACAAGCGCGACGCGGCCCTGACGCTGTTTGACCAAGTGATCGGCAAGCCGACTTTCCCGGCCGACTCCCTGGCGCGCATCAAGAACCAGATTCTGGCCGGTTTTGAGTACCAGAAACAGAACCCAGGCAAGCTGGCCAGCCTTGAGTTGTTCAAGCGGTTGTACGGCGACCACCCTTACGCGCACTCGAGCGAAGGCACGCCTGAGAGCATTCCGGCGATTACCCTGGCGCAGTTGCAGGCGTTCCACGCCAAAGCATATGCAGCGGGCAATGCGGTGATTGCCGTGGTGGGCGATCTGACTCGCGCCGACGCTGAGGCCATGACGGCCAAGGTCTCCGCATCGCTGCCCAAAGGCCCGGCCCTGGCCAAGATCGCCCAGCCGACCGAGCCGAAAGCTGGCCTGAGCCATATCGAGTTCCCGTCCAAGCAAACCCATTTACTGTTCGCGCAACTGGGCATCGACCGCGCCGACCCGGACTACGCCGCCTTGTCCCTGGGCAACCAGATCCTCGGCGGTGGTGGTTTCGGCACCCGCTTGATGAGCGAAGTGCGTGAGAAGCGCGGCCTGACCTACGGCGTTTACTCCGGTTTCTCGCCGATGCAGGTACGTGGTCCGTTCATGATCAACCTGCAGACCCGCGCCGAAATGAGCGGCGGCACCCTGCGCCTGGTTGAAGACGTGCTGGCCGACTACCTCAAGACCGGCCCGACGCAAAAGGAACTGGACGACGCCAAGCGTGAGCTGGCCGGTAGCTTCCCGCTGTCTACCGCAAGCAACGCCGATATCGTCGGGCAGCTGGGCGCCATGGGTTTCTATAACCTGCCGCTGAGCTATCTTGAGGATTTCATGAAACAATCCCAGGCCCTGACCGTAGAGCAGGTCAAGGCTGCAATGAATAAACACTTGAGCGCCGACAAGATGGTCATCGTGACCGCCGGCCCGACGATTGCGCAAAAGCCACTACCGCCCCCCACTGATAAACCCGCCGAGCAGCCGCTCGGGGTTCCGGAGCATTAATGGCCAGTTCATCTCGCCCGAAAAAACCTGTCCACAACGTGCATAACGGTGTGGGCCAACTGCGCATCATTGGCGGTGAATGGGGCAGCCGCAAGCTGAGTTTCCCTGACGTCGTGGGCCTGCGCCCAACGCCGGATCGCGTGCGTGAAACCCTGTTCAACTGGCTCGCGCCGTATATCGGCGGCGCCAAGGTACTGGACCCGTTCGCCGGCAGCGGCGCGCTGTTCCTCGAAGCGCTGTCCCGTGGCGCCGCCCAGGGCCAGGCGCTGGATGCCAGCAATGTGGCGGTGTCCAGCCTCAAGGAACACCTGGGCACACTGCGCTGCACCACCGGCCAGGTGCAGACAGCCGATGCGCTGCGCTACCTGGAAACCCAGGCGGCCAGCGAATACGACGTGGTGTTCCTCGACCCGCCGTTCAACCAGAACCTGTTGCCGACGGTGTGTGCGCTGCTGGAAGAGCGCCAGTGGCTGGCACCCGATGCGTGGATCTACACTGAAAGCGAGACCGCGCCGTCTACCCTCGGCCTGCCGGGCAGCTGGCGCCTGCACCGGGAGCAGAAGTCCGGTCGCGTGTATTACGCGTTGTGGCATCGGTTGGTTGAAAGCGCCGCTTAACCTTAGGTAAATGTTGTAGTGAGCGGGCTTTTTGTGGCGGCCAGGATGGTTGTGGCGAGCAGGCTTGCCCTGCGTTGGGCTGCGAAGCAGCCCCTTTTAAAGGCACCGCGATCCTACAAATAGAATGCGGCGACTTTACTGGGGCCGCTTCGCAGCCCAACGCAGGGCAAGCCTGCTCGCCACAACAAGCTCGCATGCCACAGTAAGCTCGCTTGCTACCGAGAGTTTCATGATCCCGTCCTCTGAGCTGTTCAAACCCGCCTTCGGCCTCGGCAACCCCCACTTGCAAACCCTGTGGGGCCCGCTGTGGCGCCCTACCACCCATATCGAACGCCAACGCGAACGCCTGTGGCTGGACGACGGCGACTTTCTCGACCTCGACTGGCATGGGCCCCATGACGCGCAAGCGCCATTGGTGCTGGTGCTGCACGGGCTGACCGGCTCGTCCAACTCGCCTTATGTGGCCGGGCTGCAAAAAGCCCTCGCAGCTCAAGGCTGGGCCAGCGCCGCCTTGAATTGGCGTGGGTGCTCGGGCGAGCCAAACCTGTTGGCACGCAGCTATCACTCCGGTGCCAGTGAAGACCTGGCGGCGGCGATTGCACATCTGCATGCCAAACGACCCTTGGCGCCGCTGTATGCGGTGGGTTATTCGTTGGGCGCAAATGTGCTGCTCAAGCACCTGGGCGAAACCGGCGAGACGTCCGGGCTGCAAGGCGCAGCGGCGGTGTCGGTGCCGTTTCGACTGGACCAGTGCGCTGACCGTATCGGGCTGGGCTTTTCGCGGGTGTACCAGAAGCACTTCATGCGCGAGATGTTGGCGTATATCCGCGTCAAGCAAAGCCGCTTTGTGAAAGATGGCCGGGCCGAAGGGCTGAAAACCCTGGAAGCCCTGGGCTCATTGGAGAAAATGCGCACGTTCTGGGACTTCGACGGCCGGGTGACCGCACCGTTGCACGGGTTCCTCAGTGCCGAGGACTATTATCGTCGCGCCTCGAGCCGTTACTACTTGGGCGAAATCCGCACGCCAACCCTGATTATCCAGGCCGCCGATGACCCGTTCGTGTTTGCTCACAGCCTGCCCGAGGCCAGTGAACTGTCGGATTGCACCGAGTTTGAGTTGTTGGCCAAGGGTGGGCATGTGGGGTTTGTGGATGGGACGTTGAAACGCCCCAGTTACTACCTGGAGCGCCGTATTCCGCAGTGGTTACTGACACAACACAGTTAAAAAATGTGGGAGCTGGTTTGTGTGGGAGCTGGCTTGCCTGCTCCCACACAAACCAGTTCCCACAGTTTTATTGGGTTTACATGGCTATTCAATCAGTCGCCGGTTGCAATCTGCCGCGTGGGGTCGGTAATCCACTCACTCCACGACCCCGCATACAACTTGCCCAACGGGTAACCGGCCAAACTCAAGGCAAACAAGTTGTGGCACGCCGTCACGCCCGAACCGCAGTACGCCACCAGTTCATCCGGTGACCGGCCCTGCAACTGTGCGGCGAAGCGCTGCTTGAGCTGGTCGGCCGGTAGAAAGCGGCCATCACTGCCCAGGTTTTCGGTGAACGCTGCACATTGCGCACCGGGAATGTGCCCGGCAATCGGATCAATCGGCTCTACCTCGCCGCGAAAACGCGCCGCTGCACGGGCGTCGATCAAGGTGAGGCCCGGCTCACCCAAGCGCTTTTGCAAATGCTCGGCGTCCAGCAGCAGGCGGTTGTCCGGCTTACCGGCGAACGCTCCCGGCTCCACCACCGGTGCATCGAGGCTCAACGGGAAACCGGCGGCGTGCCAGGCCTTGAGACCACCGTCCAGGATAAACACCCCGTCACGCTTGCCCAGCCAGGCCAGCAACCACCACGCGCGGGCGGCATAGGCGCCAGGGCCGTCGTCGTACAGGACGATGTCGGTGTTGGCATGGATGCCCCAGGCCCGCAGTTGCGCAACCAAAGTGTCCGCCGCCGGTAACGGGTGGCGGCCGGTCACGCCTTTGGTCACCGGCCCACTGAGATGACGCTCCAAGTCGGCATATTGCGCGCCTTCGATATGCCCTTCGGCATAGCTGCACAGCCCGTAGTCCGGGTCTTCGAGGGCAAAACGACAATCCAGGATCACCAGCCCCGCGGCCTTTTGGCGTTCGGCCAATTGCTGGGGGCTGATCAGTTGGGCAAGCGACATGACGGGCTCCTGTGAACAGATTCGGGAAAGGTCCTACTTCACTTCTTCCAGTGCCTGGTTCAACGGCACGTAAAACTCTTTGAACAAGGCATCCACCGCCTCTTTCGCCTGGGGCGTGACAAACCCCGCCTCCAGCACCAGCACCTGATACACACCGCGCTTGATCGCTTCGGCGCTCAAGTGCGCGGAGTTCTCATTGGTGGTGCACAGGAACCGCACCCACGAGGTGAGGATGATCCAGGCATTAAGGGTCAGTGCCTCGGTTTGCACCGGGTCCATACTGAGGATGCCAGCGTCGACAAACCCTTGGTAAATGGCCCCGCCCTGGATCAGGCAGCGCTGGGAAAACCGCCGGTAGCCGGTGGCCAGTTCCGGGTCGCTTTCCAGCAGGTGTTCGAGGTCTCGGTGCAGGAAGCGGTAGCGCCACATGCCGGCCAGCACGGCCTGCAGGTAAAAGCGCTTGTCTTCGACAGTCACCGCGCGGCCCTGTGGCGGGCGCAGGAAACTGTCCACCAGCGCTTCGTACTCACGAAACAGCACGGCGATGATCGCCTGCTTGTTGGGGAAGTGGTAGTACAGGTTGCCCGGGGAAATTTCCATATGGGCGGCGATATGGTTGGTACTGACGCTGCGCTCACCCTGCTGGTTAAAAAGCTCCAGGCTGGTTTGCACAATGCGCTCGCTGGTCTTTACTCGTGGTGCCATAGGGGATCAGCTTCTGAACACGGGATGGGGCATCTTACGGCCTATCCTTGTCAGGATAAATCCGCATGTTGCTGCAATGACATTTGACAATTTAGAGCAATGACTCTAAAAATCCAGGCAGACCTATAACAATCGGGAACTGCGCCATGTCTGCCAACGTTGCCTACCTGCAAGATTCCCAGGCGCTGGATCAACTCCAGGACCTGTTCGACGCCCAACGTCGCGCCTATGCGGCCAACCCGATGCCGCCAGCTGCACAGCGCCAGCAGTGGCTAAAGGCTTTACGCGACGTGCTCAGCGACGAACGCCAGGCGCTGATCACCGCGATCAGCCAGGACTTCAGCCACCGCAGCGCAGACGAAACCCTGTTCGCCGAGTTGATGCCCAGCCTGCATGGCATTCACTACGCCAGCAAACACCTCAAATGCTGGATGAAACCTTCCCGGCGTGCGGTAGGCATTGCCTTCCAACCAGCGTCAGCCAAAGTCATCTACCAGCCGCTGGGTGTGGTCGGGGTGATTGTCCCCTGGAACTACCCGTTGTACCTGGCCATTGGGCCGCTGGTCGGGGCTTTGGCGGCGGGAAACCGGGTGATGCTCAAACTCAGCGAATCCACGCCCGCCACGGGCGAACTGCTGAAGGCGCTGCTGGCCAAAATCTTCCCCGAAGACCTGGTGTGCGTGGTGCTGGGCGAGGCCGAAGTGGGCATGGCATTTTCCAAATTGCGCTTCGATCACCTGCTGTTCACCGGCGCCACCAGCATCGGCAAACACGTGATGCGCGCAGCGGCCGAGCACCTGACACCGGTTACCCTGGAGCTCGGTGGCAAGTCGCCAGCCATTGTTTCCGCGGACGTGCCACTCAAAGACGCCGCCGAGCGCATTGCCTTCGGTAAATGCCTGAATGCCGGGCAAACCTGCGTGGCACCGGATTACGTGTTGGTGCCGGAAGACCGCGTTGAAGGTTTCGTCGAGGCCTACAGCAACGCCGTTCGCGGGTTTTATCCGACCCTGGCCGACAACCCGGACTACACCGCCATCATCAATGAGCGGCAACAGGCCCGGCTCAATGCCTACGTCAAAGACGCCACCGACAAGGGCGCCACCCTGATACCGCTGTATGACCAGGGCCAGGCACGGCGTATGGCCCATAGCCTGTTGCTGAATGTCAGCGACGAGATGACGGTGATGCAGGACGAAATCTTCGGCCCGGTGCTGCCGATCGTGCCTTATCGCGGCCTCGACCAAGCGTTTGCCTACATCAACCAGCGCCCTCGCCCACTGGCCCTGTATTACTTCGGCTACAACAAAGGCGAACAGAACCGCGTGCTCCACGAAACCCATTCCGGCGGTGTTTGCCTCAACGACACGCTGCTGCATGTGGCCCAGGACGATATGCCCTTTGGCGGCATCGGCCCGTCGGGCATGGGCCATTACCACGGCCATGAAGGCTTCCTCACGTTCAGCAAGGCCAAAGGGGTGCTGGTCAAACAGCGCCTGAACGCGGCGAAACTGATCTACCCGCCTTACGGCAAAGCCATCCAGAAGTTGATCCAGAAGCTGTTTATCCGCTGATTCCGCCACCCTCGGGATAACAATAACAATGAACCCTAGCCTGACTGAAACACCCGCGCTGTCACGGCGCGGCGTTCTGAAAATCGGCCTGTGCGCCAGCGCATTCCTGGCCACCGCCGGCTTGGGGGCCAGCCTCAGCGGCTGCTCCAGCAGCACCCCGGCCAGTGGCTTTGCCATGCTGCGCAGCAGCGACTTGCCGTTTTTGCGCGCAATCATCCCGGTGTTACTCGAAGGCGCGGCCAGCGCCCAGGACGTGGTCGCCGGCATCGAAGACACCCTGAAAAAACTCGACTACAGCCTGCAAAACCTGTCGCCGGAGATGTTCAAGCTCACCCAGCAACTGTTCGACGTGCTGAGCATGGGCATCACCCGTGGCCCGTTGACCGGCATTTGGGGCAGTTGGGAAAACGCCAGCAGCGATCAGATCCGCAACTTCCTGCACCGCTGGGAGAACAGCTACCTGAACCTGCTGCGCATGGGCCAGGGCTCGCTGCTCAAGCTGGTGATCATGGCCTGGTACTTCCGGCCACAATCCTGGGCGCATTGCGGCTACCCCGGCCCACCGAAGATCTAGCCCTGGCAACCCAATCAAACATGTGGGAGCTGGCTCGCCTGCGATAGCGGTGTATCAGCCAGAAATGAAAGGCAGGCAGACCGCCATCGCAGGCAAGCCAGCTCCCACACTGAATGCAACTTCGTATAAAAATAAGAGTGCACTTCTATGCCCGTACCCGATCTGTTCCGCGATGGCCTGGCCCGTGGCTGGAAAACCCACAATGGCGCCGCCCTCAGCAATGACCTGACCCTGGAAGCCGATGTGGCCATTATCGGCAGTGGCGCGGGTGGCGGCACCACTGCCGAGATCCTCAGTGCTGCGGGCTACAAAGTACTGCTGATCGAAGAAGGCCCGCTCAAGACCAGCAGCGACTTCAAGCTGCTCGAAGACGAAGCCTACGCCAGCCTCTACCAGGAAGGCATCGGCCGCATGAGCAAGGACGGCGCGATTACTATCCTGCAGGGCCGTGCCGTCGGTGGCACCACGCTGATCAACTGGACCTCGAGCTTTCGCACACCCGATGCCACCCTCGCCCACTGGGCCAGTGAATATGCAGTCAAGGGCCACAGCAGCGCAGAAATGGCGCCGTGGTTCGAAAAAATGGAACAGCGCCTGGGCATCGCCCCTTGGGCCATTCCACCGAATGCCAACAATGATGTGATCCGCAAAGGCTGCGAAAAGCTCGGCTATAGCTGGCACGTGATCCCGCGCAACGTGCGCGGCTGCTTCAACCTGGGTTACTGCGGCATGGGGTGCCCGGTCAACGCCAAGCAATCGATGTTGGTGACCACCATTCCCTCCACCCTGGAAAAGGGCGGCGAACTGCTCTACCTGGCCCGCGCCGAACACCTGAAATACAGCGGCGACACCATCAGCAGCCTTGAATGCGTGGCCATGGATGAGCGTTGCGTGGCGCCTACCGGGCGCAAGATCACGGTCAAGGCCAAGCATTACGTGCTCGCGGGCGGTGGCATCAACAGCCCGGCCCTGCTGATGCGTTCAGATGCGCCCGACCCGCATTCGCGGCTGGGCAAGCGTACCTTCCTGCACCTGGTGAATTTCTCCGCGGGGCAGTTCGACGAGGTGATCAATCCGTTCTATGGCGCTCCGCAGTCGATCTATTCCGACCACTTCCAGTGGCAGGACGGCACCACCGGCAAAATGTCTTACAAATTGGAGGCGCCTCCGCTGCATCCAGGCCTGGCCAGCACGCTGTTCGGCGGCTACGGCACCGGGAACGCGCTGGACATGAGTCAGTTGCCCCACACCCACGCCATGCTCGCCCTGCTGCGCGACGGCTTTCACCCCGACAGCCCCGGCGGCACGGTGGAATTACGTGGCGACGGCACACCGGTGCTCGACTACCAGGTCTCGGACTACGCCTGGGACGGCCTGCGTCGTGCGTTTCATACCATGGCCGAGATTCAGTTCGCGGCGGGCGCCAAGTCGGTCAAGCCGCTGCATCATGATGCACGCTACGTAAATACCCTGGCCGAAGCACGCAGCCTGATCGACGGGCTGAGCCTGGAACTGCACCGCACCACGCTGGGCAGCGCCCATGTGATGGGCGGTTGCGCCATGGGCGAGGACCCGAAAAACGCGGTGGCCGACAGCCTCGGCCGTCATCATCAATTGCGTAACCTGTCGATCCACGACGGCTCGCTGTTCCCCACCAGCATTGGCGCCAACCCACAATTATCGGTGTACGGGTTGACCGCGCAACTGGCGACAGCATTGGCCGAACGTCTGAAAACAGCATGAAAAAACCGGGTATTCACGGTATCTATCTACATAAGTCGACTTGGCCCACCGGGCATGCTGCGATACCATCCGGTTCCCCAACGGACTCCGCCAGGACGACGCGATGAACCGAGTGTTGTACCCAGGTACCTTCGACCCGATTACCAAAGGCCATGGCGATCTGGTCGAACGTGCGTCTCGCTTGTTCGACCATGTGATCATCGCGGTCGCCGCCAGCCCCAAGAAAAACCCACTGTTCCCCTTGGAACAGCGCGTAGAGCTGGCGCGTGAGGTCACCAAGCACCTGCCCAACGTGGAAGTGGTGGGCTTTTCGACGTTGCTGGCGCACTTTGCCAAAGAGCAGAACGCCAATGTGTTCCTGCGTGGCCTGCGCGCTGTGTCGGACTTCGAATACGAATTCCAGCTGGCCAACATGAACCGCCAACTGGCGCCGGACGTGGAAAGCCTGTTTCTTACGCCGTCGGAACGTTACTCGTTCATTTCCTCGACGTTGGTGCGTGAAATTGCCGCTTTGGGCGGAGATATCACCAAGTTCGTGCATCCGGCCGTAGCCGATGCGCTGACCCTGCGCTTCAAGAAGTAAGGCTCTTTGTGGCGAGGGAGCTTGCTCCCGCTGGACTGCGCAGCAGTCCCAATCGTTTCCAGCACAGCGGGGCCGCTGCGCGGCCCTACGGGAGCAAGCTCCCTCGCCACAGAGACAGCGACCGATATTCGGGCTTGCCACACGCTCGCACTGCGGGCGCCAATGCGGCACAATTGCACGCATTAGTTTTCAGATGCCCTGGCTGACAGCCCTGGCAGGAGTTTCCATGTCCCTGATCATCACCGACGATTGCATCAACTGCGACGTCTGCGAACCCGAGTGCCCGAACGCTGCGATTTCCCAGGGCGAAGAGATCTACGTGATCGACCCCAACCTGTGCACCCAGTGCGTCGGTCACTACGACGAGCCTCAGTGCCAGCAAGTGTGCCCGGTGGATTGTATTCCACTGGATGAGGCCCATCCGGAAACGGAAGAGCAGTTGATGGAGAAGTACCGGTTGATTACCGGCAAGGCCTGAAGTTATTTATTGCCTGTAAAGGCCTCATCGCAGGCAAGCCAGCTCCCACATTTAGAGTTGTGAATACATCCAAATGTGGGAGCTGGCTTGCCTGCGATGGCGACATTAGCCATCACCCGGCACTCAGCTCTGGCACTTGGGGCAAAACACACTCGCCCGCTGCCCCAGCACCACATTGCGCAACTCGCTCCCGCAGACCTTGCACGCCTCACCGCCCCGGCCGTAGACGTACAGCTCCTGCTGGAAATACCCCGGTTGCCCATCACCGCCGATAAAGTCCCGCAACGTGGTGCCACCACGCTCGATAGCTGCCGCCAGCACGCGCTTGATCTCGATCGCCAGCTTCAAATAACGCCCGCGCGAGATACCACCCGCAGCCCGGCGCGGATCTATCCCTGCCGCAAACAAAGCTTCGGTCGCGTAGATATTGCCCACGCCCACCACCACCGCGTTGTCCATGATGAACGGCTTCACCGCTATCGACTTGCCACGCGACAGCTGGAACAGACGCTCGCCATCAAACAGGTCGGTCAACGGCTCCGGCCCCAGGCGCAGCAACAGTTCGTGGTTGTGCGGGTCCTGGCTCCAGAGCATCGCGCCAAAACGCCGCGGGTCGGTATAGCGCAGCGCCAGGCCCGACTCCAGCTCAATGTCCACATGCTCATGCTTGAGCGCTGGCAAGCCGACTTCCACCAGGCGCAAATTGCCCGACATACCCAAATGGCTGATCAACGTGCCCACTTCGGCATTGATCAACAGGTACTTGGCCCGCCGCTCCACCAGCACGATGCGCTGCCCGGACAGGCGCACATCCAGGTCTTCCGGGATCGGCCAGCGCAGGCGCCGTTCACGCACTACCACACGGCTGACGCGTTGGCCTTCCAAATGCGGCGCAATCCCGCGCCGGGTGGTTTCGACTTCGGGTAACTCGGGCATGTGTACCTCTTGATTAAAGGGTCAGTGCGCGCCCAGTTCGCGGATCGATAGCTTCAGGCTTTCAAAGTCGTAGTCCGACAGGCCCACGTAGTCCAGCACCAGATGCCCGATGGCATCCCACTCATGGTCCGCCGATTGGTTGCCCAGCACGCGGTGGGACGAGCAGATGTGCTCGGCCATCTTGAGGATCGCCAACAGGTTTTTAAGTTGCGGGTTGCGCGACGACTCATCGCTGAAAATCGCCAGGGCGTTGTGGTGGTTGGCGATGGCGTCGGTCACATGCTCCGGCAGGCGCCAGGATTTGGCGGTGTAGTAACCCACCACGGCATGGTTGGTGTTGAACGCGTTGTTCTCGGTGTCGACCACCCGGCAATCCGGGCCGGCATTGGCGTAAGCCTGCTCCAGCACCGCCATGTAATTGGGGAAGCGCTTGAGCATCAGCGGCACGCCGCAGTCGTGGAACAGGCCCAAGGCATAGGCCTCGTCGACCGTTTGCGAGCCGGTGCGCTTGGCCAGGGTCAGGCAGGTCATGGCCACGTCCTGGGCGGTGTCCCAGAAGCGGTTGAGGGTGACGATGGTGTCGTCGCTCATCTCGCCCTTGATCGACTGCGCGTTGATCAGGTTGATGATCGAGCGGCTGCCCAGCAGGTTCACCGCGCGCTGGATCGAGGCGATCTTGTTGCTCAGGCCGTAATACGGCGAGTTGACGATCTTCAGCAGCGCACCAGACAGGCCTGGATCCTGGGAGATCAGCCGCGCGATCACTTCCAGGTCCGGGTCGGGCATGTACTGCTCCATCTGCAAATCCACCATGATTTGCGGTTGAGGCGGCACGCTGATGCCTTGCAGGGCCTGCTGGATCTGCTCGGCGGAAAGCTCTGGGGACATAAATACACACTCTGGACTAGGCGCGAATTCTAACCTCTATGGGAAGCTGACCGACACCTCAAAAACCGGATTGAATGTGGGCTCTGGGCTTGTGTGGGAGCTGGCTTGCCTGCGATTGCATCACCACCGTACGTCAGATACACCGAGTCGCCTGCATCGCAGGCAAGCCAGCTCCCACATGAATAACGGCGCAACAGGTATACTCCCGCTCTTTTTTCCGGAGCGACGTCATGTCCCTGCCTAGCCTGCGTCTCAAAGCCAACGCCGATCGTCGTTTGCGCAACGGCCACCTGTGGGTCTACAGCAACGAAATCGATGTGGCCGCCACACCTCTTCACGGCTTCCAGGCAGGCGACCAGGCTATCCTGGAAGCGGCTGGCGGCAAGACCCTGGGCATCGTGGCCATGAGCCCGAACAACCTGATCTGCGCCCGCCTGCTGTCACGCGACATCAAGTTGCCGCTGGACAAATCGCTGCTGGTGCACCGCATCAACGTCGCCCTGTCCCTGCGTGACCGCCTGTTCGACAAGCCGTTCTACCGCCTGGTCTACGGTGATTCCGACCTGTTGCCGGGCCTGGTCGTCGACCGTTTCGGCGACATCCTTGTAGTACAGATCGCCTCGGCGACCATGGAAGCGCACAAAGAAGACGTGATCGCTGCCCTGACCCAAGTGCTCAAGCCAAGCGGCATCCTGTTCAAGAACGACTCCGCCGCGCGTGACGCCGAAGGCCTCAACCGCTACGTCGAAACCGTTTTCGGCCTGGTGCCGGAGTGGGTCGCGCTGGAAGAAAACGGCGTGAAATTCGAAGCCCCGGTGATCCAGGGCCAGAAAACCGGCTGGTTCTACGACCACCGCATGAACCGCGCCCGCCTGGCCCCGTACGCCAAAGGCAAACGCGTACTCGACCTGTACAGCTACATCGGCGGCTGGGGCGTGCAAGCTGCAGCGTTCGGCGCCAGTGAAGTGTTCTGCGTCGACGCCTCCGCCTTCGCCCTCGACGGCGTAGAGCGCAACGCCGCACTGAACGGTGTTGCCGAGAAGATGACCTGCATTGAAGGCGACGTGTTCGAAGCCCTCAAAGAGCTGAAAGCCAGCGAAGAACGTTTCGACGTGATCGTCGCCGACCCACCGGCCTTCATCAAACGCAAAAAAGACATGAAAAACGGCGAAGGCGCCTACCGCCGCCTGAACGAGCAAGCCATGCGCCTGCTCAGCAAGGACGGCATTCTGGTCAGCGCATCGTGCTCCATGCACCTGCCGGAAGACGACCTGCAGAACATCCTGCTGACCAGCGCCCGTCACCTGGACCGCAACATCCAGATGCTCGAACGCGGCGGCCAGGGCCCGGATCACCCGGTGCACCCGGCGATTGCCGAAACGCGCTACATCAAGAGCATTACCTGCCGGTTGCTGCCTAATAGCTAAGTAACACGCAGATCAAATGTGGGAGCTGGCTTGCCTGCGATAGCGGTGGACCTGTTGACGAGTTTGTTGACTGACACTCAGCCATCGCGGGCAAGCCCGCCCCCACATTTTTCCGACACAAACCGTCCTTCAACGGTTTTGATTGAATTCCACATTTCGCAGACTAGTATCGGTTTCTGGAATTACTCCGGAAAACAAAAACAATGTCTGGGCCCTACCTCTCCCGCTTCATCCTCATCACCTGCATTTCCCTGATCAGCTTTTTCCCTATCAACATTCTGCTGCCCTCGTTTCCCGCGCTGGCTGCCAGGTTCGACACACCTACCGCAGAAATCGCACTGTCGATCAGTCTGTTCACGCTGGTGTTTTCAATTTCCCAATTGATTGCAGGCCCGCTGTCGGATAAATGGGGCCGCAAGGAAGTGCTGATCGGCTGCATTACGCTGTCGACCCTCGGCGCGATGGGTTGCGCGTTCGCGTCCGACTACCTGACCTTCCTGCTGTTTCGCTGCGTGCAGGCCATGGGCTGCGGGTTTTTCGTACTGGGCCATGCACTGGTCGAGGACCTGTTCGAAGAACAGGACCGCGCCCGCGTACGCCTGTATTACATGACCCTTAGCGGTTCGTTTGTGGCGCTCTCGCCGCTGATCGGCTCCTGGCTGCAAACCACCTTCGACTGGCAAGGCAGCTTCTACGGCTTTGCGCTGATGGCACTGGGCATGTTGATCCATACGCTCTGCATCCTGCCGTCCAAGGCCGCCAGCCCGCACCGCGCGCCGGTATCAATCATCGGTACGCTCAGAGCCGTCGCTGGCAACCGCGACTTCCTGCGTTACTGGTGGATCGCCGCGCTGGTGTTCGCCTGCTATTTCGCCTTGATCAGCGTGACACCGCTGATTTTCATGGATGCGTTGAAACTGTCCGAATACCAATACGCACTGGTGTTGATGGTGTACGGCGTGGCCTACCTGCTCGGTGGCGTCGCGGCATCGTACTTGCAGAAGCGCATCTCGCTGTCCCGGCAAATCAATATCGGGCTGGGATTGCTGCTGGTGGCCGGCATTTTGTTAACGCTGATTATCAGCGTTGAGGCCATCACCTCCCTGACTCTGCTGATCCCGATGCTGATCAGTGCCCTGGCCGTCACTCTTGTGCGGCCTGCCGCGATTTCGGCGGCGATGCTGCTGTTTTCCAGCAGCGCGGGCACGGCAGCGTCGGCGGGCAACAGCATCATGTTCCTGACCGCGGCCATCAGCAGCGCCGCCCTCGCGCAGACCGGCAACCATTTGCTGATGACCATCGCCGTAAGCTTCATCGTTTTCAGCCTGTGGGGTTGGGTGGCGAATGCACGTGTGGGTCGCTAGCAAGCGCCCTCGCCACAGACGGGCATTCCCTCCCGCCACCAGCGGTGTAGAATCGACGCTATTCATCGCCAGTCATCCCCCGGCGGGTTTATGAGCTCGAGGCCCAGGCACGCGGCGATCCCGCGACGCGAGTGGCAACGTTTGGACACACGGCCATTTTCTGAGTGCTCCATACGTCAATAGAAGCTCACTTCCCTTTAGTACTTGATTAGCCGCCCGGAGTGCTCCATGCCAGATTACCGCTCGAAAACATCCACCCACGGCCGCAACATGGCCGGCGCGCGCGCACTGTGGCGTGCCACGGGGATGAAAGATGACGACTTCAAGAAGCCGATCATCGCGATTGCCAACTCCTTTACCCAGTTCGTACCGGGCCACGTCCACCTCAAGGACCTGGGCCAGCTGGTCGCCCGCGAGATCGAACGCGCCGGTGGCGTCGCCAAGGAATTCAACACCATCGCCGTGGATGACGGCATCGCCATGGGCCATGACGGCATGCTGTATTCGCTCCCGAGCCGCGAGATCATTGCCGACTCCGTGGAATACATGGTCAACGCCCACTGCGCCGACGCCATCGTCTGCATCTCGAACTGCGACAAGATCACCCCCGGCATGCTGATGGCCGCCCTGCGCCTGAACATCCCGGTGATCTTCGTCTCCGGCGGCCCGATGGAAGCCGGCAAGACCAAGCTCGCCTCCCACGGCCTCGACCTGGTCGACGCCATGGTCATCGCCGCCGATTCCAGCGCTTCTGACGAGAAGGTCGCGGAATACGAACGCAGCGCCTGCCCGACCTGCGGTTCGTGCTCCGGCATGTTCACCGCCAACTCGATGAACTGCCTGGTCGAAGCCCTGGGCCTGGCCTTGCCGGGCAACGGTTCCACCCTGGCCACCCACAGCGACCGCGAACAGCTGTTCCTGCAGGCTGGCCGCACCATCGTCGAGCTGTGCAAGCGTTACTACACCGAGAACGATGAGTCGGTGTTGCCGCGCAATATCGCCAACTTCAAGGCGTTCGAAAACGCCATGACCCTGGACATCGCCATGGGCGGTTCCACCAACACCATCCTGCACTTGCTGGCCGCAGCGCAAGAAGCCGAGATCGACTTCGACCTGCGCGACATCGACCGCCTGTCCCGTCATGTGCCGCAACTGTGCAAAGTCGCGCCGAATATCCAGAAGTACCACATGGAAGACGTGCACCGCGCCGGCGGGATCTTCTCGATTCTTGGCTCGCTGGCCCGTGGCGGCCTGTTGCACACCGACCTGCCGACTGTGCACAGCAAATCCCTGGCCGAAGGCATCGCCAAGTGGGACATCACTCAGACTGACGACGAAGCGGTGCATCACTTCTTCAAGGCTGGCCCGGCGGGTATCCCGACCCAGACCGCGTTCAGCCAGTCGACCCGTTGGGAAACCCTGGATGACGACCGTGAAAACGGCTGCATCCGCAGTGTCGAGCACGCCTACTCGCAAGAAGGCGGCCTGGCCGTGCTGTACGGCAACATCGCGCTGGACGGCTGCGTGGTGAAAACCGCCGGTGTGGATGAATCCATCCACGTGTTCGAAGGCCGCGCCAAGATCTACGAAAGCCAGGACAGCTCGGTACGCGGCATCCTCGCCGACGAAGTGAAAGAAGGCGACATCGTGATCATCCGCTACGAAGGCCCGAAAGGCGGCCCGGGTATGCAGGAGATGCTCTACCCTACGTCTTACCTGAAATCCAAAGGCCTGGGCAAAGCTTGCGCCTTGCTGACCGACGGCCGCTTTTCTGGCGGCACCTCGGGCCTCTCGATCGGCCACGCTTCGCCAGAAGCCGCTGCCGGTGGCGCGATTGGTCTGGTGCAGGACGGCGACAAGGTGCTGATCGACATTCCGAACCGCTCGATCAACCTGTTGATCAGCGACGAAGAACTGGCGGCACGCCGGGTTGAGCAGGACAAGAAAGGCTGGAAACCGGTGGAGAAGCGTCCGCGCAAAGTCACCACCGCGTTGAAGGCTTACGCCCTGCTGGCCACCAGTGCCGACAAAGGTGCTGTGCGTAACAAGGCGATGCTCGACGGCCTGTAAGCCCCGCGCATAAAAAAGCCCCGACACGTGCGGGGCATTTTTTTGCCTGAATAAAACTCCCCAGACAACAGAGATCAACTGTGGGAGCTGGCTTGCCTGCGATGGCGGCGTGTCAGCTTGCCTCTCTGAGCCTGACCGATCGCTATCGCAGGCAAGCCAGCTCCCACACTGACCGCGTTACTGGATTTCGTCCGGCTTGACGATCACCCAGTTCTTGTCCGCCGTCACCGGCAAGCCTTCCTTGGCCTGAGCAGCCGCGTGCTTGGCCATCATGCCGTTGAGCTGGGTCATGTATTTGTCCTTGCGGTTGATCCACAAGTGAATGCCACCCTTGGCCACGTCCACATCGTGGAATAGCATGTAACCGTCGCTGGTCGGTGTGTCACCGCCGACGATCACCGGTTTTTTCCACTCGTCGATGTAGGTCAGGATCGCTGCGTGCTTGCCGGCCATCCAGGTTGCCGGGGTCCATAAGTACGGCGTCAGTTCCAGGCCGAGGTTGGCCTTCTCGTCATATTTGCCCGCAGTGATCTGCTTACGCGCAGTGGTCAGTTCGCCGGTCTTGCGATCCTTGAGCAAGGTGCTCACGCCGATGACGTTCTCGGGTTTGACGTTGTAGCCGTACTTCGGATCGGCGGCGACCATACGCACCAACTCCTCGGAGGCGGCGGTCATCACATACACCTCGATGCCGTTTTCCATCAGCTTGTTGTACAGCTCAGCCTGGCCGGTGAAGACTTTCGGCGGCTGCACCTCAGACTTCTTCACCACATCGCCTTCAAAGTAGGTGACCGGCACCGGCTTGCCGGAAGCCATCAGCTCGTCCACCTGGACCTTGAGTTCCTTGAGGGTGAAGCCCGAGAAAATCTGCGCAACCCATGGGTAGCAGACCATGTCGTCGACTTCGCAAAGGCGGTAGTAGTAGCTGAACAGGCTTTCCTTGTGGTCGGCGGTGTCCTTGAACGGCATCAGCTTCAGCGATGGGTCCATGCTCTCGCGGGTGATCAGGCCCTTGTTTTCCATGTAGGGCAGCAAGGACTCTTCGAGGTCGTAGCGGTAACTGGTGTTGTCCATGTCGAACACCGCGAAGTTACCCTTGTTGGCGTTGGCGGCGATCATCTTGTTCAGTTGCTCGGCGGCCGGCGCCGGCCAGTGTTTCAACTCTGTGGCGGCAAATGCCTGGCTGACGAGGCCGAGGCAGAAGGCGGCGGCAAGTAGTTTTGGCGCGAGCTTCATAAGCGTTTTCTCCCTGAGTGAAAGACACCGACGCTAACAAATCTGTATGACAGTTATCGCCCGAGCACGACCGCTTGCGTCGTGATAACGCCAAGGGCATGTGCCTGAGCGCCAAATGCTTATTCCAAAAACGACAGTCGCCATTCCATATTGGTATTAAATCAATATATTTCAAACTGTTAGGCTTCCCGGTTCGCAATCGCAGGCTCACGCGATTGGCTGCCTTCTCAACGGAGCTTCAATGAATCTGCCCCTGATTCTCAACTTACTGGTGTTCGTGGCCCTGTTGCTGGGCCTGGCACAAACCCGTCGCACGAACTGGAGCCTCGCCAAGAAGGTGCTGTTTGCCCTCGTATTGGGCGTGGTGTTCGGCACGGTGTTGCACACCATTTATGGCGACGGCAACCCGGTGCTGAAGGCCTCGATCAGTTGGTTTGATCTGGTCGGCAATGGCTACGTGCAACTGCTGCAAATGATCGTGATCCCGCTGGTGTTCGCCTCGATCCTCAGTGCTGTGGCGCGCCTGCATAACGCCTCGTCCCTGGGCAAGATCAGCTTTTTGACCATCGGCACGCTGCTGTTCACCACCGCGATTGCGGCGCTGATCGGTATCGGCCTGACCAATCTGTTCGGCTTGACCGCCGAAGGTCTGGTGGCGGGCACCCAGGAGATGGCACGCCTGCAAGTGATCCAGAGTGATTACGCAGGCAAGGTTGCCGACCTGAATATCCCGCAGCTGCTGCTGTCGTTCGTACCGGCCAACCCGTTTGCCGACCTGGCCCGCGCCAAGCCGACGTCGATCATCAGCGTGGTGATTTTCGCTGCATTCCTGGGGGTTGCCGCGCTGCAACTGCTCAAGGATGACGTGGAAAAAGGCCAGAAAGTGCTCAACGCCATCGACACCCTGCAAGCCTGGGTCATGCGCCTGGTGCGCCTGGTGATGAAGCTGACGCCCTACGGCGTGCTGGCGCTGATGACCAAGGTAGTCGCCGGCTCCAACCTGCAAGACATCATCAAGCTCGGCAGTTTTGTAGTGGTGTCTTATCTGGCTCTGGGGCTGATGTTTGTGGTTCACGGCCTATTGCTGTCGCTGGCCGGGATCAACCCGCTGCGGTTCTTCCGCAAGGTGTGGCCGGTACTGACGTTTGCCTTCACCAGTCGTTCCAGTGCGGCAGCCATTCCGCTGAGCATTGAAGCGCAGACCCGCCGTCTGGGGATCCCGCAGTCCATCGCCGGGTTTGCCGCCTCGTTTGGCGCGACGATCGGCCAGAACGGTTGCGCCGGTCTCTACCCAGCCATGCTGGCGGTGATGGTTGCACCGACCGTGGGCATCAACCCGCTGGACCCGCTGTGGATCGCGACGCTGGTGGCGATTGTGACCTTGAGTTCGGCCGGTGTGGCAGGCGTGGGCGGTGGTGCGACCTTTGCCGCGCTGATCGTGCTGCCGGCGATGGGCTTGCCGGTGTCACTGGTGGCGCTGCTGATTTCCGTGGAGCCGCTGATCGACATGGGCCGCACGGCGTTGAACGTGAATGGTTCGATGACAGCCGGGGCGATTACCAGCCAGATCATGGGGCAGACGGATAAAGCGCTGCTGGATGCCGATGAGCATGCTGAATTAGCGCAGGTCTGATAGACCGCTATCGCAGGCAAGCCAGCTCCCACACTTGAATCGGTTTCCTCAGGAGAAATCGGTCAACTGTGGGAGCTGGCTTGCCTGCGATGCTTTTAGGCTTTTTCCCAGACTTCGAAGTTGTAGGCAGGCTTATCGCCTTCAGCCAGGTTCTCGACGTTTGAAACCAACTTCCACTGGTTCAAATCAAACGCCGGAAACCATGCATCGCCTTCCGGGCTCAACGCCACCCGCGTCAAATACAGGCGATCCGCCTGCGCCAGCCCCTGCGCATACAGCTGCGCACCGCCGATCAGCATCAGCTCATCCACGCCCTGTTCCAGCGCCCAGGCTTCAGCCCGCTCAACCGCCGCGTCCAGTGACGGAAAAACTTCCGCACCTTCCAGCGCCAAGCCGGTCTGACGGCTGACCACAATGTTCAAGCGCCCCGGCAACGGTCGGCCCAGGGAATCCCAGGTCTTGCGCCCCATGATGATCGGCTTGCCGAGCGTGGTGGCCTTGAAATATTTAAAATCCCCCGGCAAATGCCAGGGCATGCTGTTGTCGACGCCGATCACCCGGTTTTCACCAAGGGCTGCGATCAGGCTTAAAGGGAGAGTTTTTTTCATGCCGACGAGAATACCAGAGCCACGAGTCTGCGGTTATGCTCCAAGCTCACTTGCTCAACAGGACGGCGCGTGACTGCTCTGAACCCGCTGCATACACTTTGGCTGACCGAAACCGTGCGCCTGCGCGAAGAACACGCAGGCCCTTTGGAAGACTTGGAAGCCAACCGGCTGGCCCGCGCGGCCGGTGGCGACCTGGCGACGCGCATCCAGCAGCGTGCTCTGCACCTGGCCGAGCGCGATGGGCTGACCGCCGCCCTCACCCGCTGGCTACAAGGCGCTCGTTTGGCGTTGGTGCTGCTGGCGGCGGTCGCGGTTATCAGTGGCGCCGGGCTGGCCTTTGCCGCCTTGGGCAACGGCCTGACGCCGGTGAACGTGTTCTGGGCCTTGGGCAGCCTGCTCGGCTTGAACCTGATCCTGTTAATCAGCTGGGCCTTGGGCTTGCTGTTTGCCGGTGAACACAGCGCCAGCCTCGGGCGGCTGTGGTTGTGGCTCAGCGAAAAACTTGCCCGGGATGCCAAAGCCGCGCAATTGGCGCCAGCCTTGTTGCTGTTGTTGCAGCGCCAGAAACTCAACCGTTGGGCCGTGGGTGTGCTGGTCAACAGCCTGTGGTTGTTGGCATTGCTCAGCGCCTTGGTGATTCTGCTGACACTGCTGGCCACGCGGCGCTACGGTTTTGTGTGGGAAACCACCATCCTCGGCGCCGATACCTTTGTTGCCGTCACCCAAGCCCTCGGCAGCTTGCCCGCCTTGCTGGGTTTTAATGTGCCGACGGTGGAGATGATCCGCGCCAGCGGTGACTCGGCCCTGAATATCGAAAGCGCCCGCCAGGCCTGGGCCGCGTGGCTGGTAGGCGTACTGCTGGTGTACGGCCTGCTGCCCAGATTGCTCCTCGCCCTGCTGTGCCTGTGGCGCTGGAAACGCGGGCGTGCTGCGTTGCGCCTGGACCTCAACCTGCCCGGCTACAGCCAATTACGCGAACGCCTGATGCCAAGCAGTGAACGGCTGGGCGTCAACGACGCCGCGCCCGAACAACTGCACCTCGTCACTGGCGGCATCAGCGAACTGGAAAGCGACGGCGCTCTGCTGGTGGCCATCGAACTCGACGATCAACACCCGTGGCCGCCCAAGCTGCCGAGCAACATCAAAAACGCCGGTATCCTCGACAGCCGCGAATCACGCAACAAACTGCTGGAACAACTCACGCGCTTCCCGCCCGCACGCCTGGCCATCGCCTGTGACCCGCGCCGCTCGCCGGATCGTGGCAGCCTGGCGTTGATCGCCGAGCTGGCCCGCAGCGCCACCGCCACCCGCGTATGGCTGTTGCAGGCGCCACCCGGCCAGGCGCTGGACGCCGAGCGCTTGGGCGACTGGCACGCCGCGCTGCAACAGCTGGAGCTGCCGTTCGCCGACTGTGCGCCGCTGAACTGGCTGGAGACCGGTCATGACTAAACCGCTGAAGCTCGCCGTGGTCGGCCACACTAATGTCGGAAAGACCTCGCTGCTACGCACGTTGACCCGTGATGTGGGCTTTGGCGAAGTCTCCCATCGCCCCAGCACCACCCGTCATGTGGAAGGCGCGCGTTTGTCGGTCGACGGCGAAGCCTTGCTGGAGCTGTACGACACGCCCGGCCTGGAGGATGCCATCGCGTTGCTTGATTACCTGGAACGCCTGGACCGACCCGGCGAACGCCTCGATGGCCCGGCTCGCCTGGCGCGGTTCCTGGAAGGCAGCGAAGCCCGCCAGCGTTTTGAACAGGAGGCCAAAGTGCTGCGGCAACTGCTGGCCTCGGACGCCGGTTTGTACGTGATCGACGCCCGCGAACCGGTGCTGGCCAAGTACCGCGACGAGCTGCAAGTGCTGGCCAGTTGCGGCAAGCCATTGCTGCCGGTGCTCAACTTCGTCAGCAGCAACGACCACCGCGAGCCGGACTGGCGCGAAGCCCTGGCCCGCCTCGGCCTGCATGCGCTGGTGCGTTTCGACAGCGTGGCGCCGCCGGAAGACGGCGAACGCCGCTTGTATGAAAGCCTGGCACTGCTGCTGGAAAACTCACGGCCGCAATTGGAACGCCTGATCCTCGATCAGCAAGCCCAACGCCTGGCCCGCCAGCAAAGCGCTGCGCGCTTGATCGCCGAGCTGCTGATCGACTGCGCCGCATGTCGGCGCAGTGTGGTCACCGAAGATGAGCAGCAAGCCATCGCTGATTTGCGCAAAGCCGTGCGCCAGCGCGAACAGAAATGCGTAGAGGCGTTGCTCAAGCTATTCGGTTTTCGCCCACAGGACGCCGCGGCCAGCGACCTGCCCTTGCTGGATGGCCGCTGGGGCGATGACCTGTTCAACCCCGAAACCCTCAAACAACTCGGCGTTCGGGTCGGCGGCGGGATCGCCGCAGGCGCGGCAGCCGGTGCGGGTGTGGACCTGCTGGTCGGCGGTCTCACCCTCGGCGCCGCCGCCCTCGCCGGTGCCATTGCCGGTGGCGCACTGCAAACTGCACGCAGCTACGGCAGCCGCCTGCTGGGCAAGCTCAAGGGCCAGCGCGAGCTGACCGTCGACGACAGCGTGCTGCGCCTGCTCGCCCTGCGCCAACGCCAGTTGCTCAGGGCCCTGAACCTGCGTGGCCATGCGGCGATGCACAGCATCAAGGTCGACTCGCCGCAGGACAAAACCTGGCGCGAAGGCAAGCTGCCGGATGCGCTGTATAAGGCGCGCGCCCATCCGCAATGGTCGTCGCTCAACCCTCACGCCAAGCTGAGCCAAGCCGAGCGCCAAGAGCAGGTCGAAGTCTTGGCGACCAAACTCAATGAGGCTGAGGTTAAGCCGTCTTGATGGGTTGTGTATGCCAGTCGAATGCGAGGAACGCGTTGCACAAGACCTTAATCGCAAGTTTGTCGCGGTGGTCAGCAACATCATCCCGATCCAAGTCACTGTGGGTAAATGACTCCAGAACCCCATCACTATCGCCGTCATAACCAGCCGCGCTGTACACCAGCGCGCGTTTACCCTGCAGTGAGCAGCACTGGTAAAAATTCAGCTTGATCGCATTGGGCACGCCATCTTTCGCCCAGTGACTGACGTGCATCGTCAAGTAACGCCGCCAGGTATCGCCGGGGTTAAACCAGCCTTGCTTCAAAAAGGTATCGACAAAGGCCTTGAGCAACACTTTGTCTTCCGCTGATTTATAGCCATCAGCGTTGATATCGCCGGGTAGCAGGATATCGGCAGCACCGTCAGCCGTAATATCCACGGCCACGGCTTCATGCACCAGCTCGTCAGGGTCGTTGTCGGCCCGCTGAAAAAACTGCAACACCGCCATGTCGGGTTTGCCATTACCGCTTCTGTCCTGAGCGGTGGCTTTCAAGTAACGCATCACAGACTCTCGTTTCATACTGGACATCCCTCGTCGTCAGTAAACCAATTGAACTTCAAAACCGTATCGGCGAGCACTTGCACCAAGCCCTTGTCGACGTCATTGGTGACGCCGTCACGGTTAATATCGAAGTGAATATTCCACTCCAACGCCCCGTCACTATCAAAGTCATAGGCGGCGTTCCATATCACCGGGGTGTTATCGCAAGGGTGAATAGCGCATGGAGGTTTCCTGAAAAGCTAATTCATGCCTCGTGCGCTCACCAGCGCACACAGTCGATGCCCGCTGTAAGAAGGCTCGACATGTGTCGCCCCTTAACGCCAGTTGAACTTCAGATACAGATTGGCCATTGATTGCAGTGCCTTTAGATCCATGGTGTCGAACAGCTCAAGAGGCAGCGCTTCGTCATCCAGTTGCATTACGCCCATGCCGAGGCTATCGCACGCGGTGACGCTGAACTTCAGCCGCTGTTTTTCAATCATGGGTTTTTCGTTCTGATAGAGATCCAAGCGAACTTCGGCGGGGTCGCCTGCGACGGTGAAACGGCTCACATAAAAGTTGATCGAGCGGTTGGGCATGGGTGGACGGCAGAGCCAATTCACTTTCAATACAGCATTGGCAAAATCCTTGAGTAACGCCCTGTCCCTCTCCCCCGAGACACCATTGCCGTCGATGTCACCGGTGATCTGGTAATCGACCAGGCCATCCGCAGATAAGTCGACAGCTGTGGCCTGGCGCACCAGCTCATCCGGCAGCTTTGGCGTGCGTTGAAAAAACAGAAGGTCCACGGTATCCGCCAAAGCATTAGCACTTTGATCCTTCACGGCAACTCTCAAATAACGCATCTAAATCGCTCCCTTAATCAGAGGGCGTACCTTACAGAGTGCGTGGACATTGACTCCATGCGCTGCGTCCGTGTCATCGGTCGGAATCACGCCATTCTTATGAAGGCAACGTCAGTAGCCGCCGAGCCTTGAACTTTAATACCTCCAAGTCCAGTACAGGCACGTGCATTTGCTTGGCCTGCTCATCCCAATCACGCAGGCGCAGGCTGACCTCGCAAAGCGGATCTTGCTCAAAAGCCCGAGCCTCTTCGGCCGTCATCACACCGCCCTGGTAACCCAGGGTACGGCGGCTGGCTTCACTCAAGCGCGCGCAGTAGTCCGGCTGGCTGAAGGTCAGGTAGCGTTTGGCTTGCACGTGGTACTCCACCAGTTTGGCCATGCGCTCGCTGAAGCCTGCGCGGCGCAAATAGTCCGCACCCAGGCGTTCGTGGCTGACCACGCCATAGCCGCCCATGTTCTCACCGCCCTGCCCGCAGAGATGCCCTATGTCGTGGAAAAACGCCGCCAGCACCACCTCATCGTCGAAGCCTTCGGCCATAGCGAGCTGCGCAGCCTGGGACATGTGCTCGATCTGCGACACTGGCTCGCCGATGTAATCGGCCGCTCCGTGCTGTTCGTATAAGCCGAAGACTTCGGCGATTGCCTGTTCCGGATTCATGATGCGTCTCCCCACAATGCTGTGATATTTCGCTCGGCCATCGCCGGGCCAACGCTCATGCCCACGCCGGAATGCATCAACGCCGCGCTCACGCCCGGCGCCGCACGCAGGAATGAAAACGGCGCCGGGCCGCGTGAGCCATACACACCCTGCCAGCGTTCCACCACCTGGATTTTGCAGCCTAACGTTTGCTCCGCCAGCTCGATCAGCCAGTCATCAACTTGCTCGGCATTGAACGGTGATGCATCGCTGCCGTAATCGTGGGAGTCGCCGATGATCAGCTCGCCCTGCGGTGTCGGACTGATCAGCAAGTGAATGCCGTGCTCTTGCAAATGCGGCGCTTCGCGCAGGATCTGCGCCTGCACTGGCGCAGCTTCCGGCAGGTCGGCAAACGCGCCGTAGTGCACGCAACTAAGGCCCGTGAGCAATGCGTGTTGCAGGTTCAGGTTGAGCGCAGGCCGGGCGCGCAGCATTTGCAGGCGACAGATGCTGGGGTTGAGCCCGGCAATCGACTCCGCCAACAAGGTTTGGTAGTCATGACCGGAGCATACGATGACCTGCTCACCGCGAAAGCTGCCCGCTGTAGTGTGTACTTGACCAGGCTCAACGTCGCGCACCAGCGTGGAGAAATAGAACTGCACCTTCAATTCCTGGGCCAGGTAATTGATCAGCGCCGGGATCGCTTCGCGCGAATACAGTTGCTGATCATCCTTGCCATGCAGCGCGGCACGGTGATGGCGAAACTGGCCGCCGTACAGGTCTTTCATCGCCGCGCCTTGCAACAGCTCGACGTTGTAGTCGTGTTCTTGCGCCCGGCCAGCGCAGAAGGCTTCCAGCAGATGTTCTTCGGCTTCGGTACGGGCGAACAGGTATGAGCCGTTGCGCTTGAGCTGGATACCGGCCACCTGTGCCCAGTGCGCCCAGATATCACGGCTTTCCTGCGCCAGATCAAGCATCGGCCCGGGGGGTTGGCCGGTGACCAGTGCCTGGCCGAAGTTGCGCACGGAGGCGCCCAGCGGTGTGGCGCTGCGCTCGAAGACCTTGACCTTGAGGCCACGTTTGGCGGCGGCGTAGGCGTGGGACAGGCCGAGGATGCCGGCGCCGATGATTAACAGATCGCTACTCATGTGTTCCTCTCGTTCCCACGCTCTGCGTGGGAATGCATCCAGTGACGCTTTGCGTCACGACTTCCAAGAGCGGACGCGGAGCGTCCAGGGCAGCATTCCCACGCGGAGCGTGGGAACGATGATCAGTTACTGCTTCTCGGACTTTCCGTCATAACGCTTGCGCCATTCGGTCAGGATGCTGTCGCGGTTTTTCGAGGCCCAGGCGAAGTCGTTCTTGATCAAGCGTTGTTCGTAATCAGCCGGCAATTCGGTCTGCGGCTTGGCGATACCCGGCTGGGCGAGGACGGCGAAGTTGTCCTTGTACAGCTCCATCGCAGCGGGGCTGGCGGAGAAGTCGGCAAGTTTTTTGGCCGCATCGGCGTGAGCAGTGCCCTTGATCACGGCAGTCGCTTCGATGTCCCAGCCCAAGCCTTCTTTGGGCAAGATAATGTCCAGCGGCGCGCCTTGGCGTTTGAGCTGCACGGCCGGGTACTCAAACGAAATACCAATCGGGAATTCCCCGGAAGCCGCCAGCTTGCACGGCTTGGAGCCGGAGTGAACGTACTGGCCGATGTTCTGGTGCAGGTCGTCCATGTACTGCCAGCCCTGCTTCTCGCCGAAGGTCTGCAGCCAGGCGCTCACATCCAGGAAACCGGTGCCGGACGACGCCGGGTTCGGCATCACGATCTTGCCCTTGTACTCAGGCTTGGTCAGGTCTTGCCAGCTCACCGGCTTGGTCAGGCCTTGTTTCTCGGCTTCGACAGTGTTGAAGCAGATGGTCGCAGCCCACACGTCCATGCCGACCCAGGCCGGTGGGTTGGCGGCGTCACGGTAGTTTTTGCCGATCTTGTCCAAGTCCTTGGGTGCGTAGCTATCCAGCATGCCTTGCTGATCGAGAATCGCCAGGCTGGAGGCAGCCAGCCCCCACACCACATCCGCCTGCGGGCGGGCTTTTTCGGCCAGCAGTTTGGCAGTGATGATGCCGGTGGAGTCGCGCACCCACTTGATATCGATATCCGGGTTGGCTTTTTCGAAGGCCTGTTTGTAGGTCTTCAACTGCTCGGCTTCGAGGGCCGTGTACACCGTCAACTCGGTTTTGGCGGCAAAGGCATTCAGGCTGAATGCGCTGAGCAGAGCAGCGGCCAGGGCCAAGGGCTTGAACATGGAGCACCTCCTTCAGGGATTTTTATTGGCCGGGCGCGGTTTGGCGCCAGGCTTGAGAGCGGCGTAAAGCGCCACGTGAGGCCCACGCCAGCAGCAGCGAGACGCCGGCCGACGTGAACAGGATCAGGGTCGACATGGCCGCAGCGCCGCCCACATTGCCGGCGTCGTCCATGTTCAACACGGCGACGGCGGCGAGGATGGTGTCGGGGCTGTAGAGGAAGATCGCGGCGGACACGGTGGTCATCGCCGACACAAACAAGTAGCGCACGATATCCAGCAACGCGGGCAGGCAGATCGGCACGGTGACACGCAGATAGTGGCGGTACAGCGGCGCCTTGAGGGACAGCGCAGCGGCTTCGAACTCGGCATCCAACTGGCGCAGCGCGGTGGTTGCGGTCATTTGCGCGGTGGTCAGGTAGTGCGCGATGGTGCACACCACCAGCAAGGTCATGGTGCCGTAGAACACGTGCAGCGGGTTGCCGTTGAGGTTGAAGAAGAACACGTAACCCAGGCCCAGCACCAAGCCCGGCACAGCCATCGGCACAAAGCTGAGCATGCGCAGCGCCAGGTTCAGGCCTTTCTGGCCCTTGGTCTTTTCCATCAGGTAGGCGCCGGTGAAGATCAGTACGCTGCCGATCAGCGCGGTGCACAGCGCCATGGTCAGGCTGTTGCGATACGCCAGCCAGCCGCCGCCGGCCGTGTCTTCAAACTGGTAGTGATTGAGCGATAGAGAGAGGTTGTACGGCCAGAACTTCACCAGCGAGGAATACACCGCCATGCCGAACACCAGCAGCAACACGGCGCATATCAACAACACAATCGCCAGGTAGCAGCCATCCCTCAAGCGCGATGGCGTCGGCTGGAACACCTGGGCGCGGCCGCTCATGGCGTCACCATGCCGGCGGCGCAGCCAGGCATCCACAGCAAAGCTGAACAGCGCCGGCAACAGCAACACCATGCCGATCAAGGCGCCGCGACCGAACTGTTGCTGGCCGACCACCGCCTTGTAGGCTTCCAGCGCCAGCACCTGATAATCGCCACCCACCACCACGGGCACGCCGAAGTCGGTGATGGTCAGGGTGAACACCAGGCAAAACGCCGCGAATACCGCCTGACGCGTGGCCGGCCAGGTAATGCTGCGAAACGCCCGGGCCGGGCTGGCGCCCATGCTGGAGGCGGCATCGAACAGGCGCGCATCCGCCAGGGACAGCGCCGACAGCAGAATCATCAAGGCGTGCGGGAAGGTGTAGATCACTTCACCCAGCACAATGCCCCAGAAGCCGTAGATATTGTCCGAGAGCAAACCACGCAACATGCCCTGGTTGCCGAACAGATAGACCAGCGCAATACCCGGCAACATCGACGGGGCCATCAATGGCAGCAGTGACAGGCCGCGCCAGATCGGCTTGCCGGGAATCAGCGTGCGTTGCAGTGCGTAGGCAAACAGGTAGGCCAGCGGTACGACGATGGCCGCCACACTGAGGGACACTTTCAGGCTATTGCCTAACAACCAATGAAAGTTGGCGCTGGTCATCAGCTCCCGCGCCGCGACCAGCCCGCCGCCCTGCCCGGCTTCGCTGCTGAAGCCGCGCCAGAAGATCGCCAGCAACGGCAACAACACCGCAATGCCCAACAGGAGTAACCAAAGCAGCTTGCCGCCGACCACAAAAATGCGGTCGCCAAGCTCAGCGCGGGAAACCTGACGAGCCACGTGGTCGGGTATCGGCAGACTCATATCAGCAGCCATCTCAGGCAAACACCTGCAGGCTGCGCGGCGGCAGGGCCACCCAGATATCCTGCGCGCCCAGGCGCGGCATGGCTTCGGGGGCCAGTTCGGCCAACAGCGGGTGGCCAGGCAATTGCTCCAGCTCAAAGCTCATGCGGCAGCGGTTGCCGAGGAAAGTGATCTCGCGGACCTTGGCCGGGAACAGGTTTTCTTCATGCACCAGCGGGTTGACGCTGATGGCTTCCGGGCGGCAGAACAAGCGGCCGGACTTGGCCTTGCTGGCGCTGTCATCCAGCCGCATGTGCAAGCCGCCGACCTGGGCATGGCTGTCACTGCTGCGGCTGAACGGCAGCCAGTTGCCCTGGCCGACAAATTCCGCCACAAACGGCGTGGCCGGGCGGTCGTAGATTTCCTGGGGCGTGGCGTATTGCTCGACCTTGCCGTTGTTCATCACGGCAATACGGTCGGCCATCAGCATGGCCTCGTCCTGGTTGTGGGTGACCATCAGCGTGGTGATGCCCAGGCGCCGTTGCAATTGGCGCAGCTCGGTACACAGATGCTCACGCACGCGGGCGTCGAGGGCCGACATGGGTTCGTCCAGCAACAGCAATGACGGCGCCGGCGCCAGGGCACGGGCCAGGGCCACGCGCTGTTGTTGGCCGCCGGAGAGTTGACCGGGGTACTTTTTTTCACTGCCGACCAGGCCGACCAGTTCGAGCATCTGCCCGACGCGCTTGCGCACTTCGTCGCGACCACTGCCGGTGAGGCCGTAGCCGATGTTCGCTTCGACGGTCAGGTTGGGAAACAGCGCGTAAGACTGGAACAGAATGCCGTAGTCCCGCGCCTGCGGCGGCAGCAAGGAAACATCGCGGTTGCCCAGGTAAAGCTCCCCGCTGTCCTGGCGCTCCAGGCCGGCGATACAGCGCAGCAAGGTGGTTTTGCCGCAGCCGGACGGGCCTAGCAGGCACACCAGCTCGCCGGCCGCGACCTCCAGGGACACGTTGTCCAGCGCGGTGAATGCGCCGAAGCGTTTCTGGATACCGCGCACCTTCATTGGCGCACCGGGTTGGGTCAGGGCTGTGTTCATGCAAGGCACCTCATCAAACTGATGAAGGTCATGCTAGGCGGGCAATGCGTCCCTCTTGTGGCAGAAAGGCAAAAGGCAGTGATAGTGGTATTGGTGGATTTGGGTGTAAGGCGATCGTTCCCACGCTCTGCGTGGGAATGCATCTTGTGACGCTCCGCGTCACGACATTCAAGCGCAGACGCGGAGCGTCCAGGGCGGCATTCCCACGCGGAGCGTGGGAACGATCAGAGCGGCGACATTTCCTGCGCCAACCCCAGAAACGCCGCCGGCAACCGC
This sequence comes from Pseudomonas sp. WS 5146, assembly GCF_012985495.1. NCBI lineage: Bacteria > Pseudomonadati > Pseudomonadota > Gammaproteobacteria > Pseudomonadales > Pseudomonadaceae > Pseudomonas > Pseudomonas sp. WS 5146. The sequence goes on from NZ_JAAQWL010000008.1 coordinate 289,339, forward strand.
GCGCCTTTGCGCTCTTTGAGGCAGTACAAATACTCGGGAATCTGCGGTGCATTCTCGATAGTCAGCACCCGCAGTTGTGGGTCATGGGGCACTTCCTGGCGGGCAATGATGCTGATGCCGATGTTGCGCAGCACCGCCTCGCGAATCGACTCACGGCTGCCGATTTCCAGTAACGGCCCGTAACTCACGCCGGCGCCCTGCAACATCTCTTCAGTCAGCCGCCGCGTGGTAGAGCCGGCTTCGCGCATCAGCAGCGTATGCCCGGCCAGCGCACTCAGTGGCACATGTTCAAGCTTGGCCAGGGGATGATTACGATGCACCGCCAGCACCAGCGGGTCGGTGCCCAGCACGCGGCGAATCAGGCGTGGGTCTTCGAGCAGTTGCGAGGAGGCCGCGACATCGACGCGGTAATCGTCCAGTGCTTCGAGCACTTGTTGGGAATTGCCGATTTCCACCGAGACGTCCACATGGGGCAGGCGTTCGCGAAAGGCTTTGACCAGATCGAGGATGTAGTACGGCGCCGTGGCGGCAATCCTCAAAGCGCCCTGGACCTGGCCAGTATTGCGCAGGAAAAACTCGATATCGGCCTCTTGCTGCAACAGCGCCTTGACCATCGGCAGCAGGCGCGCGCCGTCGTCACTGACGGTGAGGCGCCGCCCGCCGCGGTAGAACAGTTCAACGCCGTATTGGCTTTCCAGGTTGCGAATCTGGGTGGTGACGGTGGGCTGGCTCAAGCCGAGTTTTTTCGCCGCCTGGGTAATGCTGCCCAGGCGGGCGACCATAAAAAACGCCTTTAACTCAGCACTCAGCACACCGCCCTCTCATCCTCTATTTGCGCAACAGGCGCAGACCGTTGAATACCACCAGCAGGCTCACGCCCATGTCCGCGAACACCGCCATCCACATGGTCGCCATGCCCAGGAAGGTGACTGCCAGGAAGATCGCCTTGATCACCAACGCCAGGGCGATGTTCTGCTTGAGGATACTCGACGTTTGCCGCGACAGACGAATGAATGCCGGAATCTTGCGCAGATCATCGTCCATCAGCGCCACGTCGGCAGTCTCGATTGCCGTGTCAGTGCCGGCTGCGGCCATGGCAAAGCCGATTTCGGCGCGGGCCAGGGCCGGGGCGTCGTTGATGCCGTCGCCGACCATGCCTACCCGGCGGCCTTGGCCGTAGAGGGTTTCAATGGCTTGCAGCTTGTCGGTGGGCAACAGATCGCCCTGGGCCTGATCAATGCCAACCTGCGCCGCAATCGCCTGGGCGGTGTGGGTGTTGTCGCCGGTGAGCATCAGGGTCTTGATGCCCAGCTCGTGCAGTTGCTGGATGGCTTCGCGGCTGCTGTCTTTTACCGTGTCAGCCACGGCGAACAACGCCAGCGGGCCGGACTTGTCGAGCAGCAGCACCACGGACTTGCCTTGTTTTTCCAGGGCGAACAGCTTTTCTTCCAGCGCCGGCGAGCACAGGCCCAGGTCTTCCACCAGACGGTGGTTGCCCAAGTGGTAGGTTTCGCCGTTGATGCCGCCACGCACACCGCGACCTGGCAAGGCCTCGAAGTTATCCACAACGTGGCTTGGCAAGTTTTTATCCACAGCTGCCTTGGCGATGGCCAGCGACACCGGGTGGTCGGAGCGCCCGGCCAGGCTGGCCGCCAAGGCGGGTGCGCTGTCTTCGACGTTGGGGAACAGCGCCAGGTAATCGGTTTGCACCGGTTTACCGTGGGTGATGGTGCCGGTCTTGTCGAGGGCCAGGTAGTCGAGCTTGTAACCACCCTCCAGGTACACGCCGCCCTTGATCAGGATGCCTTTGCGCGCCGCAGCCGCCAGGCCGCTGACGATGGTCACCGGGGTGGAAATCACCAGGGCGCATGGGCACGCGACCACCAGCAATACGAGGGCGCGGTAGATCCAGTCGAACCACACGCCGGCCATGAACAACGGTGGGATAATCGCCACGCCCAAGGCAAACAGGAAGACTGCCGGGGTGTAGACCTTCGAGAAGCTGTCGACAAAGCGCTGGGTCGGCGCCCGTGCGCCCTGGGCCTGTTCCACCGCGTGAATGATGCGCGCCAGGGTCGAATTGTTCGCCGCTGCGGTGACCTTGTACTCAAGGGAACCGGCCTGGTTGATGGTGCCGGCGAAGACCTTATCGCCTACGGTTTTTTCAATCGGCAGGCTTTCGCCGGTGATCGGCGCCTGATCGATGGTGGATTGGCCGGCAGTAACTTCACCGTCCAGGCCTATGCGTTCGCCGGGTTTTACCCGCACGATCGCGCCCAATTCAATACTTTTTACCTCCTGTTCAAGCCACGAACCATCGGCCTGCTGCACCGTGGCCTGTTCCGGCGTCATTTGCATCAGGCCGCTGATGGCATTACGCGCACGGTCCAGAGACTTGGCTTCGATCAACTCGGCCACCGTAAACAGGAACATCACCATGGCCGCTTCCGGCCACTGGCCGATCAGGATCGCACCAGTTACCGCGATACTCATCAGCGCGTTGATGTTCAGGTTGAGGTTTTTCAGGGCGATCCAGCCCTTTTTATAGGTGGTGAGGCCGCCGCTGAGGATCGATACCAGCGCCACCAAGGCAATTACCCAGGTCGGTGCCACGCCCGTGAAATGCAACACTTCGGCGCCCAATGCACCTACGCCCGACACCGCCAACGGCCACCAATGTTTCTTGGCAGGCGGCGCGGCAGCAGGTGTGCCCTCTTCGATAGGGTCGGCTTGCATGCCGATGGATTTGATCGCCGCGATGATCGGCGCAGTGCTCGGCAGGTCATGGGTGACGCCGAGGATGCGGTTGATCAGGTTGAATTCCAGCTGCTGCACACCGGCAAGCTTGCCCAGTTTGTTCTGGATCAGCGTCTGTTCGGTGGGGCAGTCCATGGCTTCGATGCGGAAAGTGCTCAGGCGCGAGCCGGCCGTCGGCGCTTCGCTGAGCGTAACCACAGCAGGCGCTACCTTGCTGGAACAGCAGGAATCGCCATGGCTGCCATGCTCATGTTTTCTGACCGGGGTCAGCGTGGCGCCGTGGTCGTGGCTATGTTCGGGGCTATGTTCGTGGCTATGGTCATGATCATGGTCGTGCTTGTGATCATGTTTTTTCGGGGTGTGGATGGAATCGCTCATTCTGTCGCGTCCGTAAAGGTGCCTGTTGCCAAGTAAAGACCCTGTAGCCACTATAGGGTCAAGCACCCATTTGGAGATTGCTGCGATGAAGATCGGTGAATTGGCCAAACTGACCGATTGTCAGGTGGAAACCATCCGTTATTACGAAAAAGAAGGCCTGCTGCCGCCCCCGGCGCGCACCGATGCCAATTATCGCGTGTACACCCAAGCGCACACCGAGCGGCTGATCTTTATCCGCAACTGCCGCAGCCTGGACATGACGCTTGAAGAAATCCGCAGCCTGCTGGGGCTGCGCGACAGCCCGCAGGACCAGTGCGAGAGTGTGAATGCGTTGATCGACGAGCATATCCACCATGTGAAAGCGCGGATCGATGGGCTGTTGGCGTTGCAGGCGCAATTGCTCGACCTGCGCCAACGCTGCGGCGGTGGGCCGGATCTGGACCAGTGCGGGATTTTGCAGCGGCTGGAGGTCAGCGGCAGTGTGGCGGCCAGCGAGGCGGAGCCTTCGCATGTGGGCAGAAGCCACGGGCATTAAGGTGCATACAGAACAACTGTGGGAGCTGGCTTGCCTGCGATAGCGGTGGATCAGAGGCATTTGTATCGCCTGACACTTCGCTATCGCAGGCAAGCCAGCTCCCACATAAGCCAGTTGCCACATTTTTAACCGAGACAGGCTTTAGATGGCGACGTCAGCCTTGATGCTCGGATCGGCGTCGTAGCCCACAATCTCGAAATCTTCGAACTTGTAGTCGTAAATCGACGCCGGCTTACGCTTGATTACCAGTTCCGGCAGCTTCTTCGGCGTGCGCGCCAGCTGCGTACGGATCTGTTCCATATGGTTGCTATAGGCATGGGTGTCGCCGGTAGTGACGATGATCTCGTGCGGGATCAGGTCGCATTGCTGGGCCAGCATATGGGTCAGCAACGCCAGCGCGGCGGTGTTGTACGGCAGGCCGAGGAATACGTCGGAGCTGCGGATGTACAACTGCATCGACAGATGGCCGTCATGCACAAACGCCTGGTACAGCAGGTGGCACGGCGGCAGGGCTTGCTTGCCGTTGCGCGCGTTTTCCTGCGGGCTCTTGGTTTCGTCCGGCAGGTATTCGACGTTCCAGCCGTGGAACAGGATGCGACGGCTGTTGGGGTTGTTTTTCAACGTGTCGACCATGTAGTCGATCTGGTTGATGGTGCCGCCGTCCTTGGTTGGCCAGGCGGTCCACTGCTCGCCGTACACCGGGCCGAGGTCGCCGTCTTCGGTGGCCCATTCGTCCCAGATTTTCACGCCGTTTTCGTTCAGCCACTTGATGTTGGTATTGCCGCTCAACATCCAGATCAATTCGTTGGCGATGCTTTTGAAATGAAGCTTCTTGGTGGTCAGCAGCGGGAAGCCGTCGGCCAAGTTATGCCGATACTGACGGGCAAACACGGCTTTGGTGCCGGTGCCGGTGCGATCGCCCTTGGTCAATCCATTGGTCACGACGTCGTTCAGTAGTTCGAGATATTGCTTCATGTTTTTACCCGTATCAAAGAAGCCGAGGCTCGCAAAAGCCTCGGCATTCGAATTTAAAGCGCGGCGTTCTTGATGCCTTGCGGGCGATTGTACGCCCACCACAGCAGGCCCAGGCCCGCCAGGATCATCGGCATGCTGAGAATCTGCCCCATGGTCAACCAGCCCCACGCCAGGTAGCCCAGCTGTGCATCCGGCACGCGGACGAACTCGACGATGAAGCGGAAGATCCCGTAGAACAACGCAAACATGCCGGAAACCGCCATGGTTGGGCGTGGCTTGCGCGAGAAGATATAAAGAATCAGGAACAGTGCCACACCTTCCAGCGCGAACTGGTAGAGCTGCGACGGGTGGCGTGGCAGTTGCGCCGGGTCGCTGAAGGGTGGGAACACCATGGCCCACGGCACGTCGGTCGGCTTGCCCCACAACTCGGCATTGATGAAGTTACCGATACGCCCGGCACCCAGGCCAATCGGCACGAACGGTGCGACGAAGTCCATCAGTTGGAAGAACGACTTGCCGTTGCGGCGGCCGAACCACCATGCGGCAATCATCACGCCGACAAAGCCACCGTGGAACGCCATGCCGCCCTTCCACACTTCGAAAATCAGCGTCGGGTTGGCGATATAGGCCGGAAGATCGTAGAACAGCACATACCCCAGGCGTCCGCCGACGATCACGCCCATCGACATCCAGAACACCATGTCGGAGAGCTTCTCCTTGGTCCAGGTCGGGTCGAAACGGTTCAGGCGCCGGGAAGCCAGCAGCCAGGCACCGCCGATGCCGATCAGGTACATCAACCCGTACCAGTGGATTTGCAGCGGACCGATGGCCACGGCCACCGGGTTGATCTGCGGGTAAGGCAGCATTGCGACTCCTCGTTAAATCATTAGTCATGGCGCACCGGACCATGCCGGTGTGGGATTAAGCCTGCGTTACAGCCGCAATTTCAAATTAAGAAGGTTAGACACGCCCAATAGCCCGGCATGTTAACGGATGGAAGGCGCTCGGCCCAACTTCGATACGATGGATAGCCATCCGCTGTATGGGTAGAGTGAACAAAACACAAAGGGAACGCCTTATGTGCCTGATTGTTTTCGCCTGGCGGCCGGGCCACGCCCAGCCGCTGATCGTCGCGGCCAACCGTGATGAGTTCTACGCCCGCCCCAGCCTGCCGCTGGCTCAGTGGCCGGATGCGCCACATGTCTACGCTGGTCGCGACCAAGAAGCCGGTGGCACCTGGCTTGGGGTGAACGCCGAGGGGCGGTTTGCTGCCCTGACCAATATTCGCGACCCGCACCAGCCGCCTGCACGTAAGTCCCGAGGGGAGTTGGTGGCGCGATTTCTCAGTGGATCGCTGCCAATTGACGAATATTTGGCCGATGTTAACGGCCGTTCGATTGAATACTCCGGTTTTAACCTGCTGGTAGGCACGCGGGATGAGCTGTGGCATTACAACGCCAATGAGACCGAGCCGACGCGGTTGGAGGCTGGGGTTTATGGCCTGTCGAATGCCGGCCTGAATACGCCCTGGCCCAAATTGCTCAAGGCCAGGGCGGCGTTGAGTGAATTGCTGGAGCACCCACAGCCGCAGGCCTTGCTGGAAATCTTGAGCGACCCGCAGACCGCACCTTTTGCCGACTTGCCGGACACCGGCGTGGGCTTGGCGACCGAAAGCCTGCTCTCCAGCGTGTTTATCGCCAGCCCCAGTTATGGGACGCGGGCGAGTACGGCGCTGATTGTGAATGCCGATGGGTCGCGGCAGATGGTGGAGCGTAGTTTTGGGCCGTTGGGTGGACGGTTGGGTGAAGTCGAACTGAACATTTGATGGCGCTTGGGCTGCCGTCATCGCAGGCAAGCCAGCTCCCACATGTTGAACTGTGAACACAGTCAAATGTGGGAGCTGGCTTGCCTGCGATAGCGGTCTAGAGGGTTTTTGCAGAAGCCGGGTTGATCATTCGCGTCAGCCCCAGGTTCTTCAGCGCCAGTTGCAGCGAGCTGTGGATAACTTGCGGGTTGTCGATGGTCATCAACTCGGCCAGCAGGTCCTTGGCCATGCTCAGCTCAACCTGACGCAACATCCACTTCACCTTCGGCAAGTTGGTGGCGTTCATCGACAGGCTATCAAAGCCCATTGCCATCAACAGCACCGCTGCCGCCGGGTCGCCGGCCATTTCACCGCAGATGCTCACCGGCTTGCCTTCGGCATGGGCGTCGCGCACCACATGCTGCAGGGCTTGCAGCACTGCCGGGTGCAGGTAATCGTAGAGGTCGGCCACCCGTGGGTTGTTGCGGTCCACGGCCAGCAGGTACTGGGTCAGGTCGTTGGAGCCGACCGAGAGGAAGTCCACTTGCCGCGCCAGTTCTTTGGCCTGGTACACCGCCGCCGGAATTTCGATCATCACGCCAATCGGTGGCATCGGCACGTCGGCGCCTTCGTCGCGTACTTCGCCCCAGGCGCGGTGGATCAGGTGCAGCGCTTCTTCCAGCTCATGCGTGCCGGAGATCATCGGCAGCAGGATACGCAGGTTGTTCAGGCCTTCGCTGGCCTTGAGCATGGCGCGGGTCTGGACGAGGAAAATTTCAGGGTGGTCGAGGGTTACACGAATACCGCGCCAGCCAAGGAAGGGGTTGTCTTCCTTGATCGGGAAATACGACAGTGACTTGTCGCCGCCGATGTCCAGGCTGCGCATCGTCACCGGCAACGGGTGGAAGGCGGACAGTTGCTCGCGATAAATCGCCAGCTGCTCCTTCTCACTCGGGAAACGTTGGTTGATCATGAACGGCACTTCGGTGCGGTACAGCCCCACGCCTTCAGCGCCACGCTGTTGCGCTCGGGCCACATCGGCCAGCAAGCCGGTGTTGACCAGCAGCGGCACCCGGTGGCCATCGAGGGTGACGCACGGCAGCTCGCGCAGCGAATCGAGGCCCAGCGCCAGTTGCTTCTCTTCTTCCACCACCTCGGCGTATTGCTTGCGCAGCAGCTCGCTGGGGTTGGTAAAGACTTCGCCACGATGGCCGTCGACGATCATGTCGATGCCGTCGACCTTGGAATACGGCAGGTCCACCAGGCCCATTACCGTCGGAATACCCATGGCCCGAGCCAGGATCGCGACGTGGGAGTTACCCGAACCCAGTACCGACACCAAACCCACCAACTTGCCCTCTGGCACTTCGCCGAGCATGGTGGCGGTCAGTTCTTCACTGATCAGGATGGTGTTGTCGGGGTAGACCAGGTTGGTGGTGCGGTCTTCCTGCAAGTAGGCCAGCAGACGGCGGCCGAGGTCGCGCACATCCGAGGCGCGCTCACGCAGGTAGGCATCGTCCATCAGTTCGAAACGGTTGACGTGATCGGTGACCACCTGGCGCAACGCGCCCTGGGCCCACTGGCCGGTCTTGATCACGGTTTTGACTTCGTTACCCAGGGACGCGTCGTCGAGCATCATCTGGTACACGTCGAACAGCGCGCGCTCTTCGGGGCGCAGTTGCGTGGCCAGCTTGGTCGACAGGTTGCGCATGTCGGCGCGCACGCCTTCCAGGGCGGTCTTGAACAGTTTGATTTCAGCGTCGATGTCATCGACGGTTTTGTCCGGCACCACATCCAGGTCGGCTGGCGGCAGCATGACCACGGCCGTACCGACCGCAGCGCCCGGCGAACCTGGCACGCCGACGAACTTGGCTTCCTGGATGCCCTTGCCCTGACGGCCCAGACCACGAATCGAACCGGTCGCCTCAGCGTGGGCAATAACCCCGGCGAGCTGCGCGCTCATGGTCACGAGGAAGGCTTCTTCGCCTTCATCGAACTGGCGGCGTTCTTTTTGCTGGATGACCAACACGCCGACAACGCGGCGGTGGTGAATGATCGGTGCGCCGAGGAACGAGGCGTAGCGCTCTTCGCCGGTTTCGGCAAAGTAGCGATAACGCGGGTGATCGGCCGCGTTTTCAAGGTTCAGGGGTTCTTCACGCGTCCCCACCAGGCCCACCAGACCTTCATTGGGCGCCATGCTGACCTTGCCGATCGAGCGCTTGTTCAAGCCCTCGGTGGCCATCAGCACAAAACGGTTGGTCTCTGGGTCCAGCAGGTAAACCGAGCAGACCTGGCTGCCCATGGCTTCCTTGACGCGCAACACAATAATCCCCAACGCCGCCTTGAGATCCTTGGCGGAGTTAACTTCCTGGACGATCTTGCGCAGCGTATTGAGCATGGCTCGGGGTCGAACTCCGTCGTCAGTCGCGCGCTAAAAGGCGCGGGGCAAGCTCTTTGAGAGCGCGACGATAAACCTCGCGCTTGAATGTCACCACCTGGCCCAACGGGTACCAATAGCTGACCCAGCGCCAGCCATCGAACTCCGGTTTACCGGTCAAATCCATTCGCACCCGCTGCTCGTTGGAGATCAGGCGCAAAAGAAACCATTTCTGCTTCTGGCCGATGCACAGCGGTTGGCTGTGGGTACGCACCAGGCGTTGCGGCAAACGATAGCGCAACCAGCCACGGGTACAGGCCAGAATTTGCACATCTTCGCGCTCAAGGCCGACTTCTTCATTCAACTCACGGTACAAGGCGTCTTCAGGGGTCTCGTCGGGGTTGATTCCGCCTTGAGGAAACTGCCAGGCATCTTGGTTGATTCGGCGAGCCCATAGCACCTGTCCGGCATCATTCGTAAGAATAATCCCGACATTAGGACGGAAACCATCGGGGTCGATCACGGCAACAACCTCGCAAACGCATGTCGCCGCATTGTTCCACAAAGGTTGTTCCAGCGGCAACGAGGCTTCTTACCTTATGTGCACTCTTGTGAAAAGACCGTATTCTGGACGCCTTTTTACAGACTCTTCAGCGAGTAACTGCAATGCGCCTGGCTTTATTCGACTTGGACAACACGCTTCTCGGCGGTGACAGCGATCACGCGTGGGGCGATTACCTCTGTGAGCGTGGGATTCTTGACCCGGTGGCCTACAAAGCCCGTAACGACGAGTTTTACCAGGATTACCTGGCCGGCAAGCTGGATAACGCCGCCTACCTGAACTTCAGCCTGGAAATCCTTGGCCGCACCGAGATGGCCCAGTTGGACGAATGGCACCGCGACTTCATGCGCGACTGCATCGCCCCACTGATGCTGCCGCTCGCCCTGGAACTGCTGGCCAAACACCGCGCCGCTGGCGACAAGCTGGTGATCATCACCGCCACCAACCGCTTCGTGACCGCGCCGATCGCCGAGCTGCTGGGGGTTGAAACCCTGATCGCCACTGAATGCGAGATGGAAAACGGCCGGTATACCGGGCGCAGCACGGATATCCCGTGCTTCCGTGAAGGCAAAGTGACGCGCTTGAATCGTTGGCTGGAAGAAACCGGGTACAGCCTGGAAGACAGCTACTTCTATAGCGATTCGATGAATGATTTGCCGTTGCTGGAGCAGGTAGCGCATGCGGTGGCGGTGGACCCGGACCCGAATTTGCGTGCCGAAGCCGAGAAGCGTGGCTGGCCGGTGATTACCCTGCGCGGCTGATGACGCTATCACAGGCAAGCCAGCTCCCACACTTTAGATGTATTCACAGATCAAAATGTGGGAGCTGGCTTGCCTGCGATGAAGCCGGCTCGGTCCCAAGCCCTACATCGGCTTGGCCACCATCAAATAGAAAATCACCAGAAACGCCAGAAACGCCGGCCAGCCCAGGCCAAACCACCAGCGCATATAGGTCGCGGCCTTGATCGGCATCGCCGTGCCATCGCGCAGCGCCTGCTCCGCCATCTTGTGCACACGAATCTGCAGCCACACCACCGGCAGCCAGCAGACACCCGCCAGCACATACAACGCGAACGTCCACTGCAACCAGCTCTGCTGCATCGACCAGCCCGCCAAGTACATCAAGCCGATGCCACTCAACGGCTGAAAAACCGCCGTGGTCGTGGTAAATGCCCAATCCGCGAACACCAGGTGTTTGAAGGTGACCGCGATCACTTCCACCTTGCCGCTGCGCCAGGCGCGCAAGGCGTAATATGCCGAGCCCGCACCCAGGCCAAACAGGATGGTCGAGGACAGGATATGCAGGGTTTTCAACAGCAGGTAAGCGTTCATCGGCGGGGCTCGGTCGAAAAAGGTTCAGTCCAGAGAAGGTTCAGTCCAGAGGAGCCAAAGGGTCGCCACCATGAGTACCAGATTTTTGGCGACCGCCGCGTAAGGATCAAACCAGTAATGGGCCAGGACTATGCTGATAATCACGGTATAGCCGCCCATCAACAGTAATTGCAGGATCAGCGCCGACCTGCGCCAGCGCGCAACCAGCAACCCCAGGCCCAACAGGCCATCACACACCGCCCCGGCGATCACGGCCACTGTCGCCCAAGTGCCCTGCACACCGGCCTCGGCCATGATGCGCAGGCCCCAGGCGTAACCCGGCCCAACGCAGACCGCCGCCGTCCCCAGCCAGATCAGCACCAATACCGCCAGCATCAGCGGGCGAATGGTGCGCTGGCTGCTTTGGGCCGCCGTGGGCCAGCCTTGCAGGCGTGAGGCTAACGGCGCGGCAGTGTAGCCGCAGACCGACGCCAGCACCTCGGGGTCGGCGACGTTATCCCGCTGAGCCAGGGCAATGCTTTGTGAGTTCAAGGCGCGCCAGCCCAGGCGATCGCCCAGCCAGCCGCCCAACCCCAGCAATGGCGCTTGCAAGTATCGGCCTGCGCGCCAGCCTTGAGCGACGCGCAGGTGATCAATGACTTGAGCGAGCCGCATCGGTGCTGGCCCCACCAACGGCAGTACCAATGATTCGGCAGGCCACTGGCGCAACACGGCCAGCACCGCGCCGACCAGGTCGTCGATATGCACCGGCTGCAGTTGAGCGTTGAGGTCCAGCAATGGAATCAGCGGCCAGGGCGACAGCCCCGCCAACCAGGCACTGCTGGCGCCCCCCTCGCCCACCACCAGCGAAGGCCGCAGCACCACGGCGGATACGCCAAGGCTCAGCAGATAGTCGTCAGCAGCGCCTTTGCTGGCCAGAAATGGCACATCCGATTGCGCTGAGGCGCCGAGGGCAGAGATCTGCAACACTCGCACACCGTGATGGGCGGCCAGATCAAACAGCGCGCGGGCGCCCTGATCCTGGACGCGGCTCAGCTCGGCCGCGTCCACGCTCAGCAACCCCGCCGCATTGATGACTAAATCGACCGACTCAGGAAACACCCAGCAACCTGGGTCGGCAGCCAACCGGCCCAAATCCAGCGCCTGCCATTGCACCCCTGGCCAGCCCTGACTTCGAGGCTTGCGACACGTCGCGATCACACTGTGCCCAGCCTGCTGCAGGGCACGCAGCAAGTGGCCACCGAGAAAGCCGGTGGCGCCGACAAGCAGAATATTCATACGGTTAAACCGGCTTGGCGCCCATCAACCCGGCAATCGCTACAAACCCCACCAGGCTGACCACCGCCAGCACCAGGGTGAAATTCAGGCTACCGCCCTCGCCCTTACGCAGGCGATTAAGCCGCGCCACCAGCCAGAACCACGCCAGTGCCGCCACGGTGTAGAGAATGCTGGAACCCAAAATCCAGGTTTGCCCCAGCGGCCAGCCGAGCAGATGCACCAGCCACCAGCCGGTGAACGGCATGCTGACCACGCAAACGCCCATCAGCAACCACACGAACGCCCACGGGCGTTGCACGGTAACCGCCGGGCCGGCGCTGCGTTTGCGCCAGGCCAGTACCGCCAGGCCGAGGCCGCTGAGCAACAGCAACACGGTGGCGGTGATGTGAATAACCTTGAGGGTGGTCAGCGTTTCCATGGTCTTGATTCCTTAAAAGGCCGCCCAGTCAGCTTAGTCGCTCAACCGAGGAACAGCTGGTAAGCCGGGTTTTCGCTTTCATCCCAATACGGGTAGCCGATTTCTGCCAACGCGGCCGGCACCAGGTGGCGCTCGTCTGTCGGCACCTGCAGGCCTGCGACCACACGGCCGTCGGCTGCGCCGTGGTTGCGATAGTGGAACATCGAGATGTTCCAGCGCCCGCCTAATTTGTTAAGAAAGTTGAACAGCGCGCCCGGACGCTCGGGGAATTCGAAGCGAAACACCAGCTCGTCGCTGACTTTGGCTGCATGGCCACCCACCATATGGCGAATGTGCAACTTGGCCAGCTCGTTTTCGGTCAGGTCCAGCACCGGGAAACCCTGGCTTGTGAGGCTGGCGATCAACGCGCTGCGCGGGTCGTTTTCCGGGTGAGTCTGCACCCCCACGAAGATGTGCGCCTCGCGGCCGGAGTGGTAGCGGTAGTTGAATTCGGTGATCTGGCGCTTGCCCACGGCCTCGCAGAACGCCTTGAAGCTGCCCGGTTGCTCGGGGATGGTCACGGCGATGATGGCTTCGCGGCCTTCACCCAGCTCGGCGCGCTCGGCCACATGGCGCAGGCGGTCGAAGTTGACGTTGGCGCCGGAGTCGATGGCCACCAGGGTCTGCCCGGTCACGCCACGGGTTTCCACGTATTTCTTGATACCCGCCACGCCCAGCGCACCCGCAGGCTCGGTGATGGAGCGGGTGTCGTCGTAGATGTCCTTGATGGCCGCGCAGATTTCGTCGGTGCTGACGGTGATCACTTCGTCTACATAGTCTTTGCAGATATCAAAGGTGTGCTGGCCGATCTGCGCCACCGCCACGCCATCAGCAAAGATGCCGACCGTTGGCAGCACCACGCGCTCGCCTGCGGCCATGGCGGCTTGCAGGCAGTTGGAGTCATCCGGCTCGACGCCGATGATCTTGATTTCCGGGCGCAGGTATTTCACATACGCCGCAATCCCGGCGATCAGCCCGCCGCCGCCCACGGGTACAAAAATCGCGTCCAAAGGCCCAGGGTGCTGGCGCAGAATCTCCATCGCCACGGTGCCCTGCCCGGCAATGGTGTGTGGATCATCGTAAGGGTGAATGTAAACGTAGCCTTTTTCGTCGACCAGTTTCAGCGAGTAGGCCAGGGCTTCCGGGAAGGAATCACCGTGCAGCACCACTTTGCCGCCACGCGAGCGCACGCCTTCGACCTTGATCTCCGGCGTGGTCTTGGGCATCACGATGGTGGCTTTCACCCCCAGCACCTTGGCCGCCAGGGCCAGGCCCTGGGCGTGGTTGCCCGCAGAAGCGGTGACCACGCCGCGCGCGCGTTCTTCGGCGCTCAGTTGGGTCAGCTTGTTGTAGGCACCGCGAATCTTGAACGAGAACACCGGCTGCAAGTCTTCACGCTTGAGCCAGACCTTGTTGCCCAGCCGCTCGGAGAGCTGGCGCGCGGTCTGCAAGGGGGTTTCTACGGCAACGTCGTAAACGCGCGAGGTGAGGATCTTTTTGACGTACTGTTCAAGCATCGGAAAGCATCACTGGGCGGGTTGGGCAGGGCCAAGGAGTCTAACCCAGCGTTTAGCCGGGCGACCACACGAATCCCGAGGTTTTGTTGGGTTATACTCGCCGCCCTCGATAATTCCCCGCCCGTTCCGGAGCCCGCATGACCCAGGATCAACTCAAACAGGCAGTGGCCCAGGCCGCCGTCGATTTAATCCTTCCTAAACTCGACGACAAAAGCATCGTCGGTGTCGGCACCGGCTCCACCGCCAACTGCTTTATCGATGCACTGGCCCAGCACAAGGGTGCTTTCGACGGCGCCGTAGCCAGCTCCGAAGCCACCGCCGCGCGCCTCAAGGGCCATGGCATTCCAGTGTATGAGCTCAACACCGTGAGCGACCTGGAGTTCTACGTCGACGGCGCCGATGAAAGCGACGAGCACCTGAACCTGATCAAAGGCGGCGGCGCAGCCCTGACCCGCGAGAAGATCGTTGCGGCCGTGGCCAAGACCTTTATCTGCATCGCCGACGCCAGCAAGCTGGTGCCGGTGCTCGGCGCCTTCCCGCTGCCGGTGGAAGTTATCCCCATGGCCCGCAGCCACGTGGCCCGCGAGCTGGTGAAACTGGGCGGCGACCCGGTGTACCGCGAAGGCGTGCTGACCGACAACGGCAATATCATCATTGATGTGTTCAACATGCAGATCACCAACCCGGTGGAGCTGGAGACGCAGATCAATGCGATCGTTGGCGTGGTGACCAATGGCCTGTTCGCGGCGCGCCCGGCGGATGTGTTGCTGCTGGGTACTTCCGAAGGCGTGAAAACCCTCAAGGCCTAAAACTCACGGCCTGGCTTTATGTGGGAGCTGGCTTGCCTGCAATAGCATCACCTCGGTCTGACTTAAAGACCGAGGCGTCTGCATCGCGGGCAAGCCCGGCTCCCACACAAGCCAGCTCCCACAGGAGGCCTCATCGTTTAGAAGATCCGTGTAACAAAACCGCTACTTTTCGCAGCACCCCCGCCCAAAACCGTGCGCCATGTCACGGCATCCCACGCCTTTATTGGTATCAAATCCGTTACAAATGACAGCCAGGCGACCCAAGCGTTTAACAATGCGCCACTTCGCGCTCGCCCAGGGAATGAGGCGCGCATTGTGCAAAGGGTCTGGGCTGGAAAACTTCAATCACCTCAAGGAAGACCTTGTGATAAAGCCCCTCGCCCTCGCGATCAGCGTGGTCGGCAGCCTGCTGTCGGCGCAAACCCAGGCCTACGATTACGGCCAGCACGCCAATACCACCCTGGAAAAGCTGATCAACGATTACCCCGGCCGGTATCGCGGCACGGCCAATTTCGCCGGCGCGGCAGATTGGATGCAAAGCCAGATGGGTTCGGCCTACAGCCTCAGTCGACAGAACTTCACCTGGAACAACGGCACTCGCGCTGCGCAAAACGTGGTGGCCTATGCTGCGGGCACTAAACCGCAATACGTGGTGATTGGCGCGCACTTCGACACCTACTTCGGCCGCCCGACCTTACAAGGCCTGGACGATAACGGCTCCGGCGCCAGCGTGCTGACCGAAGTGGCGAAGAACCTCGGCGGCTTGCAGCTGGAAAACGGCCTGCAAGTGGTCGCCTTCGGCGCCGAAGAGGAAGGCCTGCGCGGCTCCAAAGCCTTTGTCGATTCACTCAGCGCCAGCCAACGCGCGAATATGCTGGCGATGATCAACCTCGACAGCCTGATCACCGGCGACATGATGTACGCCCACGCAGGCCAGAACAGCACCGCCAACCCCGCGCTGGCATCGCTGCGCGAACACACCTTCCAGATCGCCAGGGAATTGAACATCCCGTTGTTCACCAACCCCGGCCTGGACCCGCAATACCCCAAGGGCACCGGCTGCTGCAGTGATGGCGAGCCGTTCGAACCGCTGAAGATCCCGATTCTGTATATCGAAGCCACCAACTGGGAGCTGGGCGATCTGGACGGCTACACCCAGACCAACAACCCGAAAATACCCGGCGGCTCCACATGGCACGACCCGGCAGAAGACAACAAAACCGTGCTGACCAATGCCTTCGGCCAGGAACGCATCGACCAGCGCCTGCGCGATTACTCGCGCCTGCTCAGCCGCCTGGTGTTGGAACTGACCAACGCCGACCTGCTGGCCTCGACCGCCTCGGGTGGCGCCGTTGCGCGCAACATGCAGGACAACCTGCAACGCCAGCATCAGGCCATGGTGCGCCTGCATGATCGCCGTTGGTTGACCTTGCAAGCGGCCAGCCGCGAGGTCGGAAGCTTCGATGGCGAAATCGGCATGGACGGCGAATACACCCCGGACAGCGGCTTCGACAGCCCGCTCAACCGCGATGCCCGACGCCTGGGCGTACACGCCTTGGGCGACTATCAGCTCACCTCCAGCCTGAATATCGGCGCCAGCCTCAGCTACCTCAACGGTCGTGACAAGCTGCAGCAGCGCGGCAAACTCGACAGCGACACCTGGCAGGCCGCGGTCTATGCCTTGCTCAACGATGGCGGGCCAAGCTGGCTGGCGGGCGATTTGAGCATCGGCCATACGCGTTTTGAGGCCAAGCGTAACCTGCTGATCCAAGCCAATGGCGGCCCGGTGCTGCTCAATCAACAACTGAGCGGCAATACCGACGCACTGTCCCTGGGCGCACACGTACTCGGCGGTTATGACTTCGACTTCGGCGCAATCAAAAGCGGGCCGTTTGCCGGCCTGGACTACAGCCATTCGCGTATCGACAAGTTCCACGAGAAACAGAACCTGCGCACCGCGCTGGAGTACGAAGAACAGTCTTTCGACTCCCTGCAAGCCAGCCTCGGCTGGCGCGTGCGCGGTGCTGTCGCCCTGCCTTATGGCTTGAGCCTGCTGCCATATGCCGACATCGCCTGGGTCAAGGAGCTGGCCGATGGCCGTCTCGATGACCTGCAATTGACCGCCCGCGCCGATGGCCAGGCGCGCACCGCCAAGCTGGGTTCAGTGGACAAAAGCTTTGGCCGCGCGCAAATCGGCAGCCAGTTGGCGATCACCCCGCAGCTGGGCGTTTACGCCGAGGTCAACAGCCGTCTTGGGCACGCCGAAGGCAGCCAGACCGGCTACTCCCTGGGCGTGCAATGGATGTTCTGATCAGGGCTTCTTGAACACGTAAAACAGGTTCGGCTCGCTGACCAGGTACAGCGAGCCCTCGTCATCCATCGCGATCCCTTCGGCCTGAGGCACGCGTTTTTTCAGGCCATGGCGCCCGTTAAGCAGGGAAAGACTGCTCAACGGGCGACCGTCGATGTCCAGTTCCAACACCAGGAACGACTCATCCGACAGCGCCAACAAATGCCCGCTGCGCTCGTCGTATTGCAGGCTCGACAGGTCGCGCACAAACAGCCCGGCATCGCGCTTGGGGTTGTTGATCACATGCACCGAGTAGGTTTTTTCCGGCTTGAAATGGGGAAACCCGTGCACCTCGTAAATCAGCATCGGGTCGCGCTCCTTGGCCACGAACAGGCGCTTGCCCACCGAGTCATAGGCCAGCCCTTCGAAACCCTTATTGCCGCCAAGGTGCACGCCCAGGGTCATCTGCTCCGCATCGGCGGCGTCGAGAAATTGGGTGTCGTCATTCACGTGCACCTTGATCAGCCGCTGCTGGGCTTCATCGCTGATCACATAAATGTTGTCACTGATGAACTCCACCGCCTCGGCATCGCCAAAGCCCACCAACGGGATACGCCGCAGGATCCTGCCGTCCAGGGACAACTCGATCAGCTCGGCGTTTTTATTGGTGACCGTAAACAGGCTTTTGCGTATCGGGTCGTACGTGAGGGCCGAGACATCATCGTCGAGCCCTTCGATGACCTTGGCTTCCAGGCTTACCCGGTAATCATTCAGGCCAATGGAGCGTTCATCGGCAGGATGGCGCCAGTGTTGAAGGTTGAACCAGGCCCGCTCGAACAAGCGAAAGTTCTGCGCGACCGCCCCGGCAATCACCAGGGCGAGCAGCAACAGGATAAAAAACGCGGGTTTGGGGCGGGCGAGTCGACGCATCAGGCAAGCTCAAAGTCAAAAAGTGGCGAATAAGTATCACGCCCGTCTGAATTTAAACTTAAACGCAGTCGACTGTCTGGCGAATGCCGCTGATAGCGAAGTATCCGACGTAATCGTCGGCTATTTCTGCTTCTCGAAACGATAGAACAGGTTGGGTTCGCTGACCATGTACAAGGTGCCGGCTTCGTCCATGGTGACGCCTTCGGCACGCGGGATGGTGTGTTTGAGGCCATTGAAGCCGCCCAGCAGGGTCATGAAGCTGACTTGCTCGCCCTGCGCGTCCAGCTCCAGCAGCAGATGGGAATCGGCCGACAGCACCAGCAAATGCCCGGTGCGCGGGTCGACGGCCAGGGCCGAGAGGTTACGCATGTCCAGCTCGGTGCTGGCGATCTTCTGCTTATCGCCGGTCAGCGTGGCGCCATCGCTTTTCCAGGTGAACAACGCCGGTGGGCGCTCTTCCCCGAGCACGATCTGCTGGTTGCGCTTGTCCCAGGTCACACCTTCAAATGCCTTGTTCTGGTCCTTGGACGGGCCAAGGTCATAGTGCTTGAAGTCGGCATAGTTCAGTTGCTGGGTGCTGGCGTCGACGTTCACCACGCTCAAGGTGTGCATGCGCTCGTCGACAATGGCCATCAGGCCGTTTTCCATCACTGTCACGCCTTCCGGGTTGTTCCAGCCGTTGAGCGGCATCTTGCGCAACACATCGCCTTGCAGGTTCAGCTCAACCAGGAAAGGGTTTTTGCCCATCACGGAAAACAGGGTTTTGGTCTGCGGGTTGTAGGACAGGTCCGAAGCCTCGTCCTTTTCCATGCCGGGCAGCAATTTGCCATCGATCACCGCGTGGTAATCCGGCAGCCAGACGCTGGCCTGGCGTTCGGCCGGGGTTTCGAACCGCTCAGCGATCCACAGCACCCCACGGTCGTCCCAATGCATCGCCCAGGCAATGCCGTACACAATGGCCCCGACCAGAAACAGCCAGGAATACCAGCGCAGGGCAAAACGTGAACGGGGCTTGGAAGTGAGGGTAGGCAGGGACACGGCCATTGAGCGCTTTTCCGCAGAGTCAGCTTTATGTGATAGCACAGGATCAACAGGCCCGCGCGCAGGAGGCTGGGGATTATCCGGATGGCGTGTGAAAAAAATGCAAAACCAAGCGCGCGTAAACCAGTGTGGGAACTGATTTGTGTGGGAGCTGGCTTGCCTGCGATGCAGACGACTCGGTCTTTCAGTTAGACCGAGGCGAGGCTATCGCAGGCAAGCCAGCTCCCACAGCTGATTGCATGCAGCCTTTAGCGAACGACGCTTTCGAAACGGCTACCGCCACCCAATTCCAGCACCAGCTCATCGCCCACATTCAACGGGCCTACACCGGCTGGAGTGCCGGTGAGGATCACATCACCCGCCTGCAGCGAGAAGCAGCCGGCCATGTGCTGGATCATCGGGACGATCGGGTTGAGCATCTGCGAGCTATTGCCGTCCTGGCGCACTTCGCCGTTGATGGTCAGGCGAATGCCGATGTCGGTCACGTCGGCAAAGGTGCTGCTGACCACAAAGGGGGCAATCACGGCGGCGCCGTCAAAAGACTTGGCGATTTCCCACGGCAAGCCCTTGGCTTTCAGCTCGGCTTGCTTATCGCGCAGGGTCAAATCCAGGGCCGGAGCGAAGCCGGAGATGGCATCCAGCACTTCTTCACGGCTGGGCTTGGTCGACAACGGTTTGCCGATCAACACCGCGATTTCCGCTTCGTAGTGCACCGAACCGCGCTCGGTCGGAATGGCGAAACCGCCTTCCAGCGCGACCACGCAACTGCCCGGCTTGATGAACAGCAACGGTTCGGTCGGCACCGGGTTGTCCAATTCCTTGGCGTGTTCGGCGTAGTTACGCCCGATGCACACCACTTTGCCCAAGGGAAAGTGGATGTTGGTGCCGTCGACATACTTGTGCTGGTAGCTCATGAAACGACTCCTTCAGGGCGGTTAAACAGGGAAGATCTTGCCAGGGTTCATGATCCCGTTCGGGTCGAACACCGCTTTCACTGCTTTCATGTATTCGATTTCAACCGGGGAACGGCTGTAGGTCAGGTAATCGCGCTTGGTCATGCCCACGCCGTGTTCGGCAGAGATTGAGCCGTTGTACTTCTGGACGGTCTCGAACACCCACTTGTTCACGGTGGCGCACTTGGCGAAGAACTCATCCTTGCTCAGGTTTTCTGGCTTGAGGATGTTCAGGTGCAGGTTGCCGTCGCCGATATGGCCGAACCAGACGATTTCGAAGTCCGGGTAGTGTTCGCCGACGATCGCATCAATTTCCTTCAAGAACGCTGGCACTTTGGAGACAGTGACCGAAATGTCGTTCTTGTACGGCGTCCAGTGGGAAATGGTCTCGGAGATGTACTCGCGCAGTTTCCACAGGTTGAGCAGCTGGGTTTCGCTCTGGCTCATCACGCCGTCCAGCACCCAGCCCTGCTCTACGCAGTGCTCGAAGGTTTCCAGGGCGTGGTTGGCAACTTCTTCGGTGGTGGCTTCGAATTCCAGCAGCGCGTAGAACGGGCACTCGGTTTCAAAGGGAGCCGGCACGTCGCCACGGCCCATGACCTTGGCCAGGGCTTTGTCGGAGAAAAATTCGAAGGCAGTCAGGTCCAGCTTGCTCTGGAACGCGTGCAATACCGGCATGATCGAATCGAAATCAGTGGTACCAAGCACCATCGCGGTGAGATTTTTCGGCGCACGGTCCAGGCGCATGGTGGCTTCGACCACAAAGCCCAACGTCCCTTCGGCACCGATAAACAGCTGGCGCATGTCGTAGCCGGTGGCGTTCTTGATCAGGTCGCGGTTCAGTTCCAGCACGTCACCCTTGCCGGTGACCACTTTCATGCCGGCCACCCAGTTGCGGGTCATGCCGTAGCGAATCACCTTGATCCCGCCGGCATTGGTGCCGATATTGCCGCCGATCTGGCTCGAACCCGACGAAGCGAAGTCCACCGGGTAGTACAGGCCTTTTTCTTCGGCGACGTTCTGCAATTGCTTGGTGACCACACCCGGCTGGCACACGGCGGTGCGGTCGGTGAGGTTCACGTCGAGAATCTGGTTCATGTAGTCGAATGAGACGACCACTTCGCCATTGGCCGCCACCGCAGCGGCCGACAAACCGGTACGACCACCCGATGGCACCAGCGCCACCTTGTTTTCATTGGCCCAACGGACGATGGCTTGGACCTGCTCGATGGTCTTGGGAAAGACGATAGCGGTCGGCGCGGGGGCGAAGTGCTTGGTCCAATCCTTGCCGTAAGCCTCCAGGGAGTCTGCATCGGTCAGCACTTTGCCAGGCTCAACCAGGGTCTTCAGCTCATCAATCAGGGCAGGATGGGTCATCGACGGAACTCTCGAACAATTCATGGTCATCCTGAGAACGCTTCACGTCGCAGGAATGGGTGTTTAGCGGGGCACGTATGCTAGCATACCGCCCCCGCAGGACAGAGCCCAAGGGCGTTCTGCGGTGACGGCTTTCCTGCCGTCCGGGTCAGCTCTGTGCCCTGATTTGCCAATACGTTTCTGTTTGACGAGCGGCTGTTGTTGTCAGGCAAGGCGCCGCGACGAGTCATAGCTTGCTATGGGGAGGAGCGGCAACGCAGCATGGCGGCAACAGACGCCGTCAAACAGGAACAGTATTGGTGAATCAGGGCACATCCTGCTGCTCGATTCCCTGCCATTTTTCTCCGGGATACAGGTTTACGCAGATGAGCAAGACTTCTCTCGATAAGAGCAAGATCAAGTTCCTTCTTCTGGAAGGCGTCCACCCATCGGCTGTCGACGTACTGAAAGCCGCTGGGTACTCCAGCATTGAGTACATCACCAGTTCTCTGCCGGAAGCCCAGTTAAAGGAAAAGATCGCCGACGCGCACTTTATCGGCATTCGCTCCCGCACTCAGCTGACCGAAGAGATCTTCGACCACGCCAAGAAACTCGTGGCTGTCGGCTGTTTCTGCATCGGCACCAACCAGGTCGACCTAAACGCTGCGCGCGAGCGCGGTATCGCGGTGTTTAACGCACCGTACTCCAACACCCGTTCCGTTGCTGAGCTGGTGCTGGCCGAGGCGATCCTGCTGCTGCGCGGCATTCCTGAGAAAAACGCTTCCTGCCACCGTGGCGGCTGGATCAAAAGCGCGGCCAACTCCTTCGAAATCCGCGGCAAAAAGCTGGGTATCGTCGGTTACGGCTCGATCGGCACGCAGTTGTCGGTGCTGGCCGAAGGCTTGGGGATGCAGGTGTTCTTCTACGACACCCTGACCAAGCTGCCATTGGGCAACGCCACCCAAGTGGCGAGCCTGACCGAGCTGCTGGGCATGTCCGACATCGTCACCCTGCACGTACCGGAAACCGCTGAAACCCAGTGGATGATCGGCGAGAAGGAAATCCGCGCCATCAAGAAGGGCGGCATCCTGATCAACGCGGCACGCGGCACCGTGGTTAAGCTGGACGCCCTGGCCGACGCGATCAAGGACAAGCACCTGATCGGCGCCGCTATCGACGTGTTCCCGGTAGAGCCACGCTCTAACGACGACATCTTCGAAAGCCCGCTGCGTGGCCTGGACAACGTGATCCTGACTCCGCACATCGGCGGCTCCACCGCTGAAGCTCAGGCCAACATCGGCCTGGAAGTGTCGGAAAAGCTGGTCAAGTACAGCGACAACGGTACCTCGGTGTCTTCGGTCAACTTCCCCGAAGTGGCGCTGCCGGCTCACCCTGGCAAGCACCGCCTGCTGCACATCCACCAGAACATCCCTGGCGTGATGATGGAGATCAACAAGGTCTTCGCAGAAAACGGTATCAACATCTCCGGTCAATTCCTGCAGACCAACGAGAAGGTTGGCTACGTGGTTATCGACGTCGACGCCGAGTACTCGGACCTGGCGCAAGAGAAGCTGCAGCACATCAACGGCACCATTCGTAGCCGCGTGTTGTTCTAACGCTTTGAACGCTGCATAAAAAAGGGAGCCTTTCGGGCTCCCTTTTTTGTCTGAACAAATCTTACTTGACGTTAACCGTGATGACTTTCGAGGCTACAGTCGGGTTGAACTGCATGTGCAGTTTGTCGCCAGCTACCAGTTGCAAGGTGTGCTTGCCTGGGGTGAGGGTCAACTCGGTCTCGGTCTGGGCCTTGCCGTAGTGGATCACGGTGTCGGTGGCCGGGATCGGCACGCTGGCGTCCGGCAGTTCTTTCTGGTCGATCAGCAGGTGGTGGTGGCCGGTGCCTGGGTCCTGGCTGGTCGCTGGCGCCAGTTTCAGGCCTTCCATACCGAACTTCACAGTGAAGGTTTTATCGACGGTGGCGCCGTCTTTTGGCGACACGATAAAGACTTTGGCGCCTTCCGGTGGTGCGCTGCGCGGGATACCGTCAGCGGCTGTGGCCAACATCGAAGCACCCAGCAAGAGGCTGGCCAGGGTTGCACGGGACAAAAGGGCTTTCATTCGCTTCTCCAGTTTTACGGTGAAATCTGTAGGGTTATGACAACTTCGCGACAAATTGCTGTCCAAGGCACTCAACACCATAGCAAGCGATGCTCAATGGCGCCTCGCACGCACAAATTCTTTAGGAGCGACCATGCGCTTTGTGCCTGGCCTTGTACTTTTACTGCCCCTGTTGAGCCCACTGGCTCACGCCGAACTGATCGATGACGTGTTTGATCGCGGCGAACTGCGCATCGCCCTGGAGGCCAACACCCCGCCGTACAACTTCAAGGACGGTGACAAGCTAACCGGTTTTGAAGTGGAGCTGGGTGAACAATTAGCCAAGGAAATGGAGGTTCGCCCCTCGTTCATCACTGTCGATGACGCCGACCTGTTGTCGGGTGTGGAAAGCGGCAAGTTCGACGTGGCCATCAACCATATTGCTATGACTGCCGCGCTGCAGGATCGGTTCGATTTCAGTGAGGCCTATAAGCAAACACCTGAGCTGGCCATTCCATTCCAAAAAGGCAACCCGGCATTCAAAAGCAGCCTGGACAATGCATTACAGCGGGTGAAGGCCGATGGTCGCTTGAAGGCGCTGACGCAGAAGTGGTTTGCACCTGAGTGAAACACAGTCGATGTGGGAGCTGGCTTGCCTGCGATGGCGGCATGCCAGTCGACACCGCTATCGCAGGCAAGCCAGCTCCCACATTTGATCTGGGTTGAACCTCAAAGTTGTGCCAGGGCAATTGCCGCCTCAGGCAGCTCCAGTTCACTGAACACCCGCACGCCATGGCGCTTGAGCAGCGCCGCCGTCACGCCTTCGCCGCTGACCTTCACGCCGCTGAAGGTGCCGTCATAGGTCAGCAGATTGCCGCAGGACGGGCTATTGGCCTTGAAAATCGCGATGCGGATGTTATGCCGCTGCGCCAACGCCAGTGCCTGGCGGGCGCCGTCGAGGAAGGCGGCGCTGAAGTCTTCGCCCTCGGCCGTCAGCACTTGCGCACGCCCTTCCCACACATCAATGCCCTGCCCGCCCGGGATCTCGGCGGAGGGACGCGGTGTCGGCAAACCGCCTGATACTTCCGGGCAAATCGCAACCACCCGGCCTTCGGCCTGCCAGGCCGCCAATTGATCGAAGGGGCCGCTGGCGCCACCGTCGTAGCGCACCTTGTGCCCGAGCAGGCAGCGGCTGATCAGAATCTTTTGCATGGTTAAAACGGCTCGTTACCGCGTCGGCGAAACCAGCCGGTCAGGGACAGGCGTTCGCGCGTGGCGGGCAGGACTTCGTGGGGCACCTCCCCGGACAGGAACACCACCAGGCTACCGCCGGTGGGCACCACATCGTATTCCACGCCGCCCTTGAGGTACATGCGCAACTGGCCGCCATGCTCAGGTAACCAGGCGTCATTCAAATAGACCACTGCCGAGACCATGCGCCGGTCATCGTCGCGAAAACGGTCCAGGTGCTTGAGGTAAAACGCCCCTGGCGGGTACATCGCGAAGTGGCTTTCGAAATCTTCCAGGCCCAGGAACAGGCTGCGGTTCATGGCCAGGCGCAGGCTGTCCATCACGCTCATGTAGCTCTCGCAGACAGCGGCGTCGCCCTCCTCCAGCCACTGGATATGGTCGCCGCGAATACCCTCGCGTATCTCCTGCGCGGGGCCGCGTCCTACAGCCGCCGGGGCCAATTCACCCTCAGCCGCACGTTTACGGCACTCAGCCGCCAACTCCAGGGTCAGAGCCTGGGGCAGGAAGCCGTTCTGCTGCGACCAACCTTTTTCGGCCAGGTCGTCGACGATGCGTTGCAGCAGCGGGTGTTCGAGGGATATTTGCATGGCGCGCATAGTATCCATACGCCTATGAATCCGACAGAGCCGCCGAGCGTCTGAACACACTTTAGTCAGGTGACTGATAGGATTTCTCGACAAATCCTACGCCCGACACGGACAATAGTGGCCGACTGACAGGAGTCCCTATGCGTCGTTTGTTTTTTTCCTTGCTGATGTTCTGCGTTTTGCCCGCCTGGGCAGACGGCCATGACCAGTTGTACAAGGTCGCCGGCTGGGCCGAACAACGTGCGCATTTTAATGACGCCCTGAGTGCCGCACAGCAACGCTATCGCAATAGCCTGCCGCCGGCGGTGTACCAGGCGCTGGTGGATAACAGCAATAAACGCTTCGCCGCCCAGGCCGTGGACCAGCGGGCCGAGGCGCAATTGCGCAAAAACCTGGCGGACCCGAAACCTGCCCTGGCGTTTTTCCAGTCGCCGTTGGGTCGCAAAATCGTTGCAGCTGAATTGCTGGCCACGCGCCGCGACCAGTTGGCAAAAAATGCCAAGGGCCTGCCGCACATCGAAGCCGACGCCACCCGCAGCCTGATCATCGGCCACCTGGCCCAGGCGCTGCCGGCCCGTGAAGCCGGCGCAGAAGTCAGCCTGGCGATTGCCGGCGTAGCAGCCGACAGTTTGAGCCAGATGATTCCCGGCCTGTTGGGCGGCGGTCAGGCGCAAGGCATGTTGAACGGCCAACGTGAGCGGCTGATGCAGCAGATCGGCAATGACTTGAACAACACACTGTTGTACGTCTATCGAGATTTGTCCGACCCGGAACTGGAAGAATTCGCCACGTTTGCGGAGTCGCCGGACGGTCGGGCGTATTACAAGGCGGCGCTGGCCGCGATTCGCGCCGGACTTGCAGTAGGTCAAAGCACTTCCAGCCTGACGCAATAAGTAATGTGGAAACAGGCCAGCTCCCACATTTGAACGGTGTTACTTCAGATGATCCGTCAGGAATTTGAAGTACTCTTCGCGAATCTCGGGAATCTCATTGGCCAAGTGATGCCGACCACGCGGCAGCATCAGCACCTGCGGCTGGTCGAACTTGCTCCGCAGCACCTGCAAGTTGTGCTGCCAGTCCACCGTCATATCTTCCTCTCCCTGCACGATCACCGGCCGCCGTGGGCTTTGCGGCGCAGCTTCGATGCGTTTGATCCAACGCGCCAGCGCGCCCACCCACGCGGTCGGCAGTTGGCGCGGCTGTAGCGGGTCAGCTTCCAGGAAGGGTTTGAACTTGGGATCGTGGGTGTTCTCGCTGAACCGCCGCGCAATGCCTTTGACGAACGGGCGCAGCAGGTAATAGCTGACCTGCGACCAACCCCATGCACGCGGCCGTACCAGGGGCGAGAGCAGGAAGGTCTTGCCCTGGGCCGGGCTGTCGGCGCCGTGGTTGAGCAAATGGTCCACCACCACCGCACCGCCAGTGCTTTGCCCGAACAGGTGCCACGGTTGCGGCAGTTGCAAGCTGTGGGCCTGCGCAAACAGCGCCTGCACCACGTCCTGGTACACCACAAAATCGTCAATGCTGGCGCGCTCGCCACTGGAAAGACCGTGGCCCGGCAAGTCGCAGGCAATCACCACAAAACCTTGATCCAGCGCCCAGTCCACCACATGCCGGTACAGGCCCATATGGTCGTAGAAGCCGTGGTACATGAACATTGTCGCCACCGGCGCAGACGGCCACCACACCTGCGCTACCACCTGGAAGCCATCCACTTCAAAACGGCCCAAACGGCTCACGACGGGTACTTTGCGCGCCGCCAGGTCCAGCCCATAGAAACGCTGGTAGACCCGCGCCTCGGCGCTGAGCGGTTGCGCATCCACCAGTGGCCGCAAGCTCTCGCGCAGATGATCGGGGTCAAAACTCACAGGCATAAAGGCTTCCAGACTGACGGTGAAGATGAATATCGAGCTGCGATATTCATCTGTCAGGGCAAGCATGGCAAGCTACGCGACCTTCGAGGATAGTTCCGAATGCGACAACCCTACCGCTCCGCCTTGTTTGCCGGCCTGCTGTTGGTCATCTGCGCCGGCGTGCTGTGGGCGGCTTATGACTGGTTCCAGGGCCGCTATTTGCGCGCATTCAGCGAACACACCGCGGTGTTTTCCGGTGATGCCCTGCGCCTGCCCGCCGAACTGGCAGGCCCAGGCCCGATTCGCCTGGTGCACTTCTGGGACCCGGCCTGCCCCTGCAACGTCGGCAACCAGCAGCACCTGGGCGAACTGATCGAGCAATACGCGCCCCAGGGCGTCGAGTTCTATGCCCTGCAAAAGGCCGGCAGCCACGGCCAACTGCCCGACAATTTGCGCAAGATGAAACCGCTCAATGCCCTGCTCGGCGCCGACCAAGTGCCGGCGACTCCGGCCGTAGGCATTTGGGATCGCAGCGGCAAACTCGCGTACTTCGGGCCGTACAGCGAAGGGCTGACGTGCAATTCGAGCAACAGCTTTATCGAGCCTATCCTCAAAGCCCTGGAGGCCGGGCGCGAAGTCGATGCCACCCACACCCTGGCGGTGGGCTGCTATTGCCAGTGGAGCAAGGCGTCAAACTGAACGCTGGCTGTTTGACCGGCAAACTCCGATAACCTGGCCGGCAGGCTCCTGTATTGTAAGCGTCCAGTGACATTGCAAGCAGACGCGAGACTCCATGAGCCAGTTAACCATCATCCTCTGGATGCTCAACGTTATCGTCGATACGTCCGGCCAACTGGCGTTCAAAGCCGCCGCCTCGGCCAGCGCCGAGCATGACGGCCTCGCCCACTGGAAACACATGCTCAAGCGCCCGTGGATCTGGCTGGGGATGATCTGCTATGTCTTCGAATTCGTGTTGTGGCTGGCGTTCCTGACGCTGGTGCCGTTGTCGGTCGGCGTGATGCTGGGTTCGATCAACATTGTGGTGATCATGATTGCCGGGCGTTTCCTGTTCAAGGAAAGCCTGAGCAAATGGCGGTTGATCGGCATCATGCTGATCGCCTGTGGCGTGACCGTCGTAGGGTTTGAATGATGAAACGTTTTTATATCCTGGGTTTTCTCGCGCTGATCATTTTCGACACCTTGGCGCAGGTCAGTTTCAAATTTGCCTCGGTGCATGCCGAACCGTTGACCATGGACGTCGCGTGGCTGGCCCGGGTGTTTGGCGCACCGTGGATCTACGGCGCCTTTGTCGGCTATATCGGCGCGTTTTTTACCTGGATGACCTTGCTCAAATACGCCCCGGTAGGCCCGGCGTTTGCGGCCTCGCACCTGGAGTTGATCAGCGTGACGCTGATCTCGGTCTGGCTGTTCGATGACACCCTGACCTGGCCGAAAATCATCGGCGGCGCGCTGATCATCGCGGGCATCCTGTGCCTGGCGCGCAGTGAAGACAAAGAGAGCAAAACCGTCGAGGCCGAACCTTCGCAGCCACTGGTGTCATGAACAAAGAAATCCCGCCCACCGCCGGCCTGCCCTTGCGCGGGCGGGACTTGCTCAGTTTATCGGGCGACCTCGCCCAGTCGCTGGCCCGCCAGTTTTCGATTCCACTGCCTGCACTGCCCTGCTCCGGCACCGCCGCGCTGATCATCGCCTTGCGCGTGTTGCAGCAGCGCATGCCTGGCCGCACTCGGCTGATTGTGCCTGCGTACACCTGCCCATTGGTGGCATTGGCCGCGCATTACTGCCCGCCGTTACGGGTGGTGCCCTGTGATTTGCAGCCCGGCAGCATTGACCTCGACGAGCAACACCTCAAGCAACTGTGCGACGACAGCACCCTGGCCGTGGTGGTCACCCACCTGGCCGGGCGCGTGGCCGATGTGGACGCCGCCAAGCGTATTGCCGAATCAGTCGGCGCCGTGGTGATCGAAGACGCCGCCCAAGCCCTGGGCGCCCTCGACGATGGCCGCAGCGTCGGGCTCAAAGGCGATGTGGGGTTTTTCAGCCTGGCGCTGGGCAAAGGCCTGACCACAGCCGAAGGCGGTGTGCTGTTCAGCCGCGACCCGGTGCTGCATCAGGCATTGCACCGTCAGTGCGCGCAGGACCTGCCCTTCAGCCTGCGCTGGGAGCTGCAACGTAGCGCCGAACTCTGGGGTTACGCGCTGCTTTACCAACCGCGCGGCTTGCACTACGTGTATGGCAAGGCGTTGCGCACGGCGCTGGCACAGGGTGATGAAGTG
This sequence comes from Pseudomonas sp. WS 5146, assembly GCF_012985495.1. Lineage (NCBI taxonomy): Bacteria > Pseudomonadati > Pseudomonadota > Gammaproteobacteria > Pseudomonadales > Pseudomonadaceae > Pseudomonas > Pseudomonas sp. WS 5146. The sequence goes on from NZ_JAAQWL010000008.1 coordinate 318,774, forward strand.
GCCGCCGTGGGTGATGATTTTTCGTTCAACGATATCCCGCTGCACCGCCTCGGCGGTTATCGGCAGAAGGTCGGCGCCGCCGCACTGGCGCGCTTGCCTGACTACTTGCAACAAGGCCGTACCCGCGCCTTACGCCGGGCGGCGCGCTTGAATGACTTACCCGGCGTCGCGGTGATCATGGACCGGCTGGGGCAGCAAGGCACCTGGCCGTTTTTGATGGTGCTGATGCCGACCGCGCAGGCGCGTGATGCCGCCATGGCGCAACTGTGGACATCCGGGCTCGGCGTGACCCGCCTGTTTATCCACACCTTGCCGGACTACCCCGCCGTCGTCCCGCTGTTGCAACCGGGCGGCGACATTAGCCAGGCCCAGGCATTTGCCAGCCGCACCCTGTCGATCAGCAACAGCCATTGGCTGACGGACGAACACTTCGAAAGCGTATTCGCCCAGCTAAAAGCTATTGTCGCCACCCCTGATTGATACGCGCCACCAGCCGGCCATTCAGCTCGTTCTGCTGCTGTTGCCAGATCTGCACCTGCGCCGGCGGCAGTTCTTCCTGGCCATCGGAGGCACTTAACCAGCGTTTGAACTTGCTCTCATAGTGGTAAGCCGACACATCGCCGGTGATGTCCGCCCCGATGATCCGGCCCTGGCAAGCGTCGATCAGATCGTTCAAATGCTGCTCCAGAAACTCGCCCTGGTCCCAATTGGTGTTGACCACTTCGGGGCTCAGCACGTCTTTGTCGATGGACAGGTAAACCGGCAGTGAACGGTCGAACTGCGCGAGGAACGCACGCATCAGCTCATCGGCGTTGCCGAACGCACGGTTGCTGCGCCCGGCGCCGATCCAGTTCATCCAGCGCGTGTCGACGTTGACGTTCCAGTAAGTCAGCTTGCGCTTGAGCAGCGGCGACCAGTGATTCTCCCAGGCATGGCCCAGGCCGATATCCTGGGAACCGATGCCCAACACATGCACATGCTCGACCTGTGGCAAACGGCTGGCCCAGTAAACCCATGAGCCACAATGGATGCCGAACGGGTAGCGCATGTTGTCAGGGTGGTTGTCGCAAATGATCAGTTGGAATTTCTGCTGCGTCGGCAGGCGGTTCAACAGCAGCTGGCTGAGGTGGTGATAATCGCCGCTGCCGGTGAACACACAGCCGTAATCGCTGGGCATCTGCGCGTGCAGGGCGGTTTCCAGCTCCTTGAACTGCGCCCAGCGGCAACCGAAGCGGATTTTTTCCTGCCAGGCCTGCATGGGCAAGGTAATCGCGCCGGGAATGTCACTCACGGCACTGTCAAAATCGAGGATCAGCGGCGCGCGGTCCTGGCTCATTGGGATTTCTCCTGCTGCCACTGCGCATCGCTTTCAAAGTGATGGCGGAAACGGTTGCCAAGCTTGCGCAGCAACGGGTTGCGGATCCAGACCAGATGACGGGTGAAGGTAAAGTCGGCGCCGAGGCTGGCCTTGACCTGCGGGTCGGTCCAACCCGCCACATAAAATTTCAGCCCATTGGCCACGGCGTATTCCAGGTTCACAAACCAGCTGACGAAGTACAGGTTGAATTCCAACGCTTGTGGGTAGTTGAGCCCGATGTACTTGTCGAGCAGCTTGTCGCCCTCTACGTAGCACAGGTTGTAGCCGATCAGTTCGTCGCAGTGCCAGTAGCAGAACACCCGCCCGTTGCTGGCGGCGTCCTGCAACAAGCTGCGGAAAAACGCCGGGGTCAACAGGTCAAAGTGAATCTCGCTCTGGTCGTACACCGCCTTGTACAGGCCGTACAACTGCGCAAGCCACGCCTCATCGTTGAAGCGCGCATCGCCAGTGTCCAGGACTTCCACCCGCAACGCCTCGCGGCTGCGCAGTTTGCGTCGGATATTGCGTCGACGGCTGTGGGACAAACGCGCCAGGTACTCGTCGATGCTGCTGAAGTTGATCGGCACATAAGCCAGCGCCTGGCCTTCGAGGCTGATAAAGCCGCGCCGGGTGCAGTCCTCGATCAAGGCTTGTGCGTAGCGGTTATCCGCCTCGCTCAGCAGCGGCGAGTCGCAGGGCACATCTTTGACGACCGTGAGTTTGCGCTGCGGTGCGCACTCTTCTTGCAGCCACTGCGCGAGGTCCTGGGGTGACACGTTGCGGGGCAATGGCGAATATTCGCTGACCGTGGTGCCGACAAAGCAGCTGTCGATACGCAGCCACGCATTCCAAAGACCAAACCCGGGCCAGCCGCGCACACGCTTCACGAACTCGTCTTCAGCCGTCGTCAGCAGGTCAAATGGCGTGAAGAAGTACGGCAGGCCCTGGGCGGACAGCCGGGCGTCAAAGCCCTCCGGCGGGTGCTGCAAAAACCGGCCGATCAACGAGGGCGCTTCCAGGCAGCACGCGTAGGCAACCTCGGGGCGGCTGGAGTCTGGGGTAGGTTGCGTGGCGCAAGTCATGGAAAAAAGCTCAAAGATGACCGGCGCAATAGTAGCGTACTCGACACATTCGGCACTTGAACCTCGGCTGTCGCTGCGGCGTATCAGCAATTCCCGCAGTTCTCACCAAACCGATTAGACTCCGTTGACCTTCAAGGTGACTGACTCAAGGACCGTCCATGAAACGCAGCCTGACCGTGCTCGCTATCCTGATTGCCGCCCTCTTGGCCGGCGCTGGCTGGTATGTGTACAGCAAGCAACCGACCCGCCAGGGCACCGAGACACTGGCCAACCTGCAAGGCGCCGTCACGGTGCGTTATGACGACCGTGGCGTGCCGCACATTCGCGCCGAGAACGAGACCGACCTGTACCGCGCCCTGGGCTATGTGCATGCCCAGGACCGGCTGTTCCAGATGGAAATCATGCGGCGCCTGGCCCGTGGCGAGCTGGCCGAGGTGCTGGGGCCGAAGGTGCTGGAGACCGACAAGCTGTTTCGCAGCCTGCGCATTCGCGAGCGCGCCTTGAGTTACGTCGAGCACATGGACCACGACTCGGCAGCCTGGAAGGCCTTGCAAGCCTACCTGGATGGCATCAACCAATATCAGGACAGCCACGCCAGCCCCGTGGAGTTTGACGTGCTGGGCATTCCTAAACGACGGTTTACCGCCGAAGACACCATCAGTGTTGCCGGGTATATGGCCTACAGCTTTGCTGCCGCGTTTCGTACCGAGCCGCTGCTGACTTACGTGCGCGACCAGCTCGGCAGCGACTACCTGAAAGTCTTCGACCTCGACTGGCAACCCAAGGGCGCCCTCAACCTGGCCGCCAGTGACTGGAAATCCCTCGGCGCCCTTGCCACCTTGAGCGACAAGGCCCTGGCCGACAACGGTTTGCCGCAGTTCGAAGGCAGCAACGCCTGGGCCATCAGCGGCAGCCGCACCAAAAGCGGCAAACCGTTGCTGGCCGGTGACCCGCATATCCGTTTCTCGGTGCCGTCGGTGTGGTACGAGGCGCAATTGTCGGCGCCGGGTTTTGAGCTGTACGGCTATCACAACGCACTGGTGCCGGTGGCGTTTTTGGGGCACAACCTGGATTTCGGCTGGAGCCTGACCATGTTCCAGAACGATGACCTCGACCTGATCGCCGAAAAGGTCAACCCGGACAACCCCAACCAGGTCTGGTACCACGGCCAATGGGTCAACCTGACCAGCAGCGAACAGCAGATTGCGGTCAAGGGCCAGGCGCCGGTGACGCTCACCCTGCGTCAGTCACCCCACGGCCCGATCATCAATGACGTGCTGGGCGAGAATGCCGGCAGCACGCCGATTGCCATGTGGTGGGCGTTCCTCGACACCGAAAACCCTATCCTCGAAGGCTTCTACGAACTCAACCGCGCCGACACCCTGGCCAAAGTGCGCGCCGCCGCTGCCAAGGTGTCCGCGCCGGGCCTGAATATCGTGTGGGCGAATGCCAAGGGCGATATCGGTTGGTGGGCGGCGGCGCAGTTGCCGATCCGCCCGGCCGGCGTTAACCCGGCATTCATTCTCGACGGCAGCACCGCCCAGGCGGACAAATTGGGCTTCTACCCGTTCAGCGCCAACCCACAGGAAGAAAACCCGGCCCGTGGTTATGTGGTGTCGGCCAACGCCCAACCGGCCTCACCCACCGGCATGGAAATCCCTGGTTACTACAACCTCGCCGACCGCGGCCAGCAGTTGAACACGCAGTTGAGCGATAAAAGCGTGAAGTGGGACGTGAACAACAGCCAGGCCTTGCAATTGGGCACCACCACCGCCTACGGCCCACGCCTGCTGGCGCCGCTGTTGCCGGTGCTGCGTGAAGTGGTCAAGGACCCGGCGCAGTTGAAACTGGTGGAGCAGCTTGCAAGCTGGAAAGGCGACTACCCGCTGGACTCCACCAGCGCCACGCTGTTCAACCAGTTTCTGTTCAACCTCACCGACGCGGCCTTCCACCCGAAACTGGGCGATGCGATGTTCAAAACCCTGATCACCACGCGGGTGATCGACGCCGCACTGCCACGCCTGGCCGCCTCGGCGGACTCGCCATGGTGGAACGGCAAGCGCGCGGACACGGTAAAACTCGCCTGGGACAACAGCCTCGCGCACCTCAAGGCCACCTTTGGCGATGACCCGTCGCAATGGCAGTGGGGCAAGGCCCATACCCTGACCCATGGGCATCCGTTGGGCATGCAGAAGCCACTGGACAAGATTTTCAACGTCGGCCCATTCCCGGCGCCCGGCACCCACGAAGTGCCGAATAACCAATCGGCCATGATCGGCCCTGCGCCGTGGCCCGTGACCTATGGCCCGTCGACCCGGCGCCTGATCGACTTTGCCGACCCGGCCCATGCATTGACCATCAACCCCGTGGGGCAAAGCGGGGTGCCGTTTGACTCGCACTATGGCGACCAGGCGGAAACCTATATCGAGGGTGGGTACGAGCAGGCGCATTTCAGTGAGGAAGAGGTGACGGCGAATACCCGTGGCACGCTGAAGCTGTTGCCTGCCCGGTAACAGCCTGTAAACCCGATCAATGTGGGAGCTGGCTTGTGTGGGAGCTGGCTTGCCTGCGATAGCATCAACTCGGTCCATCAGGCAGACCGAGTTGATGCTATCGCAGTTAGTCTGTGTTCGCCCGCATCCGCCCCGGCGCCTCGCCATAGGTTTCCTTGAACTTCTTGCTGAACGCCGCCTGGGACTGGTAACCCACCTGCGCCGCGATATCCAGCAGGCTCAGGCGCGATTGGCGCAGCAGGTTGAATGCCAACTCCATGCGCAGCTGCGTCAGCAGCACCCACGGCGACACGCCCGCGACTTTCACAAACGCCCGCATGAAGGTGGCCCGCGACATGGTGGCGGCTGCCGCCAGGCTGTCGATGGTCCACTCATGGCCGGGCTCGGCCAGCATCGCCTGCCAGGCTTTGCTCAGGCGCTTGTCGGCGAGCAACGCGAAGGTGCCCGCCACCGGCGCCTGGCGGGTCAGCCAGGTGCGCAGGATCAGAGTGAACAAGGCCGACGACAGCGCGTCGATAAACGAGCGTGCGCCCAGTTGCTGGCCGTCCGCTTCGCTGCGCAGTAAAGCAATCAACGCGGCCAACTGCCCATCGCCCTGCCACTCACGGCTGGACACCACCAGGTAGTCCGGCAACGCACTGAACAACAACGACTGGCGGTTGTAGTGAAAGTTGCCGCAGAGCATATCCACGTCCGGCTGCTCTCCTCCCAGGCGGTGGATCGGCAACAGGCCGCCCTCGATGACGGTCTGCGCCACCGGCTTGACCCGCGCGCCCTGGCTGCGTACCAGGTGCGTCGCGCCACCGGGCATCAACAGGATGTCGCCCTCCTCCAGCGTCACCTGCTGGCCGCCCGACAACTCGGCGTGGCAGGTGCCCGCCAGCACAATGTGATACGGCGCCACGCCCAGCGGCTCAGGCCCGTGGTCCATGGCCCACGCGCCCTGGAACTGGCAGCGCAGATCCAGACTGCCGCGCAGGTTGGCCAACGCAATCAGGGTGTCGATGGAGTTCATTTGCGAGCATCGGTCAAAAAGGTGAGTGGATCGAACAAAAGCGCCAAACCTGAACCGCGCACACTGGCTTCACACCCAACCCGTTCAGGAGTTACCGCAATGTTCAATAACTGGTCCAACTTGCTTGCTAACGTGAATAAAACCTTTGGCGCGCTGGGCAAGAGCAACCCGAAGATGGTCAAAGCCTACATGGCGCTGGGCGAGGCTGCCGAGGAAAACCAAGTACTCGACGCCAAGACCCGTGAGCTGATTTCCATCGCCGTGGCCATCACCACGCGCTGCGACGGCTGTATCGCCGCGCATGCCGACGCGGCGATCAAGGCCGGCGCGACCCGAGAAGAAGTTGCCGCCACCCTGGCCACCGCCATCTCGCTGAATGCCGGTGCTGCGTACATCTATTCGCTGCGCGCGCTGGAAGCCTACGACACGCTCACACCGGCGCCGCAAAGTTAAGCCGGAACTGTTGCGGCGTCACGCCCAGCCGGCGGTTGAACACACTGCGCATGTGCTGGGCGTCACGGAAACCGCATTGATAGGCCACAGTCTTGAGCGGTGCGGGGCTGCTTTCGAGCATCACCCGCGCCGCGTCCACTCGCGCCCGCTCGACAAACTCGGCAGGCGTTATGCGCGCCTCACGAGCAAATACCCGAGAGAAATTACGCGCACTCATGTTGGCCGCCTTGGCCAGATCGGCAATGGTCAAATCCCCGGTCAAGTTCGCCAGTACGTAAAGCTGCACCAACGCCACCGCCGAAGTGCTTTCGGCGTGAGGCGTGAGGAACGGGCTGAACTGCGACTGCCCGCCCGAGCGCTGGGTGAACACCACCAGTCGCTTGGCCACGCTCAGCGCAACTTCCGGGCCGTGATCCTGGGCCAGCAGGTACAGCGACAGGTCGATGCCAGCCGTGACGCCCGCCGAGGTGTAGAGATTACCGTCCTGCACGTAGAGACGGTCGGCATCCACCTGGGCCGAGGGGCACAGGCGCGCCAGGTCGGCGGCATCGTTCCAGTGCGTGGTGACGGTTTTGCCATCGAGCAACCCGGCGCGCGCCAGCATGAAGGCGCCATTGCAGATCGAGCCAAAGCGCTGTGCGCGTGCGGCGGCACCGCGCAGCCAATCATCAAACTGGGCGCCGAAATCCTCGAAGGGCAGCTGAGGGCCACCAGCGACCAGCAGCAAGTCGTAGGCTTGCAGGGCTTCGGGGTAATGCCGATGGGCCTGCAATGAAAGGCCGTTAGAGGCGGCCATCGTACCGTGGCCCAGGCCGATCACTTCAAGCTGATAATGGTCTTCGGGCAGCAGGAAACGGTTGGCCTCGCAGAACACATCCATGGGGCCGGTCACGTCCAGTGACTGGACGCCGGGGAAGATCAGGATGGCGACGGTTTTGCCCATGAACAACACACCTTCTACTGGAGGAACATAAACCCCTGTGGGAGCTGGCTTGCCTGCGATGGCCTCCCCTCAGTCTAACTGACAGACCGAGTCGTCAGCATCGCAGGCAAGCCAGCTCCCACATTTGACCGCATGTGGCTTGATATCGAGCCACATTGGCCGACATCGCACCCTCGCCGCGATAGCCCCATCGCGGGCACGCGACCAGACTTCACTCATCGGCGCCGCCCCCGGCGCTTTGTTGAGGAGAACGACCATGAGCAACTCCATCGCCGGCATCCAGATCCCGGACAGCGCCCTGGCCAAGGCCACTACCGAATACATCCGCGACGTCGAGTCCGACCTGCTGTACCACCACTCGCGCCGGGTGTTTCTGTTCGGTGCGTTGAGCGGTGAGCGCAAGCAACTGGCCTACAACCCGGAGCTGCTTTACGTCGGCGCGATGTTCCATGACCTGGGCCTGGTCGAAGGCCATCGCAGTGACAACGAGCGTTTCGAAGTGGACGGCGCCAATGCAGCGGCCGCGTTCCTCAAGCCTTACGGGCTGAGCGATGACGATATCGAACAAGTCTGGCTGTCGATCGCCCTGCACACCACGCCGGGTGTACCGCAGCACTTGCGCCCGACCGTAGCACTGGTGACTGCAGGCGTTGAGATGGACGTGCTGGGCATGGACTACGCCGCCTTTTCCAGCGTGCAGCGCGAGGCCGTGGTGCATGCGCATCCACGCGGCGAAGAGTTCAAGGAATGCATCATCTGCGCGTTTGCCGACGGCTTGCGCCATCGCCCGCAGACCACGTTTGGCAACGTGAAGACCGATGTGTTGGTGGACCAGGAGCCGGGGTTCAAGCCGATGAATTTTGTCGAGGTGATTCGCAAATCGCCATGGGCTGCATAGCTGACTTGAAATGCAATCAAATGTGGGAGCTGGCTTGCCTGCGATAAGGCCATGTCAGTCGACTCATCCTTCGACTGACACACCGCTATCGCAGGCAAGCCAGCTCCCACATTGTTTACGTGTTGCGCCAGTTAGACCGGCGCAGGCGCCCGGCGCTTGTCCGGTTGCTGCCAACCGTCCGCCGCCGCTTCTTCGATGGCTTGTTGGATCGCCTTCTTGCGCATCTCTTCGGCCCGACGGCTGAAGAACCACACCAGGAAGGTCACCAGCGACACCGCCAGCAGAATCAAACTGGCCACGGCGTTGATCTCGGGTTTAACCCCCAGACGTACTGCCGAGAACACTTCCATCGGCAACGTAGTCGAACCCGGCCCCGACACGAAGCTGGCCAGTACCAGGTCGTCCAGCGACAGCGCGAACGACATCATGCCGCCCGCTGCCAGGGACGGCGCGATCATCGGGATGGTGATCAGGAAGAACACCTTCCATGGCCGTGCACCCAAGTCCATCGCCGCTTCTTCGATCGACAGGTCCAGCTCACGCAAGCGCGCCGACACCACGACCGCCACATACGCCGCACAGAACGTGGTGTGGGCGATCCAGATGGTGACGATGCCACGTTCCTGGGGCCAGCCGATCATCTGCGCCATCGCCACGAACAGCAGCAACAGCGACAGACCGGTGATCACTTCGGGCATCACCAATGGCGCAGTCACCAGGCCGCCGAACAGCGTGCGGCCCTTGAAGTGGCTGATACGGGTCAGCACGAACGCCGCCAGCGTACCCAATGCCACCGCCGCAACGGCGGTGTAGCAGGCGATTTCCAGAGAGCGTGCCACCGAGCCCATCAACTGGGTGTTGTCCAGCAAGCCCACGTACCACTTGATCGACCAACCGCCCCACACCGTCACCAGTTTGGATTCGTTGAACGAGTAGATCACCAGGATCAGCATCGGCAGGTAGATAAACAGCAACCCCGCTACCAGCATGAAACTCGAGAAACTGAAGCGCTTCATATCTTGCCCTCCATCTCTTTGGCTTGGCTGCGGTTAAACAGGATGATCGGCACGATCAGGATCGCCAGCATCACCACCGCCAGGGCAGACGCCACCGGCCAGTCACGGTTGTTGAAGAATTCTTGCCACAGCACTTTACCGATCATCAGGGTTTCCGGGCCGCCGAGCAGTTCAGGAATCACGAACTCGCCCACCACCGGGATAAACACCAGCATGCAACCGGCGATGATGCCGTTCTTGGACAGCGGCACGGTGATTTTCCAGAAGCTGTTGAAGGTGCTCGAACCCAGGTCCGATGCGGCTTCCAGCAGGCTCTGGTCGTGTTTAACCAGGTTGGCGTACAGCGGCAGGATCATGAACGGCAGGTACGAATAGACCACGCCGATATACACCGCAATGTTGGTGTTGAGGATCTGCAGCGGCTCGTTGATCAGCCCGATGGACATCAGGAAGCCGTTGAGCAACCCGTTGTTGCTGAGGATGCCCATCCACGCATACACGCGGATCAGGATCGCGGTCCAGGTCGGCATCATGATCAGCAGCACCAGCACGGTCTGCATCTCTTTGCGCGCGCTGGCAATGGCGTAGGCCATCGGGTAGCCGATCAACAGGCACAAAATCGTGCTGAAAAACGCCATCTTCAGCGAGCCGAGGTAGGCGGCGATGTACAACTCATCGTCGCCGAGCATCGCGT
>NZ_JAAQWL010000009.1:0-293991 GCF_012985495.1 Pseudomonas sp. WS 5146
GACAGGGATTTGGGGGGTAAACCGGCAGGGATGCCGGTTTAGCCGCGCTGGGCCAAGGATGGCCCATCGCGGCGGCCCCCCAAATCACTGTCGGATTGCGGGCATGCCGAGCCACAGCGAGGCACCGAGTGTTGGGGCGAGGACTTTTTGCTTACTTTTTGCTGGGCCGGCATTCCGGTCCTTCAAAAAGTGAGCCGCTGTAAGAGCGGAACCATAAGCCGCCGTTACCCAAATAATGGATATGCACACAACCCCAACCCCAACCCCAACCCCAACCCCAACCCCAACAGCCCCCCAATCCCGACTACCGGCTATTGTCAGAAATTTCCCGCAAGAGTACAAATGTACTCCATGACAACCCTGACCCCCCGCCGCACCGCCATCCTGACCTTCATCCGCGACCGTATCGCGCAACAAGGCCAGCCCCCAAGCCTCGCCGAGATCGCCGAGGCGTTCGGCTTTGCCTCGCGCAGCGTCGCTCGCAAACACGTGGTGGCCCTGACCGAAGCCGGCTTTATCGAGGTCAACCCCAACCAGGCCCGTGGCATCCGCCTGCTCAACCAACCGGCGCGTCCCGAATGGCTGGACGTGCCCGTACTCGGCCGTGTCGCCGCCGGCCTGCCCATCGGCGCCGATGCCGAAGTGCACAATCGTCTGCAACTCGACCCCGCCACTTTCGCCAAAACCCCGGATTACCTGCTGCGTGTGCAGGGCGATTCGATGATCGAAGACGGCATCCTCGACGGCGACCTGGTGGGCGTACGCCGCAGCGCCGAAGCCTTGAACGGGCAGATTGTGGTGGCACGCCTGGACGGTGAAGTCACCATCAAACGCTTTGAGCGCCACGGCGAGCAGGTGCGCCTGCTGCCGCGCAACCCCGCGTATCAACCGATTGTGGTCGGGCCGGATCAGGACCTGGCCATCGAAGGGGTGTTCTGCGGCCTGGTGAGGCAAGGTTGATGGGCGCCGTCGTTGCTCTGGATACGCTGTTCAATGGCGGCCGCGTCTGGAAAGGCCGGCCCGCCGTGCCACCGGCCAGCGTGCACCCCACTGGGCTGGCGGCGCTGGACGCGGTGTTGCCCACGGGCGGTTGGCCGGAGTCGGCGCTGAGTGAAATCCTGATGGCGAAGGAGGGCGTTGGCGAGCTGCAATTGGTGTTGCCAACCCTGGCCCGCTTATCAACGGCGGGCGAGCGGATTGTGCTGGTGGCGCCGCCCTACACGCCGTACCCCCACGCCTGGCAGAACGCCGGGGTGGATTTGCGCCAGCTTTCGGTGATCCAGGCCGAGGCGCGCGACGTGTTGTGGGCGGTGGAGCAGTGCCTGCGTTCGGGCAGTTGCGGCGCGGTGCTGTGCTGGCCGCGCAAGGCCGACGACCGCGCCTTGCGGCGCTTGCAGGTGGCGGCCGAGACCGGGCAAACCCTGGCGTTTGCCTGGCGCGCTTTGAGCGAGGCGGTCAATTCATCGCCCGCCGCCTTGCGCCTGGCCGTTGAGGCAAAACCTGCGCAAGTGCGGGTGCTCAAGTGCCGGGGCGGCTTGGCCCACCCGGCGCCGATAGCACTGGCGGGGCACTGAGGTTGCCATGCGCTGGGTGTGTATTGTCTTCCCGCAATTGGCGCTGGACGGGGTGCAGCGTGTGCACCCTGAGCCGGATCAACCGTTGGTACTGCTGGCCGGCACACCGCAGCGCCGCGTGCTGCAAACCGTCAATGCCGCCGCCCGCGCCTTGGGCCTGCGATCAGGTCAATCGCTGACGGCCGCGCATGCCCTGGCCAAAACCTTTGCCAGCGCCGAATACGACCCCGCCGAAATCGAGCGCTGGCAGCAGTTCCTCGCCGCCTGGGCCTACCGTTTCAGCTCTCAGGTCAGCGTGTATTACCCGCGTGCGTTGCTGTTCGAGATCGAGTCGAGCCTGGGCCTGTTCGGGCCGTGGCCGCAGTTCGAGGCGCGCTTGCGCCAGGAGTTGACCGAATTGGGCTTTCGCCACCGTATCGTCGCTGCGCCCAACCCGGCGGCGGCGCGGGTGCTGGCGAATATTTATGATGGTTTGGCGATCGGCGAGGACGCCTTGCAGCAGGCTCTGGCGCCACTGCCTATCGACCGCGCCGGTCTTGACCCGCAGACGTCCACGGCCTTGTCACGCATGGGCCTGCGTACGTTGGCCCAGGTGCAGGCGTTGCCTCGGCACACCCTGGCGCGACGCTTTGACGCCGGCTTGCTCAAGCACCTGGATGCCCTGAGCGGGCAGCGCCCACTGGCCCTGGCGTTTTACCAGCCGCCGGATCAGTTCGACGTGCGCATCGAGCTGAATTTCGACGTGCAATCCCACCAGGCGCTGCTGTTCCCATTGCGACGTCTGACCGGTGACTTGTCCGCCTTCCTCTGCGGGCGCGACAGTGGCGTGCAGCGCTTTGACTTGCACCTGGAACACGCCCAGGCGCCCGACAGCGTGATCAAGGTCGGCCTGCTCAGTGCCGAGCGCGAACCGTCGATGCTGTTCGAACTGGCCCGTGGCCGCCTGGAACAGGTGCAAGTCACCTCTCCGGTGCGCGGGTTCCGCCTGGTGGCCCAGGACCTGCCGGTGTTTGTGCCGCAACGCCAGGACCTGTTCGACGATCGCCCGCAACAAACCTTGCCTTGGGAGCAATTGCGCGAACGCCTGCGCGCACGGCTTGGCGATGAGGCTGTACAAAGCCTGCGCTTTCATGCCGACCACCGCCCCGAATGTGCCTGGCAGGCGAGCGCCGACAGCCGTGCGTGCCCGACCTTGCACAAGGTGCAGCGCCCCGGCTGGTTGCTGACTGAACCGACCTTGCTGGCCGAGCAGGGCGTGCAGATCCTGATGGGCCCGGAGCGCATCGAATCCGGCTGGTGGGACGGCGCCGATATCCGCCGCGACTATTACCTGATCCGCACCCGTGCCGGCCAGCAAGGCTGGGCCTATCGCTGTGTGGGGCAGAACGACGGGCTGTGGCTGCAAGGCTGGTTCGCATGAGCTATGCCGAGCTGCATTGCCTGTCCAATTTCAGTTTCCAGCGCGGCGCGTCCAGTGCGCTGGAGCTGTTCGAACGTGCCAAGCGCCAAGGCTACAGCGCCCTGGCGATCACCGACGAATGCACCTTGGCGGGCATCGTACGAGCCTGGCAGGCGGCGAAGGCGGTGGATTTGCCGCTGATTATCGGCAGCGAAGTGCGCATCGAAAACGGCCCGAAACTGGTGTTGCTGGTCGAAGATCTCAGCGGCTATCAACACCTGTGCCGCCTGATCACCCTGGCTCGCCGCCGCGCCGAAAAAGGCCGTTACCGCCTGCTGCACGCCGACTTCGAACAACCGATGCCCGGCCTGCTGGCGCTGTGGGTGGCCGAAGACAGCGACACCCAGGCCACCCTCCAATGGCTGCAACACACCTTCACCGAACGCCTGTGGCTGGCGGTGCACCTGCACTGCGGTCAGGACGATGCGCGCCATTTGCAGCAGCGCCTGGCCCTGGCTGCCAGCCTGCAGATCCCGGCGGTGGCCTGCGGCGATGTGCATATGCATGCGCGCGGGCGCCGGGCCTTGCAAGACACCATGACCGCGATCCGTCATCACGTGCCGGTGGCCGAAGCCGGCACGCGCCTGCACCCCAATGGCGAGCGGCATTTACGCAGCCTCGAGGCGTTGGCCGCGCTGTACCCGCAAGCCTTGCGCGACGAAACCCTGGCCATCGCGAAACGTTGCACCTTTGACCTCAGCCAGTTGCGCTACCACTACCCACGCGAACTGGTGCCCGCCGGCCATGATGCCCAATCCTGGCTGCGCACCGTGACCGAGGAAGGCATTGCCCAGCGCTGGCCACACGGTGTTGACGCCAAGACCTTGCAGCAGATCAACAAGGAATTGCAGTTGATCAGCGACCTCGGTTACGAAAGCTACTTCCTGACGGTGCACGACATCGTGCGCTTCGCCCGCAGCCGTTCGATCCTGTGTCAGGGCCGCGGCTCGGCCGCCAACTCGGCGGTGTGTTTTGCCTTGGGCATCACCGAAATCGACCCAAGCCTGACGGATATGCTGTTCGAACGCTTCCTGTCCAAGGAGCGCAATGAACCGCCGGATATCGACGTGGACTTCGAACATGAACGCCGCGAGGAAGTGCTGCAGTACGTGTTCCAACGCTACGGCCGCACCCGCGCGGCGTTGACGGCGGTGGTCAGCAGTTATCACGCGTCCGGCGCGGTGCGCGACGTGGCCAAGGCCCTCGGTTTGCCGCCGGACCAGATCAACGCGCTGGCCGACTGTTGCGGGCGTTGGAGTGAAGATGCGCCGCCGCTGGAACGCCTGCGCGAAGGCGGCTTCGACCCGCAAAGCCCGATCCTGCGGCGTGTGCTGACATTGACTCAACAACTGATCGGCTTTCCCCGGCACTTGTCCCAGCACCCTGGCGGTTTTGTGATTTCCGAATACCCGCTGGACACCCTGGTGCCGGTGGAAAATGCCGCCATGGCCGAGCGCACCATTATCCAGTGGGACAAGGATGACCTCGACGCCGTCGGCCTGCTCAAGGTGGATATCCTCGCGTTGGGCATGCTCAGCGCGATACGCCGTTGCTTCGACTTGCTGCGCCGCCACCGCCACCGCGATCTGGCATTGGCGACGATCCCCAAGGAGGACCCGACAACCTACGCAATGATCAGCAAGGCCGACACCATCGGCGTGTTCCAGATCGAGTCGCGGGCGCAGATGTCGATGCTGCCCAGGCTCAAGCCGCAGAACTTCTACGACCTGGTGATTGAGGTGGCGATTGTGCGGCCTGGGCCGATCCAGGGCGGCATGGTGCATCCGTACCTGCGGCGCCGGAATAACGAAGAGCCCACCACTTATCCGTCACCGGAACTTGAGGCAGTGTTGAAACGCACCTTGGGCGTGCCGCTGTTCCAGGAACAGGTGATGCAGATCGCCATGGTTGCCGCCGACTATGGCCCAGGCGAAGCCGACCAGTTGCGCCGTTCCATGGCCGCCTGGAAACGCCACGGCGGCCTGGAACCGCATCAGCAGCGTCTGCGCACCGGCATGCTCAAGAATGGCTACAGCGAGGAATTTGCCGCGCAGATTTTCGAGCAGATCAAAGGCTTTGGCAGCTATGGCTTCCCCGAGTCCCATGCGGCCAGTTTTGCCTTGCTGACCTACGCCAGTTGCTGGCTCAAGTGCCATGAACCGGCGGCGTTCGCCTGTGCCTTGATCAACAGCTGGCCCATGGGTTTCTACAGCCCGGACCAGATCCTGCAGGATGCGCGGCGCCACCGCTTGCAGATCCGCCCGGTGGATGTGCTGGCCAGTGACTGGGATTGCAGCCTGGAGCCTGTCGACGGCCAGCAACCGGCGATTCGCCTGGGGTTGCGCATGATCTCGGGGTTTCGTGAGGAGGATGGACGGCGCATCGAGGCGGCGCGCCAGCGTCGTGTGTTCAGTGACATTGCCGACCTGGACGACCGCGCCGGCCTGGATGCGCGGGCCCAGGCGTTGCTGGCGGATGCCGGGGCCTTGCGTGCGCTGGCGGGCAACCGGCACCGGGCACGCTGGGAAGTGGCAGGCGTGCATAAACAGCTGGGGTTGTTCGCGGGCCTGCCGAGCCCCGACGAAGCGGCGGTGCAATTGCCGGCGCCGACGGTTGGCGAAGACTTGCAGGCTGATTACGCCACGGTTGGCACCACCCTCGGCCCGCACCCGCTGGCGTTGCTGCGTGATGAGTTGCGCAAACGCCGCTGCCGCAGCTCTTTGGAGCTGATGGCGGTGGAGCATGGGCGCAATGTCAGCGTCGCCGGTCTGGTGACCGGGCGCCAGCGCCCTGGCACCGCCAGCGGCGTGACCTTTGTGACGCTGGAAGATGAGTTCGGCAACCTCAATGTGGTGGTGTGGCGCGACCTGGCAGAACGCCAGCGCCTGGCGCTGGTCGGCTCGCGGTTGCTCAAAGTCGACGGGCGCTGGGAGGCGGTGGGTGAGGTGCGGCACCTGATTGCCGGGCGTCTTACCGACCTGACGCCGCTGCTGGAAGGCATTCATGTGCGCAGCCGGGATTTTCATTGAGGGCAGTGGTTTTTGTCGCCATTACCTCCTAACTTATAACAAGTGAAACCATCCGCCGCTGGCGCGCTCCAAAACGTTGCAAATACCCTCTCTTTGCACAGAGCCAACCGATGCAATTTTTATCCAACCCCTACGGCTGTGAAGGCTGGTCCGGTGAAATGGCCCAGCGTATCCGTGCTTTCGATTGGTCCGCCACGGATCTTGGCCCGATTGACACCTGGAGCGCCAGCCTGGCCTGCAACGTGCAGATGATGCTGGCCTCGCCCGTGCCGATGGTGATGCTGTGGGGGCGGGCCGGCTACATGATCTACAACGACAGCTATTCGGTGTTTGCCGGCGGCCGGCATCCGTACTTGCTCGGCACGCCGGTGGAGCTGGGCTGGCCGGAGGTGGCCGAGTTCAATCGCCACGTGGTCGACACCTGCCTGGCGGGCGGTACCTTGACGTTTAACAACAAAGACCTGGTGTTGTTGCGTAACGGCAAGCCGGAAACCGTCTGGCTGGACCTCTATTACAGCCCCGTCGCCGGGGACAATCAGCAGCCAGCCGGGGTGTTGGCGATTGTGGTGGAAACCACCGAGCACGTGCATTCCGAGCGCCTGCGCCAGGAACTGACCCATAACCTGGAGCAACGCGTCGCCGCCGAAGTGCAAGCGCGTTCCGCCGCCGAAGATCAGTTGCGCCAATCCCAGAAGCTTGAAGCCATCGGCGGCCTGACCGGCGGCGTGGCCCATGACTTCAATAACCTGCTGCAAGTGATCGCCGGCAACCTGCACCTGCTGGCCCGGAATGAGCCGGACAACCCCCAGGTGCAGCGCCGGGTCACGGCGGCCATCGCGGCGGTGGAGCGCGGCGCCAAGCTGTCCTCGCAACTGTTGGCGTTTGCGCGTCGCCAGCCGTTGTCGCCAGCGGTGTACAACCCGCAACGCATCTACGCCGGTTTAGGCGAACTGCTGCAACGGGCGTTGGGTGAGACCATTCATATCGACGTGCAACTGCCCCAGGATTCCTGGTGCATCAATGTCGACCGTAACCAATTGGAAAACGCGCTGCTCAACCTGGCGATCAATGCCCGCGATGCCATGCAAGGCGAAGGCGTGATTCGCATCAGCGGCGAAAATATCATCCTCAACCCGGGCGATTGCATCGGTAAAAGCATCAAGCCCGGTGAATACGTGCGTTTGGCAGTGACCGACACCGGTGTCGGCATGCCCCAGGAGGTGCTCAAGCGTGCGTTCGAGCCGTTCTTCACCACCAAGCGCGAAGGGCACGGCACCGGCCTGGGCCTGAGCATGGTGTTCGGGTTTGTGCGCCAAAGCGGCGGGCATGTGGAGGTGTGGAGCGAGGAGGGCAAAGGCTCGGTAGTGCAGATGTATTTCCCCCACAGCCTGGAACCCGAATGTGGTGAGGTCGACACCGAGCAGGCGACTCACAGTGGCGGCCAGGAAACCATCCTGGTGGTCGAGGACAACGAAGGCGTGCGCCTGACCGTGGTCGAGTTGCTGCAGCAATCGGGCTACACGGTACTGACCGCCGAAGACGGTGACCGGGCCATGCAAACCCTGCAAAACGGCGTGCAGCCGGACCTGATCTTTACCGACGTGGTGATGCCCGGCCGGGTCAAAAGCACCGACCTGGCCGACTGGGCGCGCGTGCAGCACCCGCCGGTGGCGGTGCTGTTCACCTCCGGGCACACCCGCGACATTCTTTCCAGCAATCATTTGCTGAGCTCCGACATTCATCTGCTGAGCAAGCCCTACAGCCCCGAAGCCCTCACGCAACGGGTGCGCAGCGTGCTCACCGCCAGACAAGGTTGCCCATGACGTCACAGCGCAACATCCCCCCGATCACCGCCCAGCGCCCAGGCTTTGTACGCGTGCGCGGCGCCCGCGAACACAACCTGCGTAACGTCGATGTGGATATCCCCCGGGATGCCCTGGTGGTATTTACCGGCGTTTCGGGTTCGGGCAAATCATCCCTGGCGTTTTCCACGGTGTATGCCGAGGCTCAGCGCCGCTATTTCGAATCGGTGGCGCCCTATGCGCGGCGCCTGATTGACCAGGTCGGCGTACCCGATGTGGACGCTATCGAAGGCTTGCCCCCGGCCGTGGCCCTGCAACAGCAGCGCGGCACGCCGAGTGCACGCTCGTCGGTGGGCAGCGTCACCACCTTGTCGAGCCTGATCCGCATGCTGTATTCGCGTGCCGGCAGTTATCCGCCGGGGCAGGCGATGTTGTACGGCGAGGACTTTTCACCGAACCTGCCCCAGGGCGCCTGCCCGCACTGCCACGGTTTGGGCCGCGTGTATGAGGTGACCGAGGCGCTGATGGTGCCCGATCCGTCCTTGACCATTCGCCAGCGTGCGGTGGCGTCCTGGCCCTTGGCGTGGCAGGGGCAGAACCTGCGCGACATCCTCGTGACCCTGGGCTATGACGTGGACATCCCGTGGCGCGACCTGCCGAAAAAGCAGCGCGACTGGATTCTGTTTACCGAAGAAACCCCGACCGTGCCGGTGTACGCAGGCTTCACCCCACAGCAAACCCGCGACGCGTTGAAACGCAAGCTGGAGCCGAGCTACCAGGGCACGTTCAGCGGTGCGCGGCGCTATATCCTGCACACCTTCAGCCATACCCAAAGCGCACTGATGAAAAAGCGCGTGTCGCAGTTCATGCAGGGCAGTGCGTGCCCGGCGTGCGAGGGCAAGCGGCTGAACAAGGCGGCGCTGTCGGTGAAGTTTGCCGGGGTGGACATCGGCGAGCTGTCGCAACTGTCGCTGGCGCAGTTGGCCGAGCTGCTGCGCCCGGTGGCGGCGGGGCAGGACAAAATGAAGCTGTCGGTGGAAAAGCGCCTTGCGGCTCAGCGTATCGCCCAGGACTTGCTGGAGCGGGTCAGCACCCTCACCGAGTTGGGCCTGGGCTATCTGTCCCTGGAGCGCAGCACGCCGACCTTGTCGTCAGGGGAATTGCAGCGACTGCGCCTGGCCACCCAGTTGGGCTCGCAGCTGTTCGGCGTGATCTATGTGCTGGACGAGCCCTCGGCAGGCCTGCACCCGGCGGATGGCGAAGCATTGTTTACTGCACTTGAGCGTTTGAAAGCGGCCGGCAATTCGTTGTTTGTGGTGGAACATGACCTGGAAACCATGCGCCGGGCCGACTGGCTGATCGATGTGGGGCCGGCTGCCGGTGAGCACGGCGGGCAAGTGCTGTACAGCGGTCCGCCTGCCGGTTTGGCGGATGTGCAGGCCTCGCAGACGCGCGAGTATTTGTTTGCCGAGCGGCGCGTTTGCAGCACGACGCGACGTGAGCCGTCGGGGTGGCTGAAGCTTGAAGGCGTGACGCGTAATAATCTCAAGGATCTAAGCGTGGATTTCCCGCTGGGTTGCTTTACGGCGGTGACGGGTATTTCCGGCTCGGGCAAGTCCAGTCTGGTCAGCCAGGCGCTGTTGGAACTGGTGGGCACAGGCTTGGGCCGTGTGCTGGAAAGCGACGAAGAACCGAGCCTTGAAGACGATGCCCCGCAAAGCAGTGGCGGGCGGATCAGCAGCGGTTTGGAACAGATTCGACGTTTGGTGCAGGTGGACCAGAAGCCCATCGGCCGCACGCCGCGTTCTAACCTGGCGACTTACACCGGGTTGTTCGATAACGTGCGCAAATTGTTCGCGGCAACACCGGCGGCCAGGAAGCGTCATTTCGATGCCGGGCAGTTCTCGTTCAACGTCGCCAAGGGCCGTTGCCCCCATTGCGAGGGGGAAGGGTTTGTCAGTGTCGAGTTGCTGTTTATGCCCAGTGTGTATGCGCCGTGTCCGACGTGTCATGGGGCGCGTTATAACCCTGAGACGTTGGCGATCAAGTGGCAAGGCTTGAGCATTGCCCAGGTGCTGGGGTTGACCGTGGAGCAGGCGGTCGAGGTGTTTGCCGAGCAGCCTGGGGTGTTGCGTTCGTTGTTGGTATTGCGTGATATCGGCCTGGGGTATTTGCGGTTGGGGCAGCCGGCGACTGAGCTGTCCGGCGGTGAGGCGCAGCGGATCAAGTTGGCGACCGAGTTGCAACGTAATGCCCGGGGCGCGACGTTGTATGTGTTGGATGAGCCGACTACGGGTTTGCATCCTCGGGATGTGGACCGTTTGCTGAGTCAGCTTAATCATCTGGTGGACGCGGGGCACACGGTGGTTGTGGTGGAGCATGAGATGCGGGTGGTGGCCCAGGGGGATTGGGTGATTGATATTGGGCCGGGGGCTGGGGATTTGGGCGGGAAGGTGGTGGCTCGTGGTACGCCGCAGAAGGTGGCCAAGAGCAAAGCCAGCCGTACCGCACCGTTTCTGGCGCGGGAGTCGGTGTAAGTTTCAACGCCGATTAATTGTGGGAGCTGGCTTGCCTGCGATGGCGGTTTGTCGGTGTACATATCCGTTATTCGGGTAACGGCGGCTTATGGTTCCGCTCTTACAGCGGGTCACTTTTGGCAAACGCCCGGAATGCCGGCCCAGCCAAAAGTAACCAAAAGGTCTGTGCCCCACCACTCGGCACCTCGCTTAGGCTCGGTGTGCCAGAACGAAGGCTTGAATCCGTGGCTAACCCGGCGTCCTGCCGGGTTACCCACGGATTCAAGCCTGCGTTCGGCCATCGTGGTTAACGGGGCGTCTCAGATCAAAAGCAAGATCAAGATCAAGATCTACAGCACGGCGGCCTGAAAGCCGACCTGAGTGGTTGAAGCAAGAGCCAGATCAAGTGCAAGGCAAAAGCCTATCTACCTGATGCCGCGGGGTCTAAATGTGGGAGCGCATGCAGTTTTGAATATGAGATCGACTGCGGATTTGCATGCACTGAAGAGCTGCTTTTCTGTGGGAGCTGGCTTGCCTGCGATGCAAACACCTCGGTATATCAGGCACACAGAGTTGATGCCATCGCAGGCAAGCCAGCTCCCACCTTTGACCGAGTATGGCTCTGCTGTTGCTGTTGCTGTTGCTGTTGCTGTTGCTGTTGCTGTTGCTGTTGCTGTTGCTGTTGCTGTTGCTGTTGCTGTTGCTGTTGCTGTTGCTCCGGCTCTTACATTCTTTTCGATGACGAAGTCAGCAGTCTTTTGATCTGCGCTTTTGATCTTGATCTGAAATCGCCCCCCAAATCACTGACGGATTGCGGGCATGCCGAGCCATAGCGAGGCACCGAGTGTTGGGGCGAGGACTTTTTGCTTACTTTTTGCTGGGCCGGCATTCCGGTCCCTCAAAAAGTGAGCCGCTGTAAGAGCGGAACCATACGCCGCCGTTACCTAAATAACGGATATGCCCCCTCAACGCCCAGCCTCAACGACGAGCCAGTCGAATCTGGTCCTTGGCCTGCTTCACCACATTCTCAAGCGTAAACCCAAACTTCTCCTGCAACTTGGCCAACGGTGCCGACGCGCCAAAGCTGTTCATCACCACTTTAGCGCCGGTCTGCCCGACATAACGGTCCCAACCCAGGGGCCCAGCCTGTTCCACCACCACACGGGCTTTTACCGCGGGCGGCAAGACACTGTCGCGATACGCCTGATCCTGGTCCTCAAACAATTCCCAGCTGGGCATCGACACCACCTGAGCGGCAATGCCCTCAGCTTTCAACTGCTCATAAGCCGCCACCACAAGGCTCACTTCACTGCCGGTCGCCAACAGCAGCACCTCAGGCTTATCGGCACCCGCCAACACATAAGCGCCTTTGGCCGCCCCAGACGCCGCCGCATACTTTGTGCGATCCAAGGTCGGCAACGCCTGGCGCGACAACACCACGCAGCTTGGCCGATGGGTTTGTGCCAGGGCCACCTTCCACAGCTCCAACGTCTCGTTGGCATCGCCGGGGCGCAAGGTGAGCAACCCCGGCGTGGCGCGCAGTTGTGTCAGGTGCTCGACGGGCTGGTGCGTCGGGCCGTCTTCACCCACGCCAATCGAGTCATGGGTAAATACGAACACCACTGGCAATTCCATGATTGCCGCCAGGCGGATCGGCGGTTTCATGTAGTCGCTGAACACCAGGAAGGTCGAGGTGTACGGCCGCAGGTAGGACAGCGCCATGCCATTGGCAATCGCGCCCATGGCGTGCTCGCGGATGCCGAAGTGCAGGTTGCGCCCGCTGTAGTCATCGGCACTGAAACGCCCGGCGCCGTCGAAGGTGAGGTTGGTCTTGGTCGATGGCGACAAGTCCGCCGAGCCGCCCAGCAGCCAGGGGATTTGTTGTGCGAAGGCATTCAGCACCTCGCCGCCGGCTGCGCGGCTGGCGATGCCCTTGGCGTCGGTGTCGAAGTGGGGCAGTTCGTCCTGCCAATGCTCCGGCATTTCGCCGGCGCGCATGCGGCGCAATTCATCGGCCAGTTCCGGTTCGTACTGCTCCAACTGCGCCAGGTGTTGCTGCCAGGTTTCATACAGCGGCTGGCTGCGTTCCAGCAGCGCATCGCGCAGCACCGTGCGGGTGTCGTCGGGCACCAGGAAACTGGAATCCTGCGGCCAGCCGTAGGCCTCTTTGGTCAGGCGGATTTCTTCCTCGCCCAATGGCTCGCCATGGGCGGCGGCGGTGTTGTGTTTGTGCGGTGAGCCGTAGCCGATCACGCTGTCGACCACAATCAGGGTTGGCGCGCCGGTGTTGGCCTGGAAGGTTTCCAGCGCTGCGCTCAGGGCTTGCAGGTCGTTGGCATCGGTAACGTGCAAGGTGTGCCAGCCATAAGCCTGGAAGCGCTTGATCACGTCTTCGCTGAACGCCAGCTCGGTGTGGCCTTCGATGCTGATGGTGTTGTTGTCGTAGATCCAGCACAGGTTATCGAGCTTTAAGTGCCCGGCCATCGACGCCGCTTCGCTGCTGATGCCTTCCATCATGTCGCCGTCACCGCACAGGGTGTAGACGTTGTAGTCGAACAGTACCTGGCCGTCGCGGTTAAAGCGTTTGCCCAGCCAGCGTTCGGCCATGGCCATGCCGACGCTGTTGGCGCAGCCCTGGCCCAGCGGGCCGGTAGTGGTTTCCACGCCGGTGGTCATGCGGTACTCGGGGTGGCCGGGGGTCTTGGAACTCATCTGCCGGAATTGCTTGATGTCGTCCAGGCTGATCGTCGGCTGGCCGGAGCGCTTGCCGTGGGCATCAATCTCGACCACACCGGCCAGGTGCAGCAGCGAATACAACAGCATCGAGGCGTGCCCCACCGACAAGACAAAGCGGTCGCGGTTAGGCCAATCCGGATGTTCGGGGTGGTAACGCAGGAAGCGGCTCCACAGCGTGTAGCCCACCGGAGCCAGGCCCATGGGCGTGCCGGGGTGGCCGGAGTTGGCCTTTTGCACGGCATCCATGGCCAGGGTGCGAATGGTGTTGATGCATTGGGTGTCGACAGCAGTGGCAGCGTGAGTCATGAAACCGTTCTCCCTCGGGTGGCGATCTACAGTGGAGGGCAGGGCACGGCAAAGGTTTGATCCCATCATGCGCATTACGACGAACGGGACCGCCTTGACCCAAGACATGACAAGACCCCTTGGAATGGGCTAGTTTCAAGGCGTAGGCCATTGATCAACTTGCGGAGGTACTCCATGCCAGTGAAACACGACCTGTATCAGGATTTGGGTTTGAGCAAGGAAGAGGTCGACGGGCGTCGGGCGAAAAATCCCCATTTGAACGCGCTGTTTGATAAGTACAACACCGTCGATGAGCTGGTGGTGAGCGCCGAAAAGGCATCCGGTAGTGATGAGGCGTTGAAGAAGCTGAAGGATAAACGCCTGTTGGTTAAAGACGAGATCAGGGACTTGCTGCAATAAAACGTCCTACAGGACGCGGACATATTTGTTCAGAATTGTCTGAGCGACAGCCGGCGTTTCACTGCTTATGATGCCGGCCGTCCACCCGGCTCTGGGGACTGTTGCGGCGCAAGGATTGCGCTGCTGAGCCGGGCGGGCATCCTATTTCATGCACGCAGCGCCTGGATGCATTCATCCATGGAGCGCTGCTGCGTCTCGGCATACAGCTTCAATTCATCAATCGTCCGGCGGCCCAGCGCCTGCTCGAATTGAGCCTGGTTCGAATGGGCTGTGTAGTGACTTTGCGCCGCATCGCCCAGGTTCGACTGGAAAATCCCCGCCGCACTCACCGGCAGAAAATCCTCATACACCAAAGGCTCCACCGCCACGTGCCCGGCCGCCATCAAGGCCTCCAACGTTTGCGGCTGACCGGCCTGGCCGCGTGCCGCCAAGCCTTGCTCGGTCACGAAGTAGCGGAAATACGCCAGTTCCTGTTCACGCATCTGCGCGTGGTTATCGGGGAAGGCCTGGAAGTGTTGCGCCATCAATTCGACGTAACGTGCAGCGTTGCCCTCATTCGGGAAGGCGCCCAGTTCGTCGCGCGCTGCGTTCAGCAACTGGTCGTACAGGGCGCGACCCTTTGGCGTCAACGCCACACCCCGTTGTTCTATTTCGCCGAAACGCGCGCTGTGGCTGCCTTTTGCGTCGGTAAACGCGATGGGCTCGTCGAGCGCCTTGAAGCTGGTCTGACGCAGCAGGATCGGGCACTGGCGACGTGGCGGACCTTCGATCACGGCTTTGGGCGTGATGCCTTTGCCGGGCATCGCGGCCTGCACCTGATCGATGTCCAGAGTACGTGGGGTCAGGTGATTGATATGCGGACCTTTGAACGCCACCACGTCGGCGATCAGGCGATGCTGGTCGCTCAATTGCTGGTATTGGGCGCCGGTCACGGTGGCGGTGTGGTGCCAGCGAAAGGTTTCCAAAGCCTCGCGGATAAAGGCTTGGGCATCCGCCGCGTTAAGGCCACCGTCGCGTTCGGCTTGCTCGATCAGCGCCAAGGCGCCAGGGGTGAAAATCGAGCGTTTGGCCAGGGCGCTTTCGGCGAAGGCGCGCAGCTCGAGGTTTTCGATCAGTTCCAGGCGTAGCAAGGACGTAAAGACGCGGAACGGGCTGGCCTGCAGCGCCTGTTCATGCACAGCGCGAAAGGCGGTGGAATGCACCGGCACACCGGCGGGTGTGAGGTCGTAATAGCCCACCGGCTGCATGCCCATCACCGCAAACAGACGGCCGATGGTGACCAGCTCATGGGCGGTGCCCAGGCGGATGGCGCCGTGGCGTTCCATGGCCAGGCGCTCCATTTCACCGGTGCGCTGCAGTTGTTTGGCCAGGCCGGAATCACTGTCCAAAACCCGCGTGTTGGTCTCGGCCACCAACTCCATCAGCGCGCCATAAAGCGGAACTTCATCTCGGTACATGTCGGACATGGCCCTGGAAAAGTCTTTGCGAATCTCGTCGGGGCTGACATACGCGGCACTTGGCATAGAAAAATTCCTGAACACGGTGGTGAGGGTGCGGCCTTTCTCTGGATTCTGTTGGGCTTTAAGGGGGCTGGCAAACGAAGAATCCTCAGGACTTCATTCTGCAAATGAATGAAATGACATGAATATGACAAAAATCGGCGCCAGGAAAATTTCATTTTCACGGGTACTTTCCTAACTAATTCTTCACGAGGCGCGCCCCGGTCCTCATGAAACAATCGTTACGTTTGTAGGGATGAAAACGCCGTTTGCACACAACGCACATAAAAAAATGTTTAGGGGCCGTTACACATGAAAATTTCTACACTGGCGTTATCCATCACCGCAGCGTTGCTCGCGCAACACGCGTGCGCTGATGACTTCGGGCTCGGTTCTCTGGGCACGGGCACGGGGCACAGCGGTTTTCTTGAAGACAGCCATGCGGCTGTCAGCTCGCGGACCATGTACTACAGCGCCGACAACCGTTCGGGCACCAACAACGATCTGCGCGAAGCCGCGACCTTGCTGCGTTTTGACTACAAATCCGGCTACACCCAAGGCACCCTTGGCGTCGGTTTTGACGTAATGGCGTTCGGCGCCTTGCGTCTGGACGGTGGCGACGGCCACGCCGCAGGCCCGGGCCTGGCGGGTAACGGCAACAGCTTCTTCCCGACCAAAAACAACGGCACTGAACCCGCCGACAGTTTCAGTCGCGCTGCGGGTAACGTGAAATTCCGTATTTCCCAGACCGAGTTGCACGTTGGTGGCGGTTTGGCCCCGGTGTTGCCTATTCTGGTTTCCAACGACAGCCGTGTGGCGCCGCAGACCTTCGACGGCGGCATCCTGACCTCCAACGACATCCCCAACGTGACCTTCACCGGTGGTGAGCTCAACCGTGCCGAAGGCCGTGCTTCCAGCAACTCCACGGGCTTGAGCGTTGCCGGCGGTACCCGCGACAGCGACAGCTTCAAGTTCGGCGGTGTGGACTACAAACCGTTTGGCTCGTCCGACAACGCCATCGCTAAAAACCTGACGTTGCAGTACTACTACGCCGACCTGCAGGACTTCTACAAACAGAACTACTTCGGCCTGGTTCACGTGCTGCCATTGGGCAATGACCAATCGTTCAAGACTGACCTGCGTTATTTCGACAGCACCAGCGACGGCAAAAACGGTGACGCCGGCTACCAGTTCAACAACAACGGCGGCTACGCCAAGCACGCCGGTGAAGTGGACAACAAAACCTACAGCGCCGCGTTCACCTACCAGTTGGGCGGCAGCAGCCTGATGCTCGGTCACATCGGTGTGAGCGATGACGGCGGCTTCGTCTGGGTCAACCAGGGCAGCATCGCTGATCCAAACGCACAAGGCGCGGGCGGCAGCGACTTCTACCTGTTCACCGACGCCGTGGTGGGCCAGTTTTCCCGCGCGGGCGAGCAGGTCAATTTTGGCCAGTACTCCTACGACTTCAAGGCCCTTGTGCCAGGCTTGAAAGCCTCCGTGGCGTACCTGGACGGCACGGGCATCAAGTCCAAAGTGGCCGGTGGTTCGGATCAGAAAGAAAACGAAACCGACTTCCGCCTGGACTACGTGGTGCAGCAAGGCCCGCTCAAAGGCTTCGGCACCACCTTCCGTACTGGTACTTACAAAGGTCACAACACCGGCACTGCGGACCAGGACCAGACGCGCCTGATCTTCAACTACACCTACGCGATCTTCTAAGCTCGCGCCGCCACAAACGGAGGCCGCCTAGTCAGCGGCCTCTTTTTTTGCGCGCGCGAACACGACTTCATGTGCATCCGCGCACGGATGGGTTCTACACTGCCCCCACTGTGTCAGTGATGGAGGACCCAATGACGGCCACGCCCGCAACCAACATCCTTGCAACCCTTGAAGGCCAGCGCCTGGCCGCCGAAGACGCCGAGCGCTGGCGCGAGTGGGGCCCGTATCTGAGTGAACGCCAATGGGGCACGGTGCGCGAAGACTACAGCGCCGACGGCGATGCCTGGGCCTACTTCCCCCACGAACACGCCCGCAGCCGCGCCTACCGTTGGGGCGAGGACGGCCTGGCCGGCTTCAGCGACAAGGCGCAACGCTGGTGCCTGGGCCTGGCGCTGTGGAACGAGCGTGACAGCATCATCAAGGAGCGCCTGTTCGGCCTCAACAACGCCGAGGGCAACCACGGAGAAGACGTCAAGGAGCTGTACTTTTTTGTCGACGGCGTGCCCAGCCATGCCTATATGCGCATGCTCTACAAATACCCGCATGCGGCGTTTCCCTACGCCGACCTGATCGCCGAAAACGCCCGCCGTGGGCTTGAGGATGCCGAGTACGAAGTGCTCGACACCGGCGTATTCGAAGACAACCGCTACTGTGATGTAACGGTTGAATACGCCAAGCATCAGCCCGACGATATTTTCATGCGCGTCACCGTGCACAACCGCGCGGACCAGCCGACGCGTGTGCAGGTGCTGCCCCAACTGTGGGCGCGTAATGACTGGAGCTGGACCTTTGACGCGCCCAAGCCGCAGTTGCGCCTGGACGGTGAACGAGTGCTGGCCCGGCATCATGAGCTGACCGATCGCCATCTCAGCGCCTGGGGCGAGGACGGCCTGGAGTGGCTGTTCTGCGAAAACGAAAGCAACTTCCCCAAGCTCGATGGGCAACCGGCGCAGGGGCCGTTCAAGGACGGCATCAACGACTACGTGGTGGGCGGCGCAGACTCGGCAATCCGTCGCGACACGGGCA
Source organism: Pseudomonas sp. WS 5146 (assembly GCF_012985495.1). Lineage (NCBI taxonomy): Bacteria > Pseudomonadati > Pseudomonadota > Gammaproteobacteria > Pseudomonadales > Pseudomonadaceae > Pseudomonas > Pseudomonas sp. WS 5146. The sequence goes on from NZ_JAAQWL010000009.1 coordinate 18,069, forward strand.
CCAAGGTCGCCGCGCGTTTCAGCCTCGAACTGGTGGGCCAGCAGAGCAAAACCCTGTACCTGCGGTTTGCGCCGGTGGACGCGCCTGAGGTCAATGCACGCAAGCTGTTCGAGCTGCGTCGCCAGGAGGCGGACGACTTCTACGCCGCCCTGCAGCAAGGCATTGCCGATGATGACGCGCGCAATGTACAGCGCCAGGCCCTGGCCGGGTTGGTGTGGTCCAAGCAGCTCTACTACTTTGATGTAAACCAGTGGCTCGACGGCGACCCGGCCCAACCCGCGCCGCCGCCCGAGCGCCTGCACATCCGCAATACCCATTGGCGGCACTTGTCGAACTTCGACATCCTGTCCATGCCCGACACCTGGGAGTACCCGTGGTACGCCTCCTGGGACCAGGGCTTCCAGGCCGTAGCGATGGCGCTGATTGATCCGGGGTATGCCAAGCAACAGTTGTTGTTGCTGGTCAAAGACCGTTTTATGCACCCCAATGGCCAGTTGCCGGCGTATGAATGGCGTTTCGACGACGCCAACCCGCCGGTGCATGCCTGGGCCAGTTGGCGCGTGTATCAGCAGGACAAGGCGCTGACCGGCGTGGGTGACATGGATTTCCTCGAGCGGATTTTCCACAAGCTGCTGCTGAATTTTTCCTGGTGGGTCAACCGTAAGGACGCCGAGGGCCGCAACCTGTTTCAGGGCGGCTTTTTGGGCCTGGACAACATCGCCTTGTTCGACCGCTCGGCCACCTTGCCGCCCGGCTACCAGCTGGATCAGGCCGACGGCACCGCGTGGGTCGCCGCCTATGCCCTGGACCTGATGCGCATCGGCCTGGAGCTGGCCAAGCGCAATGGGGTGTACGTGGATATCGCAGTGAAGTTTTTCGAGCACTTCCTGTACATCGCCGGTGCGATCAACCGTGTCGACGACAGCGCCGAAGGCTTGTGGGATGAGCAGGACCAGTTCTTCTACGATGTGCTGCACCGCCCGGACGGCCAGAGCGAGCCGGTGCGCCTGCGCTCCATCGTCGGCCTGATGCCGTTGTTTGCCGTGTTGGTGCTGGAGCAACGCGAGCACGAAGGCCTGCAAGGCTTGCGTGAGCGGCTGCTGGGCTTCATGAAACACCGGCCTGACCTCGCCAAGCTGGTGTCGCGCTGGAACGAACCGGGGCAGGGCAACCGCCTGTTGCTCGCCTTGCTGCGCGGCGAACGCACCAAGGACCTGCTGCGGCGCATGCTCGATGACCAGGAGTTTTTGTCGACGTTTGGCGTGCGCTCGTTATCCAAGGCCTTTGCCGAGCAGCCGCTGGCGCTGAAGATGAACGGCGACACCCTGTGTGCGCGCTACCAGCCCGGCGAGTCCGACTCACGTTTGTACGGCGGCAACTCCAATTGGCGCGGGCCGCTGTGGATGCCGGTGAACTACATGCTGATCGAATCGCTGCGCGAGTTTCACCGCTACTACGCGGATAACTTCTCGGTGGAGTACCCGACGGGCAGTGGCTATCTGGCGTCCCTTGAAGAAGTGGCCGACAGCCTCAGCCAGCGCCTGACCCGCTTGTTTTTGCGCGATGAAGATGGCCTGCGCCCGTCGATGGCGGGCTATGCGCAATTGGAAGCAGACCCGGCCAGTCGCGATCTGGTGTTGTTCCATGAGTATTTCCACGGCGAAACCGGGCGTGGGTTGGGGGCGTCGCATCAGACCGGGTGGAGTGCGTTGGTGGCGTTGTTGCTGCAGCCGAAAAGCTAAGCCGCACCACTGATTCACTTTTCTGTGGGAGCTGGCTTGCCATCAGCCACACACGGGTGGGCTGACCCACCGCTATCGCAGCATAGGTATCTACACAACCGGTTAACACGGAGTCTGTTGCAAGCCTGCTCGCCACAGGAGAAATTGGCTGCCTTCAAAAGTTGTGTAGATACCTATGGCTATCGCAGGCAAGCCAGCTCCCACATTAAAACTACATCGCTTGTGAAATGACGGGCAAAAAAATCCCGCCACCAAGAGGTCTGAATCAGGTAAATTCGCCGCCCCTTCAGACAAGGATGTAGACGATGGCGAATGTTATCGCGCGGGTTGGCAGTGCAGGCCTATTGGGGGTATTGCTGCTCACCTGCGGTGTGTTCATGACTTCACTGTATTCCCGAGAAAGCGCCGCGGCCCCGCTGATGATGCATTGCCGCGAATGCGAGAAAGGTGACGACACCTTCGATGCAACAAAGTGGTTCAGCAGCGGCATGTACCGCCTTGAAACGGATATTGTTCCCAACCCTATGCGGTCGATGACTCGCACTCATCCGGTGGTCTTCAAAGCCAAGGACAATGACCAACTGGTCGAGGCCGCGCTGCGTGGAATCAGCGATGTGCTCCCATCCTTCGATTCCCGCACGTTTGAAGCACAGTGGCCCGTGTTAACCAAGCGCGTACGTTATAGCTACAGCTTTTTTATGGCACCTGATGAACCCCGGGACCTCTATGACATGTACTTGCAAGTGGGCAAATACAAGCTGGTGATCGTGGTTGGGCTTGACGTCAATACCGGTGAAATCACCGCCGAGTATGAAGGGCGTGTGATTCGTGAAAACGATGGTAATGACCCTGCGTACATGGACACGTTCGAAGAAATGGATAACGCCAACACCCGCTGACCGGGAGGCTGGCTGAACGAAAAATCCCGCCGAAAGGCGGGATTTTTTTTGAGCGCGGCGTTATCAGGCCGGGAACAGATCGCTCAGTTTCATGGCCAGCATCATGTCGCCTTCAGTGCGCAGCTTGCCGCTCATGAAGGCCTGCATGCCGTCGGTATCGCCGCTGACGATGCCTTCCATGGTTTCGCCGTCGGTCACCAGGGTAACCTGGGCGTCAGGGTTTTCGCCTTCCAGCAGTTCGCAGGTGTTGTTCTTGACCACCAGCGAGAAGTTCTGGGTGTCGTCGATACGGAAACCGAACACCAGGTCCAGGCCGTCGGCAGCGCCTGGGTTGAATTTGGCTTTCATTGCTTCTACAGCTTTGGCTACGTCAGTCATGGTTTCGATCCTTTAAGGTAGAGTCCAGTGACCTTGGGGTCACGGTTGGCCGCAATTCATCGGAATGTGATGAGCTGCGGCGCCTTCAACAGTTGCAAGTGGGTATGACTGTTGAAGGAAGCCAGTGCCACCTCGCGACCACGGAATTTAAGCTGGTTGAGCGAGGTGTTAACAATTTGCCAGTTCAGTTCGAAGGCCTGCGCGGCAGGCATTCGGGTAATCAGGTGGAGCAGGGCGGTAATGGTGCCGCCGGAAGTAAACACGGCGATCTTGTCGGTGTTCTCGGCGGCTTCCAGGATGCGTTGCAGGCCGCCCTGCACACGTTCCACGAAACCCAGCCAGCTTTCCAGACCGGGCGGGTCGTAGGTGCCGGCCAGCCAGCGCTCGATGATCAGGGCGAAAATGCGCTGGAACTCACTGCGGTTTTGCGCAGCGTTGCGCAGGATATCCAAGGCGTGAGGCTCGGTGGTCAGCAGGTCGGGGAGCAGGGCGCGGATGATCGCTTCGCCGTCGAATTCGTTGAAGGCCGGGTCGATTTCCAGTGCTGGGGCTGACAGGCCGAGGGCACGGTATTGATCGAATGCGGCGGAGGCAGTGTGCTGCTGGCGACGCAGGTCGCCAGACAGGCAGCGGTCAAACGTCAGGCCCAGGTCGGCCAGGTGGCGACCGAGTACTTGCGCTTGCTCTACGCCGACGGGCGACAGGACGTCATAGTCGTCTGCACCGAAGGAGGCCTGGCCATGTCGAATCAGATAGATGCTGCCCACGTCCGTTTTCCCGGTACGTTGAAAGTCTGGCGAGGTTATGAGGATGGCAGGGAGCTGTCAATGAAAAAACATACGCTTGTTTTAAAAGCGCGTTAGAGGCCGACTGCTGGCGGTTTGAGCACTGGTCCGAAGGCGGTGCCGTCGGTATGCTGGGGCCATCCGCGCCTGGCGCCGTGCTTTTTTAAGGAGACATATGGATTTTTTGGCCGAATACGCGAGCTTTCTGGCGAAGACCGTCACCCTGGTGGTCGCTATTCTGGTGGTACTGATCAGTTTCGCCGCGCTGCGCAGCAAGGGGCGGCGCAAATCCGCCGGCCAATTGCAGGTCAGCAAGCTCAATGATTTCTACAAAGGCCTGCGTGAGCGCCTCGAGTCGAGCCTGCTCGACAAAGACCAGCTCAAGGCCCTGCGCAAATCCGAAAGCAAGACCGAAAAGAAGAACAGCAAGAAGAAACCCGAGGCCAAGCCACGGGTATTTGTGCTGGATTTTGACGGCGACATCAAGGCCTCGGCCACCGAGAGCCTGCGCCATGAAATCACCGCGCTGCTGAGCCTGGCCACGCCGAAAGACGAAGTGGTGCTGCGCCTGGAAAGCGGCGGCGGCATGGTGCACAGCTATGGTCTGGCCTCGTCGCAGCTGGCGCGTATTCGTCAGGCCGGCGTGCCGTTGACCGTGTGCATCGACAAGGTTGCGGCCAGCGGCGGCTACATGATGGCGTGCATTGGCGAGAAGATCATCAGCGCACCCTTTGCCATCCTCGGCTCCATTGGCGTGGTGGCGCAGCTGCCCAACGTCAATCGCCTGCTGAAAAAGCACGACATCGACTTTGAAGTGCTGACCGCCGGTGAATACAAACGCACCCTCACCGTGTTTGGCGAAAACACCGAGAAGGGGCGGGAGAAGTTCCAGGAAGACCTGGACATCACCCATCAGTTGTTCAAGAACTTTGTGTCGCGCTATCGCCCGCAGTTGGCAATCGATGACGTCGCGACCGGAGAAGTGTGGCTGGGTGTTGCAGCGCTCGACAAACAGTTGGTCGATGAACTGCAAACCAGCGACGAATACCTGGCGACCAAGGCCAAGACGGCCGAGGTGTTCCACCTGCACTACGCCGAGCGTAAAAGCCTGCAAGAACGCGTGGGCCTGGCGGCCAGCGGCTCGGTGGACCGTGTATTGCTGACCTGGTGGAGCCGGTTGACCCAGCAGCGGTTCTGGTAACCCACATCTGAAGACCCAGGTGATCCATGTGGGAGCGGGCTTGCCCGCGATGGCGGTGGCATAGGCAACATAGTTGTCGGCTGATACACCGTAATCGCGGGCAAGCCCGCTCCCACATTTTAGTTTTGCGCCAGGGCGGGTATCGGCTTTCGCATCAACGTCCCCACCACCAACGCCCCCAGCAACCCCAACAACCCCGCCACCCACAACACCCCGCTGAACCCACCCACAAACGCCTGTCGGGCCAATGGCTGCACCATCGCCCGCGCCGGTTCCGGCAGCAAGCCCATCGCCGCCGGCATATCCCCGGCCACCACTCGCGACGCAATCCCCGCCACCTGCGCCTGCCATTGCGGGTCGATACTTGTGCTCAGCAACTGCTCACTATGGCTGCTCAGCAACGCCCCATACACGCCGATGGCCAACATGATCGCGCTGAAACGCATGGTGGTACTCATGCCCGACGCCATGCCCGCGCGGTCACGTGGCACGCAGGCCATGATGTTTTTCTGCGTGTCGCCATTGAGCAGGCCCGCACCGGCGCCGGTCACGGCAATCGCCAGCGCGAAGGGCAGATAACCGCCTGTATTGACCGCCCAGGCGCTTAACAGGTTGCCGCAGCCCACCAGGGTCAAGCCGGTTGCCATCATCGTTGCAGGCGCAAAACGCCCGGCCAGCCGTGCACCAATGCGTGGGCAAATCACCATGGTCAAGGCAAACGGCAACATACCCAGACCCGACGCTATGGCAGAAAAACCCAAGCCGTTCTGCAGATAAAACGGCAGTAACGTCATCATCACCTGGGCACAGCCGGCGTAGGCAAACATCCCCAGCAGCGCGCCGATAAAACGCGGGTGCCGGAACAGTTGCAAGTCGACCATGGGCCGCTGTTGCACACGTTCGACCAGCACAAACACCCCCAGCAACACTGCGCCGCCAATCAGGCGTGTGTAGGTCAGCGGGCTGTCCCAGCCGATGCGATTGGCCTCGATCAAGCCCCAGATCAGGCACAACAGGCTGGCACTGAAGGCCAGGCTGCCCCATGGGTCCAGGCGTGCCGATTGAGTGTCGCGTGATTCGGGAATCGCCCGCAGCGCCAACGCCATCAACCCCAGGCCCACGGGCAGGTTGAGGTAGAAGATCCAGCGCCAGCCCAGGTACTGGGTGATCACGCCGCCCAGTGTCGGCGCGGCGGTCATCGCCACGCCCATGCAGGCACCCCAGAACGCCCAGGCTTTGGCACGCTCTACTTCATCGTGAAAGGTGTGGCCGATGGAGGCCAGGGCAGCGGTCAGCAGCAAGGCTGCGCCGACACCTTTGACGGCGCGGGCGATGTCCAGGAGCAACGCATTCGGTGCAGCGCCACAGCCCAGCGAGGCGAGGATGAAAATGCTCAAGCCCCAGATCAGCGACCGCTTGCGACCAAAGCGGTCGGCGATGCTGCCGGCGGGCAGCAATAACGCGGCGAACGCCAGCATGTAGGCGCTGACCACCCACTCGATATCGGCGAAATTCGCACCCAGGTCGCGCGCAATACTTGGCAGGGTGACGGCGACGATATTGGTGTCGAGCACAATCAGCGAGCAGACGCCGGAGGCGGTCAGCAGGGTGAGGCGCGGGCTGACCCGGCTCATGTCTTGATTGCCTTACAGGTAATGTTGGAAAGACAGTTGACGTGCATCGCAAGGGCTCTCTAGTGTAGGTGTGCGCTGAGCTTATCTCCGACTATGGTCTGTTTTATTAGCTGGAGCGCCGCACTTCATTACCTTTGAGCTAATTCAAAAATGGAAATCCGCCATTTCCGCTACTTCCTCGCCGTCGCCAGGCAGCGCAATTTCACCCGCGCTGCCGAGCAACTGGGCATCGCGCCGCCGACCTTGAGCCGCCAAATTCAGGACATGGAAGCCACGCTGGGCACGCGCCTGTTTATCCGTCAGCAACGTGAAGTCAGCCTCACCGAAGCCGGCGCCGCCTTGCTGATCGAGGCTGAAGCCACCGTGCGCCAGTTCGAGTTCGCCCAACGCAACGCCCAGCGCGCCGGGCGGGGAGAAATCGGGCATATCGAATTGGGCTATGTGGCTTCGGCGGTGTATTCGGGGCTGCTGCAAAAACAAATGCAGGCGTTCAGCCAGGCGTTTCCCGATGTGAGCGTGAATGTGCGCGAATGCGCCATGGCGTCCTTGCCCGGCGCGGTGGCCGACGGGCGTTATGACATCGGCTATATCCGCTCGCCCATGACCTTGCCCGACGGCGTGGAGGCAGTGCGCCTGGACAGCGAAGGCTTTGTGTTGGCGCTGCCTCAGGACTCCTGGCTGCTGGGGCTTAAGGTCATCGGCTGTGAACACCTGCAAAACGAGACGTTTATATTGCCGGAACAAATCAACGGCACCTTGCACGTGGCGGCCCAAGGCGGCTTCGCGCCGCGCCTGGGGCCGCAGCCGGGCGGGTTGGTTGCGGTGGTGGCGTTGGTGTCGTTAGGGCAGGGCGTGGCGGTGGTGCCGGCATCGATGGTCGGGCATGTGGGTTTGCCGGGCGTGGTCTACCGCACGATTCATCAGGATGATGCAGCGTTGTCGTGGCTGTCGCTGATTCACCGGCGCTTTGAAAAAGCGCCGGCGGTGGCGCGTTATATCCAGCAGGTCAAGCAGTCAGCCGGGGCTGCACGGAATCGGCCAGGCGCGTAAGAATCAGGCAGCACGACACCGCCCCCGCATCCAGTACACCCAGCGAGCGCTCGCCCAGGCGGCTGGCGCGACCGATTTTGGCGATCAGGTCTTTGGTCGAATCGCGCCCTTGGGACGCGGCGGTTTTCATCGCCTCCAGCGCATCATTAAACGACGCGCCACTGGCATGCGCACGCTCAAAGGCTTCAACTGCCGGGATCAGCGTGTCCATCAAGCACTTGTCGCCCACGCCCGCTTCGGTGATGTCCTGCAACGAGGTCAGGCCGCCGCGCAGCAGGTGGGCAAAGGTTGCCGCGTCGATGTCGTCGCTGCTGCGCACCTCATCCGCCATGCCGATAAACAGGCTGCCATACAGCGGCCCCATGGAGCCGCCGATGCCTTCCATCAGGCTCAGGGTCAGTTCATCCAGGGCTTCGGCCAGGGTCAGTTGGCGGCCTTCGAGGCTGCGCCCGCAATGGGCAAAGCCCTTGGCCATGTTGATGCCGTGGTCGCCGTCGCCAATGGCGCCGTCAATTTCACTGAGGTATTCACGGTTGGCCACGATCACGCTGACCAGATCGGCAACAATGGCGCTGCCGTCGCGGGTGGAAAAATGCTGGCTCATGGTTCACTCCGCCTGGGTCATGCCGATGGAACGGCAGGGTTGGTCGATCAGGGTTTTAAGCTCCGCGTCGAGGCCGAGCAGGGTCAGGGTCACGCCCATCATTTCCAGGGAGGTGAAGTAGTTGCCGACGTAGCAACGGTGAATCTTCAAACCCTTGGCCTTGAGTTGGCTTTCGACCTCGGCGTAGAACACATACAGCTCCATCACCGGCGTGGCGCCCAGGCCCGAGACCAGCACCACCACACTGTCATCCTGGCTGAAATCGCGGTCGGCGAGGATCGGCGCGAGCATGCGCTCGGCCATGGCGGCAGCCGGTTCAATGGCGATCACTTCAATGCCCGGTTCGCCGTGATGGCCGATGCCCAGTTCCATCTGGCCATCGGGAATCTGGAAGTTCGGCTTGCCCACTGCCGCAATGGTGCAGGGCGTGAGGCCGATGCCGATGGAGCGGCAGTTATCCACGGTTTTCTGTGCGACGCGAATCACGCCATCCAGGTCGTAATGCTGGGCAGCCGCAGCGCCGCCGATCTTCCACATGAATATTTCGCCGGCCACGCCACGGCGCTTGGCGATATCGGCCTTGGGCGCGGAAGCCACGTCGTCGTTGGCGACCACGGTGCGGATGCGCATGTCTTTGCTGGCAGCCATTTTCATGGCCAGCTTCACGTTCATGTTGTCGCCGGCGTAGTTACCGTACAGGCAGGCCACGCCCGCGCCATGGTCAGCGGCGCGGAAGGCGTCGAAAAAGCTTTTGGCGGTGGGTGAAGAGAAAATCTCGCCGACGGCCACGGCATCCACCAGGCCTGGGCCGACGTAACCGAGGAAGGCCGGTTCATGGCCGGAGCCGCCGCCGGTGACGATGCCGACGCGGCCGGCTGCCGATGGCTTGGCCTTGGTGATGACCCTTGGGTTGGTTTCATACTGACGCAGCTCGGGGTGCGCGACCAGGATGCCGCGCAGCATGTCCTCGACCACTTGGTCCGGATCGTTGATGACTCGATTCATAACGCGGGTTCCTGTTCTTGTTCTTGAAGGGCAACACTTTTAATTGTGAAAGCTGGCTTATTGTGGCGAGCAAGCTTGCTTGCGCTGGGGTGCGAAGCGCCCCCAAAAAGCCGCAGACCGCAGCGCAGTCAGCGGGAGCAAGCTCCCTCGCCACTGCAAGCCCGGCTCCCACAGGGTGAGGTGGTGTTGTTGAAATCAGGGTTGCAGGACTACTTTGAGCGACTTGTCCCCGCGTTCCATCACCGCAAATGCTTCCTTGAAGTCCGCCAGCGCAAACTTGTGAGTCACCACGTCGCGCATGTCGATCTTGCGGTTGCCGATAAAATCGATGGCGCGCGGGTACATGTACGGCCCCAGGTGTGAACCCAAGATATCCAGTTCCTTGCGGTCGCCGATGATCGACCAATCTACCGTGGCCTCGTCATTAAACACGCTGAATTCGACGAAGCGCCCCAGTTTGCGCAGCATCGCCAGGCCCTGGTTCACCGCCTTGTGGTGCCCGGTGGCTTCGATATAAATGTCGCAACCATAGCCGTCGGTGATCGCGCGGATCTTGGCCATCACGTCGACTTCGGCCGGGTTCCACACCTCGTCGGCGCCCATGCGCAAGGCGAGGGCGGCGCGTTCGGGTTTCATGTCCAGCACGATGAGCTTTTTCGGGTTGCGCAGGCGCACCGCGCCGATAATGCCCAGGCCCAAGGTACCGGCACCGGCGACCACCACCACGTCGTCATGGTCGACATTCGCGCGCTCGGCCGCGTGCAGCGAGCAGGCCAGCGGCTCGATCAAAATGGCTTCATCCGGGGCGATGGATTCCGGGACTTTGTGGATGATGCCTTCCTTGGTAAAGATCATGTACTGGGCCATGGCGCCCTGCACGTTGTTCTGGAAACCGTAGAGGTCGTGCTTCTGGCACATCCAGTACTGGCCGTGGTTGCAGAAACGGCAGCCCCAGCACGGCACGATCTGCTCGGAGATCACTCGGTCACCGACTGCCACGCCACGTTTTTCTGCGCCTGGGCCGAGGGCAACCACACGGCAGACGAACTCATGCCCCGGAATCATCGGCGGCTTCACATAGCGCGGTTGCTCGGCATCGCCCCAGAACGACGGCGCGCCGCGATAGGTCTTGATGTCACCCATGCAGATGCCGCACAGCTCGACTTTGGTGAGAATCTCGTCGGGGCCGGGCGTGGGCACGTCGACAGTTTCCAGGCGATAGTCTTCCGGGCCGTGGCAGACCACGGCCTGCATGGTTTTCGGGATGACCGGGGAGAGGTGTTCAGGTGTGCGTTCGGTGGCGGTGGACATGGCAAAAACCTCACGACAAAAGATGAATTACTGAATGCTGTAGCCGCCATCGATCACCATGTTGGCGCCGGTGATCATCTGCGCGGCGTCGCTGAGCAGGTACAGCGCCAGCCCGGCGATTTCTTCCGGCTGGGCGAAGCGGCCGGCCGGGATCTGCAATTTGGCCTTTTCACCCACTTCACCGGCCCAGGCTTTTTTGCCCAGGGCGGTCTCGACGATGGTCGGGGAAATGGCGTTGACGTTGATCTGTGGCGCCCATTCCATGGCCAGCACTTTGGTCATGCCGACGATGGCGGCCTTGCTCGCGCAGTAGGCGACGTGACGGTCCAGGCCAATCACGGCGGCCTGGGAGGCCAGGTTGACGATGCGCCCGCTGCCCTGCGCCAACATGTGTCTGGCGCAGGCCTGGGCCACAAAGAAGCTGGCCTTGAGGTTGATGTCCAGGGTGGTGTCCCAGGCGCTTTCGCTGACGTCGATGGCCTTGTCCAGCAACACCACGCCGGCGCTGTTGATCAGGTAATCCAGGCGCTGGAAGTGTTCGAATACGCTGTCGATGGTGTGCTGTATCTGGCCGACCTGGCCGAGGTCGACGGCAATACCCAGGTGGCCGTTGCCCAGGCTGGCCGCGACGTGCACCACCGCCGGGTCGCGGTCGAGCAAGGCCACGCGGGCGCCGCGTTCCACCAGCAGGTGGGCGCAGGCCAGGCCAATGCCGGCGGCGCCGCCGGTGATCACCGCGCAACGGCCGGTGAGGTCGAAGGCTTGGTTCCAGAATCCAGACATGAATGACTCCATTTTCGAAAGCAGTTGATCGTTCCCACGCTCTGCGTGGGAATGCTGCCTGGGACGCTCTGCGTCCCGATGTTGGGTGACGCGGAGCGTCACGGGATGCATTCCCACGCGGAGCGTGGGAACGATCAAGCTACTTGCCGCCGCTGACTTGTTGGTACAGCGCATCGGCATTCGCGTTAGTGACGGGCACCCACGGCAGGATGTAGTTCTTGGCGGTGCCATCGCCCCATTTCACGTCCTTGCCGTAGCGCTCCCAGATCACCGATTGCGGCTTGTAGTCCTTGCCGGCCAGTGCGCGCAACGCCACATCCAGCGCGCCTTGGGATTGGGCCTGGGCGTCTTGCAGGAAGGTGGTGACTTCGTCTTTCTTCGCCGCCTGGATCGCGTCCGGCATGCCGTCGATAGAGGTGACCGGCACGTCTTTGGAGGTCAAGCCGTGGGACTTCAGCGCCTGCACGGCACCCAGGGCCATATCGTCGTTTTGCGCGATCACGCCGTTGATGCCTTTGGGGTGCGCGTTCAGCCAGTCTTCGGTGAGGGTCAGGGCCTGGGCGCGGTCCCAGTTGGCGGTCTTTTTCTCGATGATCTTGATGTCCGGGTGCTTGCTCAGCACTTCCAGCTCGCCCTTTTCCCGATCGATCTGCGCCGATTGGCCAATCGGGCCCTGGATGATCACCACATTACCTTTGCCATTGAGCTTGTCGACCATGGCCTGGGCCTGCAGGCGGCCGCCTTCCACGTCGTCGTTACCCACATAAGGTACGGAGACATCGGCTACTTTCGTATTGGAGGCGATGACCACCACGTCGTTGCTCATGGCTTGCTTCACGGTGCCGACACCGGCCTTGGTGTCGATCGGCACGAACAGGATGGCGTCGTAGTGCTGGGTCACCATGTTTTCGATCTGGTTGTTCTGGGTCAGGGCGTCATAGTTGCCGTCGAACACCGTCAGTTGCACGGTGCCGTCTTTGACCGCCGGGTGTTCTTTCAGCTCGCGGACCCAGTTCTGCATGAACTGGCCCTTGAGGCCGTAGACGGCCGCGCCGATCTTGTAGGTCTTGCCATCGGCGGCAAAGGCAATGCTGCTGGCGAGCAGGGTGAGGGTCGCCGCGGCGGCCAAAGTGGTACCAAGTTTCATGAGTAGAACTCCGGTTATTGTTGTGGGTCGTTCTCTAGCGTTTTTTCTTGCGCCACACGTCGATCAGTACTGCGAACACGATGATCAGGCCCTTGGCGACCTGCTGGTAATAGGAGGACACGCCGAGCAGGTTCAGCCCGTTGTTGATCACGCCGATCAGCAGCGCACCAAACAGCGTGCCGACAATGCTGCCGGTGCCGCCCGACAGGCTGGTGCCGCCGATTACCACGGCGGCAATCGCGTCCAGCTCATAAGAAACCCCGGCCTGGGGCAGGGCGGAGGTGGTGCGTGCCGAGAGCACTACGCCGGCCAACCCTGCGAGCAGACCCGAGACCACGTACACCGAAAACATCACCTTGCGCACGCCGATACCCGAGGTGCGCGCACTCTTTTCATTGCCGCCCACCGCGTACACGTAGCGGCCGTAAGTGGTGTAGCGCAGCACCATCCAGAAGATCAGCGCGACCACTGCGAAGATCACGATGGGCACGCCAATCGGGCCGATCTTGCCGATGCCCAGCGCCAGGTAGGCGTCGGGCAGGTCGGTGATCGGGCTGCCGTCATTGAGGATGAAGGTCATGCCCCGCGCGATGCTGAGCATGCCGAGGGTGGCCACGAATGGCGGGATTGACAGGTTGGCGACCATAAAACCGTTGACCACACCGAGCATCGCACCGGCAAACATCCCCGCACTGACTGCCGCCAGCAGGCCATAACCCTGGGTCGCAACCATGGCGCTGCACAGCCCGGCAAAGGCCAGGATCGAGCCCACCGACAGGTCGATGCCCTTGGTGAGGATCACGTAGGTCATGCCTACGGCCAGGATGCCGTTGATCGAGGTCTGGCGCAGGATGTCCATCCAGTTGCGCCAGGTCATGAAGTATTCGCTGGAAAACGCCATCACCACGCACAGCAGGATAAACACCAGCGGCAGGCCGAAGCGGTCGAGGGACAAGCGCAGGCGATTGCGCGGCGCGGTGGTCATGGGCGGTGCGATGGTTTTGGCATTCATGAGGCAAGACTCAGCAAGGCTTCCTGGGAAAGGGCGGTGTCGGTGCTGATGGTCACCAGTCGGCCGCCCTTGAATACGGCGATGCGATCACTTAAATGCAGCAGTTCCGGGGCTTCGGACGACACCACGATGGCAGCGCCACCGGCGCGCACGAACTGGTCGAGCAGGTGGTAGATCTCCTGCTTGGCGCCTTCATCGATGCCACGGGTCGGCTCGTCGCAGAGCAGGCACACCGGCTCGGTCGACAGGCATTTGGCGAGCACGACTTTCTGCTGGTTGCCGCCGCTCATGGACGCTACCGGCAATTCCAGTGAACTGGTCTTGATCTGCAGGCGCTTGACCATGTCCTCGGCCAGTTGGGTTTCCTTGCGCGCATTGATCAGCGACCAACTCGACAGGCGCTTGTAGGCCGACAGTGCAATGTTGGACAGAATGCTGCCTGTGAGCACCAGGCCGCTGTCTTTGCGGTCTTCGGTGACCAGCGACATACCGGCGTTGATCGTGGCTTTGGGCAGGCCGATGGGCATGGGCTTGCCTTGCAGGGTCACGCTGCCGGAGTCCGCAACCGTCAGCCCATAGATGCAGTTGAGAAACTCGCTGCGCCCCGAACCCATCAGCCCATAGATGCCGAGGATTTCGCCCTGGCGCAGTTGCAGGCTGATGTCGTGGAACTCACCATTACGGCTCAGGTTGTCGACTTGCAGGCAGGTATTGGCGGCGCATTCGCGGCCGACCTTGTGGTCGATGCGTGTCAGCTCCTGGCCGACAATCCCGCGCACCAAATGGTTGCGGTCGATATCGGCCATGCGCCCGCTTTCCACAAAGGCGCCGTCACGGAAGATGCTGTACTCGTCGGCGATCTGCGCCAGCTCGCTCAAGCGGTGCGACACGTACACGATACCGGCGCCGCGTGCGGTGAGGCGGCGAATGGCCTTGAACAAGGTTTCCGCTTCGCGCTCGCCGATTGCCGAGGTCGGTTCGTCCATGATCATCACCTGGCAGTCATGGCTGAACGCCTTGGCGATTTCCACCAGTTGAATCTGCGCCACGCTCAGGCGGTGCATGGGGCTGGTGGCATCGACCTCGAATTCCAGGCTTTCGAGCAGCTCGCGGGTGCGGCGGTTGAGGGTCTTGCTGTCGACGATGCAACCGGCGCGGCGCGGTTCGCGGCCCAGCCAGATATTTTCGGCGACGGTCATGTAAGGGATGGGCTCCAGTTCCTGGGTGATCATCGCGATCCCCGCCGCCAGGGCTTCACTTGGGCGGTTGAACTGTACGGGCGTGCCGTTGAGCAGGATGGTCCCGGCGTCACGCTGGGTGATGCCCATCAAGATGCTCAGGAAGGTCGACTTGCCGGCGCCATTGCCGCCGCACAGCGCATGCACGCTGCCGGCCCGCAGAGAAAGGCGCCCGTCACGCAGGGCAGGCACCCCGGCGTAAGCCTTGGCGACGTGTTCAGCCTGGAGCAGTAATGGCGTGGCCATCGGCGTGTCCTCGTGCTGTGAATTCTTATTAGGTCGCACAGTCATGTTTTGCTGTGATCATATGTGTATCAAATGAAATTCTGATCAGTCAATCGCTTTCACTAAAAAGTTATAAATACGCTTGTTTGCGCAAATCAGGCCTGTTTAGACGGCTTTGACTAGGAGGTCAGCTAAAACTCGCTTGACAGAAGGGCCGCAATATCCGAGAAATAACTGAGCGAAATTTCATTGAGTGATCAAATGATCAGTCTAAAGTACCTAAACGGCAGCGGAGCCAGACGCCATGAACACACCTTTCCCGGTGGCTATCGGATGCGATGAAGCGGGTTTTGAGCTCAAAGAGCTGTTAAAGCGCCATATCGAGGCGCTGGGTTACCCGGTGACCGACTTCGGCACCCACTCCACCGCGCCGGTGCTGTACCCGGACATCGCGCTGGCGGTGGCCACCGCCATCAATGCCGGGCAGCAACGCCTCGGCGTGCTGGTATGCGGCACCGGGATTGGCATGGCCATCTCGGCCAATAAAGTACTGGGCATTCGTGCGGCCCAGGCCCATGACACCTATTCGGCGGAGCGCGCACGCAAGAGCAACGATGCACAAATCCTCTCTATTGGCGCACGGGTGATCGGCGCCGAACTGGCCAAAAGCATCGTCAAATCGTTTCTGGAGTCGGAGTTTGAGGCGGCGCGTTCCGGGGCCAAGGTCGAGCGTATCAACGCGATCGAGCGCGATGGGCATCAGTAGTGGACGGGACGGGGCAAGAGTCGGGAGAATGGGTTTTTGACGCCGAAACGGAAGCCCGTCCCCATGAGTGACAGTACCCAGCGCATTGCCAGCGATATCGATCAGATGACCGAAGTGGCGATGCTCTATTACCTTGAGAACGTCACTCAGGAGGCCATTGCCAAGCGCTTCGACCTGTCGCGGGCCAAAGTCAGCCGCTTGCTCAAGCGTGCGCGCGATGAAGGAATTGTCGAGGTGCGGGTGTTGCAGCACCCGGCGATGAACAACGAGCTGGAGCGCGCGCTGGTGGAGCGCTTCAAGCTCGACCGCGCGTTGATCGCGGTCGACCACAGCGAACCCGACACCCAGCGCTCGGCCGTCGCCAGCCTGGTGGCCAATTACCTGAACAAAACCTTGAGCGACGGCATGATCGTCGCCGTCGGCATGGGCCGTAACGTTGGCGCGGTCGCCGACAACGTGTTCTTGCCGGTGACGCGCAACTGCACATTTGTCTGCGCGATTGGTGGTTCGCTCAAGGCGGGCGAATACATGAACCCCGACCATATCTGCCGACGCCTGGCCCTGCGTTTTGGTGGCGAGAGTGAAAGTCTGTATGCACCGGCACTGGTGGCCAACCCGGAATTGCGTGGCGTGCTGATCAACAATGACACCGTGCGCTCAACCCTTGATCGCGCGCGGCGTGCAGACATCGCGCTGATCGGCATTGGCGACATGAGCGAGAACAGCAACATGGTGCGCATGGGCTGGTTCTCGCCGCAGGAGATCGCCCAGGCGCGCTTGTCCGGCACGGTGGGTGACATGATGGGGTATGACTTTATCGACATCCACGGCCAGCCGGCGGTCAACGCGATTCAAGGTCGGGTGATCGGGTTGACCGTGCAGGAGTTGTTTCGCATCCCGGATGTGGTGGCGATTGCCAGCGAGAACACCAAGGCGGCGGCGACGCTTGGCGCGTTGCGCTCGGGGGTGATTAATACGTTGGCGACCACGGTGACGAATGCGCACACGATTCTGGCGCTGGATGATGCGACGCGTAAGTCCTGAATGTACAAAGGTCAAAAACTGTGGGAGCTGGCTTGCCTGCGATACAGACAACTCGGTCTTTCAGTAACACCGAGGTGATGCTATCGCAGGCAAGCCAGCTCCCACAGGGGTTATGTGTTGGGCTTACAGATTTTGTAATAGTTTTGCAGTGTGGGAAATTTGAGTTTCGACTGTACGATTCAAGTCCTTTTCTCACTGCAGGACTTGCATGAACACCCTCTCGGAGCCTCCCAGTCGTCTTTCCCCAAGGCACCCACTGTCGCTGTTCCCGCTGAAGCATCCCGTATTCCGACTGCTAACCTTGTCCCGGTCCACTGACCGCGCCTTGCCGTGTCCGGCGTTCTGAAAACTTTAAAGAGACTCTATTAAATGGAATGGTTAGCGGATCCAACGGCCTGGCTCGGCCTGTTGACCTTGATTGTGCTGGAACTGGTGCTGGGCATCGACAACCTGGTGTTTATCGCGATCCTGGCGGACAAATTGCCGCCGGAGCAGCGCGACCGTGCGCGGTTGATCGGTTTGTCGCTGGCGTTGCTGATGCGTTTGGGCCTGCTGGCGAGTATTTCCTGGTTGGTGACGCTCACGCAGCCGCTGTTCGAGGTGTTCGACAAGAGCTTCTCTGGGCGTGACCTGATCATGTTGTTTGGTGGTGTGTTCCTGTTGTTCAAGGCCACCATGGAGTTGCACGAACGCCTTGAAGGCCATGTGGCGCAGCGCACGGGCAATGTGGCTTACGCCATGTTCTGGCCGATCGTGGCGCAGATCGTGGTGCTCGACGCGGTGTTCTCCCTCGACGCGGTGATTACCGCCGTGGGCATGGTGGATGAGCTGGCCGTGATGATGATCGCGGTGATCGTGTCCATCGGCCTGATGATCGTGGCGAGCAAGCCGCTGACCCGTTTCGTCAACGCGCACCCGACGGTCATTATGTTGTGCCTGGGCTTTTTGATGATGATTGGTTTCGCCCTGACCGCCGAAGGCCTGGGCTTCCATATTCCCAAAGGCTACCTGTACGCGGCGATTGGTTTCTCGATCCTGATCGAGCTGTTCAACCAGATTGCCCGCGCCCGTCGCAAGAAGTCGGCGCAGGGCACCTTGCCCGTGCGCCAGCGTACCGCCCATGCGGTGATGCGTTTGCTCGGTGGCCGCAGTTTGGCGGTAGAGGGCGTGGATGACGACGTTGCTGACCTGCTGGGCGAGCCGGATGCAGGCCAAGGCCCGCTGTTTGATCGACGTGAGCGCGTGATGATCAGCGGCGTGCTGCAATTGGCCGAGCGGCCGATCCGTACCTTGATGACGCCGCGGGCCAAGGTCGACTGTATCGATCTGGCGGACGACGCCGACACCATCCGGCAAAAACTGATGCATTCGTCCTATTCGCGCCTGCCGTTGATCCGCAACGGCGCTGTGGATGAGCCGTTGGGTTTTGTGCACAAAAAGGAACTGCTCAAGGAGTACCTGGCCGGTAATGAGCCTAATCTTGAGCACCTGGCGCGCCGGGCGGTCAATTTGCTGGAGAGCTTTTCGATCCTGAACGCCCTGGAGCAAATGCGCCAGGAGTCAACTCACATTGCGTTCGTGATCAACGAATTCGGCGACTTCATGGGCGTGTTGAGCATGACCGACATCCTTGAGTCCATCGCCGGTGAGTTGCCGGACGCCAGCGAAATCGAAGGGCCGGATATTGTCGAGGAGGGCGAGGGCTACCGCGCCAATGGCGCCTTGAACCTTAACCTGGTGCGCCAGCGTACCGGCTTCAAGGCTGCCGCAACCCAGGACTATCAAACCCTCGCCGGGTTGGTGATGAGCCTGCTCGACCGCCTGCCCGTGGTGGGTGATAGCCTGGAGCATGAGGGCTGGCGCTTGACCGTCGCGGCGGTTGAGGAGCGTCGGGTCATACAGGTGCTGTTATTTCCCTTGATGAATAATCCTCAAACAGGTCGCTGAAAAACGCATCAGCGTCTAAGGGGCGGCCAACAAGCTGCTCCTGCACCTTGCCAAACTGGTACACCAGCGTCGCCGGGGTGCCCGATACGCTGGGCACCCTCGGATTTCGGTCGGTATTCACGATCAGTGCTGTTACAGGGCCAGCGTATTGTTTGGCGATGGTCTCGAACCTCTCGTCGAGTCCAACGCAGCCCGGGCAATCGGGATGAGTGAATAACACGATGGCCGCCGCATATTTTTTCAGTTGCGCCTCGTAGTCCTCCAGATCGCTGTAAGTCATGCTTGCAATGCCCATAGGATTTCCTTGCGTGCCCGCTCATAGACGTTGGGTACATACGCTAGAACTGCCGGGCAGGGCCGTCTACTGTCAACCTTCACAGGTAGACATGCTCACGCATCCATGGCGCGCGCACTGCAAGGGTGCGCGGTAACACTGTTCTGGCGCACTCGATTGAGGGTTGTCACCGGTGTGTGGGGTCTTGGGTAGCAAGCCGATTCGAAAGGGTGGCGTAACGCCGCGTCCTGGCCAGTTAACTATCCATATGATTTAAAAAGAATTTATCCCTGACATATTTTTCCGTTAGCGCGTGTGGCACACTTTCTGCTGTCTATTCCGTTGTTACATACCAAGTTCCGGTATAGCGGAATACACAACTCCTGGAGTGCTTGTCATGCATCACCGACCTTCCGTGTTTAAAGCGTGTGTTTTTCTCTTCGCCGCATCGGCTTCCCTCGCAAGCGTTGTGCACGCGGCGGACAGCAAGCTCGATGATGTGCTCAAACGTGGGCATCTCATTGTGGGTACAGGCAGTACCAATGCGCCGTGGCACTTCCAGGGAGCGGATGGCAAGTTGCAGGGTTTTGATATCGACATCGGCCGAATCGTGGCTAAAGGTTTGTTCAACGACCCAAGCAAGGTCGAGTTTGTGGTGCAGTCCTCTGACGCGCGTATTCCCAACCTGCTGACCGACAAGGTCGACATGAGTTGCCAGTTCATCACCGTCACCGCCAGCCGTGCACAGCAGGTTGCCTTCACCCTGCCTTACTACCGCGAAGGTGTGGGCCTGTTGCTGCCGAACAACAGCAAATACAAGGAAATCGAAGACCTGCAAGCGGCGGGCGATGGCGTGACCGTGGCCGTGCTGCAAAACGTGTATGCCGAAGAGCTGGTGCACCAGGCGTTGCCAAAGGCCAAGGTTGACCAGTACGACAGCGTCGACCTGATGTACCAGGCGGTGAACTCCGGCCGTGCCGATGCCGCCGCCACCGACCAGTCCTCGGTCAAATACCTGATGGTGCAAAACCCGGGCCGCTACCGCAGCCCGACCTACGCCTGGAGCCCGCAAACCTACGCGTGCGCGGTCAAGCGTGGCGATCAGGACTGGCTGAACTTCGTCAACACCGCGCTGCATGAAGCCATGACCGGCGTGGAATTCCCGGCCTACAAAGCCTCGTTCAAGCAATGGTTCGGTGTGGATTTGCCAGAACCTGCGATCGGTTTCCCGGTTGAGTTCAAGTAAATCGTAAATCCTGGGGCGTCGCTGACGGCGCCCCGAGCAGGTACTGCCGACCATGAACTATCAGTTGAACTTTGCCGCCGTGTGGCGTGATTTCCCCAGCTTGCTGGCGGGGCTCGGCCTGGGCCTCGAACTGGCCTTGCTGTCGATCGCCATCGGTTGCGTGATCGGCCTGATGATGGCGTTTGCCATGCTGTCCAAGCACCGGGCGTTGCGAATCTTCGCCTCGGTGTATGTGACGGTGATCCGCAATACGCCGATCCTCGTGCTGATCCTGTTGATCTACTTTGCCTTGCCCACACTGGGGGTCCGGCTCGACAAGATCCCCTCGTTCATCATCACCCTGTCGCTGTATGCCGGTGCTTACCTGACCGAAGTGTTCCGCGCCGGGCTGTTGAATATTCCCAAGGGCTTGCGTGAAGCCGGCTTGGCCATCGGTTTGGGCGAGTGGCGAATCCGCGCCTACATCACCGTGCCGGTGATGCTGCGCAACGTGTTGCCGGCCCTGTCGAACAACTTTATTTCGCTGTTCAAGGACACGTCGCTGGCGGCCGCGATTGCGGTGCCGGAGCTGACCTACTACGCCCGCAAGATCAACGTCGAAAGCTACCGGGTGATTGAAACCTGGATGGTCACGACCGCGCTCTACGTGGCGGCCTGTTACTTCATTGCCATGCTGCTCCGTTACCTGGAACAGCGTCTGGCGATCCGTCGTTAAGGAGGGTTTGCATGTACGAGTCCCCAAGCTGGCTGCGTGAGTTGTGGATCGCCCGGGATACGCTCTGGGCGGGGTTTCAAACCAGTATTTATTGCTCGGTGCTGGCGATTATCTTTGGCACGCTGATCGGTATCTTTGCCGGGTTGATCCTCACCTACGGCAAGTTCTGGATGCGCGCGCCGTTTCGTCTGTACGTCGACCTGGTGCGCGGTACGCCGGTGTTTGTGCTGGTGCTGGCGTGTTTTTACATGCTGCCGGCGCTCGGTTGGCAGATCAGCGCGTTCCAGGCCGGCGCCGTCGGGTTGACGCTGTTTTGCGGCTCCCACGTGGCGGAAATCGTGCGCGGCGCGCTGCAAGCCATTCCCCGTGGGCAATTGGAAGCGGGCAAGGCGATTGGGCTGACGTTCAAACAGTCGCTGACCTACGTGCTGTTGCCCCAGGCGTTGCGCCAGATCCTGCCGACCTGGGTCAATTCCTCCACCGAAATCGTCAAGGCCTCGACCTTGCTCTCGGTAATCGGCGTGGCCGAACTGCTGCTCAGCACCCAGCAAGTCATCGCACGTACCTTCATGACCCTGGAGTTCTACCTGTTCGCCGGGTTTCTGTTCTTTGTCATCAACTACGCCATCGAGTTATTCGGTCGCTACATTGAAAAGCGGGTGGCCTTGCCATGAACCAACCTCAAACCAACCAACCGCTGCTGAACATTCGTGGCCTGCGCAAACAATATGGCCAGGTCGAGGTGCTCAAGGGTGTCGACCTGTCCATGCAGCGCGGCAACGTGGTGACGTTGATCGGCTCCAGCGGCTCGGGCAAGACCACTTTGCTGCGTTGCGTCAACCTGCTCGAAGAGTTCCAGGGCGGGCAGATCAGCCTGGACGGCGAGTCCATCGGCTACAGCGAAATCGCCGGTAAACGTGTGCGTCACCCCGAGCGCGTGATTGCCCAGCACCGTGCGATGACCGGCATGGCCTTCCAGCAATTCAACCTGTTCCCGCATCTGACCGCGTTGCAAAACGTCACCCTTGGCCTGCTCAAGGTCAAGAAGATGGGCAAGGACGAGGCTGTGGCCCTGGCCGAAAAATGGCTGGACCGCGTAGGTCTGCTGGAACGTCGCAACCACTTCCCCGGTCAACTTTCCGGCGGTCAGCAACAGCGCGTGGCGATTGCCCGCGCCATTGCCATGAACCCCAGCCTGATGCTGTTTGATGAAGTCACCTCGGCCCTCGACCCGGAACTGGTGGGCGAAGTGCTCAGTGTGATCAAGGGGTTGGCGGAAGAGGGCATGACCATGTTGCTGGTCACCCACGAAATGCGCTTTGCCTATGAAGTGTCGGACAAGATCGTCTTCATGAACCAGGGCCGCATTGAAGAGCAGGGGGCGCCAAAAGACATCTTCGAACGCCCGCAATCGCCGCGCCTGGCGGAATTTTTGAAGAACATTCGTTTTTAATCAGGAGCAATTTTTATGAGCATTACTCGTTACGGCGCCGGCAGTACCGCCGGTGGTGGCCAGCCGCGACCTTTCGCCCGCGCCGTGGAAGCTGACGGCTGGCTCTACGTGTCGGGCCAGGTGCCGGCGGTAGACGGTGAAATCATCACCGGCGGCATCATCGAGCAAACCCGCCAGACCATGCGCAACGTGGTGGCGATTCTGGAAGAGGCCGGTTACGAACTCAAAGACGTGGTGCGCGTCGGCGTATGGCTGGAAGACCCACGGGACTTCTGGAGCTTCAACAAAGTGTTCGGCGAATACTTCACCCCGGAACACGCTCCGGCACGCGCCTGTGTGCAGGCCAACATGATGGTGGACTGTAAGGTCGAGATCGATTGCGTGGCCTACAAGAAAAAAGGCTAAATGCCCCTCTCTTGAGATCACTGAAATCCAATGTGGGAGCTGGCTTGCCTGCGATGACGGCGTGTCAGGCAGCCCTGGGTAACTGAACCACCGCCATCGCGGGCAAGCCCGCTCCCACAGGGTATCACTGTGCAGCATTACCACTATGACCGGACCGACGACTGCCATGACCGAAGACACCATCAAACGCCGCGCCAAAGGACTGGACCGTGCATTCGATATCCTCGATTTTCTCAAGGAGATCGGCCAGCCCCTGCGCCCGAATGATATTGCCAGCGGCATCGGCAGCCCCAAATCCACCGTCTATGAACTGGTCGCGTCGTTGCTGGAGCGGCGCATTCTGGAAACGGTGGGCAAGGACGGTCACGTCTACCTCGGCCGCCAGCTGTACTTTCTCGGCCAGGCGCACCTGCGCCATTTCGACCTGACCCGCGAGGCCGACCACGCCTTGCAGGAGATCGTCAGCCAGACCCATGAAACCGCGCAGATGTGCCTGCTTAACGGGCGCAAATACACGGTGGCGCTGATGCGCGAAGGCGAGCGGCATTTTCGTATCTCCTCGGACATCGGCGAAAACGCGCCAATCCCCTGGACCGCTTCCGGGCGCTTGTTGCTGGGGCACTTGAGCGACCAGCAGATCATCGACCTGATCGACTACGACGACTTTATCCTGCCGGACGGCCAGCGCCTGCCGCTGGAAACCTTCCTGGCGCAAATCCGTCAAGCCACCCTCGATGGGTTTTTCTCCTTCGACAGCGTGGCCGACACCTTCACCCATTGCTTTGCCGCCCCGGTGCGGGACGCGCAGGGCATCAGCATCGCGACCTTGTGCATCGTTGCACCGCGCGCCGATGCGACCAAAAACTACAACGACTATCGCCGGGTGTTGATCGACAGCGCCAATAACCTGGCCCGGCGTATCAACGAATAGGAGTACTTCATGTCTGCCCTCAATGCCGTTGAAAAAGGCGCCGCCGCCGTCGGTGCCCACCTGGTGCGCGACGTCAGCCTGCCGGCCCTGGTGCTGCACCGCGATGCACTGGAACACAACATCCGCTGGATGCAGGCATTTGTCAGCAACAGCGGTGCAGAGCTCGCGCCCCATGGCAAAACCAGCATGATGCCGGCGCTGTTCCAGCGTCAGATCGAGGCGGGCGCCTGGGGCATCACCCTGGCCAACGCCGTGCAGACCCGCGCCGCCTATGCCGGTGGCGTGCGCCGCGTGTTGATGGCCAACCAACTGGTGGGCGCGCCGAACATGGCGCTGATCGCCGACCTGCTGGCGGACCCGCATTTCGACTTTCACTGCATGGTCGATCATCCGGACAACGTCGCTGACCTGGGGCTGTTCTTCGCCGCCCGTGGCCTGCGCCTGAACGTGATGATCGAATACGGTGTGGTCGGTGGCCGTTGCGGGTGCCGCAGCGAGCAGGAAGTGCGCGAGCTGGCCAAGGCAATCAAGGCCCAACCGGCCCTGGCCCTGACGGGTATTGAAGGCTACGAAGGTGTGATCCACGGCGAACACGCCGTCAGCGGCATCCGTGACTTCGCCGCCAGCCTGGTGCGCCTGGCCGTGGACCTGCAAAACAATGGCGCGTTCGACTTGCCCAAGCCGATCATCACCGCCTCGGGGTCGGCCTGGTACGACCTGATCGCCGAGTCGTTCGAAGCGCAAAACGCCGCCGGGCGCTTCCTCAGCGTGTTGCGCCCCGGCAGCTATGTGGCCCACGACCATGGCATCTACAAAGAAGCGCAGTGCTGCGTGCTTGATCGTCGCGGCGACCTCAACGAAGGCCTGCGCCCTGCCCTGGAAGTCTGGGCCCACGTGCAATCGATGCCCGAGCCTGGCTTTGCGGTGGTTGCCCTGGGCAAGCGCGACGTGGCCTACGACGCCGGTTTGCCGGTGCCGCTCAAGCGCTACAAGGCCGGGATTGTGCCGGCTGAAGGCGATGATGTAACCGCGTGCAAAGTCACGGCGGTGATGGACCAGCACGCGTTCATGACGGTGGCGCCGGGGGTTGAGTTGCGTATCGGCGACATCATCTCCTTTGGCACTTCGCACCCGTGCCTGACCTTTGACAAGTGGCAGGTGGGTTGCCTGGTGGATGAGCGGTTGCAGGTCGTTGAATCCTTGGATACCTGCTTCTAGACCGCGTCGTGGCCATCGCAGGCAAGCCAGCTCCCACATTCGACCGAGTTCCTTCAGTTGAAATGTATTCCAACTGTGGGAGCTGGCTTGCCTGCGATGAGGCCCTCCAGCACACCGAGAGACCCAAGGCATGAACACAAACCCGCGCATCGCCCTGATCGGCGAATGCATGATCGAACTGCAACACCGCGCCGATGGCAGCCTGCAACAGAGCTTCGGCGGCGACACCCTGAACGCGGCGGTGTACCTGCGCCGCGAGTTGGGCGCCGTTGGCACGGTCGACTACGTGACCGCCCTGGGCGATGACAGTTTCAGCGATGCCATGTGCCAGCAATGGACCGCCGAAGGCCTCGGGCTGGGCATGGTTCAGCGCCTGCCGGGGCGTTTACCGGGGTTGTACTGCATCCAGACGGATGCCAGCGGCGAACGCAAATTCCTCTACTGGCGCAACGAAGCCGCCGTGCGTGACTGCTTCACCACGCCTGCGGCGGAGCCGATCCTGGCGGCGTTGCCGGACTACGACGTGGTGTATTTCAGCGGCATCACTCTGGCGGTACTGGGTGAAGTCGGGCGTGAGCGCTTGCTGCAAACCCTGATCGAAACGCGCCGGCGCGGTGGCAAGGTGGTGTTTGACAACAACTATCGCCCGCGCCTGTGGGCGAGTGTCGACGCGGCGCGCGCGGGGTATCACCAGGTGTTGGCCGAGGTGGATATCGCCCTGCTGACCGAGGATGACGAGCGCGCGTTGTTTGGTTATGCCAACAGCGAGCAGGTGTTCGCGGCGTACCCGGCGATTGCAGAAGTGGTGCTCAAGCGCGGGGCGGATGCGTGCTTGATCCGTTGTGATGGCGAGCGCTTTGCGGTGCCGGCGCTGAAGGTCGAGAAAGTGGTGGATACCACGGCGGCGGGGGACTCGTTCAGTGCGGCGTATTTGGCCAGTCGGCTCAAGGGCGGCTCGCCTGAACAGGCGGCGTTGGCCGGGCATCGGTTGGCGAGTAGGGTGATTCAGGTGCCCGGGGCTTTGATTGCGCGGTGAATGGCCGCCTGCGGCGGTTCGCAGGCAAGCCAGCTCCCACATTTGACTGCATTTTTCCAGTTGAAATGCGCTCAAGTGTGGGAGCTGGCTTGCCTGCGATAGCGGTCCTGAGCCAACCCCTCAGTCGCGGTAAAACACCTGCACCAGGTGGTAACCAAACTTGCTCTTGATCGGCCCGTGCACCACCTTCACCGGCTTCTTGAAGATCACCGCATCAATAACCCCCACCATCTGCCCAGGCCGCACTTCACCCAAATCACCGCCGCGCTTGCCGGAGGGGCAAGTGGAGTACTTTTTGGCCAGCACATCAAACGCTTCGCCCTTGGCAATGCGCTGTTTGAGCTGTTCGGCTTCTTCGCTGGTTTTCACCAGAATATGACGGGCTTGGGCTTTCATAAGGTTCTACCAGGTGTGCGACGGCGCGCGATTATGCCTGAACTCATTCGTCGACGTTGATCATGCTGCGGATTTTAGTCGCCAGCAGATCAATGGAAAACGGCTTGGCCACCATGTCCATGCCGTCCTCCAGGAAGCCCTGGCGCTCGGCGGCTTGTTCAGCGTAACCGGTCATGAATAATACGCGCAGGCCCGGCCGGTGCTGACGGGCGATTTCGGCCAGTTGCCTGCCGTTCATGCCCGGCAGGCCGACATCGGTGACCAGCAGGTCCACGCGCAGGTCCGATTCCAGCAGCGGCAGCGCGGTGCGCGCATCTGCCGCCTGGTGAGCGGTGTAGCCCAGCTCGGCGAGCACATTGACCACCAGCATGCGCACCGCTGGGTCATCCTCGACCACCACCACCGCTTCACCGGCGAGTGCCAGCGGCGCTTCGCCCAAATGCGGCGGCAGGTTGCTTTCCAGCGCGGTGCCGTGCAACCGCGGCAGGTACAGGCGCACGCAGGTGCCCTGGCCGGGTTCGCTTTGGATGGTCACATGGCCGCCGGATTGCTGGGCAAAGCCGTAGATCATCGACAACCCCAGGCCGGTGCCCTGGCCGATGGGCTTGGTGGTGAAGAACGGGTCGAAGGCCTTGGCGAGAATCTTCGGCGCCATGCCGGTGCCGTTGTCGCAGACGCCGAGCATCACGTAGTCGCCGGCCTTGACCGGCTCCAGCGTGGTGATGTCGGTGCCGTCCAGGTAACTGTTGGCAGTTTCGATGCGCAATTCGCCGCCGTCGGGCATCGCGTCGCGAGCATTGATCACCAGGTTGAGCAAGGCGTTTTCCAGCTGGCTGGCATCGGTGTTGACCGGCCAGATATCTTTGCCCAATTGCACCTTGAGCGTGATATGCGCGCCTTTGGTGCGACGGAACAAATCTTCCAGGGACGCCACCAGCTCGTTCGGGTCCAGTGGCCGGCGGTCCAGCGATTGGCGGCGTGAGAAGGCCAGCAGCCGGTGGGTGAGGGCGGCCGCGCGATGGGCGGACGACACGGCCGCATCGGTAAAACGGCCGATTTCGTCGCTGCGCCCGGCGGCGATATAGCGCTGCATCAAGTCCAGGCTGCCGATAATGCCGGTGAGCATATTGTTGAAGTCATGGGCGATACCGCCGGTGAGCTGGCCGACCGCTTCCATTTTTTGTGCATGGCGCAGTGCGTCTTCGGCGCGCTCACGCTCGAACATCTCGTTTTGCAGGCGCTGGTTGGCCTCGGCCAATGCCTGGGTGCGCTGGGCCACGCGTTCTTCAAGGTTTTCGTTGAGGTGGCGCAGGGCTTCTTCGGTGAGTTTGCGTTCGGTCTCATCGATCACAAAAATGTAGAAACCATTCACCGAGCCGTCATTGCTGAAGCGCGGCAAGTATTTCATCAGCGCATGGCGCGGCCGGCCGTCGCGGTGCGGGGTGATGGTCATGAAGCTGCAGGCCTTGCCGCGCAGCGCGGCGTCGATCTTGTCCGCGCGCCCGGCATACACCTCGTCGCCGAGTACTTCGCGGATGCTTTTGCCGTACAGCTCCTGGGGCGTCATGCCGTACCAATCGAGGTAGGCGCTATTGTTGAGGCGAAAGCGCTGCTCGTGGTCGACATAACCGATCAGCACCGGCATGGCGTTGATGATCAGTTGCAGCTCGGTCTGGCTTTGACGCAGCGCCTGTTCGGTCTGCTTGCGCTCGGTCAGGTCCAGCGCGGCCCCCAGGAAACGCGCCGGGCGGCCTTGGTGGTCCTTGTAGCAGCGGCCGCGGGCAAACACCCAGCGCACCTGGCCATCGGCCTGCAGCAGGCGGTATTCCTCGGCGTATTCGGTGCCGAAGGTGATGCAATGCTTGATGCTGCGCGCGACCATGCCGCGGTCTTCGGGGTGAACGCCGTGCAGGTAGTCGCTGATGGGGAGCAGGCCGGCGTCTTGCGGGTCGACACCGTGCAAGTGGGCAAAGTGGGCGTCGGCGATAAAGCGGTCTTCGCCGATATCCCAGTCCCAGGTGCCCACCGCATCGGTTGCCGCCAGTGCCAGTTGCAGACGTTGTTCGCTGTTGTGCTGGGCCTTGAGGCTGTCCTCGGAGCGCTGTTGCAGTTCGAGGGTTTTGCTGCGCCGCTCATTGGTCTCGATGGCAGTGACCAGGATCCCGGCCACGCTGCCGCCTTCGTCGCGCACCGGGCTGTAGGTCAGGTCGAGCCAGATTTCGGTGTCGCGGTTATTGCGTTGCAGCACAAAGCGCTGTTCGCTGAAGGTGCGCACCTGGCCGCCGAGCACCGCGTCGTAGATCGGCGCAGTAAAACTCTCAAGCTCCGGCCAGGTGTCATGGGCCGGTCGGCCCAGCGCCTCGGGATGTTTGTTGCCCGCGAGCACGGCGAAGCTGTCGTTATAGAGCTGGGTGAGCTGGCTGCCCCACAACAGCAGCATCGGCATCGGTGAATGGACGACGATATCGACGGCTGTGCGCAGGCTTTGCGGCCAGTCATCGGCCTCACCGAGCGGGCTTTGCGCCCAGTTCAGCCGCGCAATCAATGCGGCGGCTTCGCTACCGGTGGATGTTCCATTCATGAAAAAGCCCTGCACCTGACACTTTGAAATACGACAACAGCCGATTATCCCGCGAGACGGGAACGGCTGACTACCCCTCGAAAAATAGCATGCATTGAGGCGTTGTCTTCAAATCAGTGCGTCAGAGCTGAAACCTTTCATCCGTCCGCCAGCTCAGGGCGGTTGCGAAACTGTTCCAGCGCCTGCGGGTTTGCCAGGGCATCGGTGTTTTTGACCGGCTCGCCATGCACCACATTGCGCACCGCCAGCTCGACGATCTTGCCACTGATGGTGCGCGGTATGTCGCTGACGGCGAGGATCTTCGCCGGGACATGGCGCGGCGTGGTGTTGGCGCGGATCACCTGACGAATCTGCTGCTCCAGCGCGTCATCCAGCGTGATGCCTTCGTTGAGCCGCACAAACAACACCACCCGCACATCGTCCTGCCAGCGTTGGCCGATGGCCAGGCTTTCCAGGACCTGCGGGACTTTTTCCACCTGGCGATAAATTTCTGCGGTGCCGATGCGCACACCGCCGGGGTTGAGCACCGCGTCGGAGCGCCCATGAATCAGCAGGCTGCCATTGGGGCGCTGCTCGGCGTAGTCGCCCTGGGCCCACACGCCGGGGAACTGGCTGAAATACGAAGCCCGCAGTTTTTTCTGGTCGGGGTCATTCCACAGGCCAATCGGCATGGCCGGAAAGTGCCGGGTACACACCAGCTCGCCTTTTTCCCCGACCAGCGGCTGGCCCTGGCCGTCCCACACTTCGATGGCCATGGCCAGGCTCTTGCACTGCATTTCGCCGCGCCGTACCGGTAGCACCGGGTTGCCGATCACAAAGCAGGAGACGATATCGGTGCCGCCCGACATTGACGACAGGCACAACTCGGCCTTTATCTCGCGGTACACATAGTCGTAACTCTGCGGCGACAGCGGCGAGCCGGTTGAGATCAGGCCTTTGAGGCTGCCTAAGTCGTGGCTCAGGCGCGGTTGCAGGCCAGCCTTTTCCAGGGTGGCTAGAAACTTGGGGCTGGTACCGAATACGCTGATTTTTTCCGCGTCGATCAGGTCGATCAGCCGCTCGGGGCCGGGGTGAAACGGCGAGCCGTCATACAGCACCGCCGTGGCACCCAGGGCCAGCACTGACACCAGCCAGTTCCACATCATCCAGCCGCAGGTGGTGTAGTAGAACAGGCAGTCTTCGCGCGACAGGTCGGCGTGCAGGCCGTGTTCCTTTAGATGGGTGAGCAGCACGCCGCCGGTGCCGTGAATGATGCACTTGGGCACGCCCGTGGTGCCGCTGGAGTACAGGATATACAGCGGATGATCGAACGGCACCGCGACAAATTCAGGCTCGCCGCCGGGTTGGTAGAAGTCGTTCCACAGTGCGACCCTGGCGTGGGTGCGGTAGTCCTCGACGCGCGCCTGGGGCCGGGCATACGGCACGATGATCAACTGTTCCAGGGACGGCAGGCGTTCGAGGATTTCATTGAGTTTGGTACTTTGGTCGATGTTTTTGCCGGCGTAGCGGTAGCCCGCGCAGGTGATCAACACTTTGGGTTCTATCTGGCCGAAACGGTCGATCACGCCTTGTGTGCCGAAGTCCGGCGAGGAGCACGACCAGATCGCGCCCAGGCTGGTGGTGGCAAGCATGCCGACCAGGGTTTGCCAGGTGTTGGGCATGCACGCAGCCACGCGGTCGCCCTGGGTTACACCGGCCGCCCGCAAGCTGCGCTGCAAGCCTGCGACATGCTCGGCCAGTTCGGCATAGGTCAGTTGTTCGCGCTGGCCCTCTTCGCTGACCGCCACCACCGCCGGGTGAGCATCCCGACGGCGCAGCAGGTGTTCGGCAAAGTTCAGGGTCGCGCCTGGGAACCACTCGGCGCTGGGCATTGCCGCGCCTTCGATCAGCGTGGTGCTGGGCGGGCTGCGAAACTGCACCTCAAAAAACGAGACGATCGCCTGCCAGAAGTCGGCGCGCTGGTCGATGCTCCATTGGTGCAGGGCGGGGTAGTCACGCAGCTGCAGGCTGTAGCGTTGGTTGATGTAGTGCCGGAACTGGTCCATTCGCGTGTTGGCGATGCGTTCGGGGGAGGGTTGCCAGAGGATCTCGGACATTTGCGCAATCTCTTGTTTTTGTACAAAACCTCCAGCCAACACAGGTCGAAACTGTGGGAGCTGGCTTGCCTGCGATAGCGGTGGGTCAGTTAGCTCATTGGTTACTGACCCACCGCTATCGCAGGCAAGCCAGCTCCCACAAGTGATCTTCAGTGCCTGATTTACTGGGCCAGCCAACCACCGTCGATATTCCACGCGGCGCCGCGCACTTGGGCGCCAGCTTCACTGCACAGGAACAACACCAACTCACCCAGCTGTGGCGGCGTCACAAACTCCAGCGACGGCTGTTTCTCGGCCAGCAAATCATGCTGCGCCTGCTGCGGATCAACGCCCTTGGCCGCGCGATCATCAATCTGCTTTTGCACCAGCGGCGTCAACACCCAGCCTGGGCAGATGGCATTGCAGGTGACGTTACCGGTGGCGGTCTCCAGGCCCACCACCTTGGTCAATCCGATGACGCCGTGTTTGGCCGCCACATAGGCCGCCTTGCCCACCGAACCGACCAAACCATGCACCGACGCGATATTGACGATGCGCCCCCAGCCCTTGGCCTTCATGCCCGGTAAACTCAAGCGCGTGCTGTGGAACACCGACGACAGGTTGATCGCGATGATCGAATCCCAGCGTTCCACCGGGAAGTCTTCCACGGCCGCCACGTGCTGAATACCGGCGTTGTTGACCAGAATGTCGACGCCGCCGAACTCGCGCTCGGCGTAGGCAAACATGTCGGCAATTTGCGCCGGGTCGCTGACGTCCGCCGGGTGATGCCCGACCTT
The DNA here is from genome assembly GCF_012985495.1 of Pseudomonas sp. WS 5146. Taxonomy (NCBI): domain Bacteria; kingdom Pseudomonadati; phylum Pseudomonadota; class Gammaproteobacteria; order Pseudomonadales; family Pseudomonadaceae; genus Pseudomonas; species Pseudomonas sp. WS 5146. The sequence continues at coordinate 49,967 of NZ_JAAQWL010000009.1, forward strand.
GCCGCCGAACGCCTGCACCTGGGCGACCGCCGCACTGGCGTCGCCGAAGCCGTTGAGGATCAGGTCGGCGCCGGCCTTGGCCAGGCTCAGTGCGATGCCCAAGCCGATGCCGCTGGTAGAGCCGGTAACCAGGGCGGTCTTGCCATTCAAAGTCGTCATGAAAACCTCACACAATGCCAGTGGCGTAGAAAGTACCGATCACCACGAACACCGCGAGGGTCTTGATGATCGTGATGCCGAAGATGTCCTTGTAGGCTTCGCGGTGGGTCAACCCGGTGACCGCGAGCAGGGTGATGACCGCGCCGTTATGGGGCAGGGTGTCCATGCCGCCACTGGCCATGGCCGCAACCCGGTGCAGCACTTCAAGGGGGATATTGGCCGCATGGGCCGCCGAAATAAAGCTCTCGGACATGGCCGCCAAGGCGATGCTCATGCCGCCGGAGGCAGAGCCGGTGATACCGGCCAGCAGGGTCACGGTAATCGCTTCGTTGACCAGCGGGTTGGGGATGCCCTTGAGCCAGTCCGCCAGCACCAGAAAGCCCGGCAGCGAGGCGATCACCGCGCCAAAGCCGTATTCCGAGGCGGTGTTCATGGCCGCCAGCAGCGCGCCGCTGACCGCGCTTTTACTGCCTTCGGCGAGTTTGCTTTTGATCGCCGACCAGCCGAACACCAGCACCATGACGATGCCCACCAGCAACGCCGCCTGCACCGCCCAAATCGCCGTGAGCTTGGCGATGTCGGTGGTCACCGGCGCGCTCATGCCCGGCAGGCTGAGGCTGTGGGTCTTGCCGTACCACTGCGGGATCCAGTGGGTGAACAGCAGGTTCATCACGCCCACCAGAATCAGCGGCGACAGCGCGACCCACGGGTTGGGCAGCGCCAGGTTGTCGGCGGTTTCCGGCTCGTTGCGCAGCTCGGTGCCATAACCTTCACCGGCGCGTTGTGCCTTGTTGCGCTGGCGCGCCAGGTAGAGCATGCCGGTGCAGAACACGAAGACCGTGCCGATCAAACCCAGCCACGGCGCCGCCCAGGCGGTGGTGTTGAAAAAGGTGCTGGGGATGATGTTCTGGATCTGCGGCGTGCCGGGCAGGGCGTCCATGGTGAACGAAAACGCACCGAGGGCGATGGTCGCCGGGATCAGGCGCTTGGGAATGTTGCTTTGGCGGAACATCTCCGCCGCAAACGGGTACACCGCAAACACCACCACAAACAGCGACACGCCGCCGTAGGTGAGCAGGGCGCAGACCAGCACAATCACCAGCATCGCCTGGCGCGTGCCAAGCAAGCGGATGGCGGCGGCCACAATCGAGCGCGAAAAGCCCGACAGCTCAATCAGCTTGCCGAACACCGCGCCGAGCAGGAACACCGGGAAATACAGTTTGATGAAGCCGACCATTTTCTCCATGAACACCCCGGTAAACGCGGGGGCGACGGCGGAGGGGTCGGTGAGCAGCACGGCGCCGAGGGCGGCGATGGGGGCAAACAGGATCACGCTGTAGCCACGGTAGGCGGCCAGCATCAGCAGCGCGAGGGCTGCCAGGGCAATGATCACACTCATGGTGTGTCTCCAGATCGAATTGTTATTTTTGTGGGGGTGGTGCGTTGGAGAGGGGCTATAGCGAGATGTGTGCCAATTGACTAAGTTGTTGAAATATATAGATATTATTATTTTGTGCGGGTGCAATTCTTGAGATTGTCTCTTTTTTGAGACTGGCAAGGATCAAAAGTGGGAGCTGGCTTGCCTGCGATAGCGGTGGTTCAGCTCAATAGGTATTGACTGATGGGCCGCTATCGCAGGCAAGCCAGCTCCCACAGTGGGCTGTCTTTGTTTGTGGAATTGTGTCTATTTATTGAGACTCGCTCATGTCCAATGCCACCATTTTTTTGTACAGGGTCGATCTACCCAGCCCCAACCGCTTGGCGGCTTCCACCACATTGCCTTCACAGGCCTTGAGTGCCGCCGCAATCACCTGCCGATCAAAGCGCTCCCGCGCCGCCGCAAATGTCTCGCCCTCGACCGTCTCCACCCGCCCACGGGCCACCGGGCTGAACGTGCCGATCGCCGCGCGAATCTCTTCGGCATCCAGCACCAGGTCATCACTCAACAACGCCGCGCGTTCCAGTACGTTGCGCAGTTCACGGATATTCCCCGGCCACGCGTGCTGCGCCAGCAACGCCAAGGCTTCGCGGTCAAGCTCATGCTGGCTGCGCAACTCTTCAAGAATCGCCTCGCTCAACGCCGGAATATCTTCCAGGCGCTCACGCAACGGCGGCACCTGGATCGGCAGCACGTTCAGGCGGTAATACAAGTCCGCCCGGAATTCGCCGCGCTTGATCGCCGCTTCCAGGTCCATGGACGTGGCCGCGATCACCCGCACATCGCTGTGCACCATTTCGTTGGAGCCCACCGGCTCGTATTCCTTTTCCTGCAACACCCGCAGCAGTTTGCTTTGCAGCGGCAGTGGCATGTCGCCGATTTCATCGAGGAACAGCGTGCCGCCCTGGGCGATTTGCAACTTGCCGGGGCGGCCCTTGCGGTCGGCGCCGGTGAAGGCGCCTGGTGCGGTGCCGAAGAACTCGGCTTCGAGCAGGTCGCCGGGAATGGCCGCGCTGTTGATGCTGACAAATGCTTTATGGGCGCGCGTTGATGCGCCGTGGATGGCCTGGGCCAGCAACTCTTTACCGGTGCCGGTTTCGCCCAGCAGCAACACGGGCGACTCGGCACTCGCACTGCGTCGTGCCCGGCGTTTGACTTCCAGGCTGGCCGCGCTGGTGCCAATAAAATGCGCGAAGTTGTATTTGCTCTGGCGTGAACGCAGCAGCGAACGGGTGGAGGCCAGCTCCTGCTGCATGCTCAGGTAGCGCTCGATCAGCGGCGACAAGTTGCGCAGCTCATCAAACAGCGCAAACCCGATCGCGCCGATCACCGCGCCTGCGTCATCGTGGATCGGCAGGCGCATCACCACCAACGGGCCTTTGGGCGTGTCCTGGATATCCAGCAGAATCGGCTGGTCGTTGCGCACCACCTGGCGTAACAGGCTATTGGAAATCACCTGCTCGCACGGCTGGCCGATGGCTTCATCGGCGCTTTTAAGACCAAAACGTTTGGCGTAGCGCTCGTTCATCCACACGATATTCGCGTCGCGATCGACTATCACCGTGCCTTCGCTGGACTGCTCGATGATCTCGAACAGCGACTGGATGGCCAGGCCGCGAACCTGCTGGTAGTCCTTGAGGCTGTCGCTGATATTCATGCTCACACTGCCAACGCAAAATATGATTGGAATACGGTCCTGTGGGCGCTGGCTTGCCTGCGATGGCGTCCTCAAGATCGCCATCGCAGGCAAGCCAGCGCCTACAAGGGGATGTGCGCCGCCGCCAGCAGCTCTTTGGTGTAAGGATGTTGCGGCGTATCGAACACCACATGGCTCGCGCCGCGCTCCACCACCTTGCCGTCCTTGATCACGATCATGTCGTGGGCCATGGCCCGCACCACCGCCAGGTCGTGGCTGATAAACAGATAGGTCAGGCCGTATTTTTCCTGCAGTTCACGCAACAGCGCCACCACTTGTTTCTGCACGGTGCGGTCGAGGGCTGAGGTCGGCTCATCCAGCAGCATCAGCGCAGGCTTGAGCACCAAGGCGCGGGCGATCGCGATGCGTTGACGCTGGCCACCGGAAAACTCATGGGGGTAACGATGACGGCTGGCGTGGTCGAGGCCCACGTCCTTGAGCACCTGGATCACTTGCGCATCGCGGTCGGCCAGGCTGCACGGCGCGTGCACTTCCAGGCCTTCGCTGATGATCTGTTGCACCGACATGCGCGGGCTGAGGCTGCCGAACGGGTCTTGGAACACCACCTGCATCTGCTTGCGCCATGGGCGCATCTGCTGGTTGTTCAGCGGGTCGAGGGCTTCACCCTGAAAACGGATACTGCCGGTGGAATCGAGCAAGCGCAGGATCGCCTGGCCGAGGGTGGATTTGCCCGAGCCGGACTCGCCGACAATCCCCAAGGTTTTGCCGCGCTGCACGCTAAGGCTAATGCCGTCGACTGCGCGCAGCCAGGTTTTGCGCCTGAACAGCCCGCCGCCGAGGGGGAATTGCACGCTCAGGTCGTCGACTTGCAACACCGTCTCACGTTCATCACTGCACAGCGCATCGCCGGACGGCTCGGCATCCAGCAGCAGGCGGCTGTAGGGGTGTTGCGGCGCAGTGAACAGCGTCTCGCAGTCGGCCTGCTCGACAATCTCCCCGGCGCGCATTACACACACACGCTGGGCAATGCTGCGCACCAGGTTGAGGTCATGGCTGATCAGCAGCAGCGACATGCCCAGGCGTTGTTGCAACGACTTGAGCAGCAGCAGGATCTTGCGCTGCACGGTCACGTCCAGCGCGGTGGTGGGTTCGTCGGCAATCAGCAGCTCCGGCTCGCAGGCCAGGGCCATGGCGATCATCACCCGCTGGCGCTGGCCGCCGGAGAGTTGATGCGGGTAAGCCTTGAGGCGCTCCTGGGGTTTCTGGATGCCCACCAGTTCGAGCAGCTCAAGAATGCGTGACTGCGCCGCCTTGCCGCCCAGGCCCTTGTGCAGCAGCAGGGTTTCGCCGATCTGTTTTTCGATGCTGTGCAGCGGGTTGAGCGAGGTCATCGGCTCCTGGAAAATCATCGCAATACGGTTGCCGCGCAGCTTTTGCAAGGTGGCCGTCGACGCGCCGATCAGCTCCTGGCCGCGATACTTCACCGAGCCTGTGGTGTGCGTGCCCGCGTCTGGCAGCAATTGCAGAATCGAGTGGGCGGTGACCGACTTGCCCGAACCCGACTCGCCGACCAAGGCCAGGCATTCGCCAGGGCGCACGTCCAGGCACAGTTTGCTCACCACGGTCTGGCCGCTGAAGGCGACGCTGAGGTCGCGGATCTCGATCAGGTTCATACGCAATTACTCATGAGCGTGGGTCGAAGGCATCACGTAATGCCTCGCCGATAAAGACCAGCAGCGACAGGATCAGCGCCAAGGTGAAAAATGCCGTCAGGCCCAGCCAGGGCGCTTGCAGGTTTTGCTTGCCCTGAGCAATCAGTTCGCCCAGGGACGCGCTGCCGGCGGGCATGCCGAACCCGAGAAAATCCAGGGCGCTCAAGGTTGAAATTGCTCCGGTCAAGATAAACGGCAGGTAGCTCAAGGTGGCGGTCATGGCGTTGGGCAGGATATGCCGGCGAATGATCTTGCCATCGCCCAGGCCCAGGGCGCGTGCGGCCTTGACGTATTCCAGGTTGCGCCCGCGCAGGAACTCGGCGCGCACCACGTCCACCAGGGCCAGCCAGGAAAACAGCGCCATGATCCCCAACAGCCACCAGAAATTCGGTTCGACAAAGCCGGACAAAATGATCAGCAGGTACAGCACCGGAAGTCCGGACCACACTTCCAGAATGCGCTGACCGAGCAGGTCGACCCAGCCGCCGTAATAGCCCTGCAAGGCACCGGCGGCGATGCCGATGGCGGCACTGATGGCGGTGAGTGCCAGGGCAAACAGGATCGACACCCGTGCGCCGAAGATGACCCGCGCCAGCACATCGCGGGATTGATCATCGGTGCCCAGCCAGTTCACCGCCGAGGGCGGGCTGGGGGCAGGGCGGGTCAGTTCGTAGTTGGGCGTGTCGTCGCTGAACGGGATCGGCGGGAACAGCATCCAGCCGCCGTCCTGCTTGATCAGCTTTTGCACGTAGTCACTGCGGTAGTCGGCCTGGAAGGGCAACTGGCCGCCGAACTGTTGCTCGGTGTAGCGCTTGAACACCGGGAAATACAGCTCGTTCTTGAAGCTCAGCACCAAGGGTTTGTCATTGGCGATCAACTCGCCGCCCAGGGTCAGGATAAACAGGCCGATAAACAGCCACAGCGACCACCAGCCACGGCGGTTCTTCTTGAAGCGCTCGAAACGCCGACGGGCCACCGGAGACAGATTAAGCATCAGGCGTTCCTCGCGGCGAAGTCGATACGCGGGTCCACCAGGGTGTAGCAGAGGTCACCGATGAGTTTTATCAAGAGCCCGAACAGGGTGAAGATAAACAACGAGCCAAAGACCACCGGGTAGTCGCGGGATACGGCGGCTTCGTAGCTCATGCGGCCCAGGCCATCGAGGGAAAAGATCACTTCGATCAACAGGGAACCGGCAAAAAACACGCTGATAAATGCCTGGGGAATCCCCGAGATCACCAGCAGCATGGCGTTGCGAAACACATGGCCGTAGAGCACCCGGCGTTCACTCAAGCCCTTGGCACGGGCGGTGACCACGTATTGGCGCGTGATTTCATTCAGGAATGAGTTTTTGGTGAGGATGGTCAGCGTCGCGAACCCGCCGATCACCAACGAGGTGACGGGCAACACCAGGTGCCAGAAGTAGTCGGCAATTTTGCCGATTGTGCTGAGTTCGTCGAAGTTCTCCGAGACCAGCCCGCGCACCGGGAACCAGTTCAGCGAGGTGCCACCGGCGAACAGCACGATCAGGAACATCGCAAACAGGAAGGCCGGCATCGCATAGCCGATGACAATCGCGGTGCTGCTCCACACGTCAAAGCTGCTGCCGTGGCGCACGGCCTTGCGAATCCCCAAGGGGATCGACACCAGATAGGTGATCAAGGTGGCCCATAAACCGAGGGAAATGGTCACCGGCATTTTTTCCAGGATCAGGTCGATCACGCTTTTGCCGCGAAAGAAGCTGTTACCGAAATCCAGTTGGGCGTAGTTCTTGAGCATCAGCCACAGACGTTCCGGCGCGGGCTTGTCGAAGCCGTATTGCTTTTCGATGTCCTTGATCAATTTGGGGTCCAGGCCACGGCTGGCGCGCGAGCCGTTGACGGCTTCGCCACCACCACCGCCGATGCCGCCGCCACCGATGCCCTGCAGGTGGGCAATGGCTTGTTCAACCGGGCCGCCGGGCGCGGCCTGCACGATCACGAAATTGACCAGCAGGATGATCACCAGCGTGGGGATAATCAGCAGCAGGCGCCGCACGATATAGGCAAACATCAGCGCGTTCCTCCGCGTTTTTTCAACTCGGCGTTCATTTGCTCATTCGTCAGTGGTGTGGAGCTGATTTCCCACCAGGTTTCCAGCGCTTCGTCGTTCTTGGCCTCGATGGCTGGACGACCAAAGCGGTTCCACCACGCGGCCGAGGTGCCCGGTGGGTAGTAGTTGGGGATCCACAGGTAATTCCATTGCAGCACGCGGTCCAGGGCATGGGCATAGGTGAGCATCTGCGCCTGGGTGTTGGCTTTGACCAGCCCGCTGATCAGGGTATCGACGGCGGGGTCTTTGAGCACCATGTAGTTGTTCGCACCAGGGTCGTAGGCGGCCTGCGAGCCGAAGTAGTTGTACAGCTCCATGCCTGGCGACGTGGTGACCGGGAAGCCGATGACGATCATGTCGTAGTCGCGGGCCATGATGCGGTTGACGTACTGGGACGAGTCTATGCGGCGGATATTCAGGGTGATGCCGATCTGCGCCAGGTTGCGCTTGTACGGCAGCAACAGGCGCTCAAGGCCGGCCTGGGCATTGAGGAAGGTGAACTCCAGTGGCTCGCCGTCGGCGTTGACCAGCTTGTCGCCCTTGGGTGTCCAGCCGGCGGCTTCCAGCAGTGCCAGGGCTTGCAGCTGTTTGTCACGGATCATGCCGCTGCCGTCGGTGACCGGCGCCTTGAACACCTGGGTGAACACTTCGTCCGGCACCTGGCCGCGCAGTGGCTCAAGAATCGCCAGTTCCTCTGGGGTCGGCGGTTGGCTTGCAGCCAGCGGGCTGTTGGAGAAGAAGCTCTGCTGGCGGATGTACATATTGCGCATCATCTGCCGGTTGGCCCATTCGAAGTCCCACAGCATCGCCAGCGCCTGGCGCACGCGGCGGTCCTTGAACATCGGTTTTTGCACGTTGAACACGTAGCCCTGGGCCGGTTGCGGCATCTCCTTGGCCAAGTGCGCACGTTGCAGGCGGCCATCGTCGAGGGCCGGGCCGTTGTAGCCGATGGAGTAGCCCGTAGCGGAGAACTCGCGGTTGAAGTCATAGGCGCCGCCACGCAGCACCTGGCGGGCCACCTCGGTGTCGCCGAAGTACTCCAGGCTCAAGTGGTCGAAGTTGTACAGGCCCCGGCTGACGGGCAAGTCCTTGCCCCACCAGTCGGGGTCGCGGGTGAAAGTGATGGTGCTGCCGGAGTCGATTTTGCTGATTTTGTACGGGCCGCTGCCCAGCGGCGCTTCGTAGCCGCCACCGTTGGCGAAGTCGCGGGTTTTCCACCAATGCTCGGGGAATACCGGCAGGGTGGCGATATCCAGAGGCAGGGTGCGGTTTTCATTGCTGGAAAAGTCGAAGCGCACCTGGCGCTCGCCTTCGACTTCGACGTGTTTGACGTCGGCGAACAGGGTGCGAAAGCGCAGGCTGCCTTGGGTCATCAGCAGGTCGAAGCTGTAGCGTACATCTTCGGCGGTGATCGGCGTGCCATCGGCAAAGCGTGCCTTGGGGTTGAGGTAGAAGCGCAGCGACAGGCCGTCGTCGGCGCGTTCCATTTTTTCAGCGACCAGGCCGTAAACGGTGTAGGGCTCATCCAGGGAGCGCTGGGCCAGCGGGGCGTAGAGCCAGCCGTCGACCTGGGAGACGCCGATGCCTTTGTCTATGTACGGCAATACATGGTCGAAGCGCCCGATTTCGATGGCTGAGCGTCGCAGGCTGCCGCCTTTGGGCGCGTTGGGGTTGGCGTAGTCGAAATGGGTGAAGCCGGTGGGGTACTTGGCCGGTTCGCCGTAGACCGTGAGGTAGGTTTGCGGGGCCGCGATCACGGCGGTGCTGGCCAGTAGCAGGGCCAGGGTGGAGCTGAAGAGTTTTGTGGAAAAAACCAATCGCATTATCAGCCTTGAGCGCCGGGTGAACAGTAATAGGGATTTGTACGTTAACGGCTTATGGGTTGCCAGTCACTTGATGCACAACGGCCCACCAAAAGGCGGGCCGTTGTTTATAGCATCAGCGCGTACGGGATCAGTCCTGGCGGCTGGTGACTTCCAGCAGGTGGTAGCCGAACTGGGTTTTTACCGGGCCTTGCACGGTGTTGACGGGGGCGCTGAAGACAACGGTGTCGAATTCCTTGACCATCTGGCCTGGGCCGAACGAACCCAGGTTGCCACCGTCGCGGCTGGATGGGCAGCTGGAGTTGGCTTTGGCGATTTCTGCGAAATCGGCGCCGCCTTCGATCTGGGCCTTGAGTTCGTTGCACTTGTCTTCGGTGGAAACGAGGATGTGGCGGGCGGTGGCTTTGGCCATGGGGGTAACTCCTTGAAGTAAAAAGGGTGAGCCTACCGGATTCAGGTGGTTTTTTGTTGGCAAAGTTCCATCTTGTGGTGGGTTGGGTTGATTGAGTACATATCCGTTGCTGCGGTAACGGCCACTTAGGGTTCCGCCCTTACGGCGGGTCACTTTTGGCACGCCCTGCAAAAGTGACCCGCTGTAAGAGCGGAACCATAGGCCGCCGTTACCTAAATAACGGATATGTACACGATCAAACCACAACAGCAGGCACCAAAAACGCAGCTTCCAACAACTGCCGCGTATAAGCATGCTGCGGATCCGCAAAGATCCCCGCCGCGTCCCCCTGTTCCACCACCTGCCCATGCTTGACCACCATCAACTGGTGACTCAAGGCCTTCACCACCGCCAAATCATGGCTGATAAACAGGTACGTCAGGTTGTACTTGGCCTGCAGCCCCCGCAATAATTCCACCACTTGCCGCTGCACCGTGCGGTCCAGCGCGGACGTCGGTTCATCGAGCAGTATCAAGCGGGGCTTGAGCACCAAGGCACGGGCGATGGCGATGCGTTGACGCTGCCCACCGGAAAACTCATGGGGGTAACGATGTCGCGACTCCGGGTCCAGGCCCACTTCCTTGAGCGCTGCAACAATCGCCAGTTCCTGCTCGGCCGGCGTGCCCATTTTGTGGATACGCAAGCCTTCGCCAACGATCTCGCTCACACACATTCGCGGGCTCAAGCTGCCGAACGGGTCTTGAAACACCACCTGCATCTCCCGCCGTAGCGGGCGCACCTGTTGCTGAGTCAAGCGGTCAAGCTGCTGGCCTTCAAAGCGAATCCCGCCTTTGCTGGCAATCAAGCGCAAAATCGCCAGGCCCAGGGTGGACTTGCCCGAGCCGCTTTCACCGACGATGCCCAGCGTCTGGCCCTGGGGCAGGCTGAAGTTGATGCCGTCCACCGCCTTGACGTAATCGACGGTGTTGCGCAAAAAGCCCTTTTTGATCGGGAACCAGACCTTCAGGTCGTCGACTTCCAGGAGTGGCGGCCCGACCTCGTTACTGGCTGGCCCACCGCTGGGCTCCGCCGCCAGCAGTTCCTGGGTGTAAGGGTGCTGGGGCGACTGAAACAGCGTCTCGCAATCAGCCTGTTCAACGATGCAACCCTGCTGCATCACACACACACGATGGGCGATGCGCCGCACCAGGTTCAAGTCATGGCTGATCAGCAGCAATGCCATGCCCAGCCGGGCCTGCAGCTCTTTGAGCAGTTCCAGGATCTTCAATTGCACGGTGACGTCGAGGGCCGTGGTCGGTTCGTCGGCGATCAGCAGTTCGGGCTCGTTGGCCAACGCCATGGCGATCATCACCCGCTGGCGCTGGCCGCCGGACAGTTCGTGGGGCAGGGCTTTGAGGCGCTTGTGCGGCTCGGGGATGCCCACCAGCTCAAGCAGTTCCAGGGTGCGCCGGGTCGCGACTTTACCGGTCAGGCCTTTGTGCAGGCCGAGCACTTCGTTGATCTGCTTCTCGATCGAATGCAGCGGGTTCAACGAGGTCATTGGCTCCTGGAAGATCATCGCAATGCGGTTGCCGCGAATATGCCGGATGGTTTTCTCTTTGAGGGTCAGCAGATCATGCCCGGAATAGCTGATGGTGCCGGCCGGGTGACGCGCCAGCGGGTAGGGCAATAGGCGCAGGATCGAATGGGCGGTCACCGATTTGCCTGAGCCGCTTTCGCCGACCAGTGCCAGGGTTTCGCCGCGCTTGATATCGAAGCTGACATTGTTGACCACGCGATGGTGATGCTCGCCGGTGACGAACTCGACGCAGAGGTCGCGGACTTCGATCAGATTGTCCTGATTCATCTCATTTCCTCGGGTCGAAGGCATCGCGAGCGGACTCGCCGATAAACACCAGCAAACTCAACATGATCGCCAACACGGCAAACGCACTCATGCCCAGCCACGGCGCTTGCAGGTTGGATTTGCCCTGGGCCACCAGTTCGCCCAGGGACGGCGAACCGGCCGGCAGGCCGAAACCGAGAAAATCCAGGGCGGTGAGGGTGCCAATGGCACCGGTGAGGATGAACGGCATGAACGTCATGGTCGAGACCATGGCATTGGGCAGGATATGCCGGAACATGATCGCGCCGTTCTGCATGCCCAGCGCTCGGGCGGCACGTACATATTCCAGGTTGCGCCCGCGCAGGAACTCGGCGCGCACCACGTCCACCAGGCTCATCCACGAAAACAGCAACATGATGCCCAGCAGCCACCAGAAGTTGGGCTGCACAAAGCTGGCGAGGATGATCAGCAGGTACAGCACCGGCAAACCCGACCAGATCTCCAGGAAACGCTGGCCGGCCAGGTCGACCCAGCCGCCATAGAAACCCTGCAAGGCGCCAGCGATGACGCCGATGATCGAGCTGAGCACGGTCAGCGTCAGGGCAAACAGCACCGACACACGAAAGCCGTAGATCACTCGCGCCAGCACATCGCGGCCCTGGTCGTCGGTGCCCAGCAGGTTCACCGAAGACGGCGGCGCTGGCGCGGGGACTTTCAGGTCGTAGTTGATGCTCTGGTAGCTGAACGGGATGGGCGCCCACAGCGTCCAGGCGTCCTTGGCCTTGAGCAGTTCCTGGATATACGGGCTTTTGTAGTTGGCCTCCAGCGGGAATTCGCCGCCAAACGTGGTCTCCGGGTAGCGTTTAAGCGCCGGGAAATACCAGCCACCGTCGTAATGGACTGCCAGCGGTTTATCGTTGGCGATCAACTCGGCGCCCAGGCTGAGCACGAACAGAATCAGGAACAGCCACAGCGACCACCAGCCACGTTTGTTGGCTTTGAAACGCTCGAACCGGCGGCGATTGAGGGGGGACAGGTTCATCTCAATGCTCCCGGCTGGCAAAGTCGATACGCGGATCGACCAGGGTGTAGGTGAGGTCGCCGATCAGCTTCACGATCAGCCCCAGCAAGGTGAAGATAAACAGCGTGCCGAACACCACCGGATAATCGCGGTTGATCGCCGCTTCAAAGCTCATCAGGCCCAGGCCATCGAGGGAAAAGATCACCTCGACCAACAGCGAACCGGTGAAGAAAATCCCGATAAATGCCGAGGGGAAACCGGCAATCACCAGCAGCATGGCATTACGAAACACATGGCCGTAGAGCACGCGGTGGTTGGTCAGGCCTTTGGCTTTGGCGGTGACCACGTACTGTTTGTTGATTTCGTCGAGGAAGCTGTTTTTGGTCAGCAGGGTCATGGTCGCGAAGTTGCCGATGACCAGCGCGGTGACGGGCAGGGCCAGGTGCCAGAAATAGTCGAGAATCTTGCCGCCTAAGCTTAGTTCTTCGAAGTTGTTGGAGGTCAGCCCGCGCAAGGGGAACCAGTCCAGGTAACTGCCGCCGGCAAACACCACGATCAGCAAAATCGCGAACAAAAACGCCGGGATGGCATAGCCGACGATGATTGCCGAGCTGGTCCACACGTCAAAGTGGCTGCCGTGCCGGGTAGCCTTGGCGATGCCGAGCGGGATCGACACCAGGTACATGATCAGCGTGCTCCATAACCCGAGGGAGATGGACACCGGCATCTTTTCCTTGATCAGGTCGATGACCTTGGCGTCGCGAAAGAAGCTGTCGCCAAAATCCAGCCGTGCGTAGTTCTTGACCATGATCCACAAGCGTTCCGGCGCCGACTTGTCGAAGCCGTACATCTTTTCGATTTCCTTGATCAGCGCCGGGTCCAGGCCCTGGGCGCCGCGGTAGCTGGAACCGGCCACCGAGACCTCGGCGCCGCCACCGGCAATGCGGCTGGTGGCGCCGTCGAACCCTTCGAGCTTGGCGATCATCTGCTCCACCGGGCCACCGGGGGCGGCCTGGATGATGATGAAGTTGATCAGCAGGATCCCGAACAGTGTGGGGATGATCAGCAACAGGCGGCGAACAATATAGGCCAGCATTTAATCGCCTCCGCTCGCCGGGTCGGCGTTCTGGACAGTGTCGACGGCAGGTTTGACTTCAGGTTTGGCCCACCAGGTGGCCGTGCCGACGTCGTAACGTGGCGGGACTTTGGGGTGGCCCAAGTGATCCCAGTACGCCACGCGGTAAGTCTTGATGTGCCAGTTGGGAATCACGTAGTAGCCAAACTGCAAGACCCGATCCAGCGCCTTGGCATGGTCGACCAGGCTTTGGCGCGAGTCGGCGTTGATCAGTTCTTCGACGAGTTGGTCGACCACCGGGTCCTTGAGGCCCATGTAGTTGCGGCTGCCGGATTTGTCGGCGGCGGCGGACGACCAGAATTCGCGCTGCTCGTTACCCGGCGAGGTGGACTGCGGGAAGCTGCCTACCAGCATGTCGAAGTCCCGCGAGCGCAGGCGGTTGATGTATTGCGAAACGTCAACGCGGCGGATTACCAGGTTGATCCCAAGGTCTGCCAGGTTGCGCTTGAAGGGCAGCAGCACCCGTTCGAAATCGGTCTGGGTCAACAGAAACTCGATGTTTACCGGCTTGCCGGTGGCGTCGACCATCTTGTCGTCGACGATCTTCCAGCCAGCCTCCTGCAACAGCTGGTAAGCCTCACGCTGCTGGGTACGGATCATGCCGCTGCCGTCGGTTTTGGCCGGCTCGAAGGCTTGGGTGAAGACTTCGGCGGGGAGCTTGTCGCGAAACGGCGCCAGGATGGCGGTTTCCGCCGGGCCGGGCAGGCCGGTGGCGGCCATCTCCGAGTTTTCGAAGTAGCTGCGGGTGCGGGTGTAGGCGCCATTGAACAGCTGTTTGTTGCTCCACTCGAAATCCAGCAGCAGGCTGATGGCCTTGCGCACCCGCACATCCTGGAACATCGGTTTGCGCGTATTGAACACAAACCCCTGCATGCCGGTGGGGTTGCCGTTGGGAATTTCTTCCTTGATCAACCGGCCCTGGGCCACGGCCGGAATGTTGTAGGCGTTGGCCCAGTTCTTGGCGCTGAATTCCAGCCAATAGTCGAACTGCCCGGCTTTCAAGGCTTCCAGCGCCACGGTGCTGTCACGGTAGTAGTCGGTGATGCGGTTATCGAAGTTGTAGAAGCCCTGGGTCACCGGCAGGTCTTTGGCCCAGTAATCCTTGACCCGCTCATAGCGCACCATGCGTCCCGGTTTGACCTCGGCGACCTTGTACGGCCCGCTGCCCAGCGGTATTTCCAGGTTGCCCTTGGCAAAGTCGCGCGTTGCCCACCAATGCTTGGGCAATACCGGCAGTTGGCCGAGGATCAGCGGTAATTCACGGTTATTGGTGCGTTTGAACTTGAACAGCACACGCAGCGGGTCTTCGGCGACCACTTCGTCGACGTCGGCGTAATAGTTGCGGTAGAGCGGCGAACCGTCCTTGATCAGCGCCTGGAAGGTGAATACCACGTCTTCGGCCCGGATCGGGTGGCCATCATGGAAGCGCGCTTCGGGGCGCAGGTAGAAGCGCACCCAACTGTTATCCGGAGCCTTTTCGATCTTGCCGGCCACCAGGCCGTACTCGGTGACGGGCTCGTCCAGACTTTGCATGGCCAAGGTGTCGTAGATCAGCGGCAGGTTGTCTGCGGGCACGCCCTTGCTGATGTAAGGGTTGAGGCTGTCGAAGCCGCCTATGCTCGATTCACGGAAGGTGCCGCCCTTGGGCGCGTCGGGGTTTACATAGTCGAAATGCTTGAAGTCGGCGGGGTACTTGGGTGGCTCGCTGTACAGGGTCAGCGCATGTTGCGGCGCGGCATTGGCTGCGCCGCACGCTAACAAGGCGCCAAACAGGGCGGTGCGCAAGGTCATCATTGGGCTTTCTCCGAAGCTTTCAGCCACCACGCGCTCAAACCCAGGCTATAGGGCGGCGTGGTGACAAAGGCGAACCGGTTGCGGTACGCCAAGCGATGATAGTTGAGGTACCAGTTGGGAATACTGTAGTGCTGCCACAGCAGCACCCGGTCGAGGGCGCGGCCGGCGGCCAATTGTTCTTCGCGGGTCTGCGCCGCCAGCAGTTGGTCGAGCAGGTGGTCGACCACCGGGTTGGCGATGCCGGCGTAGTTTTTGCTGCCCTTGATGGCCGCCTGGCTGGAGTGGAAGTACTGCCACTGCTCAAGGCCCGGGCTCAAGGTCTGGTTGAGGGTGATCAGGATCATGTCGTAGTCGAACTGATCCAGGCGCTGCTTGTATTGCGCCCGGTCAACCGTGCGCAGGCGCGCGTCGATGCCGATACTTTTGAGGTTTTCGACGTAGGGCTGCAGGATGCGTTCAAGGTTCGGGTTGACCAGCAGAATCTCGAAGCGCAGCGGTTGGCCCTTGCTGTCGAGCAGCCGCTGGTCTGAGAGTTTCCAGCCCGCTTCGCCGAGCAAGGCCAGGGCGCGGCGCAACGTCTCGCGCGGGATGCCGCGGCCGTCGGTCTGCGGCAGGCTGAAGGCTTGAGTGAACAGGTTGGGCGGCAACTGGTCGCGGTAGGGCGAGAGCATCAGCCATTCATGCCCCACTGGCACGCCGGTCGCAGAAAACTCACTGTTGGGGTAGTAACTGAGCGTGCGTTTATAGGCGCTGCTGAACAGGGTGCGGTTGGTCCATTCAAAATCGAACATCAACCCCAGGGCTTCACGCACTTTGGTCTGGCTGAAGATCGGCCGCCGCGTGTTCATGAACAAGCCCTGGCTCTGGGTCGGGATCTGGTGGGCGATCTGCGCCTTGATCACGTCGCCGCGGTTGACCGCGGGGAAGTTGTAGCCGGTGGCCCAGTTCTTGGCCTGGTGTTCGATATAGAGGTCGAATTCACCGGCCTTGAAGGCTTCGAAGGCCACGTCGCTGTCGCGGTAGAACTCCACTTCGACCTTGTCGTAGTTGTAGAACCCCTGGTTGACCGGCAGGTCTTTGCCCCAGTAATCCTTGACCCGCTCGAACACCAGCTGGCGGCCCGGGGTGACCTTGGTGATGCGATACGGCCCGCTGCCCAAAGGCGGCTCGAAGGTGGTGGCCTTGAAGTCGCGGTTCTTCCAGTAATGCTGGGGCAGAACCGGCAGTTCGCCCAGGCGCAGGATCAGCAGTGGGTTGCCGGCGCGTTTGAACACAAAACGGATGCGATGGCGGTTGAGAATGTCGACCCGCGCCACTTCCTGCAGGTTGGTGCGGTACTGCGGGTGGCCTTCGGTGAGCAGGGTGCGATAGGAAAATGCCACGTCATAAGCGGTGATCGGCTTGCCATCATGGAAGCGCGCTTCCGGGCGCAGGTTAAACACCACCCAACTGCGGTCCTCGCTGTACTCCACCGATTGGGCAATCAGCCCGTAGCTGGAGGTGGGCTCGTCACCGGACGGCGCGTACTGGCCGGTGCCGACCATCAGCGGCTCGTTCAGCTCGTTGACGCCGTATTGCAGGAAATTGGGCGTGGAAACCGGGCTGGTGCCCTTGAAGGTGTAGGGGTTGAGGGTGTCGAAGGTGCCAAATGCCATGACCCGCAATGTCCCGCCTTTGGGCGCTGCAGGGTTTACCCAGTCGAAGTGGGTGAATTTGGCCGGGTACTTGAGTGTGCCGAACTGCGTGTAACCGTGGCTCTCGGTAATCGTCGCGTTCGCAGCAAAGCTCAAGGCCAGACTTATTAGTAGAAGGAGGGGACGCTTCAAGTCAGAGATCCGATCCAGGCGGCTTGGGCTTTATGATCGGTACAGTAACAGCTTGTTCCGGTTGGAAAAAGGTCGCTGAAAACACTGGGGTCAGGGTTGGGAAGGTATCGGATTGGGTGAAGATCAAATGTGGGAGTTGGCTTGCCTGCGATAGTATCAACTCGGTGTGCCTGACACACCGAGGTGTTTGCATCGCAGGCAAGCCAGCTCCCACACAAGCCAGTCCCCACGGGACTTTATCTAGGCCCGGAAACCACCAGCATCTGGCCTGGCTTGAGTGCCTGGCCAGTACGCGGGTTCCAACGCTTGAGATGTTGCATCTCGACGTTGAAGCGCTTGGCGACGATGTACAGCGAGTCACCTTTCTTGACCTTGTACTGCACCGGTTTCTTGCTGCTGGCCACCAGTTTGCGGGTGTCCTGCATCACCAGGGTCTGGCCGACCTTTAGGGCCTGGCCATTGAGTTTGTTCCAGCGCTGCAGGTCATGTACATCGACCTTGTTCGCCTTGGCGATCAGCGTGAGGTTGTCGCCACTGCGGACCTTGTAGTTGCGGGTACGCCCGGCCACCCGTGTGCTCTCAACTTCGTCGAACACCTGCTTTTTCGGGCGCATCGCCAGCAATTCTTCGGGCTTCATCGTCGAAAGGGTGCTGGTGAGCAACTGCGCCTTGGAGCTTGGCACGAGCAAATGCTGCGGGCCGTCCAGGGTGGTGCGTTGTTTCAGGGCCGGGTTGAGCTGGAACAGTTCGTCTTCGTCGATCTCGGCCAGCGCGGCAACCCGGGACAGGTCCATGCTTTGCTTGACTTCAACCACTTCGAAGTACGGCGTGTTGGCAATCGGGCTCAGGTTGACGCCATAGGCCTCGGGGGCCAGCACCACTTGGGACAGCGCCAGGAACTTGGGCACGTAGTCCTTGGTTTCCTGAGGCAGGGGCAGGTTCCAGTAGTCGGTGGGCAGGCCGAGCTTTTCGTTGCGCTCGATGGCCCGGCTGACCGTGCCTTCGCCGGCATTGTAGGCCGCCAGGGCCAACAGCCAGTCGCCGTTGAACATGTCATGCAGGCGCGTCAGATAGTCCAGGGCGGCGGTGGTGGAGGCGGTGATATCGCGGCGGCCGTCGTAGGCGCGGGTCTGGCGCAGGTTGAAGTAGCGCCCGGTGGAGGGGATGAACTGCCACAGGCCGACCGCATCGCTGCGCGAATAGGCCATCGGGTTGTAGGCACTTTCGATCACTGGCAGCAGCGCCAGCTCCAGGGGCATGTTGCGTTCTTCAAGGCGTTCGACGATGTAATGAATGTAGAGGCTGCCGCGTTCTCCGGCGTTCTCTAAAAAGGACGGGTTGCTGGCGAACCACAAGCGTTGTTGCTCGATGCGCGGGTTCACACCCAGGCCGTCCTGCAATTGAAAGCCCCGGCGCATGCGTTCCCAGACATCCTGGGGCACTTCGGGGCTAGGCTTCTCTGAGAGCCAAATAGGTTTTTGCTTGATCTTGGCAGCAAGATTGGGTTTGGGTTGCACGGTGGATTGTGCAGCGAAATTGGTCGATTGGCAGCCCGCCAGAGTCGCGGAAACGGCCACCGCCACGGCTTGAGCCAGGCGGGTCAATGCGTCTGAAGAAATGGATTTACGAATAGATGACGACATTGGCTGGAAGTAAGTTCCGGGCAAAAATGTCGGGCGATTCTAGAAAGCGCTTTGGTTCCGGTCAACCATTCAGAAATTCCGTATCAGATTGCATCCGCTTAGAACTTATCTTTCCAAGCCCTCAAGCTAGCAAACACCTCGGCCCCAGTGCGGTTGTCGCGACCGTTCCGTTCGTCCGCTTTTTGTTTAACGGATGTTTCGGCGGTACGCAGGAAAGGGTTAGTACGTTTTTCCAGGGCCAGGTTGGAGGGAAGTGTCATTTCACCACGGGCGCGCAATTGCTTGACGGTCTCGACGCGTTCGGCGATATCGGCATTGTCCGGTTCCACGGCGTGGGCAAATTTGAGGTTACTTTGCGTGTACTCATGGGTGCAGTACACCAGCGTGTCGGCGGGCAGGGCGGCCAGGCGCGCTAGCGAGGCGTGCATTTGTTCCGGGGTGCCTTCGAACAGGCGCCCGCAGCCGGCGGCAAACAGGGTATCGCCACAAAACAGCACGCCCTGGTGGTAATAGGCGATATGGCCGAGGGTGTGGCCGGGCACGCTATAAACGTCGAAGTCCCAGCCGAGCGCGTTGATGCGCGCGTTATCGTGCAGGGCCACGTCCCGCGCCGGGATCTTTTCGTTCGCCGGGCCGTAAACCTTGGCGCCGGTTTCATGTTTGAGCTGTTCGACGCCGCCGACATGATCATGGTGGTGGTGGGTGATCAGGATGTCGCTGAGCCTGTACCCAGGGTTTTGCTTGAGCCAGGCCAGCACCGGCGCGGCATCGCCGGGGTCGACCACGGCGCAGCGTAGGGTATCAGGGTCTTGTAACAACCAGATGTAGTTATCGGTGAAGGCGGGCAGGGCACTGATCTGTATCATTCTTCGATTCGCCAAGCTGAACACTTTGGTGCATCTTAGAACGTCTAGGCGAATTGGAGAATGCAATGACTGATAAAGCGTTCGCCCAGGCCGATCCTGAATGGCTGGCCCTGATCAGCGCAGCCCGTGATTGGCTGTCCGGGCCGATCGGGCAATTTTTGCTGGACGAAGAGCGGCGCATGCTCGAAGACGAGCTGGGCCGGTTCTTTGGTGGCTACCTGGTGCACTACGGCCCGTCGGCCCAGACGCCGCCCGCTGCGCCGCAGGTGCAACGCAATGTGCGCCTGGGCGCGCCGTTGCCTGGGGTCGAGATTGTGTGCGAGGAACAGGCCTGGCCGCTGAGCGAACATGCCGCCGATGTAGTGGTGCTGCAGCACGGCCTGGATTTCTGCCTGTCGCCCCACGGTTTGCTGCGCGAGGCCGCCAGCAGCGTGCGCCCAGGTGGCCATTTGCTGATCATCGGCATCAACCCCTGGAGCAGTTGGGGCCTGCGCCATGTGTTCGCCCATGACGGCTTGCGCCAGGCGCGTTGCATCGCGCCGTCGCGGGTGGGCGACTGGTTGAACCTGCTGGGCTTCGCGCTGGAGAAACGCCGCTTCGGGTGCTATCGTCCGCCGCTTGCGTCTGCCAAGTGGCAAGGGCGGCTGGCCGGCTGGGAGCGCCGGGCGGGTGCCTGGCAACTGTCGGGCGGTGGCTTCTATTTATTGGTCGCGCGCAAGATCGTGGTCGGGCTGCGGCCGGTGCGTCAGGTGGCGCGTCAGCCCATGGGCAAGCTGGTGCCGATGCCGATGGCCAAGGTCAACCGCAAGCAGAGCGAACCGTAACCCCTCTTTTTGATTGAAGACCGAGCAACTGATGACCGATACCGTAGAACTCTTCACCGATGGCGCCTGCAAGGGCAACCCTGGCCCCGGCGGCTGGGGCGCGTTGCTGGTGTGCAAAGGTGTGGAGAAGGAACTGTGGGGCGGCGAAGCCAACACCACCAACAACCGCATGGAGCTGATGGGCGCCATTCGCGGCCTGGAAGAACTCAAGCGTCGCTGTGACGTGCTGTTGGTGACCGACTCGCAATACGTGATGAAGGGCATCAACGAGTGGATGGTCAACTGGAAGAAGCGCGGCTGGAAAACCGCGGCCAAAGAGCCGGTAAAGAATGCCGACCTGTGGCAACTCCTCGATGAGCAATGCAACCGCCATGACATCACCTGGAAATGGGTACGCGGGCACATCGGCCACCCGGGCAACGAGCGCGCCGATCAATTGGCCAACCGTGGCGTGGATGAAGTTCGGGGCTACAAACAGAGCTGAGCCGGCTGACGTGTTAACATCGCGCCCCTTGATTCACATCACACTGCACACCACCGTTGAGAGCTGAACCCTGATGGCCATCCGATCTGTTGTACTCGATACCGAAACCACCGGCATGCCGGTGACCGATGGTCACCGGATCATTGAAATCGGCTGTGTCGAATTGATGGGTCGCCGCCTCACCGGGCGTCACTTTCACGTCTACCTGCAACCGGATCGTGACAGTGACGAGGGCGCAATTGGCGTCCACGGTATTACGGATGAATTCCTCAAGGGCAAGCCGCGCTTTGCTGAAGTGGCGGACGAGTTTTTCGAGTTCATCAACGGCGCTCAACTGATCATCCATAACGCGGCGTTCGACGTCGGGTTCATCAATAACGAGTTTGCCCTGATGGGGCAGACCGAGCGTGCGGATATCTCCCAGCACTGCTCGATTCTCGATACCTTGATGATGGCCCGTGAGCGTCACCCCGGCCAGCGCAACAGCCTGGATGCGTTGTGCAAACGTTATGGGGTTGATAACTCTGGCCGTGAATTGCACGGCGCCTTGCTCGACTCCGAGATTCTCGCCGACGTTTACCTGACCATGACCGGCGGGCAGACCAGCCTGTCCCTGGCCGGTAATGCTTCCGATGGCAGCGGCTCGGCGGAAGGTTCGGGCAACCGTCCTTCGGAAATCCGCCGTTTGGCGGCGGATCGCAAGCCGACCACCATCATCCGTGCCAGCGAGCAGGATCTGGCTGAGCATGCGGCGCGCCTGGAAGCGATTGCCAAGTCGGCGGGCGCGCCGGCGTTGTGGTCGCAACTGACTCAGCAATAATCACGGCTGAACACGATTAAAAAATGTGGGAGCTGGCTTGCCTGCGTTGGCATCAACTCGGTGTGCCTGAAGTACCGAGGTGCCTGCATCGCAGGCAAGCCAGCTCCCACAGTAGATTTGCGTCGTCTGTAAAATCTTCATTCGCCACATCCCCTCCCAGCTTCTACCCTGAGTGCATAGCCCTCAGGACTCAAAGCACTCATGTACAAAGACCTGAAGTTCCCTGTTCTTATCGTGCACCGTGACATCAAGGCCGACACCGTTGCCGGTGATAGGGTCAGAGGCATCGCCAGGGAGTTGGAACAAGAGGGCTTCAGTATTTTTTCTGCGGTGGATTACGCCGAAGGCCGATTGGTGGCTTCTACCCATCATGGCCTGGCGTGCATGTTGATTGCCGCCGAGGGCGCTGGCGAAAATACCCACCTGCTGCAAAACATGGTCGAGCTGATTCGCCTGGCGCGGGTGAGGGCGCCCAACCTGCCGATCTTTGCCCTGGGCGAGCAGGTCACCCTGGAAAACGCGCCGGCCGATGCCATGAGCGAGCTCAACCAACTGCGCGGCATTCTGTACCTGTTCGAAGACACCGTGCCGTTTCTGGCCCGCCAAGTGGCTCGCGCTGCACGCGCCTACCTTGATGGCTTGTTGCCGCCGTTCTTCAAAGCGCTGGTGCAGCATACGGCCGACTCCAACTATTCCTGGCACACCCCCGGCCATGGCGGCGGTGTGGCTTATCGCAAAAGCCCGGTGGGGCAGGCGTTTCATCAATTCTTTGGCGAAAACACCCTGCGTTCGGACTTGTCCGTGTCGGTGCCGGAGCTGGGTTCATTGCTCGATCACACCGGGCCCTTGGCCGAAGCCGAAGCCCGCGCGGCGCGTAACTTTGGCGCCGATCACACGTTCTTTGTGATCAACGGCACCTCGACGGCCAACAAGATCGTCTGGCATTCCATGGTCGGGCGCGATGACTTGGTGTTGGTGGATCGAAACTGCCACAAGTCGGTGCTGCATTCGATCATCATGACCGGCGCGATCCCGCTGTACCTGTGCCCGGAGCGCAACGAGCTGGGGATTATCGGCCCGATCCCCTTAAGCGAATTCAGCCCCGAGTCGATCCGCGCCAAAATTGAAGCCAGCCCCTTGACCCGTGGTCGGCCGGCGAAAGTGAAACTGGCGGTGGTCACCAACTCCACCTATGACGGCCTGTGCTACAACGCCGAACTGATCAAACAGCAACTGGGCAACAGTGTCGAGGTGTTGCATTTCGACGAGGCCTGGTACGCCTACGCGGCCTTTCATGAGTTTTTCGCCGGCCGCTATGGCATGGGTACTTCGCGCACTGCCGACAGCCCGCTGGTATTCACTACCCACTCGACCCACAAATTGCTCGCGGCCTTCAGCCAGGCGTCGATGATCCACGTGCAGGACGGTGGCGCGCGCCAGCTGGACCGCGACCGCTTCAACGAAGCCTTCATGATGCACATCTCCACTTCGCCGCAATACAGCATCATCGCCTCGCTGGATGTGGCTTCGGCGATGATGGAAGGCCCGGCCGGGCGCTCGCTGTTGCAGGAGATGTTCGACGAAGCCCTGAGCTTTCGCCGTGCCCTGGCCAACCTGCGCCAGCATATTGCTGCCGAAGACTGGTGGTTCTCCATCTGGCAACCACCGTCGGTGGCCGGCATCGACCGGGTCGCCACCGCGGATTGGCTGTTGCACCCGCAGGATGACTGGCATGGCTTTGGCGATGTGGCCGAAGACTATGTGTTGCTGGACCCGATCAAAGTCACCTTGGTGATGCCCGGCCTCAACGCCGGTGGCGCCTTGAGCGACTGCGGAATTCCCGCCGCAGTGGTCAGCAAATTCCTCTGGGAACGGGGGCTGGTGGTGGAAAAGACCGGTTTGTATTCCTTCCTGGTGTTGTTCTCCATGGGCATTACCAAAGGCAAATGGAGTACCTTGCTCACCGAATTGCTGGAGTTCAAGCGCAACTACGACGCCAATGCCAGCCTGGCCAGTTGTTTACCCTCGGTGTTCAAAGAAGGCCCGGCACGTTATCAAGGCCTGGGTTTGCGTGACCTGTGCGACCAATTGCATAGTTGTTACCGCAGCAACGCCACCGCCAAGCACCTCAAGCGGATGTACACCGTGTTGCCGGAAATTGCGATGAAACCGGCCGATGCCTACGACCAACTGGTCAGGGGTGAAGTCGAAGCCGTTTCCATTGACGCCTTGCCAGGACGCATCGCAGCCGTGATGCTGGTGCCTTATCCGCCGGGCATCCCGTTGATCATGCCGGGCGAGCGCTTTACCGAGTCGACACGCTCGATCATCGACTATCTGGCATTTGCCCGTACGTTCGATAGCAGTTTCCCCGGTTTTGTCGCCGATGTTCATGGGTTGCAACACGAAGATGACGGCAGTGGCCGTTGTTACACCGTCGATTGCATCAAGGGTTAAGGATGTTTATGCAAGCTGTAATGAACCCGAAGTATCCGGGGCTCAGCGTTCGGGTCGCCGACGAAGGCTTTGACGCCTACGTGTGGGGCAATGATTTCAGCTTTGAGGTCAGCGCCTATGGCGTACCGGAGATGGGCAAGCGCGTCGACCAATGGGCGCTGGAGCGCATTCTGCCGTACCGCAAGTGTTACGGCATCGACCCGGAAGAGTTCGCCAGTTTCCGCGATGCTCCCGACAGTGCGATTTTTATGGCGTACCTGGATGATCGCGCGGTGGGGCACATTGTGGTCAGCACCAACTGGAATGGTTTTGCCCATGTCGACGAGCTGGCGGTGGCCATGCCTGCACGGCGCCATGGTGTAGCCAAGGCATTGCTGGATGTGGCGCAGTTCTGGAGCCGCAAGAAGAACTTGCCGGGCATGATGCTCGAAACCCAGAACAATAACCTCGGCGCTTGCCGTTTGTATGAGCGCTGCGGGTATGTGATGGGTGGGATCGATCAATTGCGCTATCGCGGGATTGACCCGCAAACCCGCGAAGTGGCAATTTTCTGGTATCGGTTGTTCACGTCTGAGCGGCAGACGGCCTGAATGCCCTTGCCCCTGGCGTTCAGGCCGCGTTGAGGTGCGGCAGGCTAAGTCATGAATCGATCCACGAATGTTCGGCACCAATGGTAACCTGCAACTGGTCACGGAGTGAGCGGTAGTGCTTCTTGGCTTGCTCCAGACTCTGTTTTAGCCCATCCGGCTCACTCAGGCCTTTATTGGCGTAGTACTGGTGAATGTCGTCTTCCAGGCTGAACGGTATACCGGGCACCGCGCCATGTTTGACCTGCTGCATTTTTTCTTTGCTCATTCCATCGAATCCCGCATCGTAAATGTCCGGTCGCTTGGACCTCAGTACATCGTCAAGCAGGTTCGGGCCGACGGTCTCAAAGATCTTGCCTTCGTACTCCAGAAAATCTGAAGTGTAGGTGAACCCGCCGTTGACCTCTCTGGAAAGTGTCGGGCGGTTGGCCGCAAAATACGCTTTGTTTTCAGTGAAGCGCCGGTTCATCTCGGCGATCATTTCGGTGACCACCGGGTTATCCGGTTGCGTGGCGAAGTTACTGGTGTTGTAGAAGGGTTTGTAGTCAGTGATTTTGTGAGCGACTGGTTTGCTGAGCAGCATATCCGAGTCACCCGCGTTCAAACCGGCGGATCCCACCGCGCCTTTGATGGTGTCGTCGGTGTCGAGATAAATGCCACCATATTTATTCATCAACGGATAGCGAGCTACATCGGAAGTGGCGGCAAGGTTTTTTCCTTGGCCTCTGCGGAAGTAGGCATACAGTTCGGTGTTCTTCAAGGGTTGGAAAAAGTCTTCTTCATGCAAATTCATGACGGTGACGCCGGGCGCATCCTTTTCCAGCTTGAGTTTGATGGTCTGCAGCAACTCTGGCGTGTCGGCGTCGACGTGCACAATGGATTTGAAACCGGGCATTTTTTCGGCGTTGGTCGCGATATTCTTGATCAGCTTGTCGGGTATTTCGCCGCCGGCCCAGAAGTAGTGAATGTTGGTTGGGATGGGCCTGATATTGCTGGACTTCTGCAAGATGGCCGGTGGGGTTGCATCGATAAACCTGAAGTTGTGCTCGGGGATCTTCTGGGCATTTTTATATTCCTCCAAGGGGCCCATCTGCCACTTGTTCTTTGCGCTTCTCCAGAAGTACTCGGTGGTGACGCCGTTGGCGTTACCCGAACCGGCCATCCAGGCACCCACCTTGGTATCAAAGGTGGTGACATAGTTCATGCCTCGGTAATTGATGGTGAAGGGGTATGAGGAACCCGTGGTTATTTTTACGTCGTCTACCGGTACGACGTAGGTGTTTTCATCGAGTTTCCAGGGTGACGGGGAGTTACCACCCAATAAGCGATTGGCAGTGGCGCGAGGCTCCCAGCCGGCGCTGCCCAGGTCCCGGACCACAATGTTGTCTCGGGCGGCACTGGGGTGTTGGATAACCCGCTGGCCATCCTTGATGGTGGACTGATAAAGCTTGCCGTTGACTTTTATATATTCTTTGTTGTTCGGGCCGACGTAGATATTCGCCTGCAAGCCTTTAACCTGCAGCAGGTCCGGGGAAACGATGGCCTCATATTCAAGCAGCGAGGTTCTATCAAAGACTTTGACGCTCTCACCGGCCGCCGCCGCCGCAGGCTGGAAATCTTTCAACGGTGAACCGTAGGGACGCCCCTTGGCTGCATCGAAGGCATACCATTTACCGCCCTGGAACAACGCATCACCTTCCAGCATTTCACCAGCAACCCTGGAGGAGCCTATGGCAACCAAGCCATGCTGTGTGCTGGCGGCTTTGAGCACGTCGTAGCTGCCGCTGGCGCCCTTGAGGGTATTGAATACGCTCTTTCCCTTGGACCAGGTCCAGCGGCTGATACCTTTGAGCAAATCGCCCGCACCACCCAACGGGTTGAGCGCGTCGATTGCGACGGTACCCAGAAACCGGGCGGTTCTTGCTGCACCCTTGAGGCCGGCCACGCCTTTGGCGAGGGCTTTACTCGCATGTGCTGCCTTGCCGGCGCCCAGAGTCACCAGACCGATCACGTCCATGCCAAGGTCAAGCAAACCCTCACCGATATTGCCCTGCGTGAAGTTAACAATCGCAGACCTGAACGGAATCATATTCAGGAAAAACTCCCCGATGGCCTTGTTGGCGGCACTGGTTTTGTCGTAAGACGTTGTTCCTCGGGCATGTTGCAGTAGCTCATCGCCCTGCAAGTCCATGCGTTTGGTGAGTATTTTGGCGATGTAGCGGGTGCGGTCTGAATCGAAGACCTGTGGTGTTACTGTGGTCGCCGGCTTTTCCTTGGCCTGCTCGGCATGCTCGTCTTCGAACGGGTTGAATCGTACGGTTCTATGCAGTGTGTTGGCGTCTCGATTATCGAGCCGGGTGTAGGGTGGCGAGTAAATGTGAGCCAGGTAATTGTGTTTGGAAATGGTCCCGGCGCGTGTATCGATGCGGTAAATATTGACCTGTCCCCCACGGGTGATTTTCACATCCAGCGTATGGCCTTTTTGGATCAGGCTTTTGGTCGAGAAATCGAGGCCGATGAGGTAGCTGTCGGTATGAAAAAACTCGAGTTTTCCATCATCGAAGTTTTCTTTATCTTCGGGTGTCACCGTCGAAATCAGGTATTGGGTCATCCCCGAGTGGCCTTTTTCCAACTCTGCTATGGCCGATGTGTAGCGTTGGGTAAAGGTGTCTGCGACGGAAAGTTCGCCGCTATCGGAAAGCGCGCAAAATTGCTTGATGGGGATACGCTTGTCATTGGTGACCCAATGTTCGCTGTCATCATTATTGACTTTGTCGCCGTGCATGACGACATCGAGCATTGAATATGTTCCGGGGAAGCGACCGGGGCGTCCTTCGATCAGTCGGGCTTTCGTGAGGTTTTTCGCCTTGAAGACCTCATCGGATATGCCTGGAAATTTCTCCCTGAGCAGATCCATTCCCAGGTCTTCACGCATCGGGATGGGGGTTGCGAGTGCCCGGCTGATGTCTTGCAAGGTTTGCTGCTGGGCGCTAAAGGTACTTTGCACAGTGTGCATCTGCGTGTCGTCGGGCGTCGTGCCTGCATTCAAGTAGCCTTTGACTTCACCCCAATTGTGCAACGCTTCGCGATGGATATGCTGCGAGAGCGGTGTGCCGATGTCGATGCCCTCTGCGGCGGCGAGCACTTCGCTGTAGGTCATTGTGAGTGTGCGCCCCGGCGATTCAGCTTCCAGCTTGGCGGCGGCGATCGTCAACTGTGTCCAGGGAATGCTGCCGTAGGTCACGCTCGCCGGAATGTCCTTGACCAGGTATTCAGGGGCGCAGTGGGCCAACAACATGCGGGCCGCCAGTTGAGCCGATGCCGCAGAGGCTCGGCCTGTTGCCACCAGATGACGGCTCAAACCCTCGATGACGACCGTGGCCGGTCGGTACCAATGCTGGCGTTGCCCAAGATCAAAGCCGGCAACGCGGTTACGCGCCGGAGTGCCCACGGATTGGGGATTCAGCCCCAGATGAATCGCAGCCAACAAATAGTCATTGACGCTGGTGTTCGTTGCAATGCCGCCCAACCGGGTTTGAATGGCCTGGCCCAGCGCTTGCGCCTTGGCCGATCCCAGCAGCGTTTCTACTGCGCTGCTGGTGAATTTGAAATCATTGCTGGACAACTCGCACGCGGACAACAGATAGCCCAGCACGCCTTTTGGATCAGTCAGTGGCAGTTCCGGCAGCGTTGAGTCAGGAGCGTTCAGCAGGTCGATGATGGCTTGTTTGTCTTGCGCCGAGAGCGGGATCGGCCAGGACAGCGCGCCGCTGAAGTTGCCCAGGGGCGGGGTCTGAACGTGCTTTGTCGCTAGCTGATAAAGGGCCTGCAACGCGTTCAGGGTTTTGGGCAGGGGCAAGTCGCTGCCGCTGAGGTATGTGCCCAATTTGACGATGCTGGTCGGCGCCAGATTGTGCTTTTGATAGTAGCTGGAGCCTTCACAGACCGGTATTGAGGCGCTGTTCCAGTGCGACGTCAGCCGGCCTTCGAGCAGGTTTTGTTGCTCACTGGAAAGGGGGGGCGGGAAGGCGGCGTGCAGTTCTTCCAGGCTTGTGCGCAGCTTTGCCGCCAGGGTTTCCCAGTTACACCGATCGGCAAAAGCTTTTTTAAGCGCTGCCGGGTTGTCCAGGGTGCCAGGGGTTGCATCGTTGGCTGAGGCTTCAATCGAATTCGGTTGAGCGCTAGTTAACGCACCGGCGTCCTGCGGTGGGTTGAGACTGGCAGGGTTTTGAAGGGCTCGATCAGTAAGGACAGAATGGAGGGTAGTCATAGAAAACGCTTCCTTGTTTAGAGTATGTCGTCCAGTGGAAAGCACTCGGCTGTGCTTTCTGCTTCTGTGAGTGCGACGCTTCTAGAACAAGGTTCCAGCGGGAGTTTTTAGAATTTATGTCGGTGAAAGCGCACTAGATGGTGCGCAGGGCGGGGTCAGGTGGATGCAGTAACGGTCAGCAAGGTTTCGGCCTTGTCGGCGACGATTTCCAACAGTGCATTCAACGCCGGAGCAGGTTCAGATTCCTTCAACGTCAATGCGTAAAGGACCACAGGCATCGGCGGCGATAACGGGCACGCATCCAGCCCAGCTTCCCGCGCGCCGAAGGCGGTAAACGGATCGACAATCGCCAGACCCGCTCCGGCCTCCACCATGCTGCGCATCATCTGGTAGGTCTGCACCCGTGTCTGCACCAACGGCAGTGGGCGCAGGGCTTGCAGTTTTGCGTCCAGCAGACGACTTAGCGGGTCGTGACCTTCCAGCCCGATCATTGACTGCCCGGCCAGGTCCTGCAGTGCAATGTACTTTTGCTTGGGTTTGAGCCAGCCATGGGGCGCGAGCAGTTGCAGCTTGCCTTGGGCCAGTACGGTGCTTTGGATTTGTGGGTGCTGCGGATCATGCAGGCTCAGGCCCACGTCGGCTTCGCGCAGCAGCAGGCTCCTGACGATCTCCCGGGTCGGTTGGCTCGACAGGGTGCACGGTGTGTCCTGAAAGCGCCGGCGCAGCATAGCCAGGCTTTGCGGCAACAATTGGTTAGCCAAGGGCTGCGTGCACAAGGCGCGCAAGGGCGGGGCGTGATGATGTTTGAGGCGCCCGGCCAGGCGTTGCAACGGCTCCAGCGCTTCATAGAGGTGGGCGATTTCAGCCTGCAGCTCAAGGGTTTCGCGCGTCGCTTGCAAGCGCCCGCGCACACTGGCGAACAGCATGAAGCCCAATTGCTGCTCAGCGTCCTTGAGGGTTGCGTCCACATCGCCCACGGGGAGTTGCAACCATTCGGCGGCGGTGCCGAGATGTCCGGTCTGCAAGATGGCCTGAATCACTTCGATATGACGTAAACGCATCGCCGGAGTCTATGTTCAGTGCGATGGGGTTTCAATGCCTGGGTAAAAAAGAGCACAGGCATGGGTGAGTGTTGGCTACCGTTAGTGGGTATGTCACTGTCACGGGCAGGGTATACAACGAGTGTATCAATCGAGGGAAAGGGGGAGCCTCAACATGCCATCAAGTCGCTTAAGCGGAAAAATACTCACCCAGCGCGGCTTCACGCGCTGGGCGGTGCTGGTGGTGCTGGTCATTATTGGCTTGTTGGCCTTGGCGCTGGGGCCGCGCTTGTTTGGGGATGTAACGCTGACGGAAATCGCCACTGCCAAGGCGCAGGTGGCTGAGCTGGGCAAGGCTGTCGAGCAGTTCCATCAGGATACCGGCCGCTATCCTACGGATGAGGAGGGCCTGGAGGTGCTGACCGTGCAACCTGCGGCATCAGCCAATGGGAAAGGACCCTACGTCAAGGATGAGTTATTGACCGACCCTTGGGGCATTGCCTATCAGTACCACTACCCGGCGACCCAGCCCAACACCCCCTTCGACCTGTTTTCATTCGGCAAGGACCGAACCCTGGGCGGCGTCGGCGATAACAAGGATATTACCTACGGCGACCACTGAATCACCTGGCATTCCCCATCGACCTGATTAGAATGACGCATCTGATCATCAACGACCAATGCCGCTCACCCGGCACTTAAAACAACAACAGGTCTGGTCTCACATGCCTCTACCCTCGACGTTTTTCGGGGTAAGGGCCAAACAGCTGCTGGTCTTGGTGACCATTGGCTGCGTGGCTGCTTATCTCCTCAATAATCAAGACGAACGCACCCCGGAAAACCACGCCCTTGAGGCGTTTATCCGTTCCCAGGAACAGGTGAGCGAGCAGGTGGGGGCTGTGCTGGAGATTGCGCTGGTCAGGCAGGTGGTGGCGTATCCCGCTTACGGCACGCCGGGCTACAAGCGTTCGCTGTATGCCGTTGAAGGGGAGCGGGGGCGGTTGCTGGTAACGCTCAAGCAGCTGGACGGTGAGCAGGACGTGGAGGTAACGCAGATGCGCCGGCCGTGATCCCCCGGCCCAGTCAACGCCAGTAATGGCCAGGACTGAGCAGGTCGATAAGGCGGGATCTTATGACGCGAGGGTGGTTTGCGATTCGCGGACGATGATAGTCCCCGACTGGATCAATTTGAATTCATCGCCTTCCAATTTTTCTACACGGTCGCCAATGGCCAGCTTGTAGGTGGTGGTAGGCGTCGAGCCAGCCTGGCTGTCCTGCGCCGGGTTGGATTCCTGGAACTCATGCACCGAATACACGCGTCCTTCCGCGTCTCTGGCATGGAACTGTCCGACAAGTACTGCAGCCATCTGTTTAGAACCTCTGGAGATAAACACTCGATTTGCGGTTCTGTAGACCGTCATGGAGCGGGGTAGTTTACCTATGGGAAAAAAATACTATTCGTTGATGTTTTCAGACGCTTCCTACGCTGGTGAGTGCGTGGCAAACAGCTTCGGGATTATCAAAACCCGCTGGTTAACGCGTCACGAAGGCTCTATAACTAAAGGCTCCTTTAGTCAGATGTCGGGAAAACCTCAATGAGCAAGGTCTATACGATTGCCGTCCTGGTTGGCAGCCTTAGAAAAGAGTCGATCAACCGTAAGGTCGCGTTGGCATTGGCCGAACTGGCCCCTGCCAACCTCAAGTTGAACATTGTGGAAATTGGCGATTTGCCGCTCTACAACGAAGACATCGACGGTACTGCGCCGCCCGCAGCCTACAGTACTTTCCGTCAGCAAGTACGCTCATCCGACGCGGTGTTGTTTGTGACACCGGAATACAACCGCTCCGTGCCGGCCCCGTTGAAGAATGCCATTGACGTTGGGTCTCGTCCTTATGGGCAAAGTGTCTATGGGGGTAAGCCTGGGGCGATCATCAGTGTGTCGCCGGGGGCCATTGGTGGGTTTGGGGCGAACCATCATTTGCGTCAGTCGCTGGTGTTTCTGGATGTACCTTGCATGCAGCAGCCCGAAGCGTACCTGGGCGGGGCGGGGAGCGTGTTTGATGAGGCGGGTAAGGTGTCGGAGAAGACCCGGCCGTTTTTGCAGGCTTTTATTGATGGGTATGGTAAGTGGGTTGGGAAGCAGTTGGGCTGATATCGATGGGTGAGTGGGGTGTTTGGCGGTGTACATATCCGTTGCTGCGGTAACGGCGGCTATTGGTTCCGCCCTTACGGCGGGTCACTTTTGGCAAACGCCCGGAATGCCGGCCCAGCCAAAAGTAACCAAAAGGTCTTCGCCCCACCACTCTGTGCCTCGCCTAGGCTCGGCATGCCAGAACGAAGGCTTGAATCCGTGGGCCGCCGCGATGGGCCATCCTTGGCAGAGCACGGCGGCCTGAAAGCCGACCTGAGTGGTTAGATCAAAAGCGAAAGCGGATGTGCATCCACTGGAGGTCTGCTTTTCTGTGGGAGCTGGCTTGCCTGCGATGCAGACGCCTCGGAGTGTCGGGTACACCCGGTTGATGCCATCGCAGGCAAGCCAGCTCCCACCCTTGACCGAGTATGGCTCTGCAGGCCCTAACCCCCAGCCGACCCCAATCGATCAGCAAGCTTCAGCGCCATCCCCGCACTTTCAAGGCGCGACACCTGATCCACCTCCGCCCCCAAAATAGTCTTTTCCACATAAAGCGAGTGCACATCGGTCACCCCGATAAACCCCAGCCACGCCTCCATATAGGGCTTCTGAAAGTCCATCCCCTGCGCGCCAGGTGCCGAAAAATCCATCCCCCGTGCATACACATTCACCGCGATCTTGTCATGCAACAACCCCCGCACTCCATGCTCCGGGCTGAACTCAAACAGCACGTCCTTCTGTGATACCACGTCGATAAAGTGCTTGAGCTTGTAGGGAATCGCGAAATTCCACAGCGGCACCGAAAACACCAGCACATCAGCTTGATGCAGGTGAGCCGCCAGCGCTGTGAGTGTCGTCCAGGCAGCGCTTTGTTCTGCGCTTAACGGCGTACCCGCGATGCCCGCGTATTTGGCGTCCATCACCGGTCCGGCAAACTCCGGCAATTCCAGCGCCCATAAATCCAGGGTCACCACCTGGGTGTCCGGGGCGTTCTGCTGATAGCGAGCGATAAACTGACGAGCGATCTCCAGGGACGCGGAGCGTTGTTTGCGCGGCGAGCATTCGATGTGCAGGAGTGTGGTCATGGTGGCCTCGGGAAAGTTGACCAGGGCATTGCAACATAGCGAGCATTGAAATATAAATCGTATTTAAATCATCTATTGATCACCAATCAGAATATGTTCGATGCCTTGTTGCTCAAAACCTTCGTCGCAGTGGTCGATGAGGGCGGTTTCAGCCGCGCCGCAGAGCGCCTGCACCTGACCCAGTCGGCCGTCAGTGGGCATTTGCGCCGCCTGGAGGAGCAGGTGGGCAAACCTTTGCTCACCCGCACCACCCGGTCCCAGCAATTGACGCCCGATGGTGAACGGCTGATGGCCTATGCCCGTGGCATCCTCGCGTTGAACCGGGACGCCTGGGCCGAGCTGACGCGCTCGGCGTTTGAAGGCAACCTGCGCGTAGGCGTATCGGAGGAGTTCGCGGATGCGCGCCTGTTACGTGAACTGCAAAACGTCGCGGCGCAATACCCTGGTATGTACATCAGCGTGCAAGTGGGCATTCCCGGTTCGTTGTTGAGTTTGATGAAGCAGGGTGAGCTGGAGGTGGTGGTGGGTTCGTTGTGCGAATCCAGTGAGCCAGGTTTGGCACTATGGCGTGAGCCGTTAGTGTGGGCCTGGTCCGGGCAGCCGCTCGTAGCCTTGCCGAACCCGTTGCCCCTGGCCTTGTTTCCCGAGCCTTGCCCGTATCGCGAGGCGGCGCTGACGCGTCTTGCCCAAGCGGGCATCGCCCAGCGCAGCGCCATGCAGTGCAGCAGTTACGCGGCGCTGCATGCCGCCGCAGCGGCCGGGTTTGCGATTGCACCGATGGCGCAGAGCCAGGTCGGGCCGGGCTTGGCGATACTCGGCGCCGAACACGGCTTGCCCGCGTTGCCCGATGCCGAGTTCCGCCTGTTCAGCGCCCCGGAGGCGGACCCGCGCCTGGTCGAGGTCATCACCCAGGTGGTGGTCCGCTACGGCGCTGTTCGCCGGCACTGAGGCTCAGCGCAACCAGTTGGTGCGCGCCAGTTCGATCACTTCATCGCCACGCCCGCTCATCACCGCCTTGAGCATATACAGGCTGAACCCCTTGGCCTGTTCAAGCTTGATGGTCGGCGGCATCACCAGTTCCTGGGTAGCGGTAACCACGTCCACCAGCACCGGGCCGTCATGGGCCAGGGCGCGGCGCAAGGCCGGTTCCAGGTCTTCGGACTGCTCCACGCGAATGCCGAGGATGCCCATGGCGTTGGACATGGCGGCAAAGTCCGGGTTTTTCAGCTCGGTGCCGGTGTCCAGGTAACCGGCGGCTTTCATCTCCATGGCGACAAACCCGAGTGACGAGTTATCAAACACAATGACCTTCACCGGCAATTTCAACTGCGCCAGCGAGATGAAGTCGCCCATCAACATGGCAAAGCCACCGTCGCCGGACATCGAGATCACCTGCCGTCCAGGAAACGCTGCCTGTGCACCAATGGCCTGTGGCATGGCATTGGCCATCGAGCCGTGGTTGAACGAGCCGATCAGGCGGCGTTTGCCGTTCATCTTCAAATACCGCGCAGCCCAGACGGTGGGCGAGCCGACGTCGGCGGTGAAGATCGCATCGTCGTCGGCCAGCTCGCTGAGCAAGCGCGCCACGTACTGCGGGTGAATCGGCCGGTCGGCCTTCGATGGCTGCGCCAGGTCATCCAGGCCTTGGCGGGCTTTTTCATAGTGCTTGAGCGAGGTGTCGAGGAAGCTGCGGTCGGCCTTGCGCGTCAGGCGTGGCAACAGCGCATCGATGGTCTCGCTCACATCGGCGGCGATGCCCAGGTCCAGGGTGGCGCGACGGCCCAGCGCCTGCGGGTTGCGGTCGACCTGGATGATCCTGGCGTCGGTCGGGTAGAACTGGCGATAGGGGAAGTCGGTGCCGAGCATGATCAGCGTGTCGCAGTTGAGCATTGCGTGGTAACCGGAGCTGAAGCCGATCAGGCCGGTCATGCCCACATCAAACGGGTTGTCCCACTCCACATGCTCCTTGCCGCGCAAGGCGTGCACCACTGGCGCGCCCAAAGCATCGGCCAGGGCTACCACCTGGTCGTGAGCGCCGGCGCAGCCGCTGCCGCACAGCAGGGTGACTTTCTCGCTGCTGTGCAGGATCTCGCTGAGGCGCTGCAGGTCTTGTTCCGCCGGCAAAGTGCGCGGTGCGTGCAGGGCCGGCCAGGGCTTGAGTTTGTCTTCGACTTCCAGCAGCGAGATATCGCCTGGGATCACCACCACCGCCACGCCGCGGTTGAGGATCGCTGAACGCATGGCGCGGTGCAGCACCTGGGGCATCTGCGCAGGGTTGGTGACCAGCTCGATAAAGTGGCTGCACTCTTTGAACAGTTCCTGCGGGTGGGTTTCCTGAAAGTAGTTCAAGCCGATCTCGGAGGAGGGGATTTGCGCCGCGATAGCCAGCACCGGCACATGGTTGCGATGGCAGTCGAACAGGCCATTGATCAAGTGCAGGTTGCCTGGCCCGCAGCTGCCGGCGCATACCGTCAGCTCGCCGGTGGCGGCTGCTTCGGCGCCGGCGGCGAAGGCGGCCACTTCTTCGTGGCGCACGTGCATCCACTCGATGCTGTCCATGGTGCGCAGGGCGTCGGTGAGGCCATTGAGGCTGTCGCCGGTCAGGCCCCAGATGCGCTTGATGCCCGCCTGTTCAAGGGTGGTCGCCAACTGCTGGGCCAGGTTGATTTTCGCCATGAAGAACTCCAATCGTCAGTGAGGTTAAAGGCTGCTGATCAGTAGAGGACAGTTCGAACACCGCGGATGTTCACCCTAAAATGTGAAGATTGCGTCACGGGGCCGACTAAACGCCGCCCATAAAAAAACCCTGGCAAGCCAGGGTTTTTCACAGCAGCAGGCTCAGCGGCGACGGAACAGCGGCAACGGTTCATCCGTGGCAGCCTGGTACGTGACCGAGAAGTCCTTGAGGCTTTCCAGCGCTTCATACGGGTCTTTGTCGGCGCGCAGGGCGAAGGCATCGAACCCGCAACGGCGCAGGTAGAACAGCTGGTCGCGCAGCACATCCCCAATCGCACGCAGTTCGCCCTTGTAACCATAACGGTCACGCAGCAGGCGCGCGTTGGAATAGTTGCGCCCGTCGGTGAAGGCCGGGAAGTTCAGGGCGATGACCTGGAAGTGCTGCACGTCGTCGCCGATCTCTTCGGCTTCCTCGTCGGCGTCCAGCCACACACCCAGGCCGCCGTCGCGGGCCTTGAGGGCGTGCCCGTGTTCACGCCACAGGGCCAGCGGCACGATCAGGTCGTCACAGTTGGAGATGCCGTCGAAGCTCGCGTCCTTGGGCAGCAGGTGCCAGGTTTCGTCGAGGACTTCGTTGTTCTTAATGATTCGCTGCATAGACGCGCTCCTTGAACAGGTCGATGCCAATGCGCTGGTAGGTGTCGATGAAACGCTCATCTTCGGTACGCTGTTCGATGTACACGTCGATCAGCTTGCCGATCACCTCAGGCATGGCTTCCTGGGCGAAGGACGGGCCGAGGATCTTGCCCAGGCTCGCATCGCGGCTGGCGCTGCCACCCAGGGACACTTGGTAGAATTCTTCGCCTTTCTTGTCCACGCCCAGGATGCCGATGTGGCCGACGTGGTGGTGACCACAGGCGTTCATGCAACCGGAGATGTTCAGGTCCAGCTCGCCGATGTCGAACAGGTAGTCCAGGTCGTCGAAACGGCGCTGGATCGATTCGGCAATCGGGATCGACTTGGCGTTGGCCAGGGAGCAGAAGTCGCCACCCGGGCAGCAGATGATGTCGGTCAGCAGGCCGATGTTCGGCGTGGCAAAACCGCCTTCGCGCAGTTCGCCCCACAGGGTGAACAGTTGGCTCTGCTCGACGTCCGCGAGAATGATGTTCTGCTCGTGGGAGGTGCGCAGTTGGCCATAGCTGTAGCGCTCGGCCAGATCGGCGACGGCGTCCAGCTGTTTGTCGGTGATATCGCCCGGGGCAACACCGGTTGGCTTGAGCGACAGGGTCACGGCCACATAGCCCGGCTTTTTGTGCGCCAGGGTGTTGCGCGTGCGCCAGCGGGCGAAACCTGGGTGTTGCTGGTCGAGGGCAGCCAGTTCGGCGTCCTGATTGCTCAGGGCTTTGTACTCAGGGTCGACGAAGTGCTTGGCTACACGGTGTACTTCGGCTTCGGTCAGGGTGGTCTGGCCGCCGCGCAGGTGTTCCATCTCGGCGTCGACCTTCTGGGCAAATACCTCAGGGGTCAGCGCTTTGACCAGGATCTTGATCCGGGCCTTGTACTTGTTGTCACGACGGCCATAGCGGTTGTAGACCCGCAGGATGGCGTCGAGGTAACTCAACAGGTCCTGCCACGGCAGGAACTCATTGATGAACGCACCGACTACTGGTGTACGGCCCAGGCCGCCACCGACCAGCACACGGAAACCCAACTCGCCGGCGGCGTTGTGCACGGGCTCAAGGCCAATATCATGCACTTCGATCGCTGCGCGGTCCGAGGTCGAGCCATTGATGGCGATCTTGAACTTGCGCGGCAGGTAGGCGAATTCCGGGTGGAAGGTGGTCCACTGGCGCACGATTTCGCACCACGGGCGTGGGTCGATCAGCTCGTCAGCGGCAACGCCGGCAAATTGGTCGGTGGTCACGTTGCGCAGGCAGTTACCACTGGTCTGAATGGCGTGCATCTGCACGGTGGCCAGCTCAGCCAGGATGTCCGGCACGTCTTCCAGTGCCGGCCAGTTGAACTGTACGTTCTGGCGGGTACTGATGTGGGCGTAGCCTTTGTCGAAGTCGCGGGCAATCTTGGCCATCATGCGCGTCTGGCGCGAAGTCAGTTGGCCATAAGGCACGGCAACCCGCAGCATCGGCGCAAAGCGCTGAACATAAAGGCCATTTTGCAGGCGCAGAGGGCGGAACTCTTCTTCGCTCAGTTCACCTGCTAGGTAGCGTCGGGTCTGATCACGGAACTGCTTGACGCGGTCCTCGATGATGCGCTGATCGTATTCGTCGTATACGTACATATAGGTCCTGTTCTCGGCAAATCTGCGCGCACGGCCGCGCACTCCCAACGGAGCCGGCGCACGATACCAGTTTGCGTTTATGCGCAAAAGTGATGTTTGAGTATATGTAAATAACCAAATTGACT
Organism: Pseudomonas sp. WS 5146; assembly: GCF_012985495.1. Classification (NCBI taxonomy): domain Bacteria; kingdom Pseudomonadati; phylum Pseudomonadota; class Gammaproteobacteria; order Pseudomonadales; family Pseudomonadaceae; genus Pseudomonas; species Pseudomonas sp. WS 5146. The sequence continues at coordinate 88,168 of NZ_JAAQWL010000009.1, forward strand.
AATGAGAACCGTTATCGCGATACCCACATTTGTCATGCGGGCAATCATGATCTTTACTGTCGTCGAGTCTTAGTGCAATCACCTATAAAACCGACAAGAGGCGATGCGATGAGCAATTCAACCAAAGCACGTAAACCTGACAGTACCGTTGATGCCTGGGCCATTCTGTTTCTGATAATTTTAGTGGTTGGAACCGCCGTATTCTGGGTTAGCCACCAATAAAGAAGGTTGATTGAACCTCGATTGACTGTCTCATTGCCATTATGATGGCGATCAACATTCGAGGCACAAACAACCATGCTGAAGGTTCTGATTGCGTGTGTGGGGTTGCTGGGCGTGGCCTATGGGGCGATGGCCCAGGCAACCTCAGTGGTGTTTCTCAACCCGGGCACGTCCGCTGAAAGCTTCTGGGTCAGCTATGCGCAATTTATGCAGGCCGCTGCCAAGGACCTCGGCCTGGATTTGCGCGTGCGTTATTCCGAGCGCAGCGCCGCTAACACCTTGGCCCAGGCCCGCGAAGCACTGCAAGGCAGCGAGCGGCCCGATTACCTGGTGTTGGTCAACGAGCAATACGTCGCCCCGCAGATATTGCGCTTGGCCCAGGGCAGTGGGGTCAAGTTGCTGATCGTGAATAACGCACTGACCGCCGATCAGGTGCAATTGCTCGATGCGCATAAAGATGCCCGCTGGATCGGCAGCCTGGTGGCCGACGACGAGCAAGCCGGTTACCTGATGCTCACCGATTTGTTGCGCAACCACGGCCCGGTGACGCCGGGCACTTCGTTGGACCTGCTGGCGTTTTCCGGCGCCAAGAACACGCCAGCCGCACAGTTGCGTGAACAAGGGTTGCACCGCGCCTTGGCCGAACACCCCGAAGTGCGCCTGCGCCAGTTGGTCTACGGCGAGTGGAGCCGCCAGCGCGCCTTTGAACAAGCCACGCAACTGTTCAAACGCTACCCACAGACGGCGCTGGTGTGGTCGGCCAATGATGAGATGGCATTGGGCGCCATGCAGGCGCTGCAAGACAGCGGTCGTGTGCCGGGCAAGGACGCGCTGTTCAGCGCGATCAATAGCTCGCCCGACATCCTCAAGGCACGCCTGGATGGGCGCCTGAGTACTTTGGTCGCAGGGCATTTCACCCTGGGTGGCTGGGCGATGGTGCTGATCAATGATGACGCCAAAGGGCTTGATATTGGCGCCTACGGCGGGCGTGACCGTAAAGAGGCGTTATTCCAGCTGATTGATGCCAACCAATCAAAACGTTTGTCAGGGCCAATGCCAGCGGTGGATTTCCGCGCACTGTCAGCCGTGGGTAAGCCCGCGTCCTACCGTTACCCGTTCAGCCTGCAACTGCTGTTGCATTAAACCCCGGCCAGGTGCAGTACCAGCTTGACGATGCCAAATAACGTCAGCGCAAACACCGCCGTAAACACAATACCCAGTACGACAAAATGACTGGGTTTGCCATGGGTGAAATCTCGAGCGCGGTTTTTGCCGCTTTGTACACCGAAGGCCGCCGCCATGATGCTGTGCAGCATCTGCCAGAAGGTCGGCGGCTTGTTGTTGGCTGGATCGTTCATAAATCCCTCGTCCGCAAGGCTGTCCTACAGAGCATAGACAATCGGGCAGCCCGCGACTGGCTTGTATCATCCCTCTGGACTCTGCCTTTTGATCGTTCCCACGGGAGGGAACGATCAGAACAACCTTACACTTCCAGGATCAAGAACAGTTTCTGATCCAGCGGCGCCTCAATCAGGGCCTTGTCCAGGTTGATCACGGCGCGGTTGTTTGCCCTGGCTTGATCAATCAGTTCCTTGCGGGTAAAGCGCCGCTCCGCCGGGGTCTTCAAGTGGCCGAAGTCAGGTTTTGATGCCGGCGACTCGACGGATCGGTAATGGAAATGCGCGAACCACAGGTCCGCATCTTCCGACCGTTGCCCGGGCTTGATTTTGCGCTTGTCGCGTATGACATATTCGGTGAGGTAGTCGCCGGCCTTCAGCGGCACGCGTTTTTTCACCAGGTTGATGTCGACAAAACCATGAGTGTGCAGATAGTCGACCTTAGCGGCTTTGGGGCGTTGCAGCAGGTAACCTTCGGCGCACAGCTGCCGAGCCTGGGCTGTTGCGGCTCTGGCCTCTTCGCGGTAGCTATTCCTCAAGTCAATGGCGGGTTCGTCGGTCGCGCTTTTGAGTTCCTCGGCAAGTGCTTCGAATTTGGCCGCGTGCTGGCTCAACATTACATCCCAATCATGGGGATCGACTTCCTCACGTTGACTGGGCTCCAACAGTTTGCGCTGCTGGAAGCGAATGCTGGCATCAATGCCTGCGCGCTGAGCCTTGATGGCTTGGGCATCTGCCCTGATTCTTCTCAATGGGCGAGCCGCGGGCGTGGGCGCTTTGGTCGGCACGCTTGCGGGCTCGACGATTTTCCACACGCCTTCGCTGGCGTGTTCGTGGTACGTAGCGACGATGGCGCCGGTAAGCGTGTCGACAATGTCGACGTAATTGCCCGGTTCATCAGCCTGGCCGGTACGCACGTCGCCGACCAGGCTTTTCTTGTCGGCGGTTTTGATGACCCGTCGGTTGGCCGGTTTTTGTCGCTTGGCTTTGTCGCGGGCGGGCCTGGGGGCCAGCCGTTCTTCAACCAGGATCAAGTTGGCCAATTGCGCTTCGAGGCTGGTGCGGTCCTCGCTCAGTTGCTGCACAAATGGCGCGCGGTACTGCTCTCGCAGCAGCGCACAGCCCATGTCCGTCAGCGAGAGAACGGCGTTTTCCAGGCTTTCATAGCGCTGCAGCACATCCTTGAGTACGTTGATTTGCTCAGTCTCGGAGTAACCGGCAGTCGTGCGCATTTCCGTGTGTGCGTTGACAGTAGCGTAGATCTGGCGGTCGGCGAGGAGTTCCAGGAACGGACGCTCTTGGGGTTTATCGGCGTCAAGCGCGCGATTGAGCAGCACCTCGACCAGCGATAACAGGATGTGCTGCTTGATGACGAGCGAGGAAATGTTTTGGAATTCTGGATGCTCTTTCAACAAGCTTTCACGCAGTGCCGGGCTGGCTTGTTGCATGATGGCTTCGCATTTTTCTGCGCTCTCGAGCAGTTCATTGAGCGCCTCCAGTCGCTGCGTTGCGGCGCTGATATATTCGTCATAGCCATCAGTGATGTAGTTGGGCAGTTCCCTGTCGATACGTTTGAGCAACGCTGAAAAGCTTTCGCCGCGCGGGGTCTCCAGCGTGTCGGCGATTTTTTGATGCTGGTGCGCATAAGTCGCCAACCAGTGCTTGTAAATATTCGACGTCGCGTTATCGCGTGCCTCTTTGTATGTCGGCTCTGTTCTGTCCAGCTCCATCATTTCCGTCGCCATGGCTTCGCTCTGTTGCAGCCCGGTTAGAAGCCCCTGCGCATTTGTGCGGTAATTGTCGACGGCGATATCCCATTGAACTCTGGCGCGCGCCGTGGAGCGTTGGCGTTGCGCATGGCGCTCGGCGATCCGGGGTTGCAATGCCGGCAACAGTCCGGGGTTGTTGAGCATTTCCCAGTCCTTTCTGAGGGCGAGTTTCTGTTCAGCCAATTGAGTGCGCGCCATGGTCACGGCTTGAAGAAGCTGCTGCAGATGGTTCGCCATCGGCGTTAATTCACGGCTATGAACTTCCAGCATTGGGTTCAGTTGTGCCAGCCGTTGTTTCTTGCGATCGATTAACGCAGCCACTCTTTGTCTGGGCATGCCGCCCTCCAGCCTGGCATGCCGGTCCAGCCGCCAATGCCCTTGGCCATCGCTGACCAGCTTGAAGCCGGGATGCTGGGGATGGTCCGGATGCACCAGATAGACCTCGTTAAAGCCCGGCACCACGTTCACCTGGAACAGCAGGCCGCCGACGCTGGCGTGCCAGGTCCCGTCAATGCGGTACAGCCCTTTAAGCGCACCGCTGAGCTGCACAGGCGGCAACGTTTCAGGCCATGGCACCCGTACTTCCAGTAACGCGTTGAGCAGCTTGGCGCCGGCCCGGGGGCTGGCAATCGAGCGGCTGAAGTCCAGAGCCGTGTGGCCGGTGGCGGGTGGCTCGCCGGGCAGCGCCACGGCGCCATGGCGCACCTGTGGCGCCGCTTGCGCCGGTGGCCGTCCCGCCGCGCGGCGCCAGGCTTCCAGTTGCAGGGCGTGCTCCTGCGCGGAGGGTTGGGACAAGGGCTGTTGGGACCGATTGGCGGGCGCGGCCGCATGCAGCAGCACCATCGCGGTGTTGAGCAACAGATCGATCAGTGCCAGCTCGCGGGTGGTGGGGTCATCGCTGTCCAGGCCGGCCAAATCCTGCTCCAGGCTGCTGACCAGCACCAGGAACCAGCCAGCCAGCATGGCCGGGCCCTGCACCAGCGGTAACAGCAGGGTATTGAACAGCAGCCACGCGCCTTCCATCACCACGGCCCAGCGGCTTTCATGGTTGGACACCGACTCGCGGTCCGCCAGGTCGACCAAGGCCCGTGCCGTGCTGCCGAACAGATGATTGAGCAGTTGACCGTTGACTTGCGATTGCAGCCATTCGCCTGCCCCTTCATCCACGGCCAGGGTCGCAGGTGCCGGATTTTCAGGGAGGCTGAATTCGTCCCCAGGCAGGAAGCGAATGATGTGCGGTTCCTTGATGCCGCCATGGTCATAGATCGGGCGGGCCTTATCGCTCAGCCACGCCAGCACCGTGTCTTGCAACGCCCCGGGGGCGGCCAGTGCGTCGAGCAGGGCCTGGCGGGTCGGGTATTCATGCAGGGCCTCGGCATACAGCGGCTGGTACAGCAGGTGCGGGCCGACACTCGTATCACGCGGTTCGATAATGAACGCGTTGTTGACTTCATCCGGCGCGGCCCCGGGTTTGCGGCACAGGGCCAATGGGCGCAAAACAATCTCCTGCTCGTCGACGACCCTGTCCGAGGGCATCTCGCCCATCAACGCCTTCACATAGCGATAACCGGTGACGGTGACGCCATGCTGCCCGCGGATCTTGTATTCCAGCGCCTGCATCGGCAGCTTGACCTTGAGTTCACGGGTAAACAGGGTTTCCCGGCGCCGTGCGTCAACCGTGTCGGACAACAAGGTGTCTTTGATTTTTTGCGGGTACATGGTGCCGATATCGACGCGCTGGATCAGCCCGGTACTGCCCAACAGATAGTCTGCGTTGAGCCAGCTTGGAAGGGGCGTTGCATTTTTGGAAAACAGCGTGAGTGTGCCTTTAGGCTTGCCGGCGAGGTTCTTCAGCGCCAGTTCCGTCAGCGACATGCGCACATGCTCGATAATGCCAGCACCGCCTGGGTAGCCGGCAGCCACGGCAAAGTCCAGCACTACCTCATCGGGGTCGCAGTCGCCATGATCGGTTTGCATCTGCTTGCGCAACGCATCGCGACTGAAGCTGTAGATGTTTTCTATGCCCTCATTGAACGCCTGACCCTGGTTTTGCCGCATCACCTGTGCCATGTCTTGCAGGTGGCGATGGTAGGCAAAGCGGTCAGCGTCGTTGGCTTGAGCGAGCCACGGTGGCAGGTGCTCATCGACCTTTTGCAAGGTCGCCGTTGCGGCTGTCGGCACCTGGGTAAACAGCAGCGCCGGATCGGTGAGTTTTTCCAGGCGTCGCCCAAGGGTTACTTCGTCCTGGCCCTGAAACTTCAACGTCGCCAGGTCTTCCAGTTGCTGATTGAGGATCAGGCCGGCCTGTTGCTCGAACACGTTGCCATCGGGTTCATTGCGTCGCCAGGTGAGGCTGTCGAACTGGAACCGCGTCTGCATGCTGGTTGCCCAGGCCTGGCCGAATTCATCCAGGCCGTCAAACACCTGAATATCCCCGGCCACGCTGTACAGCAGCACCTGCTTGTCGCGCACCAGCAGCAGGTCGGGTGTCAGCAGGCGAACTTCCTGGTCGGCATTGACGAGTGTGTTCTCAACAAAATAAACATAAGTGGCGGGCGAAGATTTGGGGAGACGCTCGGTCTGTGTCGGCCAGGTGGCGACGACCCTGAGCATGTCCTGCTGGGTCGGGTTCAAGCTCGATCCGCTCGTGGCACTCGCGGTCATCCGGCCGTTGAGAAACTCGCCCAGCCACTGCCAGCGGCTGCTGCCATGGCTGTCGGTTTCGCTCCAATAGTCGGCCAGCGCCGCCTGGAAATACAGGTGAATCGATTCGGGCAGGTCATCAATGATGCTTGCGATTGCCTGCATGTCGATCAGCGTCGGGGCATCAGGCTTGAGGATCGTGGGGATCTGTTGCGTCAGATAGTACGCCAGCTCGCGTTTGGGCCGCAGGTCGAGCAACTGCGGGTTGAGCACATGGGCGATGGCGATTTCCATCAGCGGTCTGTAGGTGTACACACCGTCCGGGTGTGGAATAGCCAGCTTAAGCGTGGACAGGTCCAGTTTGAGTGTCGGATAGCGTTCCAGGATGCGGCTGCGCAGCGCATTGAACACCACGGAATACAAGGCCGGGCGCGTAGCGAAATGCGCATGGATGGCCTGGGCGGGTAGCTGGCTCAGGGCCGTGGAGGAACTCGGGGTGGGCATGATGAAATCCTTTTGCCTGTTTGATGGGGAAGCAACAGGAAATCGGATTTGGTCGCGGTGAAGGCGTTACAGGAGTACCACCGACGCGCTGTACCACCCTAGGCGAGCGGCACATCCTGGCATACACCAGTCATCTACCGCTCGGACGCCAATAGCCACCAGCTGGACTATGAAGCGCTCGGGCGGTTCGAGTCGAAAAGCTTATGGCCCGCAAACAGAAATTGATGGAGGTATGCCGCACGGCGCATCAGCGTCTGGCAGGCAGTCAGCCGGGGGGCTGGTGCAATGTCCGCTTTCACCTCAACCGGTCGGTCATCACGTCCCTGAGATGACCATTACCTGGGTCGAATGGTATGCCCGCTGATTGACCTCAGTTGTCATACCCCAGGTTCGGCGCCAGCCAGCGCTCCGTCACGCTGAGGTCCTGGCCTTTGCGCGCGGTGTAGCTGGCGACCTGGTCTTTGTCGATCTTGCCCACGGCAAAGTACTGCGCCTGCGGGTGGGCGAAGTACCAGCCGCTGACGGCCGCCGCCGGGAACATGGCGTAGTGCTCGGTAAGGAATACACCACTGCGCCCGGCGTGCATTTCCTGGGCCTCGGGGTCCAACAGTTGGAACAGTTGGGCTTTCTCGGTGTGGTCCGGGCATGCCGGGTAGCCGGGGGCAGGGCGGATACCGGTGTATTGCTCCTTGATCAGTGCCTCGTTATCCAGCTGTTCGTCCCGGGCGTAACCCCAGTGCTCTTTACGCACTTGCTGGTGCAGCCATTCGGCGCAGGCCTCGGCCAGGCGATCGGCCAGGGCTTTGACCATGATCGAGTTGTAGTCGTCGCCAGCGTCCTGATAGGCCTTGGCGACTTCTTCGGCGCCGATGCCTGCGGTGGTGATAAAACCACCGATGTAGTCGGTCACGCCGCTGTCTTTAGGCGCGACGAAGTCGGCCAGGGAGAAGTTCGGCTTGCCGTCGGTCTTGATGATCTGCTGGCGCAGGTGGTGCAGCCTGGCAATCGGCTGGCCATCGTCGCCATACACCTCCAAGTCATCGTCCTGCACCTGGTTGGTCGGCCAGAAACCGAATACGGCGCGGGCGCTGATGAGCTTTTCGTCGATCAGCTTGTTGAGCATTTCCTGGGCATCGGCATACAGCGCAGTAGCGGCTTCACCGACCACTTCGTCTTCGAGGATGCGCGGGAACTTGCCGGCCAGGTCCCAGGAGATAAAGAACGGCGTCCAGTCGATGTATTCGGCCAGCACCCTGAGATCGATATTGTCCAGCACCCTGGCGCCGGTAAACGTCGGTTTGACCGGCGTGTAGCTGCTCCAGTCGAACTGCGGCTTCTTGGCGATGGCGGCCGGGTAGCTCAGGCGCTCGGTGCGCGCACTGCGGTTGGCGGTGCGCTCACGTACGTCGATGTATTCCAGGCGGGTCTTTTCGACAAAACCGGCCTTCAGCTCCTTGGACAGCAACTGCGTGGCCACACCCACGGCACGCGAGGCGTCGGTGACGTAGATCACCGCGTCGTTGCTGTACTTGGGCTCGATTTTCACTGCCGTATGCGCCTTGGAAGTGGTGGCGCCGCCGATCATCAAGGGCAGGTGGAAGTCCTGGCGCTGCATCTCACGGGCCACGTGCACCATTTCATCCAGCGACGGCGTGATCAGGCCGGACAGGCCGATGATGTCGCACTTCTGTTCCTTGGCCACCTGCAGGATCTTCTCCGCCGGCACCATCACGCCCAGGTCAACAATGTCATAGCCGTTGCAACCGAGCACCACGCCGACAATGTTCTTGCCGATGTCATGCACGTCGCCCTTGACCGTGGCCATCAGGATCTTGCCCTTGGCCTCCGGCTTGTCGCCTTTTTCCAGCTCGATAAACGGAATCAAGTGCGCCACGGCCTGCTTCATCACCCGGGCTGATTTAACCACTTGAGGCAGGAACATCTTGCCGGCGCCAAACAGGTCGCCGACGATGTTCATGCCGGACATCAGCGGGCCTTCGATCACTTCGATCGGGCGTGCGAACGACTGGCGCGATTCTTCGGTGTCTTCGACGATATGCGTGGTGATGCCCTTGACCAGCGCGTGTTCCAGACGCTTGTTGACGTCCCAGCCGCGCCATTCCTCAGTCTCGGCTTCCTTGACGCTGCCGTCGCCCTTGTACTTGTCGGCAATCGCCAGCAGGGCGTCGGTGCCTTCCGGCGTGCGGTTAAGCACCACGTCTTCCACCGCGTCACGCAGCTCCGCCGGGATCTGGTCGTAGATCTCCAACTGGCCGGCGTTGACGATGCCCATGGTCAGGCCGTTGCGAATCGCATACAGCAGGAACACCGAGTGGATCGCCTCACGCACCGGGTTGTTGCCCCGGAACGAGAACGACACGTTGGACACGCCGCCGGAGGTCAGTGCATAAGGCAGCTCGTCACGGATGTAGGCACAAGCGTTGATGAAATCGACGGCGTAGTTGTTGTGCTCCTCGATACCGGTAGCGACCGCGAAGATGTTCGGGTCGAAAATGATGTCTTCCGGCGGAAAGCCGACTTCATTCACCAGAATGTCGTAGGAACGTTTGCAGATCTCTTTTTTGCGCGCTTCGGTGTCGGCCTGGCCGGCTTCGTCGAAGGCCATCACCACCACCGCTGCGCCATACCGCTTGCACAGCTTGGCGTGGTGGATGAACTGCTCGACGCCTTCTTTCATGCTGATCGAGTTGACGATGCCCTTGCCCTGGATGCACTTGAGGCCGGCTTCGATCACGTCCCACTTGGAGGAGTCGATCATGATTGGCACACGGGAGATGTCCGGCTCGCCGGCAATCAGATTGAGGAAGGTCACCATGGCCTTCTTCGAATCGAGCATGCCCTCGTCCATGTTGATGTCGATCACCTGCGCTCCGGCTTCCACCTGCTGCAGGGCGACTTCCAGGGCTTCGGTGTAGTTGTCTTCACGGATCAGACGGGCGAACTTGGCGGAACCGGTGATGTTGGTGCGCTCGCCGACGTTGACGAACAACGAGCTGCGATCAATGGTGAACGGCTCCAGGCCCGACAAGCGGCAGGCCTTGGGAATGTCCGGAATTTGGCGCGGCGCATACCCGGCCACCGCCTTGGCGATGGCCTCAATGTGGCCCGGCGTGGTGCCGCAGCAGCCGCCGACGATGTTGAGGAAACCGCTCTGGGCGAACTCTTCGATGACCTTGGCGGTTTGTGACGGCAGTTCGTCGTACTCGCCAAACTCGTTGGGCAGGCCGGCGTTCGGGTGCGCCGACACATGGGTGTTGGCCTTGTTCGACAGCTCTTCCAGGTACGGGCGCAGTTCGCTGGCGCCCAGGGCGCAGTTGAGGCCGACCGAAATCGGCTTGGCGTGCGCCACCGAGTTCCAGAACGCTTCGGTGGTCTGGCCCGACAGGGTACGGCCGGAGGCGTCGGTGATGGTGCCGGAAATCATGATCGGCAGTTCGACATTCAATTCCTCGAACACGCCTTGCACGGCGAAGATCGCGGCCTTGGCGTTGAGCGTGTCGAAGATGGTCTCGATCAGGATCAGGTCGGCGCCGCCTTCGATCAGGCCTTTGGTGGCCTCGGTGTAGTTTTCCACCAGTTCATCGAAGGTCACGTTGCGGTAGCCGGGGTTGTTCACATCCGGCGACAGCGAGCAGGTGCGGCTGGTCGGGCCAAGCACGCCGGCGACAAAACGCGGCTTGGCCGGGTTCTCCAGGGTCTTGGCATCGGCGATCTTGCGCGCCAGGCGTGCGCCTTCCACGTTCAGTTCATAGGCCAGTTCTTCCATGCCGTAGTCGGCCATGGAAATACGCGTGGCGTTGAAGGTGTTGGTTTCCAGAATGTCGGCGCCGGCATCCAGGTAAGCCTTTTCGATACCGCCAATTACGTCCGGGCGGGTAAGTACCAGCAGGTCGTTGTTGCCTTTGACGTCACTCGGCCAGTCGGCGAAGCGTTTGCCGCGATAATCCTGCTCTTCGAGCTTGTAGCTCTGGATCATCGTGCCCATACCGCCGTCGAGGATCAGGATTCGGTCCTTGAGGGCTTGATGAAGGGCTTGCAGACGAACGCTACGGTCGGACATGGGGCTACTCTGGTCAGGCATTTCGGAGGGCGTGAATCATAACAAACCTGTGCCGATTTAGAGCATGTCCTGGTTTTGCATGAATATCGTTCATGTTGGTGCAGGTCTTGGCCCGGTAGAATTGCCGGCACTTATAGCGCACGCATTGAATCGGGACCGGATACATGTCACTTCGTCTACTCACCAGCGCCGTCCTGGCACTGGTCGCCTGCGTTGCACAGGCCAACGGACCCGCCCCGGCGATTTCCTATACCCGCGACATTCAGCCGATCTTCACCGAAAAGTGCGTGGCCTGCCATGCCTGCTACGACTCCGCGTGCCAATTGAACCTGGGCAGCGCCGAGGGTGCGTCCCGTGGCGCGAGCAAAACCCCTGTGTATGACGGCGAGCGCAGCCAGGCCACGCCGACCACGCGTTTGTTCTACGACGCATTCGGCAAACAGGCCTGGCAACAAAAAGGCTTCTATTCGGTACTCGACGCCCAAGGCAGCCAGGCCGCATTGATGGCGCGCATGCTGGAGCTGGGGCATAACGCGCCGCTGCAACCCAATGCCAAGTTGCCCGATGAGATTGTGTTGGGCCTCAACCGCCAAAACATGTGCGCCATGCCCGGCGAGTTCAATGCCTACGCCGGCAGCCATCCCAAGGAAGGCATGCCGCTGGCGGTCACCGGTTTGACCGACCAGCAATACCAAACCTTGCAGCGCTGGCTCGCCTCCGGTGCGCCGATTGACGAGCAAGGCCTGGCGCCAAGTGCCAGGGAAGCCCTGCAAGTACAGCAGTGGGAAAACCTGTTCAACCAGCCTGGCGCCCGTGAAAGCCTGGTGGCGCGCTGGCTGTACGAGCATTTGTACCTGGCGCATATTTATTTCGAAAACGGTGAGCCGGGGCATTTCTTCCAATGGGTGCGTTCGCGCACGCCAAGTGGCCAGCCCATCGACCTGATCGCCACCCGTCGACCCAACGATGACCCGGGCACCCAGGTGTATTACCGCCTGTGGCCGGTGCAGGGCGTGATCGTGCATAAAACCCACATCACTTACCCGTTCAGCGCGGCGAAAATGGCGCGGATCAAAGACCTGTTCTATTCCGGCGACTGGCAGGTGAGTGCCTTGCCGGGCTATGGCCCCGGTCGTCGTGCCAACCCGTTCGAAACCTTTGAAGCCATCCCGGCCAAGGCGCGCTACCAGTTCATGCTCGATAACGCCGAGTATTTTGTACGCACCTTCATTCGCGGGCCGGTCTGTCGTGGTCAGATCGCCACGGACGTGATTCGCGATAACTTCTGGACCCTGTTCCAGGACCCGGACCACGACCTGTACATCACCGATGCACGCTATCGCGGCCAGGCTACTCCGCTGCTGGCGATGCCGGGGCAGAACGATGACGTGGGCAGTGTGCTGAGCCTGTGGCTGGCCTATCGCGACAAGCGCAACCAATACGAAGCCTTGCGCCGTGACAGCTACGCGGACGTGCCGCCGCCGAGCTGGTCGACCTTGTGGGCGGGTAATGACAACGCCTTGCTGACGATTTTCCGGCATTTCGACAGTGCTTCGGTGACCAAAGGCTTGATTGGCGAAGTACCGCAGACGATGTGGTTGTTCGACTATCCGCTGCTGGAGCGCACCTATTACCAGTTGGCGGTGAATTTCGATGTGTTCGGCAATGTGTCGCACCAGGCCCAGACCCGGCTGTATTTCGACCTGATCCGCAACGGCGCCGAGCAGAACTTCCTGCGCCTGATGCCGGCCGATACCCGCGATGACTTTATGGATGATTGGTACCAGAACAGCGGCAAGCTCAAGCTGTGGCTGGACTACGAGGCGATTGACGACGACAAGCCAAGCGGCTTGCATCTGGATGAAAAAGACCCGAAACGTGACTTTGCCAACCAGTTATTGACGCGTTACGGCGATTTGAATGCCAGCCCGGATCCGATCAACCGCTGCACGGGTGCTTATTGCTCGCGCGATGGTATCGACCCGGCGTTGCAGGACGCGGAGCAGGCATTGAGCCGGCTGACATCACGCCCGGCGGCGGGGCTCAAGGTGATTGATCAGTTGCCTGAGGCGACCATGCTGCGTATCGAGACCGCCAGCGGCAAGCGCGTGGTTTACAGCCTGCTGCGTAACCGCGCGCACAGTAATGTGGCGTTCCTGCTGGGCGAGGCTTATCGCTATCAGCCGGGGTTGGATACGGTGACGATCTATCCGGGTGTGCTTAGCAGTTATCCGAACTTCATCTTCAACGTCCCGGCGCAGGAAGTGCCGGCGTTTGTGGCGGCTATGGAAAACGCCAAGGATGCCAAGCGGTTCGAGAAAATTGTTGATCGGTGGGGTGTGCGGCGCAGTCATCCGCTGTTCTGGCAATACTTTCACGACCTGTCGCAGTACATCCGCGAGACTGCGCCGTTGGAAGACGGGGTGCTGGATATGAATCGGTATGAGAATCTCTGATGAGTTGGTTGGGCCTTTTCCGACAAAATTACTCGGACTTTGTACCTGCGTAATATTTTGGCGTAAACTGCCGGCAAGCCTGTGAGGAGTTTCCATGACTGCCATAACCATTACCGACGCCGCCCACGATTACCTGGCTGACCTGCTGTCCAAGCAGAACACCCCAGGCATCGGCATCCGCGTCTTTATCACCCAGCCCGGCACCCAGTACGCCGAGACTTGCATCGCCTACTGCAAGCCCGGGGAAGAGAAACCTGAAGACACCGCCCTGGGGCTCAAAAGCTTCACTGCGTACATCGACAACTTCAGCGAAGCCTTCCTCGATGACGCCGTGGTCGACTACGCCACCGATCGCATGGGCGGCCAGTTGACCATCAAGGCGCCCAACGCCAAGGTACCGAACGTCAACGCCGACAGCCCGGTCAACGAGCGCATCAACTACTACCTGCAAACCGAGATCAACCCTGGGCTGGCCAGCCACGGCGGTCAGGTCAGCTTGATCGATGTGGTCGAAGACGGTATTGCCGTGCTCAAGTTCGGCGGCGGCTGCCAAGGCTGCGGCCAGGCGGACGTGACCTTGCGTGAAGGCATCGAGCGCACCTTGCTCGAACGTATCCCGGAGCTCAAGGGTGTGCGTGACGTGACCGACCACACGCAGAAAGAAAACGCCTACTACTGAGTAAGGTGTTCACTGCGAATAAAAAAACGGCGCCCCGTGAGCGCCGTTTTTTATGCTTAAAATTCAGTGCGTTACGCAGTCTATTTAACAAAGTAGATCAACTGTGGGAGCTGGCTTGCCTGCGATGACGGCCTATCAGCCAACAAATCCGGTGGCTGATACACCGCTATCGCAGGCAAGCCAGCTCCCACACTTCAGGGGCGATATAGGTGCGCATGGCCCGCCCGATACAGCGACGATTCGCTGAAACCATCACTGGCCAGCACCCGACCCACCACAATCAACGCCGTACGCCGAAACCCTTTGGCCGCTACTTTCTCGGCAATATCCGCCAACGTGCCCAGCACCCAATCCTGATCCGGCCACGTCGCGCGGTGTACCACGGCAATCGGGCAGTCCGCGCCGTAGTGCGGTAGCAGTTCGGCGACGATTTTCTCCAGGTGGTTGACCCCCAGGTGAATTGCCATCGTTGTGCCATGCTGCGCCAAGCTGTCGAATGCCTCACCCGCCGGCATGCTGGTTTTATCGGCATAACGGGTCAGGATCACACTCTGGGCGATGTCCGGCAGGGTCAGCTCTGTTTCCAGCAACGCGGCGCAAGCCGACACTGCAGTCACCCCAGGGATGATCTGGAACGGTATGCCCAACTCACGCAAATAACGGATTTGCTCGCCAATCGCGCCATACAGGCTCGGGTCGCCGGAGTGAACGCGGGCCACATCCTGGCCGTTGGCGTGGGCTGCCTTGATCAGCTCAATGATCTGTTCCAGGTGCAATTCGGCGCTGTTGACTACCTGTTCAGCCTGATGACCTTGCAATACCGCTGCCGGCACCAGGGAGCCGGCATAGATGATCACCGGGCAGCTGCGGATCAGCCGCTGGCCCTTGACGGTGATCAATTCCGGGTCGCCGGGGCCTGCGCCGATAAAGTAGACAGTCATGGGAGTTCCTGTTGAAAAACGGGCGAGCATGAAAGTTGCTCATGATCGAGGAGGGCAATTATCGGGATTTTAGTCGGCGCACGCCAATGCAAAGGTGGCCTGGGCGGTTTTTTTGCGCGTGATCAACAGGCGGGCAGGGCGCTGGGAGAGCTGTTCAGCCAGGGCCAGGGCGGCGCTTTCGGCGATGCCATAGCAACCTGTATGCGCAAAAGCGACGGCTGACTTGTGGCTCAAGCGCTGTTCATAACCGGCCAATTGTGCAGCACTGAAACACTGCAAGGGCAGCTCCAGCAGTCGGGCCAGGGCCAACAGGCCGGGTTCAGCCTGTTTGCGATCAATGCTCGCCAACGCGGTGATGCGTTGGCGTTCAATGCCGCCGTCGGCGAGGGCTGCGTCAAACAGGCCGAGCAGGGTGTGAACATCACAGCCGCGCTGGCAGCCCAGGCCGACCACCAGTGTCATGCCGAGTATTGACTGTCGCGGTTGCGGCGAAACAGCCATGCGCTGATCCAGCCCAAGGCCAGCCAGAAGGCCACGTTAGTCAGGTGCGAGGCGATTTTGAACTGTGCTTCCAGGGCTTCGGGTGCCAGCATCGAATGCACTTGCGGTTGCGGCGCGCCGATCACGTGGGGCACGGCCAGGATCGCCACGCCCAACACCTTGAGCAGCCAGCTACGACCAAACACCAGCAGTGCGATACCGGCGGCGGTGGAGGCCGCGGTGCCGATCCACCAGATCTGCCGTTGCGCCAGGTCGGCGGCAGCCGTGCCCGGCAACTCCGGCGGCAGCCCCAGGGTGGGCGCCAGTACAAACGTCGCGTAACCGGCCAAGCCCCAGAGCAACCCTTGAGCCGTGCGGGTCGGCGCGCGCAAGGTGTAGAGACCGGCCAGCATCAGCGCGAAACCGACCGCTACCACCAGGTTGCCGCCAGTGGTCGACAACACACGCTGCCAGCCATTTTCCGGCTCCCAGGCTTCGGCGTCGTGGGTGTGGGCTGCGGCGCCAGCGGCGTGTTCGTGCGCCACTTCGACGGCCGGGGCATTTTCAAAGGTTTCCGCCTGCAGAATCAGCGGGGCGACCCAAAAGCTTTGCAGCAGGGTCAGCAACAGGGCGGCCAGCAGGCCAGTGAAACCTGCGGTTTGGGCAATACGCTTGATCATGTCGGCAGGCCTCAGTGGCACGGGAACGCGGCGCTGTGGCGGGTATCGTGGGCGGCGTTGTGCACCGCTGCGATATGCGAGAAACCGGCGAAGTACACCAGGCACGCGCCGAGGATCGACGCGCCGATGGCGGCGCCCAGGCGCTGGCTCAAGGTAGTGGTGCTGCTGGCGGTGTGCGAAGTGCTGCTGATGATCGACATGGCGCGTCCCTTCAGGGGTTCAGGGTGACGCAGGCGCATGAAAACCCCGCGAGGCAGGCACGCAGGGTTCCGAACAGCGCCCGCCCACCGCGGGTTTGTTATCTGGTTTTTTCGGGCCGGTCTCCGGGCTTGCGAGGGGCGCTCTTGGGAAAAGAGGTGGGCCGTATCAAGCATCTCCTTCCCATGCACAGGCACAGTGGATTTGATGCTTCGCTCGCTTACCGTTGCGGGGGCAGCACCGGACTCGTCATCACGCGATGACTCACCGGTTTCCCGTTTCACCCTGTGAAGGGCACCCGAAACAAGATGTGTAGGAGAGCATGGGCGGGCGACGGTAGTCAAATGGCGCGAGCCCCTGTAGCCTTGCACCTTCGAGGTTCTTCGGCCCACGCCGAAGCTAAGAAGGGAACGCGGTCCAAGCCGCGGCTGCCCCCGCAACTGTGAAGGGTTCAGCTGCCTGCCACGCCACTGCCATAACGGCGGGAAGGCGCAGCCAGCGCGGGTCGCAAGACCCGCAAACCCCAAGCCAGGAGACCTGCCTCGCAACCGATTTTCTACTTAACCGGGCGGGGTGATCCGGTGACGAAATCCGCTGCTGCGCGCCGTCGCAGGGTCTATCGTCCCGTCTGCCCGCCCCCAAGGGCATCCGATGAAAACACTGGCCAAACTCCCCGTCACCATCGTTACCGGCTTCCTCGGTTCGGGTAAAACCACCTTGCTGCGCCATATGCTCGACAACGCCCAAGGCCGTCGCATCGCCGTGATCGTCAACGAGTTCGGCGAACTGGGCATCGACGGTGAAATCCTCAAGCAGTGCTCCATCGGTTGCACCGAAGAAGAAGCCAACGGCCGCGTTTACGAATTGGCCAACGGCTGCCTGTGCTGCACCGTGCAGGAAGAGTTCTTCCCGGTGATGCGCGAGCTGGTGGCACGTCGCGGCGACCTCGACCATATCCTTATCGAAACCTCGGGCCTGGCCCTGCCAAAACCGCTGGTGCAAGCCTTCCAGTGGCCGGAGATTCGCAGCGCCTGCACGGTTGACGCGGTAATCACCGTGGTCGACAGCCCGGCCGTGGCTGCCGGCACCTTCGCCGCCTTCCCGGACCAGGTTGACGCCCAGCGCAAACTCGACCCGAACCTGGACCACGAATCGCCGCTGCACGAGCTGTTTGCCGACCAGTTGGCCAGCGCCGACCTGGTGATCCTCAACAAATCCGACCTGATCAGCGCCGAAGACCTGGCCCGCGTGCGCCTGGAAGTCGCCGAAGAACTGCCGCCGGCCGTAAAAATCATCGAAGCCAGCAGCGGTCGCCTGCCATTGGACGTGCTGATCGGCCTGGGCGCGGGTTCCGAAGAACACATCGACGGCCGCCACAGCCATCACGATCATCACCATGAAGGTGAAGACGATCACGACCACGATGCGTTCGACTCCATCTCCATCGACCTGCCGCAAGCCGACGAAGCGCTGCTGCTCGACGCCCTGACCCAGTTGGTGGTGCAACACGGCATCCTGCGCGTCAAAGGCTTCGCGGCGATCCCGAACAAGCCGATGCGCCTGCTGATCCAGGGTGTGGGCACGCGTTTTGACAAACATTTCGACCGTGCCTGGGGCGCCGACGAAGCGCGCATCACGCGCCTGGTGCTGATCGGCCAGGAGCTGGATGCGGCGGGCCTCGAAGCGCAGCTGCGCGCAGCGCTCAGCGTTTAACCCATGCACCTGCTCAGGACTCAGCCGGGTGGTTTTGTTTCGGACGACAATATTGCCGACCTTGGGCAAACCCCTGCCGAGCTGGTGATCCTGTGCAGCGGTGATTCCAGCCTTGCACTGTTGGCCGAGGCCGGCCAGCAGTTACCCGATGACTACCCCAGCTTTCGCCTGGCCAACCCCATGCAGGTGCAAAACCACGCCTCGGTCGACCTCTACGTCGACGAGGTGCTGCGCCACGCCAAGGTCATCCTGATTTCGCTGCACGGTGGCATCGGTTATTGGCGCTACGGCATCGAGCGCCTGGTGGAGTTGGCCGAGCGCGGCGTGCAGTTGATTCTGGTGCCGGGCGATGATCGCCCCGACCCGGAACTCAGCGGCTTAAGCACCGTTGGCATGGCTGAGCGCGACCGCCTCTGGCACTTCTTGCGCCAGGGCGGTTTGGGCAATGCGCTGGATTTCTACCGTTGCCTGGCCAGCAGCCACCTGGGCCGCGACTACGCCTGGGACGAGCCGCAAACCCTGGCGCGCACGGCGATTTATCACCCGCATAAACCCCACCCACGGCTGAACGACTGGCAGGCCGATTGGCACGCCGACTGGCCGGTGGCGGCGGTGTTGTTCTACCGCTCGCACTTGCAGGCGGCCAATACCGGTTTTATCGATGTGTTCTGCCAACGCTTGCAGGCGGCGGGTCTTAACCCGCTGCCGATGGCGGTGGCCAGTTTGAAAGAACCCGGCTGCCTGACAGTGGTCGAGGACTTGCTGGATGCAGTGCAGGCGGCGGTGATTTTGAACACCACCGGCTTTGCCCAATCCAGCCCGGAAGCCCCGCACCTGCGGCCGTTTCGCCGCAATATCCCGGTGATCCAGGCGATCTGCGCCCAGGACAATCAACCTGGCTGGGAGGCCAGTGAACAGGGCCTTGGCCCGCGTGACCTGGCCATGCACATTGCCTTGCCGGAGCTGGACGGGCGCATTATCAGCCGGCCCATCAGCTTTAAAGATTTAGCCTGGCGCAGCGAGCGCAGCCAATCCGACGTGGTGTGCTACCGCGCAGCGCCGGAACGCATGGATTTTGTCGCTGAACTGGCGCGGCGCTGGGTCGAACTGGCGCGAGTACCCAATGCCGACAAACGCATTGCGCTGATCCTGGCCAATTACCCGACCCGCGACGGCCGCATCGGCAATGGCGTGGGGCTGGATACGCCGGCAGCGGCGCTGAATATCCTGCGTGCGCTGCAAGCCGAAGGTTACCCGGTGCCGAGTGAGTTGCCCGCCAGCGGCACTGCCTTGATCCATGAATTGCTCGGCGGCGTCACCAACGACCTCGACAGCCTCGACCTGCGCCCGTGCCATCAAAGCCTGAGCCTGGACGCCTACGAGGCGATGTTCCAGCGCTTGCCCGAAGCCAATCGCCAGGCCGTGTTGGAGCGCTGGGGCGCGCCGCACAACGACCCGATGTGCCGCGACGGGCGCATGATGATCGCCGGCCTGCGCCTGGGCCTGACCTTCGTCGGCATTCAGCCGGCACGCGGTTATCAGGTGGACCACAGCGCGGTGTACCACGACCCCGACCTGGTGCCGCCCCACGGCTACCTGGCGTTCTACTTCTGGTTGCGCCACACCTACGGCGCCCATGGCGTGATCCATGTGGGCAAGCATGGCAACCTTGAATGGCTGCCGGGCAAGGGTGTCGGGCTGTCGCAACATTGCTGGCCGGATGCGCTGCTCGGGCCATTGCCGAATATCTACCCGTTTATCGTCAATGACCCAGGCGAAGGCGCCCAGGCCAAGCGCCGCACCCAGGCGGTGATCATCGACCACCTGATGCCGCCGCTGACCCGCGCCGAAACCTATGGCCCGCTGCGTAACCTGGAGCTGTTGGCAGACGAATATTACGAAGCGCAGTTGCTTGACCCACGCCGTGCCCTCGAGCTGCAAAAAGACATTCTCAAGCTGGTGCGCGAAACCCGAATCGACCAGGAACTTGAGCTGGACAACGACGCTGACGCGGCGGTCTGGCTGCCGCGCCTGGACACCTACCTGTGCGACTTGAAGGAGTCGCAGATCCGCGACGGCCTGCATATTTTTGGCGAGTCGCCCGAAGGCCGCCTGCGCATCGACACCTTGCTGGCCTTGCTGCGCATTCCCCGTGGCGATGGGCGTGGCCCGCAATCGAGCCTGCTGCGGGTGTTGGCCAAAGCCTTCGACCTGGGTTTCGACCCGCTGGACTGTGCCCTGTCCGAGCCCTGGACCGGGCGCCGCCCCGAAGTGCTGCAGAAGATCGACGCGCAGCTGTGGCGTACCGCCGGTGACACCCGCGAACGTCTGGAACTGTATGCCGCGCGACTGATCGAGCAGGCACTGGAAGGGCCGCTCGAACAGCTCGAAGAACCCGGTTGGGAGGACGTGAAGTCGGTCATCGAAGGCCTGCGCATTGTTGTCGCGCCGCGCCTGGACGCCTGCGGCCCCGCCGAAATGCGCGGCCTGCTGGATGCCCTGAGTGGCCGTTTCGTACCTGCCGGCCCCAGCGGTGCGCCAAGTCGCGGGCGCCTCGACGTGCTGCCTACCGGGCGTAATTTCTTCAGCGTGGATGTGCGCAACCTGCCCACTACCACGGCCTGGCGCATCGGCTTTCAATCCGCCAACCTGATCCTTGAGCGGCACTTGCAAGACCACGGCGACCATCTGCGCCAGCTCGGTCTCTCTGTATGGGGCACCGCCACCATGCGCACTGGCGGCGACGATATCGCCCAGGCCATGGCGCTGATGGGCGTGCGCCCGGTATGGGCCACCGGCAGCCAGCGTGTGGATGACTTTGAAATCCTGCCGATCAGCTTGTTGGATCGCCCACGGGTGGATGTGACGCTACGCGTGTCCGGGTTCTTCCGCGATGCGTTCGCCAACCTGATCCGCCTGTTCGATGCGGCGGTGCAGGCGGTGGCGGCGCTGGATGAGCCAGACGACATGAACCCGCTGGCGGCCAAGGTGCGCAGTGAGCGTGAAGCGTTGCTCGAGTCGGGCCTGGATGAAGCGGCCGCGGCAAAGCAGGCGGGCTGGCGCATCTTTGGCGCCAAACCCGGTGCCTATGGCGCGGGTGTGCAGGGCGCGATTGACGGTCGCCTGTGGCAAAGCCGCGAAGACCTGGCCGAGGTCTACCTGAATTGGGGCGGCTACGCCTATGGGGGCGCCGACGAAGGCACCGCCGCCCGCGACCAATTCGCCCAGCGCCTGAGCCAGGTACAGGCGGTGTTGCACAACCAGGACAACCGCGAACACGACCTGCTCGATTCCAACGATTACTACCAATTCCAGGGCGGCATGCTCGCCGCCGTGGAAACCCTGAGTGGCGACAAAGCCTCCAGCTACCATGGCGACCACAGCCAGCCGGACCTGCCTAAGATCCGCACCTTGAAGGAAGAGCTCAACCGGGTGATCCGCTCCCGTGCCGCCAACCCCAAGTGGATCGACGGGGTGAAACGCCACGGTTATAAAGGCGCATTCGAGATGGCGGCCACGGTGGACAATTTGTTCGCATTCGACGCCACCACTGCACTGATCGACGATCACCAATACGCCTTGCTTGCCGACGCTTACCTGCTCGACGCCGACACCCGCGCCTTTGTGCAGCAGCACAACCCGGCGGCATTGCGCGACATGACCGAACGCATGCTCGAAGCCCAGCAACGCGGCATGTGGCAGGAGCCGGGCGCGTACCGCGAGGCGTTGGAAAACCTGTTGCTGGACATAGAAGAAGACAGCTGACCGATCGTTCCCACGCTCCGCGTGGGAATGCAGCCAGTGACGCTCCGCGTCACAAAAGCGGACGCAGAGCGTCCAGTGAGGCGTTCCCACGCGGGAGCGTGGGAACGATCCAATTTAAAGAGAGCAGGCATGACTGATATCCCCCATTTCCCGCTGTCCGCCGTGGTCGGCGCCGATGAGCTGAAACTGGCGCTGTGCCTGACCGCCATCGACCCGAAAATCGGCGGTGTGCTGATCGAAGGCCCGCGTGGCATGGCCAAGTCGACACTGGCGCGTGGCCTGGCGGATCTGTTGGTCAGCGGCCAGTTCGTCACCTTGCCGCTGGGCGCCACCGAAGAGCGCCTGGTCGGCACTCTGGACCTGGACGCCGCGCTAGGCGAGGGCCGGGCGCAGTTTTCCCCCGGCGTATTGGCCAAGGCCGATGGTGGTGTGTTGTATGTCGATGAAGTCAACTTGCTGCCCGATCACCTGGTCGACCTGCTGTTGGACGTGGCCGCCAGCGGCACCAACCTGATTGAGCGCGATGGCATCTCACATCGCCATTCGGCGCGTTTTGTGCTGATCGGCACCATGAACCCGGAGGAGGGCGAGTTGCGCCCGCAACTGCTCGACCGTTTCGGCTTTAATGTGGCGCTGAGCGGGCAGACTTTGCCGAGCGAGCGCGGGCAGATCATCCGGCGCCGCCTGGATTTCGACAGCAACCCGGCTGCGTTCTGCCGCCAATGGGCCGAACCGCAGGCGGCGCTGCGTGAACGTTGCACCCAGGCGCGCACGCGGCTCGACAGTATTGAACTGGACGACCAGGCCCTGGCGCAGATCACCGAGCGGTGCTTTGCCGCTGGCGTCGATGGCTTGCGCGCCGACCTGGTCTGGTTGCGTGGCGCGCGCGCCCATGCTGCCTGGCGCGGCGCGAGTGCCATCGCCGAGGAAGATATAGAAGCGGTGGCCGAGTTCGCCTTGCGTCATCGCCGCCAACCGCAAACGCCGTCGACAAGCCCGCCCGATCCAGGCCAGGCTGCAAAACCGTCTGACCCATCACCCGGCCAGGGCCAGTGGGGCGATATGCCCGCGCCCGCATTGCCCACGGGCGCCCGCCGGGAAGTACCCACCTGGCCAAAAAAGCCCTAGGCATTCGCCCTCGACCTGACGCGGGGGCGGATGCCCGGCCCAAGGCAGGGCGGCTGGAACATGGCAGGCACGGCAAGGCACGCAGCGCCCAGCGTGGCGCGATCAATTGGCCGGGCACCTTGCTCGGTGGCCGGCCGCAGCGCCGTGAGGATCTGCTTTATCACCTGCGCAGCCGCGCGGCCCATGAGTTGTGGCTGGTGATTGTCGATGCCTCGGCGTCCACCCGCCGCCATGGCGCGCTGAGCGATGCCAAAGGCCTGCTCGCCCAGCTGTTTGACGACGCCTACCGGCAGCGCGCGCGCATGGCGTTATTGACCGCCAGCGGGCACTCGCCTAAATGGCAGGTGCAGGGGCTCAAGGCCGCCAAAGGCTTGAGTGGCTGGCTGGCGCAGCTGGGCGCCGGTGGCGGCACACCGTTGCTGGCGGCGCTGTCCGAAGCTGGCCAATGGCTGCACGCGCGCCGCCAGCGTTACCCGGCCGAGCAGCAGCGGCTGCTGGTGATTACCGATGGGCGGCTCAAGGCTATCGCTGGGTTGCCCGTGCTCGATTGTCCTGGGCTACTGGTGGATATCGAACGCGGCCCGATCAGGCTGGGCCGCGCAAAACAGCTGGCGCTTGAGCTGCATCTGGACTATCGGCCTATCGATAGTTTGTAGGCTTGATAAAACTGAACGCTGCCTGATTCCCGCTTGTCCCCGCTTCCCATGTCACCCCCTGCCTGCCAAATCCCTTAATTTTCCAAGCCTGCCGGACGCCACTCCAGGCCCTCGGCTGTGCCCGCGATTTTTCCCGGCGCCAGCACACCCGCTTCAAACGGCAGCTGAATACGGACGTTCTACTCAACCGTGACTTATCAGGCAGGTTACCCCATGCAGTTCAGTGAATTATTGGCATCGATTTCCACCCATGCGATCCGTCTTCAATTGGAAGAAGGCGACCTGATTATTCTCGGCGATGACGAAGCCCTGGATGACGATCTGTGGGATCAACTGATCGCGCACAAACCCCAATTGCTTGCCTTCGTGGCTGAACACGGCGGTGACTGGCTAAGCCCGGCTTACCGCATTACCCCGGACATGCTGGCACTGGTCACGCTCGACCAGCCGGCCATTGACCGTATCGTCGCCACCATCCCCGGTGGCGCGGCGAATGTGCAGGATATCTACCCGCTGGCGCCGCTGCAGGAAGGCATGCTGTACCACCACCTTTCGGCGCAGCAGGGTGACCCCTACGTGCTGCACGCGCAGTTTGTGTTCGACAGCCGCGCGCGCCTTGACGCGTTTGCCGAGGCGCTGCAATGGGTGATCGACCGCCACGATATCCTGCGCACGTCTATGGCCTGGGAGCGTCTGGACGAACCGCTGCAAGTGGTGTGGCGCAAGGCGACCCTGGCCTGCGAAGAAGCCCATTTTGTCGACGGCGACCGCCTGGCGCAGTTGCTCGCGCGCTATGACGCCCGCGCCTATCGCATGGACCTGGGCCAGGCACCGTTACTGCGCCTGGTGTTTGCCAATGACCCGGCCAACCAGCGCGTGGTGGCGATGCTGTTGTTCCATCACACCATCCTCGACCACACCGCCCTGGATGTGGTGCGCCATGAGATCCAACTGTATCTGGCCGGAGAGCACGCCCAGGCGGCCGAGCCGGTGGCGTTTCGCAGCTATATCGCCCAGGTGCGCCACGGCGTCAGCGAACAGGCGCATGAGGCGTTCTTTCGCGACATGCTGGCGGATATCGATGCGCCGACTTTGCCCTTCGGCCTGCAGGATGTACAAGGCGACGGGCACGGCATCGATGAAGTGCGGGTGCCCGTCGACAGCAGCCTGAGCCGCCGCCTGCGTGGCCTGGCACGGCCACTGGGCGTCAGCGTGGCGAGCATCATGCACCTGGCCCTGGCGCGCGTGCTGGGCGTGGTGTCCGGGCGCGATGCCGTGGTGTTCGGCACGGTGATGCTTGGCCGCATGGGCGCCGGCGATGGCGGTGAACGCGCGCTGGGTATGTTTATCAACACCTTGCCGTTGCGCGTGGATGTAGGCGAGCAGGGCGTGCGCGCCGGGGTCAAGGCCACCCACGAACGCCTCACCACCTTGCTCAATCACGAGCATGCGTCCCTGGCGCTGGCCCAGCGTTGCAGCGGTGTGGCGGCGCCGACGCCGCTGTTCAGTGCGATGCTCAACTACCGTCACAGTGCCGCCACCGATATGGCGGCGGTGATCGAGGTGGCCGAGGGCATTCAGGTTCTGGGCGCCGAAGAGCGCACCAACTACCCGCTGACGGTCAATGTCGACGACCTGGGTGAAGACTTTGCGCTGACGGTGATGGTCGATGCGTCCATCGGCGCGCAACGGGTCGCCGGTTACCTGCACACGGCCCTGCACAGCCTGGCCGAGGCCCTGGAGCAGCGACCGGATATGCCGCTCTGCGGCCTGAATATCCTGCCTGACACCGAACGTCACCATCTGCTGCACCGCCTCAATCAAAGCCCCGCGCACTACAGCGACACTGCCCTGATCCACGCGCAAGTCGAAGCCCACGCCGCCGCTCAACCCAATGCCATCGCCCTGCGTTTTGACACCCAGCGCATCACCTACCGCCAACTCAACGAACGTGCCAACCAGGTCGCCCACCGCCTGCTGGCTTTGGGCATTCGCCCTGATGATCGCGTGGCGATCTGCGTCGAGCGTGGCCCGGAGATGATTATTGGTCTGCTGGGTATCCTCAAGGCTGGCGCCGGTTATGTGCCCATCGACCCGGCTTACCCGCTGGAGCGCATCGCCTATACCCTGGCCGATAGCGCGCCAGTGGCCGTGTTGGTACAAGCCGACACGCAGCATCTGGTCGGTGATTTGACCCGCATCGACCTCAACAGCCTGCGTGCAGAATCCATCGTCAACCCGCGCGTTGCGCTCAGCCCGGCCAACCTGGCCTATGTGATCTACACCTCCGGCTCCACCGGGCTGCCCAAAGGCGTGATGATCGAACACCGCCACGTGGTACGGCTGTTCACCGCCACCGAGCATTGGTTTGGCTTCAACGCCAATGATGTGTGGGCGCTGTTCCATTCCTTCGCGTTCGACTTCTCGGTCTGGGAGATCTGGGGCGCGCTGATGCACGGCGGCCAGTTGCTGATCGTGCCGCAACTGGTCAGCCGCTCGCCAGATGAGTGCTACGCGCTGATCTGTGACGCGGGTGTGAGCATCCTCAACCAGACGCCCAGCGCATTTCGCCAGTTGATCGCGGCCCAGAGCGCCCAGGCGCATTCACTGCGCCAGGTTATTTTCGGCGGCGAAGCCCTGGAACCGGGCATGCTCAAACCGTGGTACGCCCGCGCCATCAACGCCGGCACCCAATTGGTCAACATGTATGGCATCACCGAAACCACCGTGCACGTGACCTACCGCGCCCTGGAAGCGGCGGATGCGCAGTTGGTTGGCGTAAGCCCGATTGGTGTGCGCATTCCCGACCTGCAGCTGTATGTGCTGGATGCGCGTCGCGAGCCGTTGCCGATGGGTGTGGTCGGCGAGTTGTATGTCGGCGGCGCCGGTGTGGCGCGCGGTTACCTCAACCGTGACGAGCTGAATGCCGAACGCTTCCTGGCCGACCCGGCCACCGGCCTGCGCATGTACAAGACCGGTGACCTCGGCCGCCTGCTGGCCGATGGCAGCGTCGAATACCTGGGCCGTAACGATGACCAGGTGAAGATCCGCGGCTTCCGCATTGAACTGGGCGAAATCGAAGCCACTCTGGCCAGCGCCAACGGCGTGCGTGACGCGGTGGTTATCGCCCGTGAAGACGAGCCCGGTGACAAACGCCTGGTGGCCTACGTGATCGCCGAGCGCGAACTCGGTGCCGCTGAACTGCGCGACCATCTGCTGCTGAGCCTGGCTGAATACATGGTGCCCAGCGCCTTCGTGCTGCTGGACCAATTCCCGCTGACCACCAACGGCAAGCTCGACCGCAAAGCCTTGCCCGCGCCGGATGCCGACGCCCTCGCGCGGCGAGACTACGCCGCCCCGCAAGGCGCTGTGGAAAGCACCATCGCCGGCATCTGGCAGTCGCTGTTGAAACTCGACAACGTCGGGCGCGACGACAACTTCTTCGAGCTGGGCGGCCACTCGCTGCTGGCGGTCAAGCTGATCGAACGCATGCGCCAGGTGGAGTTGAGCTGCGACGTGCGCGTGTTGTTCGGCCAACCCACCTTGCGCGCACTTGCCGCGGCGGTGGGCGGGCAGCAGGAAGTCCAAGTGCCGGCCAATCGGATCAAGGCGACCAGCGCACACATCAGCCCCGACATGCTGCCGCTGGTGGCGCTGGACCAGGCGGCCATCGACCACATCCTCCAGCACGTGCCCGGCGGCATCGCCAACGTGCAGGATATCTACGGCCTGGCGCCGTTGCAGGCCGGCATCCTGTATCACCACCTGGCAACGACCGAGGGCGACCCCTACGTGTTGCAGGTGCAGTTCAATTTTGCCGACCAAATGGCGGTGGACGCGTTTACCCGCGCCTTGCACTGTGTGATCGAGCGTAACGACATCCTGCGCACCGGCATTCTGTGGGAAGGCCTGGATGAGCCGGTGCAAGTGGTGTTGCGCCAGGCGCCGCTGCACGTCGAGCGCCTCGACGTGCCGGCTGATGATGCGCTGGCGCAGCTGCAACAGCGCTTTGACCCACGCCATTTGCGCCTCGACCTGAGCCGCGCGTCGCTGATGCATTTCGGTTATGCGCAACAACAGGATGGCTTTGCAGGCATCCTGCTGCTGCACCATATCCTGCTCGACCACACCGCCCTGCAGGTGTTGGTGGAGGAGATGAGCGCCAGCCTGGCCGGCCACAGCGCGCAACTGCCGCCGGCGGTGCAATACCGCAATTACGTGGCCCAGGCGCGTTTGGGCGTGACCCAGGCGCAACACGAAGCCTTTTTCAGCGACATGCTGGGTGATATTGACGAGCCCACGCTGGCGTTCGGTTTGCAGGATGTCAACGGCGACGGCAGCGGCATCGTCGAGGCGCATTTGCCGCTGGCCCCGGCGCTCAGCCAGGGCCTGCGCGAACAGGCGCGACAGCTGGGTGTCAGCAGCGCGAGCCTGGTGCACCTGGCCTGGGCGCAGGTGCTGGCCCAGGTCTCCGGCCAGCAGGATGTGGTGTTTGGTACCGTACTGCTGGGGCGCATGCAAGGCGGCGAGGGCGCCGACCGGGCGCTGGGAATGTTCATCAACACCTTGCCGCTGCGCGTCAGCCTGGGCGCCACCAGCGTGCAGGCCGGCGTGCGCGCCACCCATGCGCGCCTGGCGCAGTTGCTTGGGCACGAGCACGCTTCGCTGTCCCTGGCCCAGCGTTGCAGTGGTGTACCGGGTTCGTTGCCGCTGTTCAGTACCTTGCTCAACTTCCGTCACAGCGCCCCGGACGAGGCACCGGGAGACAGCCCGTTTGCCACCCACGGTATCGAGATTCTCAGTTCCCAGGAGCGCAGCAACTACCCGTTGGTGCTCAACGTCGATGACCTCGGCACCGGCTTTGCGCTGACCGTACAAGGCGTGGCCAGCCTGGATGTGCAGCGCGTGGGCGACTACATGCTCACCGCGCTCAGCCACCTGGTGACCGCGCTGCAACAAGCGCCGACCACCGCGTTGCAGGCGGTGTCGATTTTGCCGGCGGCCGAGCGTCACCAACTGTTGGTCGAGTTCAACGCCACCGCGCGCCAATACCCGTCGCAGTTCACTGTGCACCAGCTGTTCGAAGCTCAGGCACTGGCGCGGCCCGAAGCCGTGGCGGCGGTGCAGGGTGCGTTGTCCTTGAGCTATCGTGACCTCAACCGCCGTGCCAACCGCCTGGCCCATCACCTGATCAACCAGGGCGTGCAACCGGGTGAGTGCGTGGCGATTGCGTTGCCACGCTCGCTGGATTTGCTGGTGAGCCAACTGGCGATCCTAAAGTGCGCAGCGGTGTATGTGCCGCTGGACATCAACGCGCCGCTCGAACGCCAGGCCTTTATGGTGCAGGACAGCGGAGCGCGGCATGTACTCCATACCCTGGCCGACCTGAACCTGGATAGCCTGTCGCCGCGCAACCCGGAGCTTGCGCAGTCTTCGGACGAGGTGGCGTACATCATGTACACCTCCGGTTCCACTGGCGCGCCCAAAGGCGTGCAAGTGCCGCACCGCGCCGTCTCGCGGCTGGTACTCAACAACGGCTATGCCGATTTCAACGAGCGCGACCGCGTGGCCTTCGCCTCCAACCCGGCGTTCGACGCCAGCACCCTGGATGTGTGGGCGCCGTTGCTCAATGGCGGTTGCGTGGTGGTGGTCGAGCATGCGGTGCTGCTGTCCCAGGCCGCATTTGCCGAGCTGTTGCAGGAACAGGCCGTGAGCGTGCTGTGGATGACGGCAGGCTTGTTCCATCAATACGCCGACGCGTTGCTGCCGGTGCTGCGCCAGTTGCGCTACCTGATCGTCGGCGGCGATGTGCTTGACCCGCTGGTGATCGGCCGGGTGCTCAAGCACGGCAAGCCGCAACACCTGTTAAACGGCTACGGGCCGACCGAAGCCACCACCTTCTCGACCACGTTTGAAATCACCACGCCGGGCGCGGGCGCTGTGCCTATCGGCCGACCTATCGCAAATGCACAGGCCTATGTGCTGGATGCGCGCCAGCAGCCGCTGGCGTTGGGTGTGGTCGGCGAGCTGTACATCGGCGGTGCAGGCGTGGCCAAGGGGTACTTGAACCAGCCGCAACTGACGGCCGAAAAATTCATCCCCAACCCGTTCGGCGAAGGCCTGCTGTACCGCACCGGCGACCTTGCCAGCTGGCAGGCCGACGGCACCTTGCTGTACCAGGGGCGCAATGACTTGCAGGTGAAGATTCGTGGTTTCCGCATCGAGCCCGGCGAAATCGAGAGCTGCCTGGCGACCTTCCCAGACGTGCGCGACGTTGTGGTAGTGGCCCGCGAAGAAGAGCCCGGCGACAAACGCCTGGTGGCGTACTACACCGCCTCGGCAGCGTTGCCAATCGAAGCCCTGCGCGGCCATCTGCAAGGCCAGCTACCGGATTACATGGTGCCGTCGGCTTATGTGTGGCTTGAGCTGTTACCGCTTACCGCCAATGGCAAGCTGGACCGCAAGGGCCTGCCGGTGCCGGATCAGAGTGCGCTGCTCAGCCGTGGCTACGAAGCCCCGGAAGGTGAAGTGGAAACCGTGCTGGCGCAGATCTGGCAGGACGTGCTCAAGCTTGAACGCGTCGGGCGCCATGATCATTTCTTCGAGTTGGGCGGGCACTCGTTGCTGGCGGTCAGCCTGATCGAACGCATGCGCCAGGTCGGCCTGAGCGCGGACGTGCGCGTGCTGTTCAGCCAGCCGAGCCTGGCGGCACTCGCGGCGGCAGTCGGCAGTGGGCGTGAAATTGTGGTGCCGGCCAATGGCATTGTGCCGGGTTGCACACAGATCACGCCGTCGATGCTGACCCTGGTGCAGCTTGATCAACCGGCAATCGAGCGCATCGTCGCCAACGTGCCCGGTGGTGCGGCCAATGTGCAGGATATCTACCCGCTGGCGCCGTTGCAGGAAGGCATTCTTTATCACCATATCAGCGCCGAACAGGGCGACCCATACCTGCTGCAATCGCGCATGGCGTTCGATAGCCTGGAGCGTTTGCACGGCTTTATGGGCGCGCTGCAACAGGTAGTAGCGCGTCACGACATCCTGCGCACCGGCGTGGTCTGGGAAGGGTTGGACAGCCCCGTGCAAGTGGTCTGGCGCGACGCGCAACTGAGTGTGCAGGAGGTGATCCTGGACCCGGCCGAGGGCGGCATCATCGAGCAATTGCACGCACGTTTCGATGCTCGTCACTACCGCCTGGACATTACCCAGGCGCCATTGCTGCGCATGGTTTACGCCCAGGACCCGGCGAATAACCGAGTCGCAGCGATCCTGCTGTTCCACCACCTGGCGCTGGACCACACGGCCATGGAAGTGGTGGGCCAGGAGATGCGCGCGTTTCTGTTCAACCAGGCGGACGCGCTGCCCGTGGCGGCGCCGTTTCGCAACTACGTGGCCCAGGCACGCCTGGGCGTGAGCGTGGCCGAGCATGAACAGTTCTTCGGCGCCATGCTCGCCGATGTGGACGAACCGACCTTGCCGTTTGGCGTGCAGGACGTGCAGGGTGATGGCCGTGATATCGAAGAGGCCGAGCAGCACCTGGACGCGGCGCTGGCCATGCGCGTGCGTGAGCAGGCGCGCCTGTTGGGCGTAAGTGCGGCGAGCCTGATGCACCTGGCCTGGGCGCAAGTGCTGGGCCTGGTGTCCGGGCGTGATGACGTGGTGTTTGGCACTGTATTGATGGGGCGCATGCAGGCAGGTGAGGGCGCCGATCGGGCGCTGGGCATGTTTATCAACACCTTGCCGCTGCGGGTGAATGTCGCGGCGGGCGCCGCCGTGGCGGTCAAGGCCACCCATTCGCGCTTGAGCGCCTTGCTCGGGCACGAACACGCGTCCCTGGCGCTGGCCCAGCGTTGCAGCGGCGTGCCGACCAGCGTGCCGCTGTTCAGCGCCTTGCTCAATTTCCGCCACAGCCGCCCCGACGAAATGGCCCGCGATGGCCACGGCATCTGGGAAGGCGTGCAACTGCTGGGCGGTGAAGAGCGCAGCAACTACCCGCTGACCTTGAGCGTGGATGATTTTGGCGCAGGCTTTGGCCTCAGCGTGCTGGCGCTGCCGCAGATCGGCGCCCAGCGCCTGTGCGGCTATATGCATAACGCCGTGGAGCAACTGGTCGAGGCCTTGGAAAACGCCGCCGATACCGCGCTCAACCGCCTGCCGATACTGCCGTCGGCCGAACGCGACACCCTGCTGCGTGAATTCAACACGACGGCTGCAGATTTCCCCACCGGGCACACCCTGCACGGTGCCTTTGAAGCCCAGGTCGAGCGCCAGCCCCACGCAATTGCGGTGCAGCAGGGCGAACGGTCGCTGACCTACCAGCAACTCAATCAACGCGCCAACCAACTGGCCCATCACCTGCTCGCGCTCGGCGTACGGCCCGACGATCGCGTGGCGATCTGCTGCCGTCGTGGCCCGCAGATGCTCATCGGGCTGCTGGGCATACTCAAGGCCGGCGCCGGTTATGTGCCGATCGACCCGGCCTATCCCGCCGAGCGTATCGCCTATCTGTTGCAGGACAGTGCGCCGGTGGCCGTGCTGGCCGAGCCCAGTACGCAAGCGTTGCTGGGGGCGTTCGCCACAGTCGACCTGCTGGGCGAAAGCTGGCAGCACCACGCCGTCAGCAATCCGCAGCTCGCAGCGCTGACCCCGGCGCACCTGGCCTATGTGATCTACACCTCCGGCTCCACCGGCCAGCCCAAAGGCGTGATGGTGGAGCACCGCAATGTGGAAAACCTGGTGCACTGGCACTGCGAAGCCTTCGGCCTGGATGCGCGCAGCCATACCAGCAGTGTCGCCGGTTTTGGCTTCGACGCCATGGCCTGGGAAGTCTGGCCGGCGCTGTGTGCCGGTGCGACCCTGCATTTGCCGCCTGTCACGGTGGGCAATGAAAACGTCGACGAACTGCTGGCCTGGTGGCTGGCGCAGCCGCTGGACGTCAGCTTCCTGCCCACGCCAGTGGCCGAATACGCCTTCAGCCAGCACCTGCAACACCCGACCTTGCGCATCCTGCTGATTGGCGGCGACCGCCTGCGGCAGTTCACCCAGGAGCGACGTTTTGCGCTGATCAACAACTACGGACCGACCGAGGCCACGGTGGTCGCCACCTCCGGCCGTGTCCGCGCCGGGCAGGCGCTGCATATCGGCCGGCCGGTGGCGAATGCCAGCACCTACTTGCTCGATGCACAGCTGCGCCCGGTGCCGGTGGGCGTGGCCGGTGAGCTGTATGTGGGCGGCAGCGGCGTGGCGCGCGGTTACCTGAACCGTGCGGACCTGACCGCCGAACGCTTCCTGCAAGACCCGTTCAACCCGGGGCGCATGTACCGCACCGGCGACCTGGCGCGCTGGTTGCCCGACGGTAATATCGAGTACCTGGGCCGCAATGATGATCAGGTCAAAGTGCGTGGCGTACGCGTGGAGCTGGGCGAGATCGAAAGTCGCCTGGCGGCAGTGGAAGGCGTTGGCGAGGCCGTGGTGCTGGTGCGCGAAGGCCGTTTGCTGGCCTGGTTCACGGAAAACTACCCGCTGGCGATTGAAACCCTGCGTTCGCAGCTACAAGCACAACTGCCCGACGCGCTGGTGCCGGTGGCCTACATCAAGCTCGACGCATTGCCCCTGACCGCCAACGGCAAGCTGGATCGCAAGGCCTTGCCGGAACCTGACCAGGCGGCATTGCTCAGCCGCGACTTTGAAGCGCCCCAGGGCGCAGTGGAAACCACCCTGGCGCGGATCTGGGCCGAGGTGTTGCAGGTCGAACAGGTCGGCCGTCATGACCACTTCTTCGAGCTCGGCGGCCATTCGTTGCTGGCCGTGAGCCTGATCGAACGCATGCGTCAAGCGGACCTCAGCGCGGATGTCCGTGTGCTGTTCAGCCAGCCGACCCTGGCCGCGCTGGCGGCTGCCGTGGGCAGTGGCCGCGAAGTGCAGGTGCCGGCGAACCGGATCGCAGCCGATTGCCTGCGCATCACGCCGGACATGCTGCCCCTGGTTGATATCGACCAGTCGACCCTCGATCACGCCGTCAGCCGCATCCCCGGTGGCGCCGCCAATGTGCAGGATATCTACCCGCTGGCGCCGTTGCAGGAGGGCATTCTTTACCACTACCTCACCGCCGAACAGGGCGACCCGTACCTGCTGCAATCGCACCTGGCCTTCGACAGCCTCGAGCGCCTGCAGGCCTTCGCCCATGCGCTGCAACAGGTGATCGACCGCCATGACATCCTGCGCACGGGTGTGGTCTGGGAAGGCCTTGCGCAACCGCTGCAAGTGGTGTGGCGCCAGGCCCGATTGCCGCTTGAAGAGCTGCAGTTGCAGGGCGATGTACTCGCCGGCCTGCACGCGCGTTTTGATGCGCGGCGTTATCGCCTGGACATCAGCCAGGCGCCGCTTATCTGCCTCAAGTACGCCAAGGACCCGGCCAACCAGCGCGTGGTGGTGGTGTTGCTCTATCACCATATTGCGCTGGACCACACCGCGTTCGACGTGGTGCTGCGTGAAATGCAAGGGCATTTGTTGGGGCACGCCGCCCCGACGGCGGCGCCGATGCCGTACCGCAACTACGTGGCCCAGGCGCGATTGGGCGTCAGTGAGCAGGAGCACGAGGCGTTCTTTCGCGAGATGCTCGCCGATGTCGATGAACCGACCTTGCCGTTCGGCTTGCAGGACGTGCGCGGCGACGGCAGCGCGATTGAGGAACACAGCCTGCACCTGGACAGCGACCTCAACCGCCGCCTGCGGGCCCAGGCACGTTTACTCGGTGTGAGCACGGCGAGCCTGTTCCACCTGGCCTGGGGCCAGGTGTTGGCGGCCACTTCGGGGCGCCACAGCGTGGTGTTCGGCACCGTGCTGGTCGGCCGATTGCAAGGCGGTGAGGGCGCTGATCGTGCGCTCGGGGTGTTTATCAATACCTTGCCGCTGCGCCTGGATATCGACGCGCAAGGCGCACGCGATGCCGTGCGTGCCACCCACACGCGGCTCACCGCGTTGCTCGGCCATGAGCACGCGTCCCTGGCCCTGGCCCAGCGTTGCAG
Source organism: Pseudomonas sp. WS 5146 (assembly GCF_012985495.1). Classification (NCBI taxonomy): domain Bacteria; kingdom Pseudomonadati; phylum Pseudomonadota; class Gammaproteobacteria; order Pseudomonadales; family Pseudomonadaceae; genus Pseudomonas; species Pseudomonas sp. WS 5146. The sequence continues at coordinate 122,507 of NZ_JAAQWL010000009.1, forward strand.
CGGGGTGGCGGCCCCGGCGCCGTTGTTCAGCTCGATGCTCAACTATCGCCATCGCGGCGCCGCGACGCGTTCTGCCGAGGCGCAACACGCCTGGGAAGGCATGCAGACGCTGGTCAACGATGGCCGCACCAACTACCCGCTGACCCTCAACGTGGATGACTTGGGCGATGGTTACGATATCACCGCCCTGGCGCAGGTTGACGCGCAACGGGTGTGTGGTTACCTGCAGAACGCCCTGGCCGGGCTGGTCGAAGCCTTGGAGCAGGCACCGCACCAGGCGCTCAATCGCCTGCCGATCCTGGGCGCCGAGGAACGCCAAAAACTGCTGGTAGCGTTCAACGCCACCGAGGTCGCTTACAACCTCGACCAGACCCTGCATGGCCTGTTCGAGGCTCAGGTCGAACGCACCCCTGATGCGGTGGCGGTCAAGGCCGGTGACCAGCAGTTGACCTACCGGGCACTCAACGAACGCGCCAACCGCCTGGCCCATCACCTGCGCGAGCTCGGCGTGCAGCCGGATTCGCGCGTGGGTATTTGCGTCGAGCGTGGCCTGGACATGGTGGTCGGCCTGTTCGCGATCCTTAAGGCGGGTGGCGGTTATGTGCCGCTGGACCCGGCGTATCCACTCGAACGCATCGCTTACATGCTGCAAGACAGCGCGCCGGTGGTGGTACTGGCGCAAGGCGCAACCCGCCAGTTGTTGGGTGACGTGCCGGTGCTGGACCTGGATCACCTCACCTGGCAACACCACAGCACGAGCAACCCGCTGGTGCCAGGCCTTACCGCCCGGCACCAGGCCTATGTGATCTACACCTCCGGCTCCACCGGCCAGCCCAAAGGCGTGATCAATGAACACGCCGGCGTGGTCAACCGCTTGCTGTGGATGCAGGACGCCTATGGCCTCAAGGCCCATGACGCGGTGTTGCAGAAAACCCCGTTCAGCTTCGACGTGTCGGTGTGGGAATTCTTCTGGCCGCTGTTTACCGGCGCACGGTTGGTGATGGCCCGCCCGGGTGGGCACAAAGAGCCGGAGTACCTGTGCCAGGTGATCGAGGCTGAGCAGATCACCACCTTGCATTTCGTGCCGTCGATGCTCGATGTGTTCCTGGCCCATGGTGATGTCAGCCAGGCCATAGGGCTGGCGCGGGTGATGTGCAGCGGCGAAGCCTTGCCGGGCAACCTGGTGCGGCGCTTCAAAGCGCAACTGCCGGGGGTTGGCCTGTACAACTTGTACGGCCCGACGGAAGCGGCGGTCGACGTCACCGCGTGGAACTGCGCACGGCCCGACGTGCCGGACAATACGCCGATCGGCAAGCCGATTGCCAATACACGCATGTACGTGCTGGACGCCCAGTTGCAGCCGGTGCCATTGGGGGTGGTGGGCGAGTTGTTCATCGGCGGCGTGCAAGTGGCGCGCGGGTATCTGAACCGCCCGGAACTGACCGCCGAACGCTTCCTCAAGGACCCGTTTACCGACGGGCGCATGTACCGCACCGGCGACGTTGGCCGTTACCTGCCCGACGGCAATATCGAGTACCTGGGCCGCAACGATGACCAGGTGAAGATCCGTGGCCTGCGCATCGAACTGGGCGAAATCCAGGCGCGCTTGCTGGAGCATCCGCAGGTCAACGAGGCCGCCGTGGTCGCCCGCGAGGACCGTCTGGTGGCGTACTACACCGGCGCACACACCGACATCGACCGCTTGCGCGCCCACCTGTTGCAGCACTTGCCGGACTTTATGGTGCCTGCGGTGTTTGTGCACCTCGACGCATTGCCACTGAGCCCCAACGGCAAACTCGACCGCAAGGCACTGCCGGTGCCGGGCATGGACGCGCTGAGTGTGCGCGAATACGCGGCGCCCGAAGGCGACACCGAAATCCTTATGGCAGCGCTGTGGGCTGAACTGCTCAACGTTGAGCGCGTTGGGCGCCATGACAACTTCTTTGAGCTGGGCGGGCACTCGCTGCTGGCCGTGAGCTTGATCGGACGCCTGCGCCAGGAAGGCCTGGAAGCCGATGTGCGGGCGCTGTTCGAACAGCCGAGCCTGGCCGGCTACGCCGCTATTACCGAACGAATGGAGATCGTCCTGTGAGCATTTCTGAGTTATTGAGCACGCTGAAAACCAAGGACGTGCAACTGGCGCTCAAGGGCGAGCAGTTGTCGGTGCAAGGCAACAAACAAGCGCTGAGTGACCCTTTGATCCTGGCGGCGTTGCGCGAGCACAAAGCGGCCTTGATCGAACTGATCAAGGCCGGTGAATACTCGGCCTCCAAGGCCGGCGAAGTGCAGGTGCCGGCCAATGGCATCCCGCTAGGTGCCGAGCACATCACCCCGGCCATGCTGACCCTGTCGATGTTAAGCCAGGACGAGATCGAGCGCATCGTGGCCACGGTCGACGGCGGTGTGGCGAATATCCAGGACATTTACCCGCTGGCGCCGTTGCAGGAAGGCATTCTGTTCCACCACGTCAGCGCCGAGCAGGGCGACCCGTACGTGATGCAGTCGCAGTTCGCGTTCGACAGCCTGGAGCGTTTCGAGGCCTTTGCCCAAGCGTTGCAGCGCGTGATGGACCGCCACGATATCCTGCGCACCGGGGTGGTCTGGGACGGTTTGCAGCAACCCTCGCAAGTGGTGTGGCGCCAGGCACGCCTGCCGGTGCAGGCGCTGCAATTGAACCCGGCCGACGGCGATATTGCCGCTCAACTGCACGGGCTGTTCGATGCCCGCCACTATCGCCTCGACGTGACCCGGGCGCCGCTGCTGCGCCTGGTGCGGGCCGACGACCGGCTGAACCAGCGCATCGTCGCCACCTTGCTGTTCCACCATATGGCCCTCGACCACAGCGCCCTCGAAGTGGTGTGCCATGAAATGCAGGCATGCCTGCTGGGGCAGGGCGCGGCGCTTGGCCAGGCCGTGCCGTTTCGCAATTATGTGGCGCAGGCACGCCTGGGTATCAGCGAGCCGGAACACGAAAATTTCTTCCGCCAGATGCTCGGCGATATCAGCGAGCCGACCCTGCCATACGGCTTGCAGGACGTGCAGGGCGATGCCCGTGGCATCAGCGAAGTCAGCCTGCCTTTGCCCGCAGCACTCAGCCGGCGGTTGCGCGCGCAAGCCCGGCAATTGGGCGTGAGTGCCGCCAGCCTGTTCCATATGGGCTGGGCGCAGGTGTTGGCGGTGCTGGCCGGTAAAGAGCAGGTGGTGTTCGGCACCGTATTGATGGGCCGCATGCAAGGCAGCCATGACACGGATCGGGCGCTGGGCATTTTCATCAACACCTTGCCGTTTCGCGTCGACGTGGACGCCCAGGACCTACGCACCGGGGTCAAGGCCACCCACGCGCGGCTCACCAGCTTGTTGCGCCATGAACACGCGCCGCTGGCCCTGGCCCAACGCTGCAGCGGGGTGGTGGCGCCGACGCCGCTGTTCAGCGCCTTGCTCAACTATCGCCACAGCGCCCCGGCCGCCAGCGCCGAAGCCGTGTCGGCCTGGCACGGGATCGCCGCGCTCAGCGCCGAAGAACGCACCAACTACCCGCTGACCCTGAGTGTGGATGACCTGGGTGAAGGCTTTGGCCTGAGCCTGCTGGCCAGCCAGCGGGTCGATCCGCAGCGCGTGTGCAGCTATCTGCAAACCGCCCTGGAGAACCTGGTGACGGCGCTGGAGCAAGCACCGCACACCGCGCTCAATCAGCTGTCGGTGCTGCCTGCCGCCGAGCAGCAACTGTTGCTTGAGCAGTTCAACGCCACCCACGCCGATTTCCCCCAGAGCAGTACCTTGCACGGCCGCGTCGAAGCCCAGGCCGCGCTCACGCCGGACGCGATCGCCGCCGTGCAGCAGGGCCGCCAACTGACTTACGCCGAACTCAACCAGCAAGCCAACCTGCTGGCCCATCACCTGTTGGCGCTGGGGGTCAAACCCGATGACCGCGTAGCCATCGTCGCGCGGCGTGGCCTGGACACCCTGGCCGGGTTGCTGGCCATCCTCAAGGCCGGTGCCTGCTACGTGCCGGTGGACCCATCGCACCCGGCCGAGCGCCTGAGCTACCTGCTGAGCGACAGCGCCCCGGTGGCGGTGCTGACCCAACAGGCACTGCTCGAGCGCTTGCCGGCGCTGGACGTGCCGGTGATCCAGCTGGACCGCTACACCTGGCAGCACCATTCAGCCAGCAATCCAAAAGCCGCCGTCAGCCCTTCGAACCTCGCCTATGTGATCTACACCTCCGGCTCCACCGGCCTGCCCAAAGGGGTGATGGTGGAGCACCACACGGTGGCCAACCTGGTGGACTGGCATTGCCGCGCCTTTGACTTGTGCGCCGGGCGCCACACCGCCAGTGTTGCCGGCTTTGGTTTTGATGCGATGGCCTGGGAAGTGTGGCCGGCGCTGTGTGTCGGCGCGACCCTGCACCTGCCGCCCGCCACGGACGGCGCCGAAGATATCGACGCGCTGCTGAGCTGGTGGTGCGCGCAGCCACTGGACGTGTGCTTCCTGCCCACGCCGGTGGCCGAATACGCGTTCAGCCAGCACATCGAACACCCTACATTGCGCACCTTGCTCATCGGCGGTGACCGCCTGCGCCAGTTTGCGCGGGCACAGCGATTTGAGCTGATCAACAACTACGGCCCCACCGAAGCCACGGTGGTTGCCACTTCCGGCAAGGTCGAAGCAGGCCAGCCGTTGCATATCGGCAAACCGGTGGCCAATGCCACGGTGTACCTGCTCGATGAACAACAACGGCCGGTGCCATTGGGGGTAGCCGGTGAGCTGTACGTGGGTGGCAAGGGCGTGGCGCGTGGTTACCTCAACCGCCCGGACCTGACCGCCGAGCGCTTCCTGCAAGACCCGTTCAACCCGGGGCGCATGTACCGCACCGGCGACCTGGCGCGTTGGTTGCCGGACGGTACGCTTGAATACCTGGGGCGCAACGATGATCAGGTGAAGATCCGTGGCATGCGTATCGAGCTTGGCGAGATTGAAACCCAGCTCGGCCAACTGCCTGGGATCCAGGAAACGGTGGTGCTGGTGCGCGAGGAGCGACTGGTCGCCTATTTCACCGAGAGCCCGCAACTCGACCCGCTGGCGGTCGGTGATATCCGCGCCCACCTGGTTGCGCATCTGCCGGACTACATGGTCCCGGTCGCCTATGTGAAGCTCGAGGCGTTGCCACTCACCGCCAACGGCAAGCTCGACCGCAAGGCCTTGCCAGCGCCGGACATGGCCGCGGTGTTTACCCGCGAATACGCAGCGCCCGAGGGCGAGATCGAAAGCGTGCTCGCGCAGATCTGGGCCGATGTGCTGCAGGTGCAGCGTGTCGGGCGGCACGACCATTTCTTCGAACTGGGCGGGCACTCGTTGCTGGCGATGCGCATGGTCTCGCAAGTGCGCCAGCGCCTGGGGGTGGAACTGGTGCTGGGCGACTTGTTTGCCAATGCGGAGCTGGCGGCGGTCGCCGCAGTGCTGGCGCAGTCAGGGCGCAGCACCTTGCCGGATATTCTGCCGGCCAATCGTGATGAGCTCGTGCCGTTGTCGTTCGCCCAGCAGCGCCTGTGGTTTCTGGCGCTGATGGAAGGCGCAAATACCGCCTATAACATTCCCATCGGCCTGCGTTTGCGTGGCCAGTTGCATGTCGAGGCGCTGCAACGGGCGCTGGCGCGCATTGTTGCGCGGCATGAAACCCTGCGCAGCCGCTTTGCCCAACAGGGCGACCAAGCCCAGGTACTGATCGTACCGGCTGAAGACATGCTGCCCCTGCAAGTGCAGGATTTGCGCCGCCACCCGCAACCGCAGCAGGCGCTGGATGCCTTGATTCAGGGCGAAGCCTCGGCACCGTTCGACCTGGAGCGCGGCCCGTTGCTGCGTGGGCGCCTGGTGGTGATGGCCGACGATCACCATGTGCTGCTGCTGACCCTGCACCATATCGTTTCCGATGGCTGGTCGATGGGCGTGCTCACCCGTGAGTTGATGGCGCTGTATCAAGCCTTCAGCCACGGCATGCCTGACCCATTGCCAAGCCTGCCGATTCAGTACGGCGACTTCGCCGTGTGGCAGCGTTTGTGGCTGAGCGGCGAAGTGCTGCAGCGCCAAAGTACCTATTGGCAACAGGCACTGGCCGGTGCGCCGGCCTTGCTCACGCTGCCTACCGATCGCCCACGCCCTGTGCAGCAGGACTACGCCGGCAACAGCGTCGAAGTGCGCCTGGACGAACGCCTGACCGCCGGGCTCAAGGCCTTGAGCCAACGCCATGGCACCACGCTGTACATGACCTTGATGACGGCCTGGGCCTCCCTGCTGGCGCGGCTGTCCGGGCAACACGACCTGGTGATCGGCACGCCAGTGGCCAACCGTACCCGCAGCGAGGTGGAAGGGCTGATCGGCCTGTTCGTCAACACCCTGGCGGTGCGCATCGACACCTCGGGCGAGCTGAGCACCGAGGCCTTGCTGGCACGGGTCAAGGCGCTGACGCTGGCGGCCCAGGCGCATCAGGACTTGCCATTTGAGCAGGTGGTGGAAATCACCCGGCCGGTGCGCAGCCTGGCCCACAGCCCGCTGTTCCAGACCCTGCTGAGCTGGCAGGACAGCAGCGCGCCGACCCTGGCGCTGGGCGACCTGGCCCTGGAAGGCATCGTCGAGAACAGCCACTTTGCCAAGTTCGACCTGTCGTTGAACCTGGGTGAAGTGCAGGGCAGCATTCTCGGCGCGCTTGAATTTGCCGTGGCGCTGTTTGATGAGTCGACCGTGCAGCGGTACGCCGGGTATTTCACCCGCACCTTGCAGGCCATGGTCGATAACGACCAGGCGGTGTTGGAACATGCGCCGTTGTTGGATGAGTGTGAGCGTCAGCACCTGCTGGTCGATCTCAACGCCACCGCGGTGGACTACAACCTCGACCAGACACTGCACGGGATGTTTGAAGCGCAGGTGGTGCGCACGCCGAACGCGATTGCGGTGAAGGCGGGTGAGCGGCAACTGACTTACGCCGAGCTGAATGCGCAGGCTAATCAGTTGGCCCATCACCTGCTGGCGCTGGGTGTACAGCCGGATTCGCGGGTGGCGATCTGCGTCGAGCGCAGCCTGGAGATGGTCATTGGCCTGTATGCGATCCTCAAGGCTGGCGCTGCGTATGTGCCGCTGGACCCGGCCTATCCGCAGGAGCGCCTGGCCTACATGCTGCAAGACAGCGCGCCGCTGGTGGTGCTGGCCCAAGGTGCGACCCGTGGCTTGCTCGGCGAGGTGGCGATGGTCGATCTGGACCAGCCAAGCTGGCAGCATCTGCCCGCAGGCAACCCTCACGTCCAGGGCGTGAGCGCCTATGTGATCTACACCTCAGGCTCCACCGGCCAGCCCAAAGGCGTGATCAACGACCACGCCGGGGTAGTCAACCGCCTGTTGTGGATGCAGGACGAATACGGCCTGAACGCGCAGGATTCGGTGCTGCAGAAAACCCCGTTCAGCTTTGACGTATCGGTGTGGGAATTCTTCTGGCCGCTGTTTACCGGCGCGCGTCTGGTGATGGCGCGCCCCGGCGGGCACAAAGAGCCCGAATACCTGTGCGACGTGATCGAGGCCGAACAGATCACTACCTTGCACTTTGTGCCGTCGATGCTCGATGTGTTCCTGGCCCACGGCGATGTCAGCCAGGCCATAGGGCTAGCGCGGGTGATGTGCAGCGGCGAAGCCTTGCCGGGCAGCCTGGTACGGCGCTTCAAGCAGCAACTGCCGGGCAGCCAATTGCATAACCTGTATGGGCCGACCGAAGCGGCGGTCGACGTCACCGCCTGGAACTGTGCCGGTCTGGTAACCCCGGACAACACGCCGATCGGCAAACCCATCGCCAACACCCGCATGTACCTGCTCGACAGCCAGTTGCAACCGGTGCCGCTGGGTGTGGTGGGCGAGTTGTTTATCGCGGGCGTACAAGTGGCGCGCGGGTATCTGAACCGGCCGGAACTGACCGCCGAGCGTTTCCTTGACGACCCCTTCAGGCAGGGGCGCATGTACCGCACCGGTGATGTCGGGCGTTACTTGCCGGACGGCAATATCGAGTACCTGGGGCGTAATGATGACCAGGTGAAGATCCGTGGTTTGCGCATCGAACTGGGTGAAATCCAGGCGCGGCTGCTCGAGTATCCGCAGGTTAACGAAGCCGCCGTGATCGCCCGTGAAGAGCGGCTGGTGGCTTACTACACCGGCACGCCGAGCGACATCGACGCGCTGCGCGGTCATCTGCTGCGGCATCTGCCGGAGTTCATGGTGCCGGCGATTTTCGTGCATCTGCAGGCGTTGCCGCTCAGCCCCAACGGCAAGCTCGACCGCAAGGCGCTGCCGGCGCCGGGCCTGGATTCGGTGGTGGTGCGCGAGTACGAAGCGCCCCGGGGCGATACCGAAATGGCCTTGGCCAGCCTGTGGGCCGAACTGCTCAATGTTGAGCGCGTGGGCCGTCACGACAACTTCTTTGAACTGGGCGGGCATTCGCTGCTGGCCGTCAGTCTGATGGGGCGCATGCGTCGCCTGGGCTTGTCGGCGGATGTGAAGGTGCTGTTCGGCCAGCCGACGCTCTCGGCGTTGGCGGCGGCGCTGGGCAGTGGGCGCGAAGTGGCGGTGCCGGCCAATGGCATCGCCGAAGGCTGCAGCCACATCACCCCGGCTATGTTGCCCTTGATCCAGATGGACCAGGCTGCCGTCGACCGCATCGTCGCGTGCATTCCCGGCGGTGCGGCGAATGTGCAGGATATCTACCCACTGGCGCCGTTGCAGGCCGGCATCCTGTATCACCATCGGGCTGTGCTTGAAGGCGATGCCTACCTGTTGCGGGCACAGTTTGCCTTCGATAGCCGTCTGCGCCTGGACGCCTTTGCCCATGCATTGCAGGCGGTGATCCAGCGGCATGACATCCTGCGTTCCTCCTTCCATTGGGAGGGCCTGGAAGAACCGGTGCAAGTGGTTTGGCGTGAGGCCTCGCTCAGCGTTGAAGCCGGTGCTGTGCCGCAGCGCCTGGACCTGACGCAAGCGCCGTTGATGCGGCTGGTCTATACCGAGGAGCCGCAGCGCGTGGTCGCCACGTTGTTGTTCCATCATTTGGTGATGGACCACGTCGCGCTGGACATCCTGCAGCATGAAATGCAGGCGTTCCTGCTCGGTAGTCAGCACACCCTGGGCGCGGCCGTGCCGTATCGCAACTATGTGGCCCAGACCCGCCTGGGCGTTGACAATCACGAAACCTTCTTGCGCGAAATGCTCGGTGAAATCGACGAGCCAACCGACGTCCAATACCTGGGCGCCGATGAACACGCGCATCTGGCCGTCGACCCGCAGTTGAGCCAGCGTCTGCGCACCCAGGCGCGCCAGGCTGGAGTGAGTGCCGCCAGCCTGATGCACCTGGCCTGGGCGCAGGTGCTGGGCAAGGTCAGTGGCCGCGAACAGGTGGTGTTCGGCACTGTAATGCTCGGCCGCCTGCAAGGCGGCGAAGGCGCCGAGCGCGCCATGGGCGTGTTTATCAACACCTTGCCGTTGCGCGTCGACCTGGGCGAACACTCGGTACGCACCGCACTGCGTGCCACCCATGCGCGCCTGACCCAATTGCTCAGCCATGAGCACGCGCCGCTGGCATTGGCCCAGCAGTGCAGCGGCGTCCCAGTGGGTACGCCGTTGTTCAACGTGCTGTTCAACTACCGCCACAGCGCGCCGCACAGTGGTGGCGTGGCTGAGGCATGGCAGGGGATTGCGCTGCTCAGTGCCGAGGAGCAGACCAATTACGGGGTGTCGGTGAGTGTCGATGACCTCGGCGAGGGTTTCAGCCTGACCGCCATGGGGCAGGGCGCCCGGCGTTTGTGTGATTACCTGAACATTGCCCTTGAGCAACTGGTTGAGGCGCTGGAGCACCACAGTGATAGGGGCATCAGCCGCTTGCCAATCCTGCCGGCGGCCGAGCGTCAACAGCTGGCAGGTTTCAATGCCACCACCCGTGTGTTCCCCCGCGAGCACACGGTGCAGCGCTTGTTCGAAGCCCAGGCCCACGCACGGCCTGACGCGGTGGCTGCGTTGCACGCTGACGCGGTAATGAGCTACGGCGAACTCAACACCCGCGCCAACCGCTTGGCCCATCACCTGATGAGCCTGGGCGTACGCCCGGCCGATAACGTCGCGATCCTGCTGCCGCGTTCCCTGGACCTGCTGGTCAGCCAGTTGGCGATCCTCAAGTGTGCAGCGGCCTATGTGCCGCTGGACATAAACGCACCCGCCGAACGCCAGGGCTTCATGTTGCAGGACAGCGGCGCGAGCTGGCTGGTGACCCGCAGTGACGCGGCGCTTGAGTTCCCGGCGCGGCGCATGGACCTGGACACCCTGACCCTGGACCCGCAACCGAGCCACAACCCTGACCTGTCGCAGTCCTCGGACAGCGTGGCGTACATCATGTACACCTCCGGCTCCACGGGCACACCGAAGGGCGTATTGGTGCCTCATCGCGGCATCACACGGCTGGTGCTCAACAACGGTTACGCCGACTTCAACGCCGCCGACCGCGTGGCGTTTGCCTCCAACCCGGCGTTCGACGCCAGCACCATGGATGTGTGGGGCGCGCTGCTCAACGGCGGCCAGGTGCAGGTGATCGACCATTCCACGTTGCTCGACCCCGCTGCATTCGGCCGTGCGCTGCACGGTGCGACGGTGTTGTTCGTGACCACCGCGTTGTTCAACCAGTACGTGCAGATGATCCCCGAAGCCCTGGCCGGCTTGCGCATTTTGCTCTGCGGCGGCGAGCGTGCCGACCCGGCGGCGTTCCGCAGCCTGCTGGCGCAGGCGCCGGGCTTGCGCCTGGTGCATTGCTACGGGCCGACTGAAACCACCACCTACGCCACCACTTACGAGGTGCAGGCGATCGCCGCCGATGCTGACAGCGTGGCGGTCGGTCGACCGATTTCCAACACGCAGATTCATGTGCTGGATGCGTACTTGCAGCCACTGCCGGTGGGCGTGATCGGCGAAATCTGCATCGGCGGTGACGGCGTGGCCAAGGGTTATTTGAACCGGCCGGAGCTGACCGCCGAGAAGTTTGTCGACGACCCGTTCAACCCAGGCGCCTTGATGTACCGCACCGGCGACCTTGGCCGCTGGACAGCGGACGGCTTGCTGGAGTGCATCGGGCGTAACGACGACCAAGTGAAGATCCGTGGTTTCCGCATCGAGTTGGGCGAGATCGAAGCGCGCCTGGCGACCTTGGCGAGCATCCAGGACGTAGTGGTGCTGGCCCGTGAGGACGTGCCCGGTGACAAGCGCCTGGTGGCGTATTTCACCTGGGCTGGCGAGCCCGTAGACGTCGACAGTGTGCGTGCGCACCTGCACGGCCAGTTGCCGGACTACATGCTGCCGTCGGCCTATGTGCCGCTGGCGCAGTTGCCGCTGACGGCCAATGGCAAGATCGATCGCAAAGCCTTGCCGGTTCCGGCGTTGGAGGCCTTGCTCAGCCGCGACTTCGAGGCGCCGGCCGATGCACTGGAGCAGTCGCTCGCCGGCCTGTGGGCCAAGGTGTTGAAACTGGAGCAGGTGGGGCGTCACGACAGCTTCTTTGAGCTGGGCGGGCATTCCTTGCTGGCGATTCGACTGGTCAACCTGATGGAGGCAGCGGGCTTGCAGGTGTCGCTGGCCGAGCTGTTCCAGCACGTCAGCGTGGCCTCGGTGGCGGCGATGTTGCGCCAGCGCACCGGCGAGCCGGTGCGCGACACCTCGCTGATTACCGTGCGCAGCAGCGGCTCGCAGCCGCCGTTGTTTCTGGTGCACGAGTTCAGTGGCATGGACGTGTATTTCCCGGCGCTGGGTCAGCACTTGCCCGGCGACTATCCGATCTACGGCCTGCCGGGCGCTGCACTGGGCGAGCCGCACCTGAACACCATGGAAGGCTTGGCGGCGCGCATGGTCGGCCTGATCCGCCAGGTTCAGCCACACGGGCCTTACCGCGTGGCGGGCTGGTCGTTTGGCGGCGTGCTGGCCTATGAAGTGGCGATGCAATTGCTGGGGCTGGATGAAGCGGTAGCGTTCCTCGGCCTGATCGACAGCTACGTGCCGCGCATGACCGACCAAGGCAAGGCGCGCTGGAGTGGGCCGGATGCGCTTAAGCGGCATTTGCTGTTGCAGTGCACGGCGTATTGGAAAGCACAGGGAGGTGTGGATGAACTGGCGAGCCTTGAACAGCTTGAGGCGGGCATTGGACAGCTGGACTTTGCGGGTTTGCTGCAACGCTGTCGCGATCAAGGTCTGCTATACGCGCAAATGGCAGCGGCTACGGACGCGGACCTCTTGAGTTTTATCGAGCGTGAAGTCGGCCACGGGCATGCGCTGGCGCACTACAGCCTGTTCCCGCTGCCGGTGCCGGTGCTTCTGTTCAGTGCCCGTGAACGGCCGACCGAGCTGTCGCGGCGCAGTGAGTCGCTGGGCTGGGAAGACGCTTTGGCGCCTGGTCAATTGCGCCGGGTCGAGGTGCCGGGCGATCACCAAAGCATGATGCAGGCGCCGCATATTCAAGGCTTGGGCGCGGCGATGGCTGAGGCCCTGGCCGCGAGTGCGCCGGTGACGGAAGCGGTGCATCAACCGGTGCTGCGCATTCAGAGTGGGCGTGCGGGGTTTGCGCCGGTGTTTTGTGTGCCGGGAGCGGGTGACAGCGTCACCGGGTTTGTGGGGTTGGGCGAGGCACTCGGGCGCGACTGGCCGCTGTTCGGTTTGCAGCCGCGCGGGCTGGATGGCGAGGCGGTGCCCCATAGCCAGGTGGAAGCGGCAGCGCAGTGTTACCTGGCGGCGCTGGCGCACGAGTGTCCGCGTGGGCCGGTGCATCTGGTCGGGCATTCATTTGGTGGCTGGGTCGCGCTGGAGATGGCGCTGCGCTTGCAGGCGATGGGCCGTGAGGTGGCCTCGTTGACGGTGATCGACAGTGAATCACCGGGCGGTGCGGGCAAGCCTTATTCGACCACGGCCGCGTTGTTGCGCTTGATTGAGGCCATGCAGTTGTCGGCGGGCAAGTCGCTGGGCATTGACCGGGTGGAGTTTGCCGGGCGCGATGAGGTGGCGCAGCAGCAATGGCTGCATGCGGGGATGGTGAGCGTGGGTTTGTTGCCGGGGCGTGCCAGTGTGGATGCGATGGCGGGGCCGGCGCGTACTTATGCGGCGGCGTTGCGCACGGTGTATCGGCCGGCGCAGCGGTTCAACGGGGTGGTGCGGTTGGTGCTGGCGCAGGATCCGGCGTTGGATGCGGTGGGTAATCAGCGTGAGCAGGGGTTGATGGTGGAAGGGTGGCGGCGCCAGGGGAACGGGTTGCAGGTTTGGTATGGCGCGGGGAATCACTTTACGTTGCTTAAGGCGCCGAATGTTTTGGGGTTGGCGCGGTGGTGGCTTGAGGGGGTGGTGGTTGGGGAGGTGGTGTCGTGAGGGGGGAATGCCGGGTACATATCCGTTGTTTTTGTGATGGCGACTTAGGGTTCCGCTCTTACAGCGGGTCACTTTTGGCAAACGCCCCAAAAGTAACCAAAAGGTCTGTGCCCCACCACTCGGTGCCTCGCCTAGGCTCGGCATGCCCGCACTCCGGCTTGAATCCGTGGGCCGCCGCGATGGGCCATCCTTGGCCCAGCGCGGCTAACCCGGCGTCCTGCCGGGTTACCCACGGATTCAAGCCTGCGTTCGGCCATCGTGGTTAACGGGGCGCCTCAGATCAAAATCAAGATCAAAAGCAGAGCACGGCGGCCTAGTAGCCGACCTGAGTGGTTAGATCAAAAGCGAAAAGCGGATTTGCATACACCTGGGATCTGCTTTTCTGTGGGAGCTGGCTTGCCTGCGATGCAGACACCTCGGTGTGTCAGGCACACCGAGTTGATGTTATCGCAGGCAAGCCAGCTCCCACACTGGACCGTGCCGTTGTAGGCCCTCTTCATCTTTTTATGGTCATTTATGGAAAAGTCAAAGTTTCGCAAAATTGGAATGCTCGCGGTATTGGCTGTTGCCATTGGCCTGGTGGTGTACACGGTGCAGGCACCCGCCGATGCGCCGCAGTACCTCACTGCCACGGCTGAGCGCGGTGATATTGAGAATGCTGTGTTGGCCACCGGTTTGCTTGAGGGCATCAAGCAGGTCGATGTTGGCGCGCAGGTGTCGGGGCAGTTGAAGTCGCTCAAGGTCAAGGTCGGCGACAAGGTGAAGAAGGGCCAGTGGTTGGCGGAGATCGACCCGCTGATTCTGCAAAACACCTTGCGTAAAGCCCAGGTGGATGAGGAAAACCTGCAGGCCCAGCGCCGCGCCACGGCGGCGCAGCTCAAGCAGGCCAAGTCGGTGTATGAGCGCTATAAGGGCTTGCAGGTGGATGAGTCGGTATCGCGCCAGGATTTTGAAGACGCCGAGTCCACTTTCCAGGTGCAACAAGCCAACCTGTTGTCGCTGGATGCGCAGATCAAAAGCGCGCATATCCAGATCGATACCGCCAAGGTCAATCTGGCGTACACGCGCATCGTCGCGCCCATTGACGGCGATGTAGTCGGCATCGTCACGCAGGAAGGCCAGACCGTGATCGCCAACCAGTTGGCGCCGGTGCTGCTCAAGCTGGCCGACCTGGACACCATGACCGTCAAGGCCCAGGTGTCGGAGGCCGATGTGATCCATATCAGCCCCGGCCAGCAGGTGTATTTCACCATCCTGGGTGAAGCCGACAAGCGCTACTACGCCAAGCTGCGTGGCACGGAGCCGGCGCCGCAGAACTTCCTCGAAACCCAGACCGCCGGTACGCCCAAGCAGAACACCGCGGTGTTTTACAACGCGCTGTTCGACGTGCCTAACCCGGACCATCGTCTGCGCATCGCCATGACCGCCCAGGTGCGTATTGTGCTCGACACTGCCCAGGCGGCCTTGATGGTGCCGGTGGCGGCGCTTGGTGCGCGCAATAACGACGGCACTTACCCGTTACGGGTGCTGGACGCCAAGGGCAAAGCGCTGTCGCGGGATGTGAAGACCGGCATCAATAACAACGTCAAGGTGCAGATCCTGGAGGGCCTGGCCGAGGGCGACAAAGTCGTGATCGGCGACGCCAGCCCAGCTGTGGCGGGGAACTGAGCCATGACCCAACCCCTGTTGGAGCTCAAGGGCATTACCCGCAGTTTCATGGCCGGCGAGCGCGAGTTCATCGCACTCAAGGGCATCGACCTGACGATTCATGCCGGCGAAATGGTCGCGATCATCGGTGCCTCGGGTTCCGGCAAATCCACCTTGATGAATATCCTCGGCGGCCTGGACTACGCCACCGCCGGCAGCTACAAGATCAACGGCATTGAGACCCGCTCGCTGGGCGATGAACAGTTGGCGGAACTGCGCCGGGATTACTTCGGGTTTATCTTCCAGCGCTACCATTTGCTCGCGCACTTGAGCGCCTTGCATAACGTGGAAATGCCGGCGATCTACGCCGGTACGCCCGAGAGCCAACGGCACAGCCGCGCGCGCGACCTGCTTACGCGCCTTGGCCTGGCGGGGCACACCACCCACCGCCCGAGCCAGCTCTCCGGTGGCCAGCAACAGCGCGTAAGTATCGCCCGGGCCTTGATGAATGGCGGTGAGGTGATCCTCGCCGACGAGCCCACCGGCGCCCTCGACACCCACAGCGGCAAGGAGGTGATGCGCATCCTCGCCGAGCTGCACGCGGCGGGGCACACGGTGATTATCGTCACCCACGACCCCAAGGTCGCGGCGAACGCCCAGCGGATTGTCGAGGTGTGTGATGGCGAGATAGTCAGCGACAAGGCCAATGACAGTGTGGGGCTGGAGTTGCCCAGCGAAGCGCCGATTGAGCCCAAGCGCAGCGGCGCTCGGCGCCTGGTGGCGAGCCTGGGGTTGTTCAAGGAGGCCTTCAATATGGCCTGGGTCGCGCTGATTTCCCATCGCATGCGCACCTTGCTGACCATGCTGGGTATTGTCATCGGCATTACCTCGGTGGTGTCGATTTCAGCGATCGGCGAGGGGGCCAAGCGTTATGTGCTCAAGGACATCCAGGCGATTGGCAGCAACACCATCGATATCTTTTCCGGCACCAGTTTCGGCGACAGTCGTGCGTCGGCCATCGAGACGTTGATGCCGTCGGATGTGGAGGCGTTGAATCAACTGTATTACGTCGACAGCGCCACGCCGGTGGTAGGGCGCAACCTGTTGCTGCGCTTTGGCAATATCGACCTGGATGCGCAGGTGAATGGCGTCAGTGATCGGTATTTCAAGGTGAAAGGGCTCAAGTTCGAAGCCGGGATTGCCTTCAGTGAAAGTGATGCGCGGCGTCAGGCGCAGGTGGTGGTGATTGACCACAACACTCGGCATCGCCTGTTCGGGCCGAACGTGGACCCACTGGGGCAGGTGATCCTGGTTGGGAACCTGCCGTGTACGGTGATCGGGGTGACGGCTGACAATAAAAACATGTTCGCTGCCAGTAAGGCGTTGAACGTGTGGGTACCTTATGAAACGGCGGCGGGGCGGCTGTTGGGGCAGCGGCATCTGGACAGCATTACCGTGCGTATCAAGGATGGGCAGCCGAGCAAGGTGGTGGAAGACAACGTTAACAAGCTGATGCTGCAGCGGCATGGGACCAAGGATTTTTTCACCAATAACCTTGATAGCATCATGCAGACGGTGCAGAAAACCAGCCGCTCCCTGGCGCTGCTGTTGTCGCTGATTGCGGTGATTTCGTTGTTGGTGGGTGGGATTGGGGTGATGAATATCATGCTGGTGTCGGTGACTGAGCGCACCCGTGAGATTGGGATTCGCATGGCGGTGGGGGCGCGGCAATCGGATATTCGCCAGCAGTTTCTGGTGGAGGCGGTGATGGTGTGTTTGATCGGCGGGGTTATTGGGATTTCGTTGTCTTACGCCATTGGGTATCTGTTTTCGCTGTTTGTGAAGGAGTGGGAGATGGTGTTTTCCGTGGGGTCGATTGTGACGGCGTTTGCGTGTTCGACGTTGATCGGGATTGTGTTTGGTTTTGTGCCGGCACGGAATGCGGCGCGGTTGGACCCGATTGAGGCACTGGCGCGGGATTGATTGGCTTTTGGTGGCGGTTTGTCGGCGTGTATATCCGTTATTTGGGTAACGGCGGCTTATGGTTCCGCTCTTACAGCGGGTCACTTTTGGCAAACGCCCCAAAAGTAACCAAAAGGTCTTCGCCCCACCACTCGGTGCCTCGCTTAGGCTCGGCATGCCCGCACTCCGGCTTGAATCCGTGGGCCGCCGCGATGGGCCATCCTTGGCCCAGCGCGGCTAACCCGGCGTCCTGCCGGGTTACCCACGGATTCAAGCCTGCATTCGGCCATCGTGGTTAACGGGGCGCCTCAGATCAAAAGCAGATCAAGATCAAGATCTACAGCACGGCGGCCTGAAAGCCGACCTGAGTGGTTAGATCAAAAGCGAAAAGCGGATTTGCATACACCTGGGATCTGCTTTTCTGTGGGAGCTGGCTTGCCTGCGATGCAGACACCTCGGTGCTTCAGGTACACCGAGTTGATGCCATCGCAGGCAAGCCAGCTCCCACCTTTGACCGAGTATGGCTCTGCTGTTGCTGTTGCTGTTGCTGTTGCTGTTGCTGTTGCTGTTGCTGTTGCTGTTGCTGTTGCTCTGGCTCTTACATCCTTTTCGATGACGAAGTCAGCGGTCTTTTGATCTGCGCTTTTGATCTTGATCTGAAATCGCCCCGTCAAACACGATGGCCGGAATCTGACAGGGATTTGGGGGGGTAAACCGGCAGGGATGCCGGTTTAGCGGCGCTGGGCCAAGGATGGCCCATTGCGGCGGCCCCCCAAATCACTGGCGGATTGCGGGCATGCCGAGCCACAGCGAGGCACCGAGTGTTGGGGCGAAGACTTTTTGGTTACTTTTGTGTCTCTCTCTACAAAAGTGACCCGCTGTAAGAGCGGAACCATAGGCAGCCGTTACCGCAGCAACGGATATGTACACCACCAAAAGACAACCCACAGCCTGATCTAGAGAGCCGCGGCTACCCCCTCATCACCCGCATACATCCACCGCAACAACGAATGCCGCCCGCTGATCCCAAGCTTGATCGCCGCCCGCTTGAGGTAGCTTTCAATAGTGTTGACCTTCAACGCCAACTGCTCCGCCAACTCCGGTGCAGTCCGCCCGGCCAGCAAACCCACACACACATCCAGTTCTCGATTGGACAAGGTCAACCCCGATTGCACCAGACGTTCTTCAATGCGCCGACGCAAGGTTTCAAGCCCTTGATTTTCCGCGACCACAGGCGATCCGCCCTGGCGACACGGCTGGATCGCAGTGATGTGTTTCTCGACCATGGGCAGAAGCAGCGTCGAAAAATCCTCCAGCATGCTGCGTTCCTGTGGCGAAAAACTTTCCGACTGATGCGAGCGATACACCGACAACACATAACGCACATCGTCCTTGCGGCGTGTGAGGTGCAATTGGGCAGCGGGTTGTGCTTCGCCCAGCGCCGTCACCGAGTCGGTGTAGACCGGGCTGATCCGGCGTCGGGTGTGCCCTTCGGCACTGACCTGCAGTTGGGTGATATGGGTAGCGTCCACTGCCAGCTGGGTCAGGATCAAGTCATGCAGCATGCGCGGGAAATGGCGGCTGCCGGTGCTGGCGATGACCTTGCCTATATGAGGGAACAGGTGTGAGTTCATCAGTTCGTCCATGAATGTTGAGTGCAGGTATTCATCCTTATAGCGACGGGGTTTAACAAGGTAACCAATGTGAATAACCTACAGTGATAATGCACCCGCCGAGCACCTATGCTAGTACAGCCAGGGAAATGCATGGGGATCCAATCGGCAAAAAAAACAGATTAAAAACGCATAACGGCGGTCGGACCAGTCCGACCACCGTCTGTAGGAAAGGATTACCTCAACCGTAGGCCCTATTTCACGGCGTGTTCTTCCACCACGGCCCGGCGCGGTGCCGCACGCGTGCATTTGGCCAGGGCCTGGTGGATATCGGCCAACAGGTCGGCAATGTCTTCAAGCCCGACCGACAAGCGCACCAGGCCTTCGCTGATACCGTGTTGTGCGCGTTCTTCGGGGGTGTAGGTGGAGTGGGTCATGCTCGCCGGGTGCTGGGCGAGCGACTCGGCGTCACCCAGGCTGACGGCGCGGGTGAACAGGTTGAGGGCATTCATGAAGCGCCGGCCGGTGTCGATGCCGCCCTTGAGTTCAAACGCGATCATGCCGCCGGACTGCTTCATCTGCCGCGCTGCCAGGGCGTATTGCGGGAAAGAGCGCAGGCCCGGGTAGGTGACCCACTGCACAGCAGGGTGTGCTTGCAACGCTTCGGCCACCGCCTGGGCGTTGCTGCAATGGCGGTCCATGCGCAGGGCCAGGGTCTTGAGGCCGCGCATCAGCAAGGATGCGTCCTGCGGCGACATCACCGCGCCGGTCAAGTCCTTGAGGCCTTGCAGGCGAATACGTTGTGCCAGCGCCTGGTTGCTCACGGCGATACCGGCGGTGATATCGCCATGGCCGCTGAGGTACTTGGTGGCCGAGTGCACCACCACATCGGCCCCCAGTTCCAGTGGCCTTTGCAGGTAGGGGGTGCAGTAGGTGTTGTCGACCACCACGGTGACATTTGGCTGTTGGTGCGCCAGCTCGGCCACGGCGGCGATGTCCACCAGACGCAGGTTGGGGTTGGCCGGGGTTTCGCAATAGACCATGCGGGTGGCAGGGGACAATGCCGCGCGCAGGGCGGCCAGGTCGGTGAGGTCGACGTGTCGCACCCGGATGCCGAACTCAGCAAGGCCATGGTGCAGCAGGGCAAAGGTGCAGCCATACAGGGTCTGGCTGACGATCACTTCATCGCCCGGGCGCAGCAGGGTCCAGAACGTTGCGGCAATCGCACCCATGCCGGAGCTGAAGGCCACGGCAGCTTCGCCGTTTTCCAGGGTTGCCATGCGTGATTCCAACAGTGCCAGGGTCGGGTTGGAAATGCGTGTGTAGAAGTGGCCGCTGACTTCCCCGGCAAAACAGGCAGCGCCATATTCGGCGGTGGGGAACGCGAAGGTGGCAGATAAATAGATCGGCGGTACGAGGGCGCCGTGATGGTCCTTGGGGTCGTAACCATGGTGGATGGCGCGGGTAGAAAAGCCGAATGTATTGTGTTTGTTGTTCATGTCGGACGCTCCTTATTTCCTACAATGCTATGCTCATAACTAGAGTTGAACATTGCAAAAAACCCAGGAAAATCCCGGATTTCGGGGCGAATAATCGACAAAAACAACAAATAGAGGCACGTTATGCCCGTGAGTCTGGACCGCACCGACAAAGCCCTTTTAAACGCCTTGCAAGGTAATGCCCGCTTGACCGTGGCCGAACTTGCCGACCGCGTCGCCCTGACCACCTCGCCGTGCTGGCGACGGGTGCGCAACCTGGAGGAGAGCGGGGTGATCAGCGGCTATCAGGCGATTCTGTCGCCCAAGGCGCTGGGGTATGGCGTGACGGCGTTTGTCAGCATCATGATGGAAAGCCACACCCAGGAAATCGCCCGGGCATTCGAGCAACGGCTGCTGGAGATTCCCGAAGTTGTCGCCTGCCACAACGTGTCGGGGCGCTATGACTTTTTGCTCGAGGTGGTGGCCAAAGACCTGGAGTCGTTTGGCGAGTTTGCGCGTGAGGTGTTGCAGACGTTGCCCTGTGTTAAAGAAATCTACTCAAGTTTTTCCTATAAGTCGGTGCGGCCTTTACGGGTGATTCCGCTACCGGGCTGAAGCGGCCTCATGCACGCCCTCAGTCGACTTTCAAATACCCGCGTGGCGTGCTGCCGGTCATGCTTTTGAAGAAGGCGATCAACGCGCTGTCGCTGGCAAAGCCCAACTCGAACGCGCAATAGCCCTGGTTGCGTCCGATGGCAAGCAGTTCGATGGCCCGCATCAGGCGCCACTGCTGGCGCCATTGCTGATAGCCAAGGCCGGTTTCCCGCAGGAAAATCCGGCCGATGGTCTTGGTGCTGGCACCTATCTGTTTTTCCAGGGCTTGCAGGGTCGGCGGTAACCTTTCCAGATCGGCGAGCAAGGGCGCCAGGCGTTTGTCCTGGGGCAAGGGCAGGAGCATCGGTTGTGCGGTGGCCGCCTGGATTTCATCCAGGCACAACGCCAGCAAATGCGCGTAGCGGCCCGTTTGCCAATCGGTGTCGAAGGGCGCCATCGCTATGGGTTCCAGGACTGCGCGAAGCAATGGGCTGACCTCGATCACCCCCACCTGTGCAGGCAATTGATCGGCCAGTGCCGGGCTCAGATACACCGAGCGATAGTCCACGGTTTTGTGCATCACCGCGCGATGCGGCACGCCGCACGGGATCCACGCGGCGCGCGAAGGCGGCAGCAGGCACAGTTGGTTGTCCAGGGTGATACGGGTGCAGCCTTGGCGCGTGAACAGCAGTTGCCCGCGCTGGTGGCGGTGCAGGCCGGAGTCGTGATCACCGAGCAGGGCGGCAATGCCGATGACCGGCGCTGCCAGGTGGTCGGGATCGAAAGTAGCGTCGGTGGCGAGCCAGGCCATAGGTTGTCCGATTTGATGGGTAAATTGTCAAAGTCTGGATAATACTCCAATCGACAGTCCTTACACTTCTTGCGCTGTTTCAAGCAAAGGAGTTGGGGATGAAGGTTAAATTTTTTTTGCCACTGACGGTCGCGTTGCTGATGTTCCCGCAACTGGCCCAAACGCTCTACAGCCCAGCGCTGGAAGATATCGGCCGGGCGTTTGCGGTGGGGCCGGAGCGGGCCGGGCAGACGTTGTCGGTGTATTTCCTGGCGTTCGCTTTTGGCGTGGTGGTGTGGGGCCGGCTGTGTGATCGTTGGGGGCGGCGGCCGGTGATGCTGGCCGGGTTGGCTCTGTACGTGGCTGCCTCGGTGCTGGCCTTGGGCATGACCAGCTTCAACGGTTTGCTGCTGGCTCAGGCGTTGGCGGCGTTTGGCGCGGCGGTCGGTTCGGTGGTGACGCAGACCGTGCTGCGTGACCGTTTCAAGGGCGTGCAATTGGCCCAGGTATTTTCGCTGATGGGCATTGCCCTGGCCGCCAGCCCGGCCGTGGGCCTGTTCACGGGCGCCAGCCTGGTGCAGTTCTTCGGTTATCGCGGTGTGCTCAGTGGTTTGTTGCTGCTCTCGCTGAGCTTATGGGCGTGGTGCGTGTGGGCGTTGCCCGAGACGCGTCCAGCCTCGATGCCGACGGCCGCGCTGGGCCAGACGTTGCGGTTGCTGCTCAGGGATGCCGGGATCTGGCGTTCGGTGGGGCTGGTGGCGGCGTTCAATATTGCGCTGTTCAGCTATTACAGCGTGGGGCCATTCATCTTTTCGCGGCTGGGTTTGTCTGCCGCCGACTTCGGCTACAGCGGCGTCTTGCTGGCGCTGGGCTCCGGGTGTGGTGCGTGGCTGAACAAGCGACTGCTCAAGCGTGGGGTAAACGGCGAGCGATTAGTGCTGATCGCCGCCGGTGTCGCAGTGCTGGGTGGCTTGCTGGTCGTGCTGCTGCAACACAGCGGGTTATTTGTCTGGCCGATGCTGCTGGTGGTACTGGCATTCGGCATGGCCATCCCCAATGTGCTGGGGGCCGCGCTGGTGGCCTACCAAGATCGTCTGGGCACTGCCGCCGCGCTGTTTGGTTTGTTGTATTACCTGGTGATCGGCGCTGGGTTGACCCTGGTCGCCTGGGCCCAGGACCTGGGTTGGAGTCTGTTGGTCTGTGGTTTGGCGGCGCTGTGGCTGGCAGCGCCGCGCAGGCTCAGAAGTTAACCGAAGCACTCAGGCGCGCGGTCAAGGGCGCGCCCTGGAACAGGTAGTCGTCGCCCAGGTATTCACCCGCATCGCGCCAGTAGCGTTTGTCGAACAGGTTATCGACGCTGAGGCGGAACACGGTCTCATAGCCGTCGATTTTGGTGGTGTAGCGGCTGCCGACATTCACTACGGCGTAGTCGCCCACTTGCACATTGCCGGTGCGGTCGGCGTACTTCTTGGCGCTGTATTGCACGCCGCCCAACACGGCCAGCCCATTCATCCATGGCAGGGCGTAATCGGCATACAGGCTGGCGCGCAGTTTGGGGACGTTGAGCGCCTGGTGGCCTTCGTAGTCTGGCGTGCCGCTGTTGTTCACGCGGGCACGAATCGCCGCGACGCTGGTGGCGATCTGCAGGCGGTCGGTGGCCCAGCCGTTGGCGGAGAGTTCCAGGCCGGTGTTTTTTTGTTCGCCTTGTTGGACGTAGATAAACTCGAGGCCTTCGGGTTTTGCGTATTGATAGGCCTGGCGGGTCTGGAATACGGCGGCGGCGAAGCTGATGCGGTGCCAGTCGTATTTCACGCCGGCTTCGATTTGCCGGGACACGGTTGGGGCCAGGGTTTCATCGGGAATTCGGGCAAACCACGGTGCCGTGCCGCCCAATGACAAGCCCTTGCTGTAGCTGGTGTACAGCGAGATATTTTCCACGGGTTTATAGATCAACGAAGCTTGAGGCAGGAATACGTATTGCTGGGTGTGGCGCGCCTGGTTGCCTTGGTCATCGTAGGCTTTTTCATCCAGACGCACTTCGCGCCCACCAATGATGGTTTGCCATTGCTCGTTGAAGCGGATGCGGTCGGTGACGAACAGGCCGTACTGACGGCTGTCGAGGTTGCGATGGCTTGGGTTCAGCGGCTTATCAGTAGGCTCGAAGGTCGGTGCGTCTTGGTTGATATTACCGCTGCCGATGTATTCGTTGACGGACTTGCGCTTGTCGATCACCCGGCGAAACGCGCTGGTGCCGAAAGTCAGTTCATGGCCCAGGCTGCCGGTGTCGAACAGGCCTGTTATTGCCGCCTGTACTTCATCATCACGGCGGGTGTCGTCGGGGCTGCGGTAGTCGTAGACGTCGTAGTCGCCTTCCGGGCTGAAGGTGTTGGCGTTGCAGCTACCGACGTAGTAACAGCCCCAGGCAAACGAGCTGTAATCATCAATCACCACTTTGCTGTGGGCGGCACTGAGGCTGCCTTTCCACTGATCACTGAAGCGGTATTCAAACTTGCCATTGAGGTTCAGCGAATCGATGCCGACCTGATGGGAACCACTCTGGTGCCCCAGCAATTTCTTCGGTGACGCGTCATGGGGCACTTCGGTGCCGCCCAGCAGTTGATAACCCGGCACGGAGCGCTGTTGCTTGTTCTGGTATTCCGCGTCCAGTTGCAGCACCGCGTCGGGGCTGATGTTCCAGTCGAAGGCCAGAGACACAAAATCGCGCTGGCCATCGGCGTGCTCGACATACGAATTGAGGTCTTCGTGGGCGACGTTGGCGCGCAGGCCGAATTGCTGCTCGCTGCCAAACCAGCCACCCACGTCGGTGGCTATGTAACCGCTGCCTCGGTCATCGGTGGACACGGTAACCGAGCGCACATCTTCCGGGCGTTTTGTCACGTAGTTGATCACGCCGCTGGGTTCGGAAATACCGCTTTGCAAACCCGCCAGGCCCTTGAGCACTTCGACCTGCTGCTTGTTTTCCAGGGCGACGTTTTGCTCGCCAGTGATGGTGCGGCCGTTGATTTTGTAGCTGCTCGCGGCGTTCAGTGAGAAGCCGCGGATCACGAAGTTTTCGTAGTAGCCGATGGGGGCGTAGCTGTCGCCTACCGAGGCGTCGTTGCGTAGCACTTCGCTGAGCAGCCGCGCCTGCTGGTCTTTGATCAGTTCGGCGTTGATCACGGTGATTGATGCCGGAGTGTCCAGCAACGGCGCTTCGTTGAAGCCGCCGACCGAGGCGCTGTTGGTGCGATAGCCGGAGTCTTCCTGGCCCTGGACGTTTACCGCCGGTAGTTCGATTTCAGCGGCCATGCTGTTGCCCAGGCTGCCGCTGAGTAGCAGGCCAAGGGCGAAACGTGAGGTAACGACGGGACGAAAACGCACAACCATGGGGGTAGGGCCTTAAAGCGCAGGGCGGGGGGCGCATAAGCTAGGGGGATGTGCTGGGATTTACAAGTTATTGAGAATGGTTGTGTTGTGTACATATCCGTTGCTGCGGTAACGGCTGAGTAGGGTTCCGCTCTTACAGCGGGTCACTTTTGGCAAACGCCCGGAATGCCGGCCCAGCCAAAAGTAACCAAAAGGTCTTCGCCCCACCACTCGGTGCCTCGCTTAGGCTCGGTGTGCCAGAACGAAGGCTTGAATCCGTGGTTAACGGGGCGCCTCAGATCAAGATCAAAATCTACAGCACGGCGGCCTAGTAGCCGACCTGAGTGGTTGAATCAAAAGCGAAAGGCGGATTTGCATACACTGAAGAGCTGCTTTTCTGTGGGAGCTGGCTTGCCTGCGATGCAGACACCTCGGTACATCAGGTACACCGAGTTGACGCTATCGCAGGCAAGCCAGCTCCCACCTTTGACCGAGTATGGCTCTGCTGTTGCTGCGGCTCTTACATCCTTTGGCCCCCAGGTCAGTACCAAAAACACCCGTCAACCCAAACGCCTGAGCGTCTCACTGGGCAACTCCCGAAACAACGCCCGATAACTCTGGGAAAACCGCCCCAAGTGCCAGAACGACCAGTTCATCGCCACCTCAGCCACCGTGGCCCGAGTCGAGCTCAACAACTCACGCCGCGCCCCGTTCAACCGGCGCAAGCGCAACCACTGCGCCGGGCTCATTCCGGTGTAGGTCTTAAAGCCTTGCTGCAATTGGCGTAACGGCACACCGGCGATCTGCGCCAGTTCCAGCAGGTTGGCGGTTTCATCCGGCGCATCCGCCGCCCATTCACCGATACGCGCCATCAACAGGCGCTCGTCGCTGCGCCGCTGCAACGAGCTGCGGTCCAGGCACACACAAGCGTTGTCGAGAATAAACAGGCAGTCATCAAGCAATTGCTGGGTGAGGGCATCACGGCTGATAGGGTCAGTCAGCGCAGACAGCCGTGTCAGCGTGCCACTGAGCCATCGGGTGAACAGCGCGTTCTGCTGGCACGTCAGCGGTGCCATGAACAACCCCTCAAGTTTCGCCACATCCAAACCATGGCGCTGCACGAACTGCGGGCCGAATACCACCGCGACTTCGCGGTAGTTTTCCGGGGTGATCCAGGTGTTGCGGCTCTCGCCATTGAGCAT
Source organism: Pseudomonas sp. WS 5146 (assembly GCF_012985495.1). Classification (NCBI taxonomy): domain Bacteria; kingdom Pseudomonadati; phylum Pseudomonadota; class Gammaproteobacteria; order Pseudomonadales; family Pseudomonadaceae; genus Pseudomonas; species Pseudomonas sp. WS 5146. The sequence goes on from NZ_JAAQWL010000009.1 coordinate 148,572, forward strand.
GTACAGCGCGTTGTCGCTGCCATCGAAACAGAACGCCAGGGAGCCCGGTGGCGCATTGAAATGCTGCTCCACGCGAGTGTTCATGCACTCTTCGTAAACCTCGACGCCGTGCAGGTCGAGGTAGCGGATCTGCCCGGCAAAATGCCCTGGGGACATCTGCTGGTACTGCTGCACCCAACCGGGTGTCGCACTGCATTGAGCGGCCACATCACCGGTGGTGAAGGCCTGTACGCGCAAAGCTGTTGCCTGTGTCATGGGTAACCTGGGCGCACTCTATTGGTGCGTTATGGTTCGTGCAAAGTGGATAGATGCCGTTTGAAGGCTGGCCCAAGATAGACCTCAATGCGCCGGGAGTACAAGTCGGCGCGTGCAACCAACCCATGACGAGGTCCTTATGAACGCCCCCTTCGATCAGCTGTCCGCCTGGCTGAAAGAACACAAGATTACCGAAGTCGAGTGCGTGATCAGTGATTTGACTGGCATCGCACGCGGCAAAATTGCGCCCACCAACAAGTTCCTGCATGAGCGAGGCATGCGCCTGCCGGAGAGTGTGCTGCTGCAAACGGTGACCGGGGACTTTGTCGACGACGATATCTACTACGACCTGCTCGACCCTGCCGACATCGACATGATCTGCCGGCCGGTGTCCAACGCCACTTACGTGGTGCCGTGGGCGATCGAACCCACCGCCATCGTGATCCATGACACCTTCGACAAGCAGGGCAACCCCATCGAGTTGTCGCCGCGTAACGTGTTGAAAAAAGTCCTGCAACTGTACACCGACAAAGGTTGGCAGCCGATTGTCGCGCCAGAAATGGAGTTCTACCTGACCCAGCGCTGCGAAGACCCGGACCTGCCGCTGAAAACCCCGGTGGGCCGTTCGGGCCGGGCCGAAACCGGGCGCCAGTCGTTTTCCATCGACGCCGCCAACGAATTCGACCCGCTGTTCGAAGACGTCTATGACTGGTGTGAACTGCAGGGTCTGGACCTTGACACGCTGATCCACGAAGACGGCCCGGCGCAGATGGAAATCAACTTCCGCCATGGCGATGCCCTCGACCTGGCCGACCAGATCACCGTGTTCAAACGCACCCTGCGTGAAGCCGCGCTCAAGCACAACGTGGCCGCGACCTTTATGGCCAAGCCAGTGGCCGACGAACCGGGCAGCGCCATGCACCTGCACCAGAGCGTGGTGGAGATCGCCACCGGCAAGCCGGTGTTCGTCGACGCCGACGGCAAGATGAGCCAGCTGTTCTTGCATCACATCGGCGGCTTGCAAAAGTACATTCCCAAACTGCTGCCGATGTTCGCGCCGAACGTGAACTCGTTCCGCCGCTTTTTGCCGGACACCTCGGCGCCGGTCAACGTGGAGTGGGGCGAAGAAAACCGCACCGTCGGCCTGCGTGTGCCGACCTCCAGCCCCGACGCGATGCGCGTGGAAAACCGCCTGCCGGGCGCGGATGCCAACCCCTACCTGGCGATTGCCGCGAGCTTGCTGTGCGGCTACCTGGGCATGATCGAGCAAATTGAGCCGAGCGCGCCGGTGGAAGGCCGCGCCTATGAGCGCCGCAACCTGCGCTTGCCGTTCACCCTCGAAGATGCCTTGGCGCGCATGGAGGACTGCGACACGGTCAAGCAGTACCTGGGCGATAAGTTCGTGCGTGGCTATGTGGCGGTCAAGCGCGCCGAGCACGAGAATTTCAAGCGAGTGATCAGTTCCTGGGAGCGTGAGTTCCTGCTGTTGAGCGTCTAAAAAACCAATAAAGGGGTGTCGATATGCGTCTTGTGAAAAAGCTTCTCCCGCTGGCTCTTGTCGCGGCGTTCAGCAGCAGCGGCCAGGCCGCCCAGACGGTCAGCGTCTATAACTGGACCGACTACATAGGCGAGACCACCTTGGCCGATTTCCAGGCCAAGACCGGGATCAAGGTGATCTATGACGTGTTCGACTCCAACGAAACCCTGGAAGGCAAGTTGCTCGCCGGGCGCACCGGCTATGACGTGGTGGTGCCGTCCAACCACTTCCTGGCACGCCAGGTAAAAGCCGGTGCGTTCTTGAAACTCGACCGCTCGCAGTTGCCCAACTTCAAGAACCTCGACCCCAAACTGCTCAAGCTGCTGGAGAAAAACGACCCCGGCAACGCGCACTCGGTGCCGTACCTGTGGGGCACCAACGGCATCGGCTACAACGTCGACAAGGTCAAGCAAGTGCTGGGGATCGACCACATCGACTCATGGGCGGTGCTGTTTGAGCCCGAGAACATCAAGAAGCTGCACGAGTGCGGCGTGGCTTTTCTCGATTCAGCCGATGAGCTGTTCCCGGCGATTCTCAATTACATGGGCAAAGACCCGCGCAGCGAAAACCCCGAGGACTACAAACAGGCCGAAGCCAAGCTGCTGACGTTGCGCCCGTACATCACCTACTTCCATTCGTCCAAGTACATCTCGGACCTGGCCAACGGCGATATCTGCGTGGCCTTCGGCTATTCAGGCGACGTATTTCAAGCCGCCAACCGCGCCAAGGAAGCCAGGAACGGCGTGAACATCGCCTACTCGATTCCCAAGGAAGGCTCCAACCTGTGGTTCGACTTGCTGGCGATTCCTGCCGACGCCGGGAACCCGAAAGAGGCCCACGCCTTCATCAATTATTTGCTCGACCCAGAGGTGATCGCCAAGGTCAGTGCCGCGGTCGGTTATGCCAACGCCAACCCGGCGGCCAAGCCCTTTATGGCGCCGGAGCTGGTCAACAACCCTGAGGTGTACCCGTCCCAGGAAGTGCTCGACAAACTCTATATTTCCACCACGCCGACCCCGGCGACCATGCGCCTGATGACCCGCGCCTGGAGCAAAGTGAAGACCAACAAATGATCCCGTCCAATGACCACGCCCGGTCCTACTACCGGGCTTCGGCCAATACCATGCCGGAGCGCCCGTCACTGGGCGCCGACCTGAGCGCCGATGTGTGCGTGATCGGCGGCGGGTTCACTGGCGTCAACACCGCCATCGAACTGGCCCAGCGCGGGCTCTCGGTGATCCTGCTGGAGGCCCGGCGCATCGGCTGGGGCGCCAGTGGGCGTAATGGCGGGCAACTGATTCGTGGTATCGGCCATGATGTGTCGGGGTTCGCCAAGTATGTGGGTGAGGAGGGCGTGCGTTACCTGCAGCACGCCGGGATCGACTCGGTGGCGCTGGTGGGCGAGCGTATCGCCCAGCACAACATTGACTGCGATTTGCGTTGGGGCTTTTGCGAACTGGCCAACACCCCGGCGCAGTTTGCCGCGTTCAAGGGCGAGCAGGCCGGCCTGGCAGCGCTGGGTTATGCCCCTGAAACCCGCCTGGTCGGCCCGCAAGACATGGCGCAGGTGGTGGGCTCCAGCGTCTACGCTGGCGGCCTGGTGGACATGGGCTCCGGGCACTTGCACCCGTTGAACCTGGTGCTGGGCGAGGCGCAGGTGGCCGAGTCGCTCGGGGTGAAGATTTTCGAACAGACCCAGGTGCTGGAGCTTGTACACGGCGATACGGTGCAGGTGCGTTGCGCCGGCGGCACGGTGCGCGCGGCTAATCTGGTACTGGCTTGTAACGCGCACTTGGAGGAACTGGAACCGCGCTTGAGCGGTAAGGTACTGCCGGCGGGCAGCTACATCATCGCCACCGAGCCGCTGTCGGTCGAATTGGCCCAGCAGTTGATTCCGCAAAACCTCGCCCTGTGCGATCAGAAAGTCGGGCTCGATTACTACCGGCTCTCGGCTGACCGGCGCCTGCTGTTCGGCGGCGCCTGCCATTACTCGGGGCGTGACCCTGCGGATATTGCCGCGTATATGCAGCCCAAGTTGCTCAAGGTGTTCCCGCAGTTGGCAGGCACCGCCATCGAGTTCCAGTGGGGCGGCAAGATCGGCATCACCGCCAACCGCTTTCCCCAGGTCGGGCGCCTCAAGCACTACCCGAATGTGTTCTATGCCCAGGGCTATTCCGGGCATGGCCTGAACGTGACGCACTGGTGCGCGCGCCTGCTTGCCGAAGGCATTCACGCCGGTGCAAGCCACGGCCTGGATATCTTCAGCCAAGTGCCGCACATGACCTTCCCCGGCGGCAAGGCCCTGCGCTCGCCGCTGCTGGCGTTGGGGATGCTGTGGTATCGGTTGCGAGAAATGCTCTGACTGGCAGCCGCGTTTAACCGGATGAGCCTGAGGGGGAAAGATTGAGGTAAGGGCGTGAGTGGCTGACATTGGACCGAGTATGTCCGGGGCGATGAGGTTACCCGTTGCCCTGGCCTTCACAGGCTTTCAGTCAGCACCTTCCTGAACGTTTCCACCAAAGGCCGCAAATTAACCCGGTGCCATGCCGCCCACAGCGGCGTGGTGTAGGTCAGCCATGGCAATTCACGCAACACCACCCCAGGCGGCGCATTCCGGCTCAGCCCCTTTTGCACCATCGCCACACCCAAACCCGAGGCCACCAACCCCAGGGCGGTAAACGGCTCACTGGCTTCCATAGGGATTTGCGGCGTAAAACCAGCACGAATGCACGCAGCCACAAAGTCATCCGCCGGGTTGGCGCCAGGCTTGCGTTGCACGCCGATCCACTCCTGATCAGCCAGATGCTCGGGTAACAACTCGCTGTGGCGCGCCAATGCATGATGTTCCGGCAGCGCCAGCAGCATCGGGTCGTCCAGCACCTGCAGCGCCGTCAGGTCCGGGTCATCGGTGGCCGGTGGCTCGCCGACCAGGGCAATGTCGAGGCTGCGTTGACGCAAGCCTTCGAGCTGTTCCAGCGACGGCAAGTTGTACAGCTTGATATGCACGGTAGGTCGGTCATCCCTCAATACGCGCAACGCATTGGGCAGCACGCCGGCATGCATGGCGTTTTCGATGTAGCCGATGCACAAACCGCCTTCTTCGCCGCGTCCCAGGCGTTTGCCGAGGGATTCCAAGCGATTGGCGTGGGTCAACAGCGCCTTGGTTTCCGCCAGGAACGTCTGGCCATCGCGGGTCAGGCGGATGCGCTGCTGGCTGCGTTCGAACAAGGTCAGGCCCAGGCGCTCTTCAAGCTGGGCGATCTGGCGGCTCAGCGGTGACTGCGAGATATGCAGGCGCTCGGCGGCACGGCCGACGTGTTCTTCTTCCGCGACCACTTCGAAGTAGCGCAGTTGGCGAAGATCAATCATGTGTAAGACCTTTCAGGACTCAAGTTGGTCGCAGTATGTCTTGGACGGTCCGATCTATGCAATCTAGGATCTGCTCAACGGTCACAGCGACCCACAACCGATTGAGGACCCACCATGAGCTTGAAAGACAAATTGCCCGGCCCGCTGGGCTTCGGCACCGCACCGCTGGGCAATATGTTCCGCGCAATTGCCGAAGACGAAGCCCAGGCCACCGTCGAGGCTGCCTGGAACCACGGCGTGCGTTACTTCGACACCGCTCCCTTCTACGGCTCGGGCCTGTCGGAAATCCGCCTGGGCCAGGCGCTGTCGCAGTACAAGCGCGATGACTTCGTGCTCAGCACCAAAGTTGGCCGGGTGATTCTCGATGAAGTCGAAGAAAGCGCCCGCGACCTCGGCGAAAAAAGCGGCGTGTTCGAACACGGCCGCCCCAACAAGATGCTCAATGACTACAGTGCCGACGCCACCTTGCGTTCCATCGAAGACAGCCTCGAGCGTCTGCAAACCGACCGCCTGGACATCGTGTGGATTCACGACATCGCCCAGGACTTTTACGGCGACCAATGGCTGGACTACTTCAACCAGGCCCGCACCGGCGCCTTCAAGGTGCTGACCCGCCTGCGCGAAGAAGGCGTGATCAAGGCCTGGGGCCTGGGCGTCAACCGCGTTGAACCCTGCGAGTTGACCCTTGACCTCAGCGAAGCCCGGCCCGATGGCTTCCTGCTGGCCGGCCGCTACACTTTGCTGGACCACGAACGTGCCTTGCAGCGTTTGATGGACGCAGCCTTGGCGCAGAATGTCGAGATCGTCGTCGGCGGGCCTTACAGCTCCGGCATTCTGGCCGGTGGCGCGCACTTCGAATACCAGCAGGCGAGCCCCGCGATCATCGATAAAGTCGAGCAGATCAAGGCGATTGCCCAGGCGTTTGGGGTAAGTATAAAAGCCGCAGCCCTGCAATTTTCCCTGGCGCATCCGGCCGTGGCGGCGGTGATTCCAGGTGCCAGTCGTCCGGGGCGGATTGCCGAAGACGTTGCGGCGTTGTCAGAGAAGATCCCGGCAGCCTTCTGGCAGGCGCTGCGCGAGGCCCGGTTGATTTCGGCCCGTGCGCCTCTGCCGCTCTAACTTCAGGAGTACCACCGATGAACATTGATGTAAGCGGCAAAGTAGCTATCGTCAGCGGCAGCACCGCCGGTATTGGCCTGGGCATCAGCCAGGCGCTGGCCGCCTGCGGTGCCACCGTGGTGGTGATCGGGCGCGAATCGGGCAAGGTCGACGATGCGCTGGCAAGCATTCGCCAGGCGGTGCCGGGCGCTGATCTGCGCGGGCTGGTGGCGGATCTTGGCACCGCCGAAGGCGCCGCGAAACTGTTCGCCGCCGAACCGCGTGCCGACATCCTGGTCAACAACCTCGGCATCTTCAACGATGTGGATTTCTTTGATGCGCCCGACAGCGAGTGGACCCGCTTCTATGAGGTCAATGTGATTTCCGGCGTGCGCCTGGCACGGCATTACACGCCCGGCATGGTCGAGCAGGGCTGGGGGCGGGTGATCTTCGTGTCGTCGGAGTCCGGCGTGGCCACACCGGCCGACATGATCAACTACGGCGTGACCAAAAGCGCCAACCTCGCGGTTTCCCATGGCCTGGCCAAGCGCTTGGCGGGCACCGGCGTGACGGTTAACGCAGTGCTGCCGGGGCCGACCTTTACCGACGGCCTGGAGCAGATGCTCAAGGACGCCACACAAAAGTCCGGGCGCAGTGCGCGGGACGAGGCCGACGTATTTGTACGTAACGCACGGCCGACCTCGATCATCCAGCGCGCGGCGAATGTGGATGAAGTGGCGAACCTGGTGGCGTACATTGCTTCACCGCTGTCCTCTGCAACCACAGGCGCTGCGCTGCGGGTCGACGGTGGTGTGGTCGACAGCATGGCGATCTGAAGTCTTATTTTTCCTGGAGTATTTAGTGTGGCGACAGCTTCTTCTGTAATTGAAATCCCGGTTTCGGCCGATCAGGTCTGGCAATTGGTCGGTGGCTTCAACGCGCTACCGGATTGGCTGCCGTTTATCGTCAAGAGCGAGCCGAGCGAGGGCGGGCGCGTGCGCCACCTGCAAACCGCAGATGGCGGTGTGGTAGTCGAGCGTTTGCAGCGTTTTGATAACGTGGCACGCAACTACAGCTACACCATCGAGCAATCGCCGTTTCCGGTGAGTGCTTACCTGGCGACCTTGCAGGTTGAGGCGCTCACCGACAGCTCGGCGAAAGTGACCTGGTCCGGCGTGTTCACCCCGGCAGCCGGGACCACGGACGCGGCGGTGGAAGAGTTGTTCACCGGTGTTTACAGCGGCGGCCTCGAAGCGCTGCGCGCCAACTTCTAACTAACCGGCAAAGCCGTTCCAATGTGGGAGCTGGCTTGCCTGCGATAGCGGAGTGTCAGGCAATGCAAATTTGCCGGGTACATCGTCATCGCAGGCAAGCCAGCTCCCACACGGTTTTGTAGCGCCTGGAGATGATCGTTCCCACGCTCTGCGTGGGAATGCCTCTTGTGACGCTCCGCGTCACGCTGTGGGACGCGGAGCGTCCTGGGCTGCATTCCCACGCGGAGCGTGGGAACGATCAGGCTTCGGGCATCAACTGCTGCCGACACTCCAGCACCAACCGCGCACCGCCACGCTGGCTGCTGCCAACCTCCAGCTTGAACCCGTGCAAGTTGATGATCGCCGCCACAATCGACAGGCCCAAACCGAAGCCGCCTTGCTGGTCGCTTTCATCCACGCGATAAAAACGCTGGAACACCGCATCACGTTCCGCCGCCGGAATACCCGGCCCGGAGTCGTGCACTTCGATGCGCGTGCTGCCGCCGTCATTCACACCACGCAAGATCACCTCGCCACCGGCGGGCGAGAACTTGATCGAGTTGCTCAGCAGGTTGGCCAACGCTTCGAATAACAGCGCACGGTCGCCGGTGATCCACGGCAGCGCTTCGGGCACTTCGAGGCGCAACTGCAATTCGCCTTCCTCGGCCAACGGCAGATAAAAGTCATGCAGCTCGCGCAGCAGTGGCAACGGGTCCATTACCAGGAAACCCGAGCGGCGCTGGTGGTCTTCCAGCTCCGAGATGCGCAATAGCCCGCGAAAGCGCGCCATCAGGGTGTCGGTCTCGGCGATGGCGTCGTCGAGCTTCACCGCGTACACCGAGTTTTCCTCGGCTTCCTGCTTGATGCGGTAAAGCTGCGCGCGCAAGCGTGTCAGCGGAGTGCGCAGGTCGTGGGCAATGTTGTCGCACACGCCCTTGACCTCGTTCATCAGCTTCTCGATGCGGTCGAGCATGGCGTTGACGATGGCCGCGAGCATGTCCAGTTCGTCACGCCGATTCGACAGCGGCAAACGGTGGGTCAGGTCGCCGGCGACGATAGCCTCGGCGCTGGCCTGGATCCCGCGAATACGCCGCAGCGGGCGGCGGCGCAACAAATGCCAGCCGGCCGCGCCGGGAATAATCGTCAACGACAGCGCCCACAGCAGCGCATGCCAGATGATCCGGGTGACGCCGAACAGCGAACCGTTGGCTCGCACCAGCACCAGCCAGCGGCCGTCTTCGGTGTGGGTGGCGACGGCGTCGCAGCTGTCTTTGGGCAGTTTGGGGTCGTCGGACTCGACGCAATTGGCCAGCGCGTGGATCTTGCCGTCCAGCGGCAAGTCCGGTGGCACGGCGCGAATCGGCCCGCTCAGGGGGCGAAATTGCTCATCGAACAGGCCATAGGCGTCCACGCCCTTCATGTCGAAAGTCATGCTGGTGGTCAGGGCTTCCACCAGTTCTTCGCCGTCGAAACGCTGAAACAAGTGCTGACGCTGCATCAACGAGTGGCGGGACAGGTCGCCCAGGTAACCCGACACTTCGAAATACAGCACCCCCATAAGGATGCAACTCCAGGCCACAAACAACGAACTGTAGAGCGCCAGCAAGCGGCTGCTGGAGGAGCGCCAGCCCTTAGAGGGGTTCAGCAATGACATAACCGGAACCTCGTACCGTGCGGATCAGCGGTGTGAGGCCCGGTGGATCGATTTTCTTGCGCAGGCGACCGATATGCACATCGATCAGGTTGGTGCCCGGGTCGAAGTGATAACCCCAGACTTCCTCGAAGATCATCATCCGCGACAGGATCTGCCCGGTGTTGCGCATCAGAAACTCAAGCAGTTTGTATTCGGTGGGCAGCAGGCTCAGCGGCTGCTCGGCACGGCTGGCTTCGCGGCTGATCAGGTTCAGTTCCAGGTCGGCCACGCGCAGGGCGGTTTCGAACTCCTTGACCGTGCTTTTGCGCCGCAGCAGCACTTCGACACGGGCAGCCATTTCGTCGGAGGCGAACGGCTTGGTCAAGTAGTCATCACCACCGGCCCGCAGGCCGCGCACGCGTTCGTCGACATCGGAGAGGGCGCTGATCATCAAGATCGGCGTCGACACCCCGATGGTGCGCAGGGTCGTGACGATGGCCAAGCCATCCAGCTCCGGCAGCATCCGGTCGAGGGTGATCAGATCGTAATCACCACTCACGGCGCGGACCAGGCCTTCGCGGCCGTTGTCCACCCAATCCACGTCCAGTCCATGGCTACTCAGCTCGGCGACGATCTCGCGGGCCGTTACGGCGTCATCCTCGATGGTCAAAATACGGGTCATAGGATTACCTGGTGAGCGATTCACACTAGAAGTGGGGTCATTTTGCCAAGAAGTAGCTGAATGTTTCCTAAATTAAACTTCATCTTGGCAAAACCACCACAAATATCCGGGTTGCACACAATCATTGTGGGAGCTGGCTTGCCTGCGATAGCGGTGTGTCAGAGACAAAATATCAACCTGGAAGACCGCTATCGCAGGCAAGCCAGCTCCCACAGCGAGCGGGTTTGCAGGGAGATTGCATAAAGCACGCCCGCCACTGCTGTTTCTTGCAAGTTGCACGGTCTTGCGAAGTTCAAATTACTTAACTCGTTGAAATAACATGATTTTAATTTTTTGCCCGGCTGGCACGCTGCCTGCACTGTCCCTTTTGAGACTTGTAACACTATTTTTCCTGCCGGGAGCAAAACAACAATGATCACATCGTCATCCACGCTGCAAGAGTCAAGCGCGCGCTCTGGGGTTTCCTGGGGCGCAATCTTTGCCGGGGCCGCTGCGGCGGCTGCACTGTCGCTTATCCTGGTGCTGTTGGGCTTCGGCCTGGGCTTTTCGGCGGTGTCGCCGTGGGCCGACAGCGGCATGAGCGCCAAGGGGCTGGGTATTTCCACGATTATCTGGCTGGCATTCACCCAAATCGTCGCTTCGGGCCTGGGCGGTTACATTGCCGGCCGGTTGCGTGTGAAGTGGGCGAATATGCATGGCGATGAAGTGTACTTTCGCGATACTGCCCATGGTTTCCTCGCCTGGGCCGTCGCCACTTTGGTCACCGCGGTACTGGTGGTCGGTTCGGTCAGCAGCGTGGTCAGTGGCGGCGTGAAAGCCGGTGCCAGTGTGGCGGCAGGTGCCGCCAGCGGCATCAGCCAGGCCGCCGGTAGCGCAGCCAAGGGCGCCAACAGCGGCGACTTCGACTACTACGTCGACAGCCTGTTCCGCGATGACCGCCCAGCTGCCGTCAGCGATGACGCGGTACACGGCGTGGTCGCACGCATCCTCACCCGCACCCTGAGCAACGACGGCCAATTGGCACCGGAGGACCGTACCTACCTGGCCCAGTTGATCAGCCAGCGCACCAACCTCAGCCAGGCCGACGCCGAAGCGCGTATCGACAAGGTCTACGGCGAAGCCCGTAAAGCCATTGACGATGCCAAGCTCAAAGCCAAGCAAGCGGCCGATACTGCCGCCAAAGTCGCTGCCTACACCTCGCTGTGGACCTTTGTGGCCCTGTTGATCGGCGCGTTCTTTGCCAGCTTCGCAGCAACCTTCGGCGGTCGTCGTCGGGATGCTGTGGTGTACGTCGAAACCGAAAACTACGTTCGTTAATTCAAGGAGAACATCATGCGCTCATTACTACTGTGGTTCCTCGGCGTGCCGATTCCGGTGATCATCCTGATCGCGATTTTCATGCACTGATTCAGGTTAACTGTGGGAGCGGCGGTGCGACGACTCGACTTGCCCGCGATGACGGAGTGTCAGTTGATGGTTTATCTGACTGACACACCGCTATCGCGGGCAAGTCGAGTCGTCGCACCGCCGCTCCCACATTGGGTTTTTTGCAGTGTCAGCCAGCTTGTGATAAGAAGCGCGCTCGCCGCTGCGGTCATGATCACCAAGGGCAGTGAAGTGCCATCCGACAACAACCCCGTCACCCAGCTGCTCACCGCCGTCAGGATCATCTGGATAAAAAAGAACAACCCCGACGCCGTCCCCGCAATCGCGCCATAGGGCTGCAGCACCGACAGCTGGCAGGCCGGAATCACCATCCCCACCGACACCATGATCACCACCATCGGCAGCACAATCGCCAGCCATTCTCCCGGCAGCGCGAGGGTCGCCATCGCCAGCAAAACGCTGCCCAGCACATTCAGGCCGATCCCAGCGTTGATCAAGTGGTCGGGCTCGAAGCGCAATACCAAACGGCGAAACAGGTTCGCCCCGAGCATGTAGCCGCTGATCGTCGCGGCGAATACCAGCGCGTATTCCGTGGCCGTCAGTTGGTAGCCGCGCTGCAACAGCGAAGACGACTCGCTGATAAACGGAAAATACGTGCTGTACACACAGCCGATGGCCAAGGCGTACCGCAGGAAATAGCGGTCGCGCAGCAGTTGGCCATACACGCGCAGCAGGTTGCTCGGCGGCGCAGCGGCAACTTCGGTCGGGCGGGTTTCCGGCAGGCGGCGGTAAACCACCAGGCACAGCACGGCGCCGATCACGGCCAGCAGCACAAACAAGCCACGCCAGTTGATCAAGGGCAGCATCAGGCTGCCAAGCACTGGCGCGGCCATCGGCGAGATGGCCATGGCCATGGAGATCAGGCCGAGCAGACGCGCTTGTTCGTGGCGGTCGAAGTAATCGCGCACGATCACCCGACCGATCACCGTGGTACAGCAACCGCCTAGGGCCTGGAACAGCCGGGCGATCACCAGCACGCCGAGGCTGTTGGCCTGGGCGCAGGTCACCGTCGCCACCACGTACAGCAGCAGCCCGGCCAGCAAGACCGGGCGCCGGCCGAAGCGGTCGGTCAACGGGCCGCTGACCAGCAGGGAAATCGCCGAGCCCAGGGTGTACAGCGTGAGGGTCAGTTGCAGTTGGCTGTCGCTGCTGTGGAAGTAGTCGGCCATGGCGGGCAAGGCTGGCAGATGCAGGTCGAGCGTGAGGCGGGGCAGGGCGATCAGCACGGTCAGCAGGACCAGCCAGAACCCGGTGGAGAGGGCGCGTTGAGTCATGGGAAGCTTCTTTGCTAACGAGTAGAGCCTGAACTCTAACGACTTTGTGGTTTAATTCTTTGAGCCGCTTATGGCTTAAAACACTGGACCACTTATGCGCCGAGGAAAAACCGCCGCCATCTTGGACTTGCCGCGCCCGGATACGCTGGACGCCAGCAAGCAGCAGGGCGCCTATGACGCGTTGCGCGCCGCCATCCTCAATCGCCAGTTGCCGGTGGGCAGCCGCTTGCCCTCGACCCGCAGCCTGGCCGAGCGTTGGTTGGTGTCGCGTGGCACCCTGGAGGCGGCGTTCGAGCGCTTGCACAGCGAGGGGTATGTCGAGCGCGTGGCGGGCTCCGGCACGCGGGTGAGTGCAGTGATCCCCGAGGAGTTTATCGCGGCCCCGGCGCCGAGCAGCAAACCGCGCCGCCTGGCCGTGCCTGATCAGCCCGACGCCGGCGTGCAAAGCCACGTGCCTTTTGTGGCCCGGCGCCCGGATGCCAGTCTGTTCGACTTGAAAACCTGGGCACGCTGTATTTCCCGTGGCTTACTGTCGGCGGGGCCGGGTGCGCTGGAGGCCGCGCACCCGGCCGGGTTACCGGCATTGCGCGAGCAAATCGCCGACTACCTGCGCAGTTACCGCGGCATGCACTGCGAGGCGGATGAGGTGATTGTCACCACGGGCATTCGTCACGCCCTCGACCTGATCGCGCGCACGCTGCTCAAACCCGGCGACACGGCATGCGTCGAAGACCCAGGCTATAAGCCTGCGCGGCGCCTGTTCAGCCTGGCTGGCGCGCAGGTTCAATCGATCCCGGTCACGGCCGAAGGCCTCGACACCGACCAACTCCCAGCCACGGCGCGGTTGGCTTACGTGTCGCCTGCCCACCAGGCGCCATTGGGCATGACCTTGTCGGTCTCGCGCCGCCTGGCATTGCTGGACTGGGCCGCACGCGCTGACGCCTGGGTGGTCGAAGACGATTACGACAGCGAATACAACTACAACAGCGCGCCGCTGGCCGCGCTCAAATCCCTCGATTCCGGCGACCGGGTAATCTATTGCGGCAGCTTCAACAAGAACCTGTTTCCCGGCTTGCGTGTGGGTTTCATGGTGGTGCCCAGGGCGCTGCGGCCCGCGTTATTGCACACTTCACAATTGACCGGGCATTCGGTGGGCGCCACGGATCAATTGGGCTTGGTCGAATTCCTGGGCAGTGGGGCGTTTGTGCGTCATTTGCGCGCTTCACGCCAGGCTTATCAGGCGCGCCGCGATGCATTGCTCGCCTGTCTGCCGGAGGGCTGCAGGGTTAGCGGCCAGCAGGCCGGGTTGCATTTTGTGCTGTGGTTGCCGGCAGGCGTCTGCGAGGCGGATTTTTGTAGCCGCGCTGCCGCCGTCGGCCTGACTTTGCAGCCGTTGGGCAAGTTCTGTGACGAGGCCAGCCTGTCGCCTGCGGTGATCATCGGCTACACCGCGCTGACCCTGGCGCAGATTCGTTTTCACGGCCGAGTTCTCACGAAATTGTTAATGGCGGCTTAACCGCCCCTTGGCTAGACTCGCGCCCCATGAGCCGCCTCCTGCGTTTAATCCTGGTCATGCTGTTAAGCCTCACGCTTCCCCTGACCGGGATGGCGGGAGTGCCGTCGAGCACCGAGCCGTGCCCGATGAAGATGGCAGACATGCAGGTGATGACCGACATGAGCCCCGACTGCTGCCAGGACGGCTCTGATCACGGCAAAGTCTGCAAGCCGGGCCAGGAATGCAAGACCGGCGGCCTGCTGCAATTGTCCCTGGCGGTGCTCAAGGCACCGCTGGCACGCGCTCATCCTTTGGCCATCGGCCACACATCTGATTTTATCCCCGACCGCACGCCCTCCGGCGTCTGGCGCCCGCCGCGTAGCTGATTCCTGTTGCATCTGAACATCCATCCCCACTGCGGGATGGCCTTGCTGTGGGCCGCATAACGCGGCGAGCAGTGGAACAGATCAGGAATCTTTACGATGAATTCCCTCTATGTGCGCGCCCTGGTGGTGGGCGTGCTGGTGTGGCCGGCGCTCGCCTCGGCGCTGACCCTGGATGAGGCCCTGCGCCTGGCGCAGAACAACGCGCCTTCGCTGGTGGCTGAATCCGCCAAGCTGCAAGCCGCGACACACGCGGCGATTCCGGCCGGCGAATTGCCCGACCCGAAACTGCTGGTGGGCCTGCAGAATTTTCCCATCGGCGGGCCGAATCGCGGCACGTTGTATGGCGATGACATGACGCAACAAATGATCGGCCTGCAGCAACAGGTGCCCAGCCGCGACAAGCGCAAAGCCCGGGTCGAGCTGGCTGATGCAACCATAGAACGCACCGCCGCCGAAGGGCGCATTGAGCGCCTTAACGTGCGCCAGGCCACCGCCCAGGCGTGGATCCGTGCTTACGCGGTGGAGCGCAAAGAGGCCTTGTTCAAAGACTTCTATCAGCAGAACCGCCTGCTGCAAGACAGCGTGCGCGCGCAGTTGGCCGGCGGGCGCGGCCAGGCGTCCGATGCGGTGATTCCCAAACAGGAAGCCGCCGAATTGGCGGGCCGTGAGGACGAGCTGACCCAGCAACGTGCCCAGGCCCGCGCCGCCCTCAAGCGCTGGATCGGCGCCGCCGCCAATCAAGCCCCCAGCGGCCAGTTACCCAATTGGAGCATCGACAGCCACGGCTACAGCCACAACCTGCATCAACACCCCGAACTGCAAGCCTTCGTGCCGCGCACCCGCGAGGCTCAGGCGCGCGTGCAGGAGGCCAAGGCGCAAAAGACCTCGGACTGGAGCTGGGAAGTCGACTACGGGCACCGCAGCCGTGAGTACGGCGACATGGTCACGCTGCAATTGAGTTTTGACCTGCCGATCTTTCCCGGTCGCCGACAAAACCCAGGCATCGCGGCCAAGCAGGCCGAGTTGGACCAACTCGACGCCGAACGCGAAGCCGCCACCCGCGAACACACGCAGATGCTCGACGACGACCTGGCGGTTTACCAGCGCCTGGACCGCGCCGTGCAGCGCAGTCAGGACAGCCTGGTGCCGCTGGCCGAAGAAAAAGTCACCCTCAGCCTGGCCGGTTATCGCGCCGGCAAGGGCGATTTGCTCACGGTGGTCGGCGCTCGCCGTGAGCTTGTCGAGGCCCGCTTCAAACAGATTGATGCCATCGAACAGCGCGCCCTGATCGGCGCCCAGCTGTATTTCGCTTACGGGGAACCCAGCCATGAATAATCCAATTGTCGCAGCACTGGTGCTGCTGGGTCTGGGCGCGGGCTATGGGCTGGCGCAATTTCACTCGGTGGCGTCTGTTGCACCCAAGGACGACAAACCGGCGCTGTACTGGTACGACCCGATGTACCCGCAGCAGAAGTTCGATAAACCCGGCAAGTCACCGTTTATGGACATGCAACTGGTGCCGCGTTATGCCGAAGGCACGGCGGCTGCGAATACGCCGGCAGTGCAGATTGACCCACGGCAAACCCAGAACATCGGCGTGCGCCTGGCGAGCGTCAGCCGGGGTGTGCTGACGTCGACCCTGGAGCTGTCGGGCATCCTCGCGTTTAACGACCGTGATGTGGCGGTGGTGCAGGCGCGGGCTGCCGGGTTCGTCGAGCGCGTCTATGCGCGGGCACCGGGTGATGTGCTCAAGGCCGGCGCGCCGTTGGCAGACCTGTTGATCCCCGAATGGGCGACGGCCCAGGAAGAATTTCTGAGCCTGCGCCACAGCGGCGACAGTGGGTTGATCGCGGCAGCCCGGCAACGGTTGCGTCTGAGCGGCATGCCGACCGGGTTGATCCAGCAGATGGAGCGCAGCGGCCGGGTGCAGTCGGTGTTGACCGTCACCAGCCCGTTGAGCGGCGCCCTGCAAAGTTTGGAGGTGCGCGAAGGCATGACGCTGGCGGCAGGGCAGACCCTGGCGCGTATCAATGGCCTGGATCAGGTGTGGCTGCAGGTTGCCGTGCCCGAAGCCCAAGGCTCGACCTTGGCCGTGGGGCAAACCGTGCAGAGCCGTTTTGTCGGTTTGCCGGGCAAAACCGTCGACGGCACCATCAGCGCGATTTTGCCGGCCACCGCCATGGACAGCCGTACTGTGCAAGTGCGTGTCGAGTTGCCCAACCCCGACGGCAACCTGCGTCCCGGCATGACCGCGCAGGTGCGCCTGGCGCAAACCAGCGGGCAAGCGGTGTTGCAAGTGCCCAGCGAAGCCTTGATCCGCACCGGCAAGCGCGTGCTGGTGATGCTGGCCGAGGAGGGCGGGCGCTATCGCCCGGTAGAGGTTGAAGTGGGCGTAGAAAATCAGGACCAAACCGTGATCCTCGGCGGCTTGCAAGAAGGCCAGCAGGTGGTCGCCTCCGGCCAATTCCTGCTCGATTCCGAAGCCAGTTTAAGCGGCATAACCGCGCCAACATCCGACATGTCGGGCATGAGCATGCAGCCAGGAGCCCAGCCATGATCGCCTTGCTGATTCGCTGGTCGGTGGCCAACCGGTTTCTGGTGCTGCTCGCGACCTTGTTCATCACCGCGTGGGGCGTGTGGGCGGTGCAAAATACGCCGGTGGATGCCTTGCCGGACCTCTCGGATGTGCAGGTGATCATCCGCACGCCGTACCCGGGCCAGGCGCCGCAAATTGTCGAAAACCAGGTCACTTACCCGATGACCACCACCATGCTGTCGGTACCGGGCGCCAAGACCGTGCGCGGTTTTTCGTTCTTCGGCGACAGCTATGTGTACGTGCTGTTCGACGAAGGCACTGACCTGTATTGGGCGCGCTCGCGGGTGCTGGAATACCTCAGCCAATTGCAGGCGCGGCTGCCCGCATCGGCCAAGCCATCGTTGGGGCCGGACGCCACCGGGGTGGGCTGGATCTACCAGTACGCCTTGGTGGACCGCAGCGGCCAGCAGGACTTGGCGCAACTGCGTGCGCTGCAGGACTGGTTCCTCAAGTTCGAACTCAAGACCCTGCCGAATGTGGCCGAAGTGGCGACCATCGGCGGCCAAGTCAAGCAGTACCAGGTACAGCTCGACCCGCTGGCCATGGCGAGTCGCGGCGTTACCCAGGCGCAGGTCAAAGAGGCTATCGACAAGGCCAACCAGGAAACCGGCGGCTCGGTGCTGAACATGGGCGAGTCCGAATACGTGGTGCGCGCCTCCGGCTACCTGAAAACCCTGGCGGATTTTCGCGCGATTCCCCTGCGGCTCGGCACCAACAACGTGCCGGTGAGCCTTGGCGACGTGGCAAACATTCAACTTGGCCCGGACCTGCGTCGGGGCATCAGTGAGCTGGACGGCGAGGGCGAAGCCGTCGGCGGCGTGGTGATCCTGCGCAGCGGCAAAAATGCGCGTGAGGCCATTGCAGCGGTCAAGACCAAGCTGGAACAACTGAAAAGCAGCCTGCCGCCCGGCGTGGATATTGTCACCACCTACGATCGCAGCAAGTTGATCGACCGCGCCGTGGATAACCTCAGCCACAAGCTGTTGGAGGAGTTTTTGGTGGTGGCGCTGGTGTGCGGGATTTTTCTCTGGCACCTGCGTTCATCTCTGGTGGCGATTATTTCGCTGCCGGTGGGCGTATTGATCGCCTTTATCGTCATGCGCTTTCAGGGCATCAACGCCAACATCATGTCGCTCGGCGGCATCGCGATTGCCATCGGCGCAATGGTGGATGCGGCGGTGGTGATGATTGAAAACGCCCACAAGAAAATCGAGGCCTGGCACCACGCCAATCCTGGCCGGGAACTGAAAGGTGAGGACCACTGGAGGGTCATGACCGACGCGGCGGTGGAAGTAGGGCCTGCGCTGTTTTTCTGCCTGCTGATCATCACGTTGTCGTTTATTCCGGTGTTCACGTTGCAAGCCCAGGAAGGCCGGCTGTTCGGCCCGTTGGCTTACACCAAGACCTACGCCATGGCGGCAGCGGCCGGGTTGTCGGTGACCTTGGTCCCGGTGTTGATGGGCTACTGGATTCGCGGGCGCATTCCCGATGAGCAGCGCAACCCGCTCAATCGTGGCTTGATCAAACTCTACCAGCCGGCCCTCGATGCGGTGCTGCGCTGGCCGCGTCTGACCTTGCTGGTGGCGCTGCTGATGGTGGCGAGCGCGCTGTGGCCGGTGACGAAACTTGGTGGTGAGTTCCTGCCGCCGCTGGACGAGGGCGACTTGCTCTACATGCCGTCGGCGCTGCCGGGGCTGTCGACGCAAACCGCCGGTGAGTTGCTGCAACGTACTGACCGGCTGATCAAGACCGTACCGGAAGTGGCGCACGTGTTCGGCAAGGCCGGTCGCGCCGAAACCGCCACCGACCCGGCACCGCTGGAGATGTTTGAAACCACGATTGAGTTCAAGCCCAAGGACCAATGGCGCCCCGGCATGACCCCGGAAAAACTGGTGAAGGAGCTGGACCGTGTGGTGCAGGTGCCGGGCCTGACCAATATCTGGATCCCGCCGATCCGCAACCGCATCGACATGCTCGCCACCGGCGTCAAAAGCCCGATTGGTGTGAAGGTCGCGGGCGCCAGCCTGATGCAGATCGACGCGGTGACCCAGGCTGTGGAGAAGGTTGCCAGGACCGTGCCCGGTGTGAGTTCGGCACTGGCTGAGCGGTTGACCGGCGGGCGCTATATCGACGTGGATATCGACCGTTCGGCCGCTGCGCAATATGGGCTGAATATCGCCGATGTGCAGTCGATTGTGGCGGGCGCGATTGGCGGTGAAACCATTGGCGAAACGGTCGAAGGCCTGGCGCGGTTCCCCATCAGCCTGCGTTACCCCAAGGCGTGGCGCGACTCGCTGCAGGCGCTGGGCAGCCTGCCGATCTACACGCCGCAGGGCAGCCAGATCACCCTCGGCACGGTGGCCAGGCTCAAGATCAGTGACGGCCCGCCGATGCTCAAAAGCGAAAACGCACGGCCTTCCGGCTGGGTGTATATCGACGTGCGTGACCGTGACCTGGCTTCAGTGGTGAAGGACTTGCGTGCGGCGATTGAGCAGCAGGTGCACTTGCAGCCGGGCATGAGCCTCAGTTATTCGGGGCAGTTCGAGTTTCTGGAGCGGGCCAATGAGCGCCTGAAGCTGGTGGTGCCGGCTACCTTGCTGATCATCTTTGTGCTGCTGTACCTGACCTTTCGCCGCGTGGATGAGGCGGTGCTGATTCTGGGCACCTTACCGTTCGCACTGACTGGCGGTGTGTGGTTGCTCTACTGGCTGGGCTTCAATTTGTCGGTGGCCACGGGCGTGGGGTTTATTGCGCTGGCGGGGGTGTCGGCTGAGTTTGGGGTGATCATGCTGTTGTACCTGAAAAACGCCTGGGCTGAGCGTAAGGATGGTGATTTGCTGGCGGCCATTACTGAGGGGGCGGTGTTGCGGGTGAGGCCCAAGGCGATGACCGTGGCCGTTATCATCGCCGGGTTGTTGCCGATTCTGCTTGGAGGTGGGACTGGCAGCGAAGTCATGAGCCGCATTGCTGCGCCGATGATTGGTGGGATGTTGACGGCGCCGTTGCTGTCGCTGTTTGTGATTCCGGCAGCCTACCAACTGATGCGCCGCCCAAAAGCCAAGCGCTGAACAAAATGTGGGAGCTGGCTTGCCTGCGATAGCATCACCTCGATGTATCAGACACACCGAGTGTGATCGTTCCCACGCTCTGCGTGGGAATGCAGCCCTGGACGCTCCGCGTCTGCTTTGAAGAGTCGTGACGCGGAGCGTCACAGGAGGCATTTCCACGCGGAGCGTGGGAACGAACGTTCAGTATCGGCACGTCAGTCGTCAAACCCGACCTGTTCATGAATCTCATCCACCTTCAATTCCAACCGATACGCCACGGCAATAAACAACGCCTGGCACAGGCACAACGTGGCGCTCAAGGAGCGGAAGGCAAACGACGAACCCTCATTCACCAACAACACCGCGTTCGCCCGTTTGGCCAGGGGCGACAGGTTGCTGTCGGTGATGATCAAGGTCTTGGCCTGATGATGCTGGGCGATGCGCAGGCAATGCTGGGTCTCTTTGCCGTAGGGCGTAAAGCTGATCGCAATCACCAGGTCGTTGGCCCGCACGCTGCGCATCTGTTCGCGATAACTGCCGCCCAGGCCCGAGATCAGGTGGATGCGCTTGTTGGTGTGCTGCAGGTTGTAGACCAGGTAATCGGCCACGGCAAACGAGCGGCGCACGCCGACCACGTAGATATTGTCGGCGTTGACCACCAGGTCCACCGCCTTCTCAAACGCCACATCATCCAGTTCCAGCCCCAGGCGCTCGATGCCGGAGAGGGTGGCATTCACGCACTCACGCGCCAGGTCGCCGCCGCTGGCCTTCTGCGACTTGTTGGCGATCATGCTGCGGATGCGCTGCTGGTAGTTTTGCACCGGCGTGGTTTTGTGGGTGTAGGCCTCGCGAAACAGCGCCTGCATCTCGCTGAACCCACTGAAACCGAAGCGCTGGGAAAACCGCACGATGGCCGAAGGGTGTACTTCGCATTCGCGGGCGATGTCGCTGATGCGGTCGACCATGATGCGGTCGCTCTGCTGGCTCATGTAGCTGGCAATGCGTTTGAGCTGGCGCGGCAGGCTTTCGTATTCGTCCGTGATCAGCTGCAACAGGCGTTCGGCATTGATCGGAGGGCTGGCGATCGTATCTTCCAGGGTGGTCTCGGGATCGGTGCGGGACATGGGCAATCCTTCTGGCGTGTTCGTCTGATGCGCTGATGGGTGACGCAAGTCTACAGGGTAGGCGCAAAAAAATACCTCGGCATCACGGCGTCCGTGGGCTGCTGAAACGATGCACGGCGGCTGGCATGCCATTATGCTGGCTTATTGGAAAAAATATTCCACAAAAAATAATTATGGAATAAATATTGATTGCCGCCGCTGGACGTTCTAGTCTGCTTGCACCAAGAGCGTGTGCCGTCACCACGGCGGCACCACGCAGGCTGATAAAAATAACAGGAGCCAGCATGGGCCAGACTCGTTTTGCCAGTGGGCGTCAATTGGATCTGATTTGCCTCGGGCGCCTGGGCGTCGACCTCTATGCACAGCAAGTCGGTGCGCGGCTTGAGGACGTGTCCAGCTTTGCCAAGTACCTCGGCGGTTCCTCCGCCAACATCGCCTTCGGCACGGCGCGGCTGGGCCTCAAGTCGGCGATGTTGAGCCGCGTGGGCGATGACCATATGGGCCGGTTCCTGCTCGAGTCCCTGGCCCGTGAAGGCTGCGACGTGAGCGGTATCAAGGTCGACCCGGAGCGCCTCACGGCCCTGGTATTGCTGGGGCTTAAAGACCGTGAAACCTTCCCGCTGGTGTTCTACCGCGAAAACTGCGCCGACATGGCACTGCGCGCCGAAGACATCAGCGAAGCCTTTATCGCCTCCAGCAAAGCCTTGCTGATCACCGGCACACATTTCTCCACCGATGGTGTGTACAAGGCCAGCATCCAGGCGCTGGATTACGCCGCCAAGCACAACGTCAAGCGTGTGCTGGATATCGACTATCGCCCGGTGCTGTGGGGCCTGGC
Organism: Pseudomonas sp. WS 5146; assembly: GCF_012985495.1. Classification (NCBI taxonomy): domain Bacteria; kingdom Pseudomonadati; phylum Pseudomonadota; class Gammaproteobacteria; order Pseudomonadales; family Pseudomonadaceae; genus Pseudomonas; species Pseudomonas sp. WS 5146. Next base: position 170,605 of record NZ_JAAQWL010000009.1, read on the forward strand.
GGGCAAGGCGGATGGCGAAACGCGGTTTGTCGCCGACCAGAACGTCAGCCAGCATGTGCAGAGCATCCTGCCGCGTTTCGACCTGATCGTCGGCACGGAAGAAGAGTTCTTGATCGCCGGTGGCAGTGAAGACCTGCTGACCGCGCTGCGCACCGTGCGTGAACTAACCCCGGCGACCCTGGTGGTCAAGCTCGGCCCGCAAGGTTGCACGGTGATTCACGGCGTCGTCCCGGCGCGCCTGGAAGACGGCGCGATTTACCCCGGCGTGCGGGTTGAAGTGCTCAATGTACTGGGTGCTGGTGACGCCTTCATGTCCGGCTTCCTCAGCGGCTGGCTCAATGACGCCAGCGATGAGCGTTGCAGCCAGTTGGCCAACGCCTGCGGCGGCCTGGTCGTGTCCCGCCACGCTTGCGCGCCGGCCATGCCCACGCCCGCCGAACTGGATTACCTGTTCAACAGCCCGGTGCCCATCACCCGGCCGGACCAGGACGTAACCCTGCAACGCCTGCACCGCGTCACGGTGCCACGCAAAACCTGGAAGCAGCTGTTTGTGTTTGCCTTCGACCATCGCTGGCAACTGGTGGACCTGGCGCAAAAAGGTGGTCAGGACCTGAGCCGTATCAGTGATATCAAGCAGCTGTTTATCCAGGCCATCGAACGTGTGGAAACCAAGCTGGCGCAGCAGGGCATCGACGCCGATGTGGGCCTGCTGGCCGACCAGCGCTTCGGCCAGGACGCATTGAATGCCGCCAGCGGCCGTGGCTGGTGGATCGCCCGCCCGGTGGAGGTGCAGAACTCACGGCCACTGGCGTTTGAACACGGCCGCTCGGTGGGCAGCAACCTGATTGCCTGGCCCCAGGAGCAAATCATCAAGTGCCTGGTGCAGTTCCACCCGGACGACGAGCCGATGCTGCGCCTGGAGCAGGAGGCGCAACTCAAGGCGGTGTACGAGGCGTCCCTGGTCAGCGGCCATGAACTGCTGCTGGAAGTCGTGCCGCCCAAGGATCACCCGTCGACCTATCCCGATGTGCTCTATCGCAGCCTCAAGCGCCTGTACAACCTGGGCATATATCCTGCGTGGTGGAAGATCGAGGCGCAGTCGGCTGAAGACTGGAAAAAGCTCGACGAACTGATCCACGAGCGTGACCCGTACTGCCGTGGTGTGGTGCTGCTGGGCTTGAATGCTTCGGCGCAGTTTCTGGCCGATGGCTTTCAGCAAGCCAGCCAAAGCACCACCTGCCGTGGGTTCGCGGTGGGCCGCACAATCTTCCAGGAGCCAAGCCGTGCGTGGATGGCGGGGGAGATTGATGATGAAGGGTTGATTGAGCAGGTGCAGCAGACGTTCGAGCAGCTCATCAATGCCTGGCGCAGTTCCAGAAATTAAACACGGTCAAATGTGGGAGCCGCTTGTGTGGGAGCCGGGCTTGCCCGCGATGGTATCGCCTCGGTCTAGCAAAGAAACCGAGGTGATGCCATCGCAGGCAAGCCAGCTCCCACACAAGCCAGCTCCCACATAAAGCAGATCTCAGTGCTATCTGAAAACAATAAAAGGTGCAGCCATGCCCGCAATCCGAATTGGCATCAACCCGATCTCCTGGAGCAACGACGACCTGCCGGCCCTCGGCGGTGAAACGCCGCTGAGCACCGCGCTCAGCGAAGGCAAGGAGATCGGCTACGAAGGTTTCGAACTCAACGGCAAGTTCCCCAAGGACGCCAAATGCGTTGGTGATGTGCTGCGCCCCTATGACCTGGCGCTGGTCTCCGGCTGGTACTCCAGCCGCCTGGCGCGCCGTTCGGTGGCCGAAGAAATCCAAGCCATCGCCGGCCATGTCGAGCTGCTTAAACTCAATGGCGCTGACGTGCTGGTATACGGCGAAGTCGCTGACTCGATCCAGGGCTCGAAGGTGCGCCTGATCGAACGCCCGCGTTTTCACAGCGAGCACGCATGGCAGGAATACGCCGACAAGCTCACGGAGCTGGCGCGTTTCACCCTGTCCCAAGGCGTGCGCCTGGCGTATCACCACCATATGGGCGCCTACGTCGAATCCCCTGAAGACATTGACCAGCTGATGAAACGAACAGGCCCGGAAGTCGGCCTGCTGTTCGATTCGGGCCATTGCTACATGGGTGGCGGCGAACCCCTCGAGGTCCTGCGCAAACACATCGACCGCGTCTGCCACGTGCATTTCAAGGACGTGCGCAAGCCGGTGGTGCAACTGGCGCGCAACCAGATGTGGAGCTTCCCTGACTGCATCGTCAACGGCACGTTCACCGTGCCCGGCGATGGCGACATCGATTTTGCCGAGTTGCTCGATGTGCTGCTGGCTGCCCACTACAAGGGCTGGCTGGTGGTCGAAGCGGAGCAGGATCCGGCCGTGGCGCCCAGCTATATCTATGCCAAAAAAGGCTACGACACCTTGCGTGCGCTGCTCAACGAGAGGACTAAGTGATGAGCTTGTTGGTCAAAAGCAGCAAACGCGGGCAAACCATGGTGGCCCTCGAAGACGGGCGCCTGGAGTACGTGGGTTTTGCCGCGTATCGCTTGAGCCTGGGCGAAACCCTGCCGGTCAGCGCCGGCGATAAAGAGCTGTGCCTGGTGCTGCTCAGCGGGCGCGTCAATATAGAAGGCGAAGGCTTCAATTGGCAGAACCTTGGCGACCGCCAGTCGGTGTTCGAAGACAAATCCCCCTTCGCCGCGTACCTGCCGCCCGGCACCGATGCGCAGATTACCGCCTTGAGCGACGTGCAGATTGCCGTCTGTGCCGCGCCCGGCGCGCCTGGCTTTGAACCGCGCCTGATTCGCCCCGAGCAGTGCAAGCGCAGCGTGCGCGGCAAAGGCGCCAACACCCGCTACGTGTGCGACATCCTGCCTGACAGCGAGCCGGCCCATTCGCTGCTGGTGGTGGAAGTACGCACGCCGTCCGGGCACTCGTCGAGCTACCCGCCGCACAAGCACGACACCGACGACCTGCCGCACCAGAGCTTTCTGGAAGAAACCTATTACCACCAGATCAACCCGCCGCAAGGCTTTGTGTTCCAGCGCGTGTACACCGACGATCGCAGCATCGACCAGGCCATGGCCGTGGAGAACAGCGACCTGGTGGTGGTGCCCAAGGGGTATCACCCGGTCAGCGTGCCGTATGGCTACGAATCGTATTACCTCAACGTGATGGCCGGGCCAAAACGCGCCTGGCATTTCCATAACGACCCGCAGCACAGCTGGCTGCTGGACCTTTAAACGGTTTTGGACGGAGAACAACAACAATGAAGTCGCCGCTACGTTTTGCCCTTAACCGCATGGTCGCCCCCAACCTGTCCCTGCCGGACTTTATCCAGCTGGCCGCGGCCCTCAAGTGCGATGCCATCGAGATTCGCAACGACCTTAAAGGCCATGAAATCGAATACGGCACCCCGGCCAGCCGCGTGCGTGAATTGTGCGCGGTGCAGGGCATCACGGTGCTGTCGATCAATGCGCTGTACCCCTTTGATGTGTGGAATGACGAGCGCCGGGCCCAGGCCATCAAGCTCGCCACTTACGCCCGTGAATGCGGCGCGCAGGGCCTGGTGATGTGCCCGTTGAATGAGCGCGGCGATACGCGCAACGAAGCCCAGCGTGCCGCCGGTTTGCGCACGGCGCTGAGCGAGCTGGCGCCGATATTGCGCGAGTACGGCATCCTCGGGTTTATCGAGCCGCTGGGCTTTGAAGAATGTGCCCTGCGCCGCAAGCGCGTGGCGGTGGACGCGATTCAGTCGATTGGCGGCCTGGATGTGTTCCGCCTGGTGCATGACACCTTCCACCACCACCTGGCGAGCGAGCAGGAGTTCTTCCCGCAACTGACCGGCCTGGTGCATATCTCCGGGGTAGAAGACGCCGAAGCGCCGCTCAATTCGATTCGTGACGGCCACCGCGTGCTGGTGGGCGAGGGCGATATCCTCGGCAACGCCGCGCAGATCGACACCTTGCTCAGCAGCGGGTACGGCGGTTACCTGTCGTTTGAGCCGTTTGCCGAAAGCGTGCATGGGTTGGCGGATATCCAGCAGGCCATTGGGGCCAGTATCGCCCACCTGCAAAACCCCCGAACCTGACGCCGGTTAACCTGTGGGAGCAAGCCAGCCAGCTCCCACATTGAAGCAGTGTTAATCAACCCAATTGCATTCACACAAGGTGCAAGTGATGACCACAACAAGACTGACCATGGCTCAGGCCCTGGTGAAGTTCCTGGATAACCAATACATCGAAGTCGATGGCGTGCAGAGCAAGTTTGTCGCCGGTGTGTTCACGATTTTCGGCCACGGCAATGTGCTGGGCCTGGGCCAGGCGCTGGAGCAGGACAGCGGCGACCTGGTGGTGCATCAGGGTCGTAACGAGCAGGGCATGGCCCATGCCGCCATCGGTTTCGCCAAGCAGCATTTGCGTCGCAAGATCTACGCATGCACCGCCTCGGTAGGCCCCGGCGCGGCGAATATGCTCACCGCGGCGGCGACCGCCACGGCCAACCGGATCCCGCTGCTGCTGTTGCCCGGTGATGTGTACGCCAGCCGCCAGCCGGACCCGGTGTTGCAACAGATCGAGCAATTCCACGACCTGAGCATCAGCACCAACGATGCCTTCCGCTCGGTGAGCAAATACTGGGACCGTATCAACCGCCCTGAGCAACTGATGACGGCGGCGATCCATGCCATGCGCGTGCTCACAGACCCTGCGGAAACCGGCGCCGTGACCCTGGCGCTGCCGCAGGATGTGCAGGCCGAAGCCTGGGACTACCCGGATTATTTCCTGCAAAAACGCGTGCACCGTATTGAGCGGCGTCCGGCCACTGCGGCAATGATCGGCGATGCGCTGGCAGCCTTCCGGGGCAAGCGCAAGCCGCTGATCATCTGTGGCGGCGGTGTGAAGTATTCCGGCGCGAATGCGGCCCTGCAAGCGTTTGCCGAGCGTTTTGAGATTCCCTTCGCCGAAACCCAGGCGGGCAAGAGTGCGGTGGTGTCCAGCCACCCGCTGAACCTGGGTGGCATCGGTGAAACCGGCTGTCTGGCGGCGAACCTGTTGGCGCCCGAGGCGGACCTGATCATCGGCATCGGCACGCGTTATACCGATTTCACCACCTCGTCCAAGTCGCTGTTCAAGCATGCCGAGGTGAAGTTTCTTAACCTCAATATCAGCCCGTGCGACGCGTTGAAGCTTGACGGCGTGCAAGTGCTGGCCGATGCGCAAGTGGCCCTTGAGGCGTTGGCTGACGCCTTGGGCGACTACCGCGCCGGCTGGGGCGAGCAGGTCCGCGATGCCAAGGCGCAGTTGGACGCGGAAGTGGAACGCGTGCACCAGGTGCAATACCACGGCGACGATTTTGTGCCGGAGGTGGATGACCACCTGGACCGCGCCGTATTGCGCGAATTTATCGAGCTGACCGGGTCGTGCCTGACCCAGAGCCGTGTACTCGGCGTGTTGAACGACACCCTGGCAGACGATGCGATCATCGTCGCCGCCGCCGGCAGCCTGCCCGGCGACTTGCAACGCGCCTGGCGCAGCAAGGGCGTCAACACCTACCACGTCGAATACGGCTATTCATGCATGGGCTACGAGATCAACGCCGCCCTCGGTGTGAAGCTGGCCGAGCCGAGCAAGGAGGTGTATGCGCTGGTCGGCGATGGCTCTTACATGATGCTGCACTCGGAGCTGGCCACCTCGATCCAGGAGCGGCGCAAGATCAACGTGGTGCTGCTCGACAACATGGCCTTCGGCTGCATCAACAACCTGCAAATCGGCAACGGCATGGACAGCTTCGGCACCGAGTTCCGCTTTCGTAACCCCGAAAGCGGCAAGCTCGACGGCGGCCTAGTGCCGGTGGATTTCGCCATGAGCGCGGCGGCCTATGGCTGCAAGACCTACAAGGTCAGCAGCGTGGAACAGCTTCAGGCGGCGCTGGCCGATGCGCGCACGCAAACGGTGTCCACGCTGATTGATATCAAGGTACTGCCCAAAACCATGGTCCACGGCTACCTGTCGTGGTGGCGGGTGGGCGTGGCGCAAGTGTCCACCAGTGAACGCACGAATGCCGCCGCGAAAAAACTCAACGAACAGCTGGCCAAGGCCCGGCAGTACTAATAACAAGAGGAGTTGTGTATGTCGTTAAAGCTTGGAGTGATTGGCACCGGCGCTATCGGCCGTGACCATATCCGTCGTTGCAGCCAGACCTTGCTCAATAGCCAGGTGGTGGCGGTAACCGACATCAACCTTGAGCAAGCCGCGAAGGTCGTCGCTGATTTGAAGCTTGCCGCCGAGGTCTACGCCGATGGCCATGCGCTGATCAACTCGCCACAGGTCGAAGCCATTCTCGTCACGTCCTGGGGGCCGAGCCACGAAGAGTTCGTGCTGGCCGCCATCGCCGCCGGCAAGCCGGTGTTTTGCGAAAAACCGTTGGCGGTGACGGCGCAAGGCTGCCGCAAGATCGTCGACGCCGAAGTGGCCTACGGCAAGCGCCTGGTGCAAGTGGGCTTTATGCGCCCGTATGACGAAGGTTATCGCGCCCTCAAGGCCGTGATCGACAGCGGCCAGATCGGCGAGCCGCTGATGCTGCATTGCGCACACCGCAACCCGACGGTGGGCGAGAACTACAAGACGGATATGGCGATCACTGACACCTTGATCCACGAGCTGGATGTGCTGCGTTGGTTGCTCAATGATGACTATGTGTCGGTGCAGGTGGTGTTCCCGCGCAAGTCGAGCAAAGCCCTGGCCCACCTGCGCGACCCGCAGATCGTGCTGTTGGAAACCGCCAAGGGCACGCGCATCGACGTGGAAGTGTTCGTGAACTGCCAGTACGGCTACGACATCCAGTGTGAAGTGGTGGGGGAGACCGGCATCGCCAAACTGCCGGAGCCTTCGCAGGTGCAAATGCGCAGTGGCGCGAAGCTGTCGAATGCCATTTTGATGGACTGGAAGGACCGCTTTATCGGAGCTTACGACGTGGAATTGCAGGCGTTTATCGACAGCGTGCGTGCGGGCCAAATCGGCGGGCCGTCGGCCTGGGACGGTTTTGCAGCGGCGGTGGCGGCGGATGCATGCATCGAGGCGCAGAACAGTGAGCAGATCGTGAAGGTGAGCTTGCCGGAGCGTCCGCACTTTTACGGCTAATCACAATCTGCCAGGTGGAATGCAGTCAGTGTGGGAGCTGGCTTGCCTGCTCCCACACTTGATTGGGTTTGCAATTCAACAAGGAAACAACTTATGCGAATCGGACTAGTCGGCTACGGCCACGGAGGGCGTTTCTTTCATGCACCGCTGATTGCAACCTTGCCCGGTGCGACCTTTGTTGGCGTGGTGACCCGTTCAGCGGAGCGCCGCCAACAGTTGAACGCCGACCTTCCGGGCGTAAAGGCCTTTGACAGCATCGGCCAGATCGTCGAGGCCGGTGTCGACGCGCTGGTGATCTCCACCACCCTCAAAGGCCGCCCGGCGCTGGTGCTGGAAGCCATCGAGCACGGCGTGGCGGTGGTCAGCGACAAACCCTTCGCCAGCAACGCCGAACAGGCCCAGGCGCTGATCACCGCCGCCGAGCGCCAGGGCTCGCTGCTCAGCGTCTACCAGAACCGGCGCTGGGATTCGGATTACCTGACCCTGCGCAAGCTGATCGACGCCGGTGCCTTGGGTGAGATCACACGCTTTGAATCCCGCGTCGAACGCTACAGCCCGCAAGCGGTGGGCAATGCCAGTGGCGGCGGCTGGCTGCGTGACCTGGGCAGCCATCTAGTGGACCAGGCGTTGCAATTGTTCGGCCCGGTGGACCGGGTGTTTGCGCAATTGCAGTTCACGCCGCAACACCCCACCCTTGATCACGGTTTTTTCGTCTCCCTGACCCACACCAATGGCGTGATTTCGCACCTGTGGGGCAGCGCCCTGCAAAACAGCCAGGCACCGCGTTTTCGGGTCAGTGGCACCCTGGGTTGTTACACCGTCGATGGGCTGGACGGCCAGGAAGACGCGCTGATGGCCGGCAAGTCGCCAAAAACCGAAGGCGAGCACTGGGGTGCCGAGGAGCATCGACGCTGGGGTTGGTTCGAGCAAGGCGAGGATCGCGAGCGGGTGCCGTCCGAGAAGGGCTGCTGGACGCAGTTCTATCGCCAGTTGCAACTGGCCGTGCAAGGGCAGGGGCCATTGCCGGTAAGCGCCTATGACGCGCTGGAAACCACCCGTATATTGGACGCCGCACGCCTCAGCGCCGAGCGCCAGCAGGTGGTTTCGACAAAAATAGAATAAAATTCTAAAACATGTTGATATGGAAATTATTTTCTAATACAGTCTTTTCCAGGTTGCATAAAGTACGTTCGAACTCGATTCGCGCGGCTCAACAAAAACAAGATCAAAAACAACCAGGTACCGTCAGATGAAAATCTTCAACGCTGTACTGCGAGTTTTACGCCCTGCCTCAGCGCCACGCGGTCTGCCCCGCGCCCGGCCGTTTTACTTCTCCTTCCTTAATGTGCTGTGTGTCGAAAACCACGGCGCGCTGGTCTGCTGCATCCCGGGGGCACCGGTGGTTCGATTGCCCGCCGAGCGCTGATAAACGCAACGTCCAAAAAACCAACAAGAAAGTGGAGACAGACCGTTCATGAAGACCCCGATCCGTTTTACCGCGCTGGCCCTGTCCATGTTGCTGGCCAGTGGTGTTGCCTCGGCCGCCGACCTGAAGATTGGCGTGACCATGTCCGCCTTTGATGACACCTTCCTGACCTACCTGCGTGAAGACATGGACAAGCAAGCCAAGTCCTATCCCAAGGGCGATGGTGTGCAATTGCAGTTTGAAGACGCTCGGGCCGATGTGGTCAAGCAACTGAGCCAGGTCGAGAACTTCATCAGCCAGAAGGTCGACGCGATTATCGTCAACCCGGTGGACACCGCCTCGACCGCCAACATCATCAAGGCCGCCACCGCTGCGAAAATCCCGCTGGTGTTCGTCAACCGCCGCCCGGATAGCCCAACCCTGGCCCCAGGCGTGGCAGCGGTGGTGTCCGATGACGTCGAGGCCGGCAAACTGCAAATGCAATACATCGCCGACAAACTCGGCGGCAAGGGCAACATTGTGATTCTGTTGGGCGACCTGGCGAACAACTCCACCACTAACCGTACCAAGGGCGTGAAGGAAGTCCTGACCAAGTACCCCGGCATCAAGATCGAACAGGAACAGACCGGTATCTGGTTGCGTGACAAGGGCATGACCCTGGTTAACGACTGGCTGACCCAGGGTCGCGATTTTGACGCGGTACTGGCCAACAATGACGAGATGGCCATTGGTGCATCCATGGCGCTGAAGTCGGCAGGCAAAAAAGGCGTGTTGATCGCCGGTGTCGACGGCACGCCGGACGGCCTTAATGCGATCACCAAGGGCGACATGACCGTGTCGGCCTTCCAGGATGCCAAGGGCCAGGCCGACAAGTCGGTGGAGACTGCGCGCAAGATGGCTAAAAACGAGCCCATCGAGCAGAACGTGGTGATCCCGTTCAAGCTGATCACGCCGGATAACGTCAAAGACTTCAAGTAGCCCTTCATAACAACAATAAGCAAGCAGGGCGGCCACGGTCGCTCTGCTGATGGAGTACCCGATATGCTTGCTCAAGCCACTGTCTCGCAGCCTCCCGGTCTCCAGCCCGCGCTGCTGGAAGAACCCTACCTGCTGGAAATCGTCAACATCAGCAAAGGCTTTCCCGGCGTTGTGGCCCTGGCCGATGTGCAACTGCGCGTGCGCCCAGGCTCGGTACTGGCGCTGATGGGCGAGAACGGTGCGGGCAAGTCGACGTTGATGAAAATCATCGCCGGCATCTACCAGCCCGACGCCGGGGAAATTCGTCTGCGCGGCAAGCCGATTGTGTTTGAAACACCGCTGGCGGCGCAGAAGGCCGGGATCGCGATGATCCACCAGGAACTCAACCTGATGCCACACATGAGCATCGCCGAGAATATCTGGATCGGCCGCGAGCAGCTCAATAGCCTGCACATGGTCAACCACCGCGAAATGCACCGCTGCACCGCCGAGTTACTGGCCCGTTTGCGTATCAACCTGGACCCGGAAGAACAGGTCGGCAACCTGAGCATCGCCGAGCGGCAGATGGTCGAGATTGCCAAGGCGGTGTCCTATGACTCCGACATCCTGATCATGGATGAACCGACTTCAGCCATTACCGAAAAGGAAGTGGCCCACCTATTTTCGATCATTGCCGACCTCAAGTCCCAGGGTAAAGGCATCGTCTACATCACGCACAAAATGAACGAAGTGTTTGCCATCGCCGATGAAGTGGCGGTGTTTCGTGACGGCCAGTACATCGGCCTGCAGCGCGCCGACAGCATGAACAGCGACAGCCTGATCTCGATGATGGTCGGCCGCGAGCTGAGCCAGTTGTTCCCGGTGCGCGAGACACCCATCGGCGACTTGCTGCTGTCGGTGCGCGACTTGAGCCTGGACGGCGTGTTCAAGGACGTGTCGTTCGACCTGCATGCCGGTGAAATTCTCGGCATCGCCGGGCTGATGGGCTCGGGGCGCACCAACGTGGCAGAGACCATTTTCGGCATCACTCCAAGTTCCAGCGGCCAGATCACCCTTGACGGCAAAGCGGTGCGCATCACCGACCCGCACATGGCTATCGAGAAAGGCTTTGCGCTGTTGACCGAGGACCGCAAGCTCAGTGGCCTGTTCCCGTGCCTGTCGGTGCTGGAGAACATGGAGATGGCGGTGCTGCCGCATTACTCGGGTAACGGCTTTATCCAGCAAAAAGCCCTGCGCGTGCTGTGCGAAGACATGTGCAAGAAGCTGCGGGTGAAAACCCCGTCACTGGAGCAGTGCATCGACACTCTGTCCGGCGGCAACCAGCAAAAAGCCCTGTTGGCGCGCTGGTTGATGACCAACCCGCGCTTGCTGATCCTCGATGAGCCGACCCGTGGCATTGACGTTGGCGCCAAGGCCGAGATCTATCGCTTGATTTCCTTCCTCGCCAGCGAAGGCATGGCGGTGATCATGATTTCCTCCGAACTGCCGGAAGTGCTGGGCATGAGCGACCGGGTGATGGTGATGCATGAAGGCGAACTGATGGGCACCCTGGATCGCGCCGACGCGACCCAGGAAAAAGTCATGCAGCTGGCTTCCGGTATGACCGTAGTCCACTGACGAACCGCACAGAATAAGAAGGTAATTGGCTATGAACGCAATAACAGACAACAAGCCTGCCACGGCACCGGTCAAGCACCGTCGGCGTTTACCCACCGAGCTGAGTATCTTCCTGGTGTTGATCGGCATCGGCCTGGTGTTTGAGCTATTCGGCTGGATCGTGCGCGACCAGAGCTTCCTGATGAACTCCCAGCGCCTGGTGCTGATGATTCTGCAAGTGTCGATCATCGGCCTGCTGGCGATTGGCGTGACGCAGGTGATCATCACCACCGGTATCGATCTGTCTTCAGGCTCGGTGTTGGCGTTATCGGCGATGATTGCCGCCAGTTTGGCGCAAACCTCGGATTTTTCCCGGGCAGTGTTTCCCAGCCTGACCGACTTACCGGTGTGGATTCCGGTGGCGATGGGCCTGGGTGTGGGGCTGCTGGCGGGGGCAATTAACGGCAGTATCATCGCGGTGACCGGCATTCCGCCGTTTATTGCGACCCTGGGCATGATGGTCTCGGCCCGTGGCCTGGCACGCTACTACACCGAAGGCCAGCCGGTGAGCATGCTCTCGGATTCGTACACCGCCATCGGCCATGGTGCGATGCCGGTGATTATCTTCCTGGTGGTGGCGGTGATCTTCCATATCGCCCTGCGCTACACCAAGTACGGCAAGTACACCTACGCCATCGGCGGCAACATGCAGGCGGCGCGCACCTCGGGCATCAACGTCAAGCGTCACCTGATCATCGTCTACAGCATCGCCGGTCTGCTGGCGGGCCTGGCCGGTGTGGTGGCCTCGGCGCGTGCCGCCACCGGCCAGGCCGGCATGGGCATGTCCTATGAGCTGGATGCGATTGCGGCGGCGGTGATCGGCGGCACCAGCCTGGCGGGCGGAGTAGGGCGCATCACCGGCACCGTGATCGGTGCGCTGATTCTCGGCGTGATGGCCAGCGGGTTTACCTTTGTGGGGGTGGATGCGTATATCCAGGACATCATCAAGGGGCTGATCATTGTGATTGCGGTGGTGATCGACCAGTATCGCAACAAGCGCAAGCTCAAGCGCTGATACCGATTAACGGGCAACACCTATCCAATGTGGGAGCTGGCTTGTTGTGGCGAGCAAGCTTGCTTGCGCTGGGGTGCGAAGCGCCCCTAAAAAGCCTGCTCCAGCCGCGCTGTCGAACGGGAGCAAGCTCCCTCGCCACAGCAAGCCAGCTCCCACAGCGAGTCTTTATCAGACCGTTCTAACCGTTTGTCTTCTATATAGCTCCACAGCACTGAATTTCTTGCTATAAACGCACTCCGATGACCGTTCGCCAAGCCCGTCCTGGTGCCTTTGGGGGTTAATTGGGAAAAAATGCCTGTCTTTTCAGTTGCTGAGCCTTCCAGTCGGCCTTAGACTGCCGCCCCTCGTAAATTGAGTGCCGGGTGGCGCTTGAAATGGACGGCGCCCTTCCGAGGCCTGCGAAGGTCTGCCGGAACGCTCCCTTATTCGCCTTAATGCACGTATTTTTTATAGAGAAATCAATGACAAAGGAAAAGTTGCTGGCCATGCCGGCGGATGACTACATGAATGCCGAACAGCACGCTTTTTTCGAGAAGTTGCTGCAAGACATGAAAGTGGAACACCACGAGCGCATTGAGCAGAACCGCATCGCCATCGAAAGCCTGGACACCCCGGCGGACCCGGCTGACGCTGCCTCTGTGGAAGAAGAGCGCACCTGGCTGGTAAACGCCATCGACCGCGACCAGCGCATGCTGCCGCAGCTTGAGCGTGCCCTGGAACGTATCAAGGAAGATTCTTTTGGCTGGTGCGATGACAGCGGCGAGCCTATCGGCCTCAAGCGCCTGCTGATCAGCCCGACCACCAAATACTGTATCGAAGCGCAAGAGCGTCACGAGCAGATCGACAAGCACCAGCGCCAGGCCTGATGCGCTGAAGTCGGGCATCGCAGCTGTGATGCCCGAAGAAACACCGGTTACGTCCCTGTCTATTGATCTGCTGCAAGCACCCCACGAAAGGCCCATGGATAATGGCCCAATAGTGGCGTTTAATGCAGCAACAATAACGACAAACAGAGGGGTAACGACGATGGCTGGAGACGGATCTCTGATGGGCGCAGCAGCGCCACCGCAAACGGTGGTGCGCGTGCTGCCCGGCTGGCTGACGCCGCTTATGCAGAGCACCGCGCTGGTGCTGGTCCTGCTGGGCCTGTCGTTTGCCGGCTTGCCGCTGTACCTGTGCCTGCCACTGGCCTTGCTGGTGATCTGGCTGCCTGCGCTCAAGGCCCGAGTGCCGCGTGTAGCGCCTGCCCAGGCGATTGATACGCTGGGTGAGCTGACTCGCGATCTTTCCTACACCACCAGTCATAACGCACTTTCCGCTGCCGGCGTGGCCTATTCGGTCAAGCAACTGGCCGCGCGCGTGCAATCGCAATTAGGCGCCGCCAAGCAAATTGTCAGCAGCGCCGAAGTGATGATCGGCACCGAGCAAGTCACCTCTCAACTCAGCCGGCAGGCCTTGGGCGCGGCCAGCCAGGCGCACCAGCGCAGTACTGAAGGGCGCGAAGTGTTGGCTCAATCGATCACTCGCATGCACCAACTGCGCCTGCGCGCCAATGCCAGCCGAGAGTTGATCGAGGCGCTGAGCCAGCGCAGTGAAGAGATTCAGCGCGTGACCCTGGTGATCCAGTCCATTGCCAGCCAGACCAACCTGCTCGCGCTGAACGCCGCCATTGAAGCGGCGCGCGCCGGCGAGCACGGGCGCGGCTTTGCCGTAGTGGCCGATGAAGTGCGTGGCCTGGCCGGGCGTACGGCCACGGCGACGGATGAGGTCGGCGTGATGGTCGCCGATATTCAACAACGCACCGCCCAGGTGGTGGAACAGATTCGCCAACTGTCCGCCGACTTGCACATCGGCGTCGAGCAGGTGGAGCAGGCGGGTGAGCAACTGGAAAATATCGCCAGCCTGGCAGCCGACGTAGAAGGGCAGGTCAATGAGATCGCCCAAGGCACCGACACCAACCGCGCGCAACTCGACAGCCTGTTCCACGCGGTAGAGCAGATGCGCAGCGATTTAACGGTGAGCGACCAGCAGACGCGGCAACTGGCCGAGGTCGCTGTGCAGATGGAAGGACAGGCTGAAACCATCAGTGAGCGCCTGGCTGAAGTCGGGCTGGATGACTATCACCAGCGCATCTACGACCTGGCTCGCGAAGGGGCGAGCCGTATTGGTGAGCAGTTCGAGGCTGACATCGTGCAAAACCGCATCAGCCTGGAAGACTTGTTCGACCGCAGCTACACGCCGATCCCCAACACCCGGCCGAGCAAATACCACACGCGCTTTGATGGCTACACCGACCAAGTGCTGCCGACGATCCAGGAGGCATTGCTGCCGCGCCATGAGGGGCTGGTGTTCGCGATTGCCTGCACACCGCAGGGCTATGTGCCCACACACAACAAGGCGTTCTCCCACGCCCTGACCGGCGATGCACAGGTTGACGCCGTGCAGAACCGTACCAAACGCAAGTTCGACGACCGTACCGGCATTCGTTGTGGCAGCCATCAACAAGCAGTGCTGTTGCAGACCTATACCCGCGATACTGGCGAACTGATGCACGATTTGTCGGTGCCGATCATGGTTAAGGGGCGGCATTGGGGTGGCTTGCGCCTGGGCTATAAACCGGAAGGGGCCAAGGCTGGGCGTTAGGATTGTTACTGTTTATGCAATGGAGCTATTCCGGAGATAGCTTTTTCCACGTGGAATAAAACCGTAGCATGGTCAATATTGTTAGGTAGCTAACTAATGTGGCGGAGAAGCTCCATGCAGAACAAGGTCGATGTCGCCGTGATGATCGGCAGTGGTGTTCCCGAAACCCTGCGTGCGCTGGGCCAGAAAGCCTGTTGGGTGGTGTTGCTCAATGGCGAGCAACGCGGTACGGCATTCGCCAGCCGCAGTGAAGCCGAGGAGTGCAGAGCCGCCTGGCAGGCACTGATGCACCTGGAACAATCAGACAGCCTGCATTGAGGCGTGTTATTTAGACTGGTGCAGGCGCTGGTTCAGCTCATCCACCGGTATTGCCCATTCGGCGTCTTCGCGCAGTTCTTCTTTAAGAAACGCCGCTTGTTGCGCAGACCAGAAGGGTGCGTCGATCAGCTTCACGTCTTCAGGTAGCGGATGCGCGACGATAAAAGCATCGATGGCTTCAGGTGTTGAATCCAGACCGAGTTGATCAAACAGGGTTTCCAGCGTTGGGATTGGCGCGTCCATGGTGGGTTCTCCATGCAAGGTGAGGGATGTTGTGCATGTGAGGCCGGGGACGCGACAGAGTTCAGGATTTGCACAGGTCAGGAATTGAGTGCACCTGAATCCACCGCGGATTTCAGCGCCCTGGCGGCATCTTTGCCGGCAATGGCCGCAGCGTCGACGGTTTTGAACCAACGATCTTTTTCTACCTGATGCGTGGTGACCGTGGTCAGCGGTGGTTTGGCCCGCATAATGATCACCGCTTGAAACTCGCCATCTACTTCTCGCGCATCGCCATGGATGAAAAATTCGCCAATATCAAATTCCGTCACGTATAGCCTTCCCTTCAAGTTAACTGCATCAAGGTCACTGCACTGATGAACGCCGACACGCAAGGGGCAAACTTCAATGGACGGGCCAGTATGGCAGTTGTTGAAGGGCGACGGCGCAGTAAAGTCAGGCGGGTGACGAAACGATCGCAGCGTGAACCGCTTGCAGGTTGGCTTCAAGTTGTTGGGCCAATTCGCAAGCCTTGGAATGCGTGCTGCGAAAGCCTTTGATCCTGCCGCTGGTCACTTCAAGGATATGAAAGAAATTGCGTCCGGCCGGTACCACTTGGTAAAGAACGTAATTGGAGTACCCGTTGGGGTTATGTAAGCAGTAGTATTGGCGCTCGTCTGGACATGATGAACGAGTGCGCGATGACATAACGGCGTGTTGACGTGGTTGCATGCTCAGCTCCTGTCGATCGACCTTGTGGACTTACCAGCAGCGTTTCGAGTGGTTTTGAACCGGGTTGCTGTTTTAGTATTGTCGTCGGCAGCCGATGCCTGGTTCCATTCCGGGTGTTATGTAATGTGTAGGCTGTCGGAAATCGCGTTTTTAACCGGGTTATTCTCTGAAGTGGGTCGGTCCGAGTTCTCGGGCTGCTGAACCTGTGATTTGCTGTGTCGCCTGATGACCTTGCATAAGGTCCATCGTGCATCTGTGTACTAGTCTTATGGCGTGGCAGCAGGTTTCTTCAGTTTTTTTACGAATGTGTGATCGAGCCGTAACGGCCGTTTTTTTGTGCTGTCCGCTCTGGCGGTCAGCGCCTTTTTTGATGTGGGGGCGTTTCCTTGGCAGTCAGTAATCTGGATATGCACGCGTTATTCGTGCTGGGTGATTTGCGCGCAAAGTTGGTCAAGCAGTTTCAATCCCGTTTCGTTTACATCACTGAACAGACGCCGGAAGGCATTTACATCGCCGAGATCGATACTGAATCGGCGCTGGTCGTGGATGACAAACCGCGCCTGGAACTCAAGGTCGGCGACCATTTTCGTGCCGCCGTGTTGCCGAGCCGTGAAGGCGGCAAGTTCGAACTGAAGTTTCGCGACATCAAGTTGACGGTGTATGGCTTGGGCGATTACGCCTTTGTTTCGTCGACCGAAGGCCAGGGCATCGTGTTCAAGGAAGGCCACAGCGTGATGCTGGTGTTTGCCGCCAATGAACAATTGCAGGAAGGCTTGACCAAAACCCTCAAGGCCGTGACCGGCAAGGCCGCCAAGTGGCGCAAGGGTGAACTGGTGACGTTCAAGGCCAGTGAGTAACTGCTAAACGCCAGGTGTATTCTTGCGCCTCCGGAACCTCTACTACAGTTGAGTTGACTTAACTATTCAGAGGCTTCGCGCATCCGCAGCAAAGCCGCCCGCTATGGCTGTGAAAATGCGAGGTGCAAAGGCATGAAAGGATTGAGAACCCTGGTGGTTGCGGCTGCGGCTGCGGCGTTGACGACCATGAGTCTGTCGTTGCCGGTATCGGCTGCGCAAACGCCGGTGCACTTTGCCGACCTGAACTGGGAAAGCGGTAGCCTGATCACCGAAGTGCTGCGCTTTATTGTCGAAAAGGGCTATGACCTGCCCACTGATACGTTGCCCGGTACCACCATTACGCTGGAAACCGCCCTGGCGAAAAACGATATCCAGGTGATCGGCGAAGAATGGGCCGGCCGCAGCCCGGTGTGGATCAAGGCCGAAGCCGAAGGCAAAGTCATCGGCCTGGGCGATACGGTCAAAGGCGCCACCGAAGGTTGGTGGGTGCCGGAATACGTGGTCAAGGGCGACCCGGCCAAAGGCCTCAAGCCGCTGGCGCCGGACCTCAAGACCGTGCAGGACCTGGCGCGTTACAAGGACGTGTTCAAAGACCCGGAGTCGCCCGGCAAAGGGCGTTTTCTTAACAGCCCGATCGGCTGGACCTCGGAAGTGGTCAACGCGCAGAAGCTCAAGGCGTATGGCCTGAACGACAGCTATGTGAACTTTCGCAGCGGCTCGGGTGCGGCGCTGGATGCGGAGATCGCGTCGTCGATCCGTCGTGGCAAGCCGGTGCTGTTCTACTACTGGTCGCCAACGCCCTTGATGGGCCGTTACAAGCTGATCCAGCTGGAAGAACCGCCATTTGACGCCGATGCCTGGAAGACCCTGACCGATGCAGACAACCCCAACCCACGGCCGACGCGCTCGTTGGCGTCCAAGCTGAGCATCGGTGTGTCGACACCGTTCCAGCAAGCGCAGCCGCAGATTGCCGAGTTCTTTACCAAGGTGCAGTTTCCGATTGAGCCATTGAATAAAGCCTTGGCGGCGATGAGCGAAAATCACACGGCGCCGCGTGACGTGGCGCAAGTGTTCCTCAAGGAACACCCTGAAGTGTGGAAGGCGTGGTTGACGCCGCAGGTGGCGCAGAAGGTTGAGGCGAGCCTGAAGTAACCTCCAATGTGGGAGCCGGGCTTGCCCGCGATGGCGGCGTGACAGTCAACTTATACAGGACTGACACACCGCCATCGCGGGCAAGCCCGGCTCCCACATTTGGTTCTCTATTCCAGGTTTAGAATCGGGTTTGTACCGCCAACTCAAACGTCCGTGGCGCGCCCAAATAGTAAGCCGGCGACACATGCGCAAACTCTGCATACACCTCATTAGTCAGGTTACGTACCCGCCCGGTCACCGAGGTATGTGAATCCACTTTGTAACGCAGGAACGTGCCGAATAGCGTGTAGGCCGGGACCGTCTGGGTATTGGCATTATCGGCATACACCTGGGCCACATACCGCGCATCCACACCGCCTTGCCAGTCCTCGGCAACGTCATACGTCAGCCATACGTTGCCCACGCGCTTGGGCACGTTGGTGGGCGTATTGCCCTTGCGCGATACCACTGCGCCGCTGGCGATTTTCTCGTTGAAGTCATCGTACTCGGCGTCCACCCAGGCAAAGTTGCCTTCGGCCAGCAGCCGTGGCGTGATGCGTAACGAACTGGCCAACTCGATGCCCTTGGAGGTCTGCGCACCCACCGGAATGCTGTTGTTCGGGTCCAGCGGGTCGGTGACGGCAAAGTCCTTGCGCTCGATCCTGTAGGCGGCGACGGTGGCCGAACCGCGACCGTCGAGGTAGTCGAACTTGCTGCCGACTTCCCACTGTTTGCCGGTCGACACGTCGAACACTTGAGTGGTGGTGGAAGGTTGCTCCGCTGCGGTGCTGTATTGCACATACACATTGGCCGATGGGATGAACTGATACGTCAGGCCTACGCGGCCGGTGACCGGCTCCCAACTGCGCTTGAAGTGCCGTGGGTTGGTGGCGGTGATCACGCGATGGTTAGTCACATCCAGGTCGATGGCGTCGTAACGCAGTCCTGTGAGCAGCGAGAGTTTATCAGTGAGGCCCAAGCGGTTTTCCACAAACAAGGCTTTGGTGGTGACCTCGTTGGTCTTGTCTTTGATAAAACCTGGCTTGGTGCCCGGAATATCGTAGAAGTGCCCGGGGTTGTAGGCGTTCGGGTCCACCGTGCTGTTACCTGGCACATTCAGCGGGTTGTTGGTGGTGCTGTTGACCTTGTACTCGAAGCCGCCGGACCAGGTGGTTGACAGGCCGAACACACTGTCGTCATGGCGCAGCTCGAACTGGTTGCCGTGCTGTTCGCCCTGATGGCGTACCTGGTAGGCGGTCGAGCGGTTCACCGCGCTGTTGTCGGCGTTGTACTGGTAGGTTTCCAGGTTGCGGTAGTCACGCTGGCTGTCCAGGTGATACAGCGTGTTTTTCAGTGTGGTGCTGTCGTTGATCCGGTAGTCGATGATCGAACGCATCCAGATCGTGCGTTGCTCGTAACGACCATCGGCGACGTTGTAGTTGTTGAAGCGGTTGTGCTTGTCGATTTTCAACTCACCAGCCTTGGGGTTGAGCACCGGCGTGCCCCAATACGGGCTGTCCTCATGTTCATCCTGGTATTCCAGGGCCAGGGTGTGGGACAGGTTGGGGGTGAGGTCACTGAGCAAGGAGAACGCCATACTCCAGGCATCGCGCTGGTCGCGGTCGATGTAACTGTGGTTGGTGTTGCGGCTGACATCCAGGCGCGCGTAGTGCTGCACCTCGGCGCCGGGTTCGGTCAGGGCATGGTTGAGGCCAAAGGCCATGCCGGCAGTGTCGTAGCTGCCATAGCTGAGCTGGCCTTCGGCGGCTTGTTCCTCACGGGTGGCCAGCTTGGTCACGTAGTTCAGCGAGCCGCCCACTGAGCCGGCGCCGTTGATCAGGGAGGAGGGGCCGCCGACCAGCTCAACCCGGTCATAGATCCACGCATCCACCGGCCGCGCCAGGCCGGTGGCGACGTTGATGCCGTTGAACATCTGGGTGATCTGGCTGCTGGTAAAACCACGATAGGACACAAACCCGCCAAACCCCGGCGGCGCACTGGCGTTGACGCCGGGCAAGGTGTTGGCCGCATCGCGGAAGGTCTTGGCGCCATGGCGCTCAATGTCGTTGCGGTTGGCAATGGCCACCGACGCCGGGGTTTCGCGCACGCTTAAACCCAGGCGTGACGCCGTGCCGCTGGATTGGTCCAGGGCCAGGCCCGGTTCGCTGGTTTGTTCGCCATCAATGGTGGTGGGGGCCAGCTCGAGCGCCCAGCCACAGACAGGCAGGCAGCCGAACAGGCCCGCCAACAAGGGTAAATGTTTCATGGTTGAATCCTGAAAATCTTGGCTTGAAAACAACGCACAGTCCTCCGCAGTCCTAAAGGGAGCGGTGGTCGATGCAGATCAGAAAGCGCAGGGATCAGGCGAAAACGGGAGGCGCACGCGGGTTGGCCGTGGGCCAGGTGAAGCGGGCAGGAATATCAGCGGCAAGCACCACCGCTGGCGGCGGCGCGTGCGGTTGGGGCAACACCGCCACATTGAGGCTGGAACTGAGTGCCGGGCCCATGCCGCCGGTCGAACACAACGGGCAGCCGAACGCCTTGGACAGCGTTGGCAGCTTCTCGTCGGTGGAGTTGTTCTGTGCCGGCGCCTGGGTGCGCGGGTCTACCGTACAAAACTGGCCGCCGATGCCGTTGAGCTGCATGCCCAGCATCTGCCCATGTCCAATACTGCACGCGAACACATTGAACAGGACGCAGCAATACAGCATCCAGGCAATGAGTGAGCGGTCGGCACGGGCGATTTTCATGGGGCGGCACTTTACCATCAGCCGCCGACGAAATGCCTACAAAAAATCTCAGGCCGACTATCCTCATTCGCACATTTAAGGGAGCGCCTGCCATGAGCTTTTTCGTCGCACGCTGGATCGTCGCGATTTTTACCTGCATCAGCATGGTGCATCTGTACTGGGCCGCCGGCGGCAAGCTCGGCAGCCTGGCCGCCATCCCCGAATTGCCCGGCGAGTTCGCCCAGGGGCCACGGCCTGCGTTCAAACCGTCGGCACTGGGCACGTTTCTGGTGGCGATGGGCTTGGTGGCGATTGCGTTGCTGGTGTGCCTGCGGGCCGGGTTGTATTTTTCGCCGGTGTCCCACGGCGCGCTGCAATGGGGCATCAGTGCGATTGCCTTGGTGATGTTCGCCAGGGCGATTGGCGATTCGGAACTGGTGGGTTTTTTCAAGAAAGTGAGCGGGTCACGATTTGCCCGTTTGGACACCTATTTTTATTCACCCTTGTGCCTGGTATTGGGCGCGGGTTTATTGATCGTGGCGTGGAACTGATAACAAAGCACACAAAAACCACATAGCCAACAAAACCCACTTGACACGCCCCCAGGCTCGGGCGTTTATTGACGTACCCACCGGACTCATGTGCAGACGGCCCAGGATACTCAATGAACACAGACCTCTTGATGCCCACTGTGATCGACGCTGCCGAGGCCATTCGCGCGGGCACGCTGTCTGCGGTACACCTGGTCGAGCAAAGCCTGCACGCAATCGAAACCCACAATCCCACACTCAATGCGTTTGGCGACGTGTACGCCGACTCGGCATTGGCGCAAGCGCAGATGCTGACCGAAGAAGCCCGGGCAGGGCAGTTGCGTGGCCCGCTGCACGGCGTGCCTTTTGGTATCAAGGACCTGTTTTCCACCGCCGGCCTGCGCACCACCCGAGGCTCGTTGACCGGCCTTGAGCATGTGCCCAGCCAGGATGCGCCGATCATTCGCCGCCTCAAGGACGCCGGTGCAATCATCCTCGGCAAAACCGCCACCACTGAATTCGGCTGGACCGGCGCCAGTACCTCGCGTGTGTTCGGCAACGGGCGCAATCCCTGGAACCCACAGCTCACCAGCGGTGGTTCCAGCTCCGGCTCGGCGATTGCCGTGGCGGCACGCATGGCGCCGGGCACGCTGGGTTCCGATGGCGGTGGGTCGGTGCGCATTCCGGCGGCGTTCTGCGGGGCGTTCGCCATGAAAGGCTCCCTGGGCCGCATTCCGACCTGGCCTTGGTCTGCCACCGAAATGCTCAGCCATGCCGGGCCGATCACGCGCACGGTGCGCGACAGCGCTTTGTTGTTCGACATCCTTTCCGGGCCGGATCCGTTGGATCATCAGGCCTTGCCCGCATTGACCGAATCCTGCCTGGCGCGCTGCGACCAGCCACTGGGGCCGCTGCGGGTGGCGTATTGCCCGACATTGTTCAACACCCCGGTCGACCCGGTCATTGCCGCTAGCGTCGAAGCCGCCGTGTACAACCTGGCGGAACGCTTGCCGGTCACCGTGACCACCTTGACGCTGGACTGGCAGGACCCACTCGCCACATTCGAAACCTTGTGGGTCGGCGGACGCGGCATTGCCTACGGCAAAGCCCTGGCGGATCGCCTCGACCAACTGGACCCAGGCTTTGCCGCGCTGATCCAGCGCGCGGGCGATTACGACCTCGGTGACTACCTCAAGGCCGTGCAACAACGGGCGCACTTCGCCAACCAGGTGCACGCGCTGTTCAACGACTATGACGTGTTGCTGCTGCCCACCCTGCCAACCCTGCCGTTCGCCGCCGACCAGGTTGCGCCCGACGGCTGGCCGGGCGCGGACGGCGCGGTGCCCTGGGCACGTTGGACGCCCTTTACCTACCCGTTCAATATCACCGGCAACCCCGCTGCGAGCCTGCCTTGCGGCTTCAGCCCGAGCGGCTTGCCGATTGGGTTGCAAGTGGTCGGCCCGCGCTTTGCCGACGCCCAGGTGTTGCAGTTCTGCGCCGCAGTAGAAGCCATTGCGCCTTGGGACCAGCACCTGCCGCCGCTGTTGTTGTAGTGCCTGATTGCCCCGTGGAGCCGGCTCGTTAGAGGCCTGCCCTGGACAGATCCTTTTGTAGTGTTTCTGCCCTTTCACACCCCGATGAGTGAGAGGTAAACGTGACCCGATCAACCGCCGTCAATCGTCCTTTGCCCCCCGCCGGACCGGTGCACGCCGCGTACCGTGGTGGGCGCAAAGCGCGCGATACTGGCGGCTCGAATTTGCCTTGGAATGCTCCCTTTATGCTCAATCAGCCACGTCTCGACGAAATCATGCTCATGCTCACCCAACATCAGCGCGTCAAGGCGTCGGACCTGGCGCAAGCGCTGTTCGTCAGCGAAGAAACCATTCGCCGCGACTTCAAATACCTGGAGGAGGCCGGCAAGTTGCGTCGCATCCATGGCGGCGCGATCTTGCCCAGGCTGAACGAAGAACAACCGCTGCAAGTGCGCACCCGCATCAAGGCCCAGGCCAAGACCCGCATGGCAGTCTGTGCTGCCAAACTGGTCAGCGAGGGCATGGTGCTGTTTCTCGATACCGGCACCTCGACCCTGGCCCTGGCCCAGCAATTGATTGGTTTCAGCCAACTGCGCATCATCACCAACTCGCTGGACATCGCGCAGTTGATCACCCAGCAAAGCAGTAATCAGGTGCTGGTGGTGCCCGGCGATGTGCGCCGTAATGACAATGCGCTGATCGGCGCCCACACCCTGGAATTTGTCCGGCAGTTTCACTACGACATCGCCTTCATGGGCATCGGCGCGGTGGACTTGCAGCTGGGCTTCATGGACTACCAGGAGCCCGAGGCGCTGCTGCGCCGCACCCTGACCCAACATTGCCTGCGCAGCGTCATCCTCGCGGACGACGCCAAGTTCGGCCATCGCACGTTCATCAACACTCTGCCGTTCAGCGCCATCACCACTTTGGTCACCAATCGCCCTCCGTCTGCGGAGTTTGCGACCTGCCTGGAGCACGCCCATGTCGACATCCTTTACCCCTGAGTGGCTGTCTCCCAGTGAGGCGGACGTCGAGGCCTTCGAGACGCTGTTTCGCGACAGCTCAGCCATCGGTGCGACACCGGCAGGTGGTTTGCACCGCCTGGCCGCATCGGCCGAAGACGGTGCGGTGCGCGACCTGTTCAGCGCGTGGCTGCGTGAACGCGGTTTCGAAGTGCACGTAGACGCCATCGGCAATCTGTTCGGGCTGATCACCTTCAACCCGGACGCCCCCTATGTGCTGTGCGGCTCGCACTTGGACAGCCAGCCCAGCGCGGGGCGTTTCGACGGTATCTATGGGGTGTTGGCCGGCGCAGTCGCCATCGCCAGCCTGGCGCGCCAACTGCACGAGCGCGGCGAAACCCCGGCGTGCAACCTGGCGGTGGTGAACTGGACCAACGAAGAAGGCGCGCGCTTTCAACCCAGCCTGATCGGCAGCAGCGTGTTTACCGGCGACCTGGCCCTGCACGAAGCCTGGGAATGCCGCGATGGCGACGGCATTCGCCTCAAGGATGCGCTGCAAGCGATCGGCTATCTGGGGGACGGCCTGGTTGAACTGGATGTGGCCGGTTATGTGGAAATCCACGTTGAACAAAGCGACGGTCTGGAAAGCCAAGGCCTGGACATCGGCGTAGTGCGTGAAACCTGGGCGGCGCTCAAGCAGCGTATCCGTTTCGACGGCGAACAGAACCACACCGGCCCAACCCCGATGGCCGCCCGCAAAGATGCCTTGCTCGCGGCGGCGCATGCGATAACCACCGTGCGCGCCGAAGCGGACGTGCACGGGCTGCAGTTTCACAGCTCGGTAGGGCGCCTGGAAATTTACCCCAACTCGCCGAACGTGGTGCCCTCGCGCGTCACCTTGCATGTGGAATACCGCTCGCCGGACACGGCATTGCTGGCGGTTGCCGGTTATCGGCTGGATGCCAGCCTCAAGGCCGTCGCTGCATCGACCGCCACCACATACGAAGTCGAAAGCCGCGCCCTGCGTGCGCCCATCGCGTTACACCATGGTTTTGCCGAATTGGCCTACGGCGTCGGTCAACAACTGGGGCTGGCGGTCGGCAACACTGTCACGGTTTCCGGCCACGACGCCATCAGCCTCGGCCGGCATTACCCGGCATGCCTGTTGTTCATTCCGAGCAGCAACGGCGTGTCCCATAACGAGGCGGAACTCACCCATGACCGCGACATGCGCACCGGCCTGCAGATGCTGACCGCGCTGCTGCATTGCGCCTGTACTTCCCCCAACGCTTACCGGTGAGGGATGACATGTCCAACTGTTCCTACGCACTGTCGCGCCTGATGGGCGCCCTGGAGTCCGCCGGCCTGTCTGCCCATGTCGAGGTCTCGGACGGCACTGCCGGTATCGCCTCGCCGATACGCCTGGCCACCGAGTGGACCGGCTTTCACCTCACGGCGCCCTGGGGCCAGTGCTACGCCAAAGTGCTGCACGACGATATGCGTGCGCTGATCGACATAGAGCGCACCGGCCGCGCCACCCAACTGGCGGCTGACTGTGACGTGACCCCCGGCGTGCGCCTGGTGGATGTGGCTGCCGGCGTGCTGCTGCTGGATGCCTTGCCGGCCCACGAGTGGCGTTGGGCACGGCTCGATGAGTTACTGCAACCCCAGCGCCTGCAAGCGCTGTGGGCCTTGAAGCGGCAGTTGCACGTCGGCACCTCACCGGGCTTCAACCGTTCGCCGTTGCAGGATATCCAGCACCTGCGTGAGCTGTGCAGCCGTGACGGCGTGGGCCTGCCCGCTGATCATGGGTGGATTGAAACCTGCATCGATCTGGCCTGGACCGCGCTGCAATTGAGCCCTGGCACCTGCGTGCCCTTGCACGGCGACGGGCTGGCGAGCAATGTGATGATCGGCCCCGGCGGCGCGCTGCAATTGATCGACTTCGACTACGCTGGTTGCTTTGACCCGTGGTACGACGTGGCCGTCAGCCTCAACGAGTTGTATGCCTTTGAAAGCCAGTGGCGTGACGGCATCAAGGCCTGGGCCGGTGAGTGTCGCGAGTGCGATTACGCCCGCTGCCGCCTCTATGCGCTGATCAATGATTGGTATTGGACGCTGTGGGGCTTGTGGGTCGGCGCGACCTCAACGCGGCCCCTGGAGTTCTCCAAGGTGGGGCAGTGGACCTTGCTGCGCTGCCGGCAGAGCTTGCAAGACCCGCGATTTGAAAGTTGGTTACGGCAGGTACAGGAGGGGCAGGCATGAAAGCAATGGGTGAGGCCTGTACGCCTCAAGAATGCCAACTGGAGGCGGCAGTGCGCGGCGTACGCGATTGGAGCGGTTCGGGCATTCGTTACGAGCCGGTCAGCGGCGGGATCTCCAACAGCAACTGGCGGGTCGAGGTCAGCGGGCTCAACACCGCCTACTTCTTCAAAGTGCCCGGCGCCGGCACCGAGATGTTTATCGACCGGCGCACCGCCCATGACGCCAGCGTCAAGGCCGCGCAAACCGGCTATGGTGCGCCGGTGTTTGCCTTCCTCGAAGAGTTTGGCGTTGAAGTTTTCGAGTTTATGGAAGGCTGGCGCGCCTCTTCGAATCAGGACTTTCTCGACCGCGATGTGCGCCATAACGCCCTGCATGCGCTGAAAGCGTTCAACGACCAGTCGCCGCTGTGCCAGACCAAAACCGTGTTCGACATGATTGCCGAGCATCAGCGCCAGGTCGAAGAACTGCAGGGCTGCACGCCCAGCGATGATGCCTGGCTGCGTCGCCAATGTGACCGGGCGCGTGGCGCGTTGCAAGCGTCGGGCATCGACCTGGCGCCGTGCATGAACGACACGCTGGCGGGTAATTTCATGCTCAATGACCGCCGCCAGATTCGCCTGGTGGACTTTGAGTACGCCTCCAATAACGACCGTCATTACGAGCTGGCGCTGTGGTTTGGCGAGATGTTCTTCACCGACGAAATGGAACTGGCGCTGATCGAAGATTATTTCGGCCAGGTCACCCCGCAACGGCTGGCGCGGATCAAGTTGCACAAGGCCCTGGCCGACATCAAATGGTCGACCTGGGCGATGGTCCAGCACGCGGTGTCGCAGTTGGATTTCGACTTCTACAAATACGGTGCCTGGAAGCACATGCGCGCACGTAGCGTGATCAATGATTCGCAATGGGAAACCTGGCTAAGACAGGCCTGAGCCTGCGCCAGCACAATAACGACGCGTCACCCTGTAGCTCCTTTGGCGCTGGTTTGCGCTGACGTTTCACTGCTTGATTTTTTGATTGATCACACAACAAACCGATCCAGAAATTCAAGGAGCACCCTCCATCATGAAACCCGCAAGCGCGTCACCCGCACGCCTGAGAAACCAGATCTTCGGCGGCTACTTTTTCCTGTTGTTGATGCTGGCGTTATTCCCGCCGTTTTATTTGAGCGTGAGTGGCAGTCGCGCCTTGGTGGTAGGCATCCCGCTGCCGATTTTCTATTGGATCGCCATTGCCGTACTCGCCGCCCTTGGGGTGTGGGGGTTGTATCTGGCCGAGCTCAAGGCCGGTGATATTCCTGACGAGGAGGGCGTGTGATGATCAGCACCAGCAGCGATGCCCACTTGTTCATTACCTTCGGTGTGATCGGCCTGTTCCTGGCCGGGATGATCGCCGTGCTCTATGCCACCAACCGCGAAAGCACCAGTTTTTCCGACTACGCCGTTGGCGGGCGCTCCTATGGGCCGTGGTATATCGCCATGTGCTACACCAACTCCTGGTGGCCGGGCTCGACCTTCACCGCGTTTTTTGCCCTGAGCGTCGGCGGCGCCCTGGGTTTCTACGGCATGGTCTATGCGACCCTGGGCGTGACCGCGATGTACCTGATGGCCAGCCGCGCCTGGACCTGGGGCAAACGCTTCAACCTGCGCACCCAGCCGGACCTGCTGGGCATGCGCTTCGACAGCCCGGCGGTAAAACGGGTCGCCTCGATTATCGGCATCATCTCGGTGTTTCCATGGGTGGTGATGGGCATCCAGGCCCTGGCGATGCTGTTCCAGTTCGCCAGCTTCGGCCGTTGGGGCGTCACCACCTGCCTGTTTGCAGGCGTGGCGGTGGTACTGATCCGTCAGTACTGGACCGTGAGCATGGGCATGCGCGGGTTGATCATGACCGACATGTTCCAGGGCCTGATCGCCTACGTGGTGTGCGCCGGGGTCTGCGTGTTCCTGCTTTTCGGCGATCAGGCCGCGTTTTCCAACCTCGCGCAATTACCGGAAAAAATGCTGCAAATTCCCGGCGCCGCCGGCACCGGTTATGGCCCGATGTACATGTTCAGCCTGATCTTCACCGGCGTGATCGGCTCGATGTGCTGGCCGATGAGCTTCCAGCGCATCTACACCGCCAGCGGCGTGCGCGCGGTGAAAAAGGGCACACTGTATACCATGCTGCTGGTGGGCGGGTTCTACGGCATCCTCATGCTGTTCGCCGCCGCCATCAGCCAGGATCCCAACGTGCTGGCCCACCCGCAACAAGGCTGGTTCCTCTCGCTGTTCGACATTGGCGGGCCATGGCTGCTGGCGCTGGCCATCGTCATCGTACTGGCCGCCAGCATCGGCCACGTCGACGGCTGCGTGCAGGTCTGCGGCACCCAGTTTGCCAACGACCTGGCCACCTGGAACACCCCACGCACCGACCGCCAACTCACCTTACTGGCCAAGGCCGGCATGGTGGTGTTTATCGTCGCCGCCTCGGTGCTGGCCTACCTGACCTTTGATTATTCGCGCCTGCAATTACTGGCGCAGATCTCCTACCAGGGCATCATTCAACTGGCCGTGCCGCTGTTCTTCGGCATTTTCAGTCGCCGTGGCAACAAACAGGGCGCGATTGCCGGCATGTTGGCGGGGATTATGGTGGCGATTGTACTGACCACGCTGTACCCGGATGACATTCCAGCGCTTGGGTCGTTGACCAGCGGGATTGTGGGGCTGGTGGTGAATGCTGCGATTTTTGTGGTGTGCGCGCTGATGATCAAGCCGAGCGCGGTGGAGCAAGCGCGGGTGGAGGGGTTGTTTGAGATGGCCGCGAGTGGGCGTGGGGTGCAGGTGGGGGCTGCGCCGGTTATGAGTTGAAAATGGATCGGGGCTGCGGGTTGTGGCCCCGGTTTGAGCGTTTGACTTAGGTGGACTCAAATATGTGTTGGGTAAAGTTGAATTGCGGTAGCGCTGAGTTCAACAAATCCTGATTTCTGAGGTATGGGACCATCCAACTCAATTAGGATTATTGAATCACCGAGCTTTAATGCTACACATCCTTCTTCGTCAGCTTGGACCAGCTCGGCGGTTATTTGGATGAGGCTGTTCTCCATTTTGATTTTTGAAGATTTTTCAGCGGTTGGCTTCACGTTTATATTCCATGAGAAAGCCTCCTCAAAATCAAACTCAACGTCGATAATTTCACCGATTTTTGGCGCAGTATCGCTCCATAGTGCAGTGCCATCTCCGAAGGATGAATGGAATTTTACGTGCAATACGTTCAGATAGGAAAATGTATCGATCACTACAATTTTCATGTTTTTTCCGAGTGGGAGATTGCCGGTTTTCGTGTGAGTGTTTTGGTAATGATTCGATTTTCTTGCATTCGGCATCAACCCTGTCTGTTTAGCACTGTAGTCGTTTGCAATTACGATAAAAATGGGTTCGTCATAAAAATAAAGCTGTTACTGGCGCTGTTTGCAGCTTGGTTGTGCTGCTACCTGTGCCAATACATGTGATGGTTTAAAAAAAGAAATACAGCCCGGTGTTGTTGTCAATTGCCAGTTTGTTGAGTTTGATTATTTTTCTTGCCAGCTCTTGGTTTTCGGGTATTGAATGATTTTCTAGTATATATAGTGATTTTTTGAGGTCTTCATTGGTGTTGATGCTCTCGTCTTCATAATCGTCGATCATCTTTCCAAGCGAATTGTTGATTTTGTCGATAACCCCTGATCCCATTAACTGCTGATATTCTGTATGGGTCAGGGGGCAATTCGCCAATAACGAGATTGGGCATTCGTCAGTGTCTAATAGAATCATCGCTTCTTTAGTCAAAGGCGTGCAGATAAGTTTCACTTTTCTATACTCTTGTTGAAGTGAGTGGCTTCGTTGTATTCACTCTGTGTTCTGCCCATTTGCTTTCCCGAAGGGGATAATTTGTTGTTTGGTACTATGCCTTCCAGACTGAGATAACGTCTTGATCCCGGGAGTGAAGGGTCGTGTATTCTAAAGTATCCACCACTTAAATCTTCTACTATTTCAATGCCGTCAGATGGGTTTTTATATATTTTTTTACCTTTGTGCGTCGTTGTAGTAACTGGGTTTGAGCCCGCAAATTTGATGATACTTTCATTTAGATCGGCCGTTTTCCAGTTGCCTGAGTATTTGGCCGCCCGTTGTGCGCCCCCTGTTTGGGGTAGTTCAACATCTCCTTCGTCTGTTTTGGCGAACTTGGGTGGACTGCTAGCTGCAACAGCTGGATCACAGTTGCCTGCGCCAGGGCAAGTATTTAGCCCCAGCGGATCCACCCACCCCGTAGGGTTGGGCACATACTGGTACGCGTTAATCCCACCCGCCAGCTTCACAGGGTCCGGCGTCAGGTAACGACCAATATCCGGATTGTAGTAGCGATGACGATTGTAGTGCAGCCCGCTTTCGGCATCAAAATATTGGCCCTGGAAGCGCAGCGGGTTTTCGATTTTTCTGACGTCTAGGCGGGCGATTTCACCGTAGGCGCGGTAGTGCGCGGACCAGACGATTTCGCCTTCGGGGTTTGTCAGTTCCTGTGGCGTGCCGAGGTGGTCGAGTTGGTAGTGAAAGGGCTTTGTTTCTTGTGGGCCAAAGCCTTCCAGCAGTACCAACGGGCGAAAACTGTCTGGCTCGTAGAGGTAACTGCGATGGCAGTCCGCGTGGTGTTCGGCTACCAGCTTGTCGCCTTGCCAGAAAAACTCCGTGGTTATGTCGTTAACGGTTTTGCTGATCCGCCGTCCAAACGGGTCATAGCGATAGCTGGCGGTTTGCCCATTGGGTTGGGTAATACCAATCAACCGATGCTGGCAGTCGTAGCGGTACTCGGTGACGAGCTGATGACCCTTGCCACGCCGCTGGCGGATCAGATTGCCGAAGGCGTCGTAGTCGTAGTGATGATCGCCCTGAATCATCAACCGGTTCCCCGCCACGATGTCCGGGCCGGGGCGGTCTTGCATGAGCAGGTTGCCGGCCGGGTCGTGGCCGAAGCGTTCCTGCACGTCTTGCGAGTGGTCGGCGCGGGTCAGGCGGGCGAGGGGGTCGTAGTGGTAGTGGTGTTCGCCTTTGCGGGTATCTAGCAGGCGGGTGAGGTTGCCGGTTTTGTCGTAGTCGTATTGGCGTTGGTATAGCGTGTGTTGCTGTTGGCTGACGGCGTGGGCGTGCAGGCGGTTTTGGTCGTCGTAGTGGTAGTGGC
Organism: Pseudomonas sp. WS 5146; assembly: GCF_012985495.1. Lineage (NCBI taxonomy): Bacteria > Pseudomonadati > Pseudomonadota > Gammaproteobacteria > Pseudomonadales > Pseudomonadaceae > Pseudomonas > Pseudomonas sp. WS 5146. The sequence continues at coordinate 201,926 of NZ_JAAQWL010000009.1, forward strand.
TGAGGAGCTGGCCCTGCTGGCGTTGGTGTTCGCGGCCGGTTTTGAACAGGTGGGAGGTGAGGGTTTCGCCATTCAGCTCGACGGTGGAAAGGTGGCCGCCTTTGTCGTGGTTGAAGGTGAGGCGGTTATTGTCTGGCAGGCGCAGTTTGTGCAGTTGGCCGCAGGCGTCATAGCCGTAGCGCAAGGTGCCCCAGCCTTGGTGTTCGGCGGTGAGGCGGTTTTGTGGATCGTACTCGTAGGCCAGCGCCCAGTGGCCGTCGTCGACGCTTAGGAGGTTGCCTTGGCGGTCGTAGGTATAGTCGACAATATTGCCGTCTGGCAGGGTTTTTCTTACGAGGCGCCCGGCGTGGTCTCGCTTATAGCGTGTAACGAGCTGGCTGCCGTCGTCGCCGTGTTCGGTTTTTTCCGCCAGGTTGCCGTTGAGGTCATACACGTAAGCCGTGCGCTGGCCGTCAAAGCCGATTTCCTGCTGGATCAGGCCATTGGGGTGGTAATCGAGTTGGTAGGTTTCGCCTGCCTCGTTTTCGATCGAGGTCAGCAGCAAACGCGCATTGTCGTAGCGATACTTAACGTGGGTGCCATCGGCGTTGATTCGGCGGCTGATCAGGTGCAGGCCGTTGGCATATTCGTAACGGGTGACGTGGCCGAGTTCGTCGTGTTCGGCGGTGATTTTTCCGTAGGCGTTGTAGCTGTATTCGCGCGTCGCGCCGCCTGGAAGGGTCAGTTTTCGCAGGCGCCCGGCAGCGTCCCGTTGGTACTGTGTGAGCTTGCCGTGCTCATCTTCCCGCGTGATCTGACGACCAAGATCGTCATAGCGATAACGCTTGCTACCCCCATTGGGCAGCAACTCCTCAAGCAACTGCCCACGCTCATTCCAGACCAGCCGATGGCAACTGTTATCGGTAAACCAAACCCCCGTCAGCTGCCCATATTTGTTGTAGCTGTAGTCCGTGATATTGCCGTCAGGATCCGTCTTGCGCGTGACGTCGCCCTGATCATTGCGCTCGTATTTCCAAACTGCCTCACCACGGCGCACAACGCGCACGAACCCGTTGTCATGCTCGTAGGACGTCGGCTCATCGTCCCCCGGAAACAACGCCACCAAGCGTCCGGCTTCGTCGTACTGATACGCCGTCACCGCCCCAAGCGGGTCCTGCTCTACGGTCAGCCGGCCTTTGTCGTCATAGGACTTGAAGTGTTCAGCGCCGTCCGGATCAATGCACTGCACCAGACGTGCGCGGTCATCGTGGACATACACTTCCCGGCTGCCATCAGCGTTATGCACCGTGACACGGCCGTCATCGCCCCAGGCATACCGCGTATCCATCTGCGAAAAGCTGGCCCAGTGCCGTACACACCGAGCGGCCTTGCCAGCCCGTTCCCACTCCCAAAAAAAGCTCGCGCCACCGGCCAACCCACGTTCAAGAATGACGTGCTGCTCGTCGTAGCGATAAACCTCGCTTTCACCCACAGCATTGGTCGCAGAAACCAGTCGGCCAAGGTCGTCATAGGCGTAGGAAACAATGCTCTGCTCGGTCACCCACTCAAACGGCTCATGCCCTTTGGCCCGATGAATCTGATAGTCCACCGCCACAATGCGGCCAAATTCATAACGCAGAAACAGCGAGCGACCTACACCATTATCCAGCCGTTCAACCCGCCCCAAACGATCGCGGAAAACTCGCAGTCGGTTGTCATACGCATCGCTGATCGCGGTCAGCGTACCGTCGCGAAAGTGATAAAAACGCGACGCCTGGGCCAGCACCAGTTCATCGGGCAGGTCACCCAAATAGATCGCCGCTTCAGCCAAGCTATTGGTAATCGCCGGTCGAGCCGCGGAGGGCAGCACAAACTCGGTACGACGATTCTCATGATCCGTCCACACCACCGAATCACCGGAAACACAAAGCCGCTGCGCCAGCGAATGGCTCCAGCCAAACCCCAACCCGCCATCCACTTCCACCGCACTGGTGCGATACAGCCGTGTCCACTCAAACGGCAAAACCCCATCCAGCGTGCCGTCTGTGAGCGTCAGCAATTCCTCGCCGGTGACCATCGACACCGGGCAGCCGTTGGTAACGGTTCTGTCGGCCGGAGCCGCCGCATCGCCATTAAGGTTCTTGCCCGAAGCAGGCACGTCATCAACGTGTTCTTTTTGCTTAACCACCGCGTTTTGCCGCGCCCGTCAGCGCATCTGCAGCGTGCCTTGCTTCAACCCGCCAACCACTCCGCGAACCGCCACCGCCTTGTAACGGTCCACCGCCTGCATGAATTTGGTCAGCATCCCGAGCAGGCTCCTGACAAAACCCACAGCGGCATCCAAAATCCGCGCGCCATACTTGGCCAGCCGCAAGCCGAGATAAGCCACGCCCGCCGCCGGCAACGCGATGGTCAGTACTGCGCCGATCACCAGATCAATCAGCAGCGACACTACAAAGCCCGCCGCCGTCTCGGCTATCTCGCCGGGTGGCAGTGCGTCCAGCCAGAGCATCGCGGTGCGCAGCATCAGGTACAGCGCGGCCTCGTCGCTGGCCAATAACATGGCCTGTTCCAGGACCTTGGGCGCATCGGTGGCCAACTGCGCCAACCTGGCGGCCTCGGCGCCGAGTTGCTCAGTGAATTTCAGCGGGTCTTCAAGAATCGCCTGAACCAGCTTGATGCTGCCCCATACATCGCGGATTGCCGCCCAACTGCCCGCCAGCACGCCGCTGCCAATCGCGCTGGCGGTCGATTGTTGCCAGTACGGTTTGAAATCTTTCCACTGCTCGCGCAGCCAGTGCTCCAGGTCGGCCGTCAGCCCTGCGTAAGAGGCAAACAGCGCGTCCACTTGCTGCGCAGAAACGCCGCCCTGCACCCGCACCTGATAGCGCCCGCCAGCGGCGCAAAAATGCGAACCCTTGCCATGTTCATCGAGCATGACAAGCGTGGAACTGCCGTCATCCAGCCCGACAACCTCCACCGGGATATCGCCGATCGGCACGTCATACACTGATTCGAACAAGCTCTGGATTTTAAGCTCGCCGCCCGCCGGGCACAGGGCCACGGTGGAAAATCCCATGTCAGTAATACTCACGGACTGTTGCGCATCGCCAACCCGCAGCACACGGTCCATCCCCAACAGCGACGGCATGTCGGCAGCATGGCTGAGCGTATCCAACGCCCGCGCATACCAGGCGTCCATCTGCTGGCGATACTCCGCCAGGCTCCGATGAAAGCCGTTGAGCTCATGTTCGATAAAGGCGATGTGGGCGGCGTTGGTCATCCGTGACGTCTCGGCAAAAAATGGCAAGGCGTCGGAGTCTGCTGCAGGAAAAAGCCGCTGGACGAATGGTTGGAAAAATCAGAATGGGATGACGCAGGACGGGTAAAAACCGCGAAAAACTATCCCGAAGGACTACGCAAAAAAGCGACCCGGCTCATTGCAATAAAGTCATGCAAATAAAAATTACTCTCATCCTTGCCCGATTTGGCGACATGGCCGTCATGGTTAATAGAACCTCCATTACGCAGGATTTCCCATGTCGCGCCTTGCTCGTCCCTTGCACCCACTGGCCCTGTCGGTGGCGATGGCTTTTGCCGCTGTGCCGTTGTTCGTCGTCCAGCCATTGTTTGCCGAAGAAACCGGCAGCGCGTTGCGCCGTTTTTCGGTTCCCGCGGGTGATTTGAGCCAATCCCTCAATCGTCTCGCCGAGCAGGCCGGGCTGGTACTGGCGTTTGATGCAGGCTTGACGCGCGGCAAGCACAGCAACGGTGTGAGCGGGCAATACGACACCGACGTGGCATTGGCGCAATTGCTCGCCGGCAGTGGCTTGCAGGCCATCAAGATCTCCGCCGACCGCTATCGCCTCGAAGCGCTCCCGAACGATGGCGGCGCCATGCAGTTGCAGGCCACCACCATCAGCGGCGCCTACCAGAGCGAAAGCCCCACTGGGCCGGTGGCGGGTTATGTCGCCACCCGCAGCCTGTCGGGCACCAAGACCGATACCGCGCTGATCGAGACGCCGCAGTCGATTTCGGTGGTCACCAAGGACCAGATGCGTGCGCAAAACGCCGAAAGCCTCAACCAGATCCTGCGCTACAGCGCCGCCGTGGTGCCGGAGACCCGTGGGGCCACGGCTTCGCGCCTCGACCAACTGACTATCCGTGGCTTCGCCCCGGCAACCTACCTCGACGGCCTGCGTATGCCATCGAGCCGAGATGCCTTGCCGCAAAAAGACGCCTTCGACCTGGAGCGCGTCGAAGTGCTGCGCGGGCCGGCCTCGGTGCTGTACGGGCAGGGCACGCCAAGCGGGGTGATCAACATGGTCACCAAACGCCCGCTGGACACGCCGTTTCATGAAGTCGGCGTGGAATACGGCACCTTCAACAAGAAGCGCACTACCTTTGATTTAAGCGGCCCGATTGATGATCAGGGTGTGTATGCCTATCGCGTGGCGGGGTTGTTCGATGACGCAGATGGCCAGGTCGACCACACCGAAACCCGCCGCCAGTCGCTGTCCAGTGCCTTCACCTGGCGCCCGGACGATGCTACCTCGCTGACCTTGCTTGGGCATTTTCAGAAAGACCCGAAGGGCGCGTCCTACGGGTCGGTGCCAGCCTGGGGCTCGGTGCTGCGCAGCCCTACCGGACGCAAGATCGATGTGGACTTCTATGACGGTGAAAAGAGCTTCGAGAAAAGCGACCGCGAGCATTACTCCATCGGTTACGCCTTCGAACACCACTTTAACGATGTTTGGACGGTGCGCCAGAACGCCCGTTACCTGCGCGCCGAAGGCGTCTACCGTAGCATTTACAACAGCAACCTGATGGGCGATTACCGCACCTCCAAACGCTCCACCATCGCCGCCGATGTGGACATGGATGCTTACACTATCGATAACCAGGTGCAGGCCAAATTCGACACTGGTTCGTTGCAGCACACGCTGTTGATGGGGCTCGATTACCAGAACACCCGCACCGACACCAAGACCGGTTATGGCAGTGGCCCGAACCTGGATATCTTCGATCCGGTCTACGGCGCGCCGGTCACCACACCCGCGTTCATCACCGACGCGACCTCGCGCAGCGAGCAGACCGGTGTTTATCTGCAAGAGCAAATGAAGTGGGACCAATGGGTGTTGTTGCTGGGTGGTCGCTATGACTGGGCCAGCACCGACAGCACCACCAAAACCATCAGCTCCGGCACCAAGAGCAAGTCGTCGCTGGACAGCAAGGCGTTTACCGGACGGGTCGGCCTGGTTTACCTGTTCGATAACGGCCTGGCGCCGTACGCGAGCTACGCGGAGTCGTTCAACCCGCAATCGGGCACGGGTTACGGCGGTTCGGTGTTCAAGCCGACCGAAGGCAAACAGTATGAAATCGGCATCAAGTACCAGCCGCCAGGCAGCAACAGCTTCATTACGGCGGCGATTTTCGACTTGCGCCAATCCAACGTGCCGACCATGGATCCGGACCCGACGCACCTGTGCGGCAGTGGCCGCTGCCAGATCCAGGACGGCGAGCAACAGTCCCGTGGCTTTGAACTGGAAGGCAAGGCCAGCCTCAACGACAACCTGAACATTACCGCGGCTTACGCCTATCTGGACAACCGCGCGAGCAAATCCAACAGTACCGTTCGCTACGCGCCGATCAGCGATGTCGGCACTGGGCCGGCGATTGCCGTTGAGGGCACCACCACCTACGGCGTGCCACGCCATACGGCCTCGGCGTGGGCCGACTACACCTTCCACGACGGCCTGCTCAAGGGCTTCGGCGTGGGGGCGGGCGCGCGGTATGTGGGCTCGTCCTGGGGCGATACCGCCAACACCCTGAAGGTACCGGGCTACACCTTGATGGATGCGGCGCTGCACTACGACATCCCGAATATCGCCAACCCCAAAGACAACCTGCGCCTGGCGCTGAACGCGACCAACCTGGCAAACAAAGAATACGTGGCCTCGTGCTACTCCTATTCGTGGTGCTGGTATGGCTCGCAGCGCACCGTGCAGGCGAGTGCCACTTACCAGTGGTAATCGGCACCCTTTAGGGTGATCCGTTTTTTGTGGCGAGCGAGCTTGCTCGCGCTGGGCTGCGCAGCAGCCCCAAAACCTGACACTTGGGTACACCTGAAGTACACGGTCATCCGGTCAAGGGGCCGCTGCGCGCCCCAGCGCGAGCAAGCTCGCTCGCCACAGTCGCTCGCCACAGGGTTTGCCAACATTTATTAGGTAAATGTTTACCCAGGAAGGCAATTTAATGGCCCCTTTGTAACAAAATCCCCGCCAAAATCACTTTTATTTTCAGGTGGTTAGATGGGGATGCAAATGCGCACTGTTGGAATGATGCTGATCGCCTGTTCCCTGGCTGGCGGCGCGGCGAGCGTGCAGGCCCGAGAGTTGCGCGAGGGTGACAAGTACATGTGCAGTTGGGGTGCAGGCACCGCCGCCAGGGCGCAGGAACTCAAGCTGTCGGGTGTGTCGCTGTATGCCGCGCGGCAGAAGATCCAGACCATCAAGTTCAGCAAATCGTGGATGCGCATGATGGCCATGGGCATCACCGAGCAGACCTACGACAGCCGCTCACGGCTCAAGCCCGACGTCATCCGCCAGAGTTTTTACCAGGACTGCCTGCGCTACAAAGTGGCGCGTAAATGATCCAGGGCTGTTTTGCACCGGTCAGTGCAAAATCTGCGTAAGCCTGTCCAACTTTGCCTCGGCGCTGCTGGCCATACTGGCGCCAGGTAAACCAAGAGGCACAAGGCCATGACTGATTACGTATTCCCCCCCGCGCCAACCCCATCCCTGGCCGTACAGGGCAGCGACGCACGTTTCCCGCTGCGCCGCGTGTTCTGCGTGGGCCGCAACTACAGCGAACACGCCCGCGAAATGGGGCATGACCCGGATCGCGAACCGCCATTTTTCTTTATGAAACCGGCGGATGCGGTGGTGCCGGCCGAAGGCGTGATCGCCTACCCGCCACTGACCGCCGACCTGCACCACGAGGTGGAGCTGGTGGTGGCCATCGGCAAGGGCGGGGTGGATATCAGCCCTGAAGCCGCTTTGTCTCACGTATGGGGATATGGCGTCGGTATCGACTTGACCCGTCGCGACCTGCAGGCCGAGGCGAAAAAGCTCGCGCGTCCGTGGGATTGGGGCAAGTCGTTCGATGAATCGGCGCCTAGCACCGCCTTGCAACCTGCGAGCGTTATCGGGCACCCCGCCAGCGGCAAGATCTGGCTCAAGGTCAATGGTCAGCAGCGTCAGGTCGGCGACTTGGCTGACCTGATCTGGTCGGTGAGTGAAATCATCAGCTACGCCTCAAAATCCGTAGCACTCAAGGCCGGTGACCTGATCTTTACCGGCACCCCGGCAGGCGTCGGCGCGTTGCAGCGTGGGGATGCGGTTACCGCTGGCATCAAGGGCATCGGCGAGTTGAGTTTCACCCTCAGCCAGGGTTGAGGCTAAAGTGGTGCCCAGGCCCTTCGAGAGACTGTTATGCCAGGCACCCGCGTCACCACCTATGGCATGGAACAACGCAGCGACCGCCCCGACTTCTATATCCGCGACAAGCGCGGGCGGGCGGCGCTGACCAGCCCGCATCGGCATGAATACTTCCAGATCCAGATCAACCTGGGCGGCGACACCGTGCAACATATCGGCGGCGCGGTGCGTCCGTTCCCGCACAAAGCCATGGCGTTTATCCTGCCCCATCGCCTGCATGTGATTCCCCACCCGCAAGACGGCGAGTTCATGCTGATCAACTTCAGCCAGGCGTTCTTCCTGCCGCAGTTGACCTGCGACCCGCTGGACCTGGAAGACATCCCCATCAGCCAGGCGCCGGAGCTGTCACCGTTCCGTTTTCAGGAGCACCTGGACTTCATCCTTGACGACGCCGACTTTGAACAAGTGCACATCTGGCTCGGCCATATGCGCACCCTGGACGCCCAGCGCACTTTCGGCGCACGTGAGCGCTTGAAGGGCTACTTGTTCCAACTGATCGGCCTGGTTTGCCAGCAGTACGCCGAACCCTTGCAGGCGTTTGCCGCCAATAACACCACCCGACGCGGACGCAAAGACGCCTTGGCACGGGTGCACGGCTATATCCGCGAGCATCTGCACGAGCCGGGCCTCAATCTTACTGACGCTGCGGCCGCTGCGTTCCTGTCACCCAACTACCTCACCCATTTGCTGCGCAAAGAAACCGGCAAACCCTTTTCTCAGTGGGTGCTCGACCGCCGAATGCAATTGGCGCGCACCTTATTGCTCAACACTGCGCAATTGATAGGTGCAGTTGCCCTGCGTTGCGGGTTTACCGACGAGGCGTACTTTTCCCGCTGCTTTCGCAAGGCCCATGGCCTGGCGCCGGGGCAGTTTCGGCGTCAACAACAGGCAAAACCCCTGTAGTCGAGCGCCTTCTCTTACAAATCCACGACAATCTGTGTGTTTCTATTTACATACAATTGCGTGCATCCACGGAGGAGGATCTATGCAAAACCCTATTCGGCTGGCGACGCTGGCGGATATCGACACGTTGTTCGCCATTCGCACGGCCGTGGTGCAGAACCACTTGAGCCGTGAGCAGATGGCGGATCTGGGCATTACGCCACAGGTGCTGGCGGACAGCATCCGTGAAGCGCCGTGCGTGTGGCTGGCAGAAGTGGAGGGCCAGCCGGCGGCTTTTTCGATGGTCAACTTTGACAGCGGCGAGGTATTTGCGATGTTCGTATTGCCCGCCTACGAAGGCCGGGGTTTGGGCCGCCAACTGATGGCGGTGGCTGAAGCCGCACTGTTTGAGCACCACCCGACGCTGTACCTGATCACCGACGGGCGCGGTGAAATCCGCGCCAACGGGTTTTACCAACGGCTGGGCTGGACGCAGGTGGGCCGGGTCGAGGGCGATGATGTGCGGTATGAAAAGAGCAGGGCACCTTAAATCATGAACCCGGCAGAACCCCCGTCCACCAACGGCCTTCGCTATGCGACGATCGGGGTTGCGTGCGTCGCGGTGCTGCTCGGCATCTTGTTTATGCGCTTCAATGCTCAGGTTGACCTGGAACGGGAAGAGGCCGCCGAACGCTTGGCGCTGTGCCAACATCTTGAAAGTGTGGCCCGTGCCACTTCGACTACCAGCCTGGAATCGCTTGAAGCCTGTAAGCAACTCAGAAAGCGTTACAGCGAGAGTGCCGCGCCGTGATAAGCAATAACCCTATTTGAACAATGGATATATAGCCACTAAGTGATAAGGGCTATATCGGTTTATTGCACCAAAAAGTGGCACTTGTTGACTTGGCTACCTTAAAAAACATGTGGTTATTGAATGACTTACGCGGCTTTTAATCCGACGAAAGGAATAAAATAATCTTGTTGCAGGTTTTGACAATCGTTACTATAGCCGGGCGTTCACCTCCCACGGTTTATGCATTTTTAAATCCCAAGTTTCCATCAGCTACTTGGGATTTTTTTTGCCTGGAGTTTGACCTCGGCATCACACTTCGCTATCAGCGAACTCTGCACGCATGCGTCCATTGCGTTTGGCCTGATACAGCAACTTGTCGACCGACTCGACGAACGCCAGCAGGTCGCTGTTGGGCGTCACGGTATGCGTGCCCACCCCCAGGCTCAGGCTCAGCAACTTGGAAACCGGCGAAACGGCGTGTTCGATCTGCTGCTGGCAAATCAAGTGCAGGCAGCGCTGCGCCACTTGCCTGGCTGAGGCTGCGTCGGTTTCGGGCAGCAACCACACAAATTCCTCGCCGCCGATACGCGCAATAAAATCCCGTGGCCGGTTGGCCGCCTGCGACAAAGTGCGGGCCACCTGGCGCAAGGCTTCATCGCCCTTGATATGGCCGTAGTGGTCGTTGTACTGCTTGAAAAAGTCTATATCCAGAATAATCAACGACAGCGGCAATTGGCTGCGCAGGGCACTGGCCCATTCGCGTTCGAGCACGGTGTCGAACATGCGGCGGTTGGCGATGCCGGTGAGGCCGTCCTGGAAGGAGTATTCCTCCAGTTGTTTTTGCAGGCGGATCAAGTGCTCTTCGGTCTTCTTGCGCTCGCTGATATCGAACATAAAGCCGATCAAGGCTTCGACTTCGCCGTCCTTGCGCACCACATGCACCACATCGCGGATCCACACATACTCGCCGTTGGCCGTCAGTGCGCGGTAGTCGGCTTCGTGGTCCACGCCGGCACGCGATTGCGACACGCAAAAGTTCACCACGTATTCACGGTCGTCCGGGTGCATGCGTTCGACCCAATCATCCACGCTCACCCAGCTTTGCGGGCTCCAGCCCAGCAGCGTTTCGATCTGCGGGCCGATGTAGCTGAAGGTCATGCTCTGCCAGTCGATGCGCCAAGGGATGGCCTTGGTCGACTCCAGCAGGGTTTTGTACACGTCGCTGTCGGGCTGGCTCGGGGGAACGATGCTCATGGCGGGCGGCTCAGGGTGATGGCGAAAAGCCAAGAGCGTCTTTTGATACAGGTTGTGAGTCAAGCCCTTGCCAAAGCAGCAGACGAGAGGTCGTGTGTTGGGTTTCTGGCGCCAGTGCACCAGCGTTTACAGGGCGAAATGTGGCACAGCTATCACTTTTGAATTAATTGTTCAGTAGCAGGCAAAACCTTATCTATGCTGGTTGCATCACACCCACAGGGTCGAACCCAGGGATGGGGGCTCAGCATGATTGCGCTCGACGAACTCAATAAGATCATGGCCGCGGGCTTCCTGCCGCTGGCCTGTGATTGCAGCCTCAACAGCGACGGCTCGCTGCGCATCAGGGTGTTCGAGCCAGCGTCGGGTCGCGTCGATCTGCTGTTGACCCGGGTCTCGCCCCAAGGCCTGGACAGCATCCGTTCCATCTCAAACCTTATTGGCGAACTGCGCACCGAGATCAAGGCCGGGCGGCGTGGCTTTGCGGCAGTCGGTTAACTGTTGACGCTGCTGGTGGGGGCGGTGTCAGCGCCATAGTAGCGCCAGCAGCAATGCCGATGCTCCGGCAGGATTACGCAGCCGCTGAGGCTGACGATCAACAGGGCGGCAACCAGCATAGAGAGTCGACGGGGCATGATATTTCCTCATTGTGTGTTTTGCGTTACCTGTTGAACGCCACCACCTGCACAAATCCGTCGCGATGCTTTCAAACATTTCATCCAGCGTTTTCTTCCCTTGAGCAATACTCCCATCGTCGAGAAACAATTCACCGTTCTCGCGACGGATTTTCCTGTGCCCAGCGTTCAACCCATCAGATGCGAACATTTTCGTCCGCCGTATGAAGGAGTTGCCATGAACCCTCTGGCCAAATTGCGCTATGCCTTGTTGGTCCCGCTGGCCTTCGCCGCGCTTGTCAGCACCCCGACCTTTGCCCAGACCGAAGTGATCATTCGCCAGGCCCCACCGGCCGAACGCGTTGAAGTGATCCCGGCTGAGCGCCCGGGCTTTGTCTGGGACCGTGGCCACTGGCAATGGGAACGTGGCGCGTATGCCTGGGTGCCGGGCCACTGGCAGGAAGTAGTGCGTAACGCACGCTGGGAGCCTGGGCACTGGGAATCCCGTGGCCCCAACTGGTACTGGCGCAAAGGGCACTGGATTCGCTGAAACCTCTTAGCCCCCGGACCGAGTATTACCTGATTGAAAGACACTGATCCGGACGTTGAGCTACTGGCACGTATCGGCAACAACGAACCTGCGGCCGTCAACGAAATGGTGACGCGCAAGCTGCCGCGCCTGCTTGCGCTTGCCGGGCGGCTGCTGGGGGATGCCGACGAAGCCAAGGACGTGGCCCAGGAAAGCTTCCTGCGCATCTGGCGCCAGGCGGCCAACTGGCGCCCCGGCGAAGCGCGTTTTGACACTTGGCTGCACCGCGTGGCGCTCAACCTGTGCCATGACCGCTTGCGCCGGCGCAAGGAACGCCCGTTGAACGAGGATGAAGCGCTGGAACTGGCAGACAGCGCACCCTCGCCAGATGAACAGTTGGAAACGGCGGACCGCAGTGCAAGGATGGCCGCCGCCCTGGCGGCCTTGCCCGAGCGCCAGCGTGAAGCCATTGTGCTGCAGTACTACCAGGAGCTGTCGAACATCGACGCCGCGGCCCTGATGAACATCAGCGTCGAGGCACTGGAGAGCCTGCTGTCGCGGGCCCGACGCCAGTTGCGCAGCCAACTTGCCGACACACCCGGGCTCGCCCGCCCAGGAAGGGGAAAACCATGACACCTGAACGCTTTGCGCACTTGGCTGACGCCTACGGCGCCAGCCTGCATCGCTGGCCCAGCGCCGAACAAGCCGCTGCCCAGGCACTGCTCGACAGCGGCAACCCACGCGCGCGCGAGGCGTTGCGCGAGGTCGGTTGGCTCGACGCCCAGTTGGACAGCCATCAGCTGGTGTTCAACGAACCGGCGCTTGCGCGACAGATTCGCGAGTCTGCACCACTACGGCCGTCGTTCTGGGCACGCTATGCCAACTGGCTGTCGCCTGCCGGGTTGGTGGGCGTGGGCATTGCCGGCATTGCCGCCGGGGTACTGGTGGCGTCACTGAGTGTGCCGTTGCCAATGCTGTCATCCGACGTGCTGCCCAGCGTCTTCGATCAGGGCGACGCCGATGTCGTCTTCACCGTCAACGCCGAGGAAACCGAGCAATGACCCCAACATCCCTTAAACCCTGGCTGGTTTTCTCGGTATTACTCAATGTGTTTTTGATCGGTGGCGTGGGCGGCGGCCTCTATCACTGGATGGCTACCGCCAAGCCCGCCGAAGCGGTGGTCAACCAGCACGGTCTGCGCCAGGCGATGATCAAGTTGCCGATGGAGCGGCGCAAGGAATTGCGCCAGTTGTTGCGCCACAACCGCGCCGACAGCCAGCCGCTGATCATGGCCGGTCGCGAAGCACGCCTGGGGGTGATCAAGCAGTTGGAAGCGCCGACGCTGGATCGCGATGCGCTGGTCACTGAACTGGCCAAGGCCCGCGAGGCAGATGCGGCGCTCCGGGCATTGGTGGACGCAACGCTGGCGCAGTTTGCGAGCAATTTGCCCCAGGATGAACGGCAAAAACTGGTCGAGGCGCTGTACCAGCGCGGGCAGGCCAAAAACCGCGAGAAACTGCCGCAGGTGGCGGGGACTAGACCGCGTTCCTGAGCGGTTGCTCACATCCAGCTGATGCCATGCGATCCAAGTGTGGGAGCTGGCTTGTCGGGTCGCCGCATCGCTGCCTGCGTATCGAGTGCGCCGACGGAGTATTGCCACGAGCGTGTTGGCCTTGCGTCTCGACTCGCTGCAAGCGCTTGGGTACCTTGAGCACGGCGGCGTGTTGCCGTTTGTGATCCGTTAGACTGTGCAACGGACCCGTCAAGGAGCGCTCGATGATTGACCCGCAAGTACTGCAACAGTTGGCCCCGGATGGCGTACTGCGCGCCGCTATTAACCTTGGTAACCCGGTGCTGGCGCAGCGCGGCGCCGACGGCGAGCCGCAGGGTGTGTCGGTGGCACTCGCACGCGCGCTGGCCGAGGAGCTGGGCGCCAGCCTGGAGCTGATCACCTTTGACGCCGCCGGCAAGGTCTTTGCCGCCTTGGCCGAAGACGTGTGGCGCGTGGCGTTCCTGGCGATCGAGCCGGTGCGTGAGCAGCAAATCGCCTTCAGCGCACCGTATGTGGCGATCAAGGGCACGTACCTGGTGGCGGCTGATTCGGCGCTGACCCAGGTGGCGCAACTGGATGCGCCGGGCAAGCGTATCGCCGTGGGACAGGGCGCGGCCTACGACCTGTACCTGAGCCGAACCGTGCAGCACGCCGAACTGGTGCGTGCGCCCACTTCTGCGGCGGCGGTGGACTGGTTTATCGAGCAAGGCCTGGATGCGGCGGCGGGGGTGCGGGATTTTCTGCAAACCCGTGTGTCTGCGCACTGGCGCCTGCTTGACGATAACTTCATGACCATTCACCAGGCCATGGCCGTTCCAGTGGCGCATGCAGCCGCTGCCGCGTTCGTCAAATCCTTTGTCGAACGGCAGAAAGCCAAGGGTGGAGTCAAGCGCGGTTTGCTGGACAGCGGGCAGAGTGCGGACTTACAGGCGTCGTAGGAACGACTTGACGATGTGGCGGGTGGCGTCGGTGGTGTCCAGTTCGTCCATGGCGCCGTAAGCGTGCCACCGGCAGTCAATGATCTCGTTGCAAGGGCGCGCCTCGCTGATGTTCACCACCGAGGCCTCGAACACGTGATGCACGGTGTCGCGGGCCTTCAGCTCCTGCAAGTACAACAAACCATCCACATTCAACCCGGTTTCTTCTTCCAGCTCGCGTGCGGCGGCGCCGACCGGGCGCTCGTCACGCTCGACCTTGCCGCCCGGCAAGGCCCATTTCGAGCGGGCCTTGCGCACGAAGAGGATATGCCCCTGGTGTTCACAAATTACGGTTGCACGGATTTTCAATGTCTACACCTGCCTGGCTCAGTGGCTGTCATGAAAGTGTAATGCAATTGTCATGCTGATTCAGGCTGGCAAGCACCAGCGGTGATGTGGATACTGCCCCCTTGATGAAAACGGACGAGGACAACTGATGAATACCGTACGTTGGGGCATGATTGGCTGTGGCAGTGTCACTGAATTAAAGAGTGGACCCGCCTTCTACAAAGCGCCAGGTTCGGCGCTGGTGGCCGTGATGGGGCGCCGTGAAGAAGCCGTGCGTGATTATGCGGCACGCCACGGCATTGCCCGTTTCTATACCGACGCCCAGGCCTTGATCGACGACCCCGAAGTGGACGCGGTGTACATCGCCACACCGCCCGACAGCCACCTCGAATACAGCCTGATGGTGGCGGCAGCCGGCAAGCATTGCTGCGTCGAAAAGCCCATGTCGCTGAATGCCGAGCAGAGCGCCTTGATGCAGCGCACCTTCGAGCGGGCCGGGCTGCACTTGTTTGTCTCTTACTACCGCCGTTCGTTGCCGCGCTTCCAGCAAGTACGCGACTGGCTGCAGGCAGGGCGCATTGGCGAGTTGCGCCACGTGACCTGGAGCCTGTGCAAGCCACCGGCGGCCGCTGATGCCAGCGCTGCCAACTGGCGCACCGACCCGACTATTGCCGGCGGCGGCTACTTTGCCGACCTGGCGAGCCATGGGTTTGATTTGTTCCAGTACCTGGCCGGCGATATCGTCGAGGTCACCGGGTTTACCGCGCGCCAGGCTGGCAATTACGTGGCTGAAGATGCGGTAACGGCTTGCTGGACTTTCGCAAATGGCGCGCTGGGCATGGGTTGCTGGAATTTTGTCGCAGACCGGCGCGAAGACCGCGTGGAGCTGATCGGCAGCCGCGGCCGCATCACCTTTGCCGTGTTTGAAGACCAGCCGTTACGCCTGGAAGGTGAGGTGAATGAGGTGCTGGAAATACCCTGCCATGCACATATCCAGTGGCATCACGTACTGGCCATGAATGCGCATATTTGTGGCGAAGCCGAACATCCGTCACTGGCGATCGAGGCGCTGAAGACCGACCGGATCCTCGATAAGGTGTTACTCCGTAACCCTAATTTGCCGGGTTAATCGGGATATACCTGTTTTTTCTCTCAGGAATAGGCAAATGAAATATTGGATGCTGTTGTGGCTGTTACTGGCCACCAATGTGCTGGCGGCCCCACGTAGCCAAGGGACGCCTGGGGAGTTTGATTTTTATGTGTTGTCGCTGTCATGGTCGCCGACGTTCTGCCTGACGCACCCTGGCAACGAGCAATGCACGGGCAAAGGCTACGGGTTTGTGTTGCACGGGCTTTGGCCGCAGTACGCCAAGGGCGGCTGGCCCGCGTCGTGCGATACGCAATCGCGATTGTCGGCGGCGGACCTGGCCAAAGGTGCGCTGATCTTCCCCACGCAGGCGTTGCTCAAGCACGAGTGGGCCAAACACGGCACCTGCAGCGGGCTGGACGCTTCGCGTTACCTGGAGGCCACCGATACGGCCTTGGCCAACGTGCAGATTCCGCAGCAGTTGCAGCCGTTCAATGTGCCCAATTACATGGATGCACAAGCGATCGAGAGCCTGTTCCGCCAGAGCAACCCGGCCATGGGCAACCATGGCATGGCGGTCATTTGCAAAGGCAAGGTGCTGTCTGAAGTACGCGTGTGCCTGAGCAAAGAGCTGCGTTTTGCCGGCTGCCCGCGCAGTGTTAAGAGCCAATGCAGGGGCGGCGATATCCGCATTCCGGTTCAGCGTTGATCAACGGTCGGGGTGCAAGGCGATGGCGCCAACCGCCGTTGCACTCGACGCGCCGGCGCGATCCGCCAGGTAACGCGCCGGGGGCTGGCCCACGGCTTTACGGAACATGGTGATAAAGCCGCTGGCGTTCTCATAACCCAGGTCCAGCGCTACCCGTTGCACACTTTCACCCTTGGCCAGGCGTTGCAGTGACAGAATCACATGTAACTGCCGACGCCAGCGGCCGAAACTCAAACCCAGCTCCTCCAGCAGCAGGCGCGTCATGCTGCGCTCGCTCATGCCGATGCGCTGTGCCCATTGTTCGAGCGTGGACTTGTCGCTGGGGTCTGCCAGCAAACTGTCGGCAAGGCGCCGCAGTCGCAGGTCCTGGGGCATGGGCAGGTGCAAGTCTTCAATGGGGGCTTGGGCCAGTTCGTCCAACAGTGTGTTGATCAAGCGTCCCTGCGCACCGGTTTCCTCGTACAAGTGCGGAAAACTCACCGCCTTGCTGATCAACTCATGCAACAGCCCGGACACGGCTAACGTGCAGCCTTGGGTGGGCAGAGCGCCGGCGGCGTCCGGGTCGATCAGCAGGCAATACACCTCAGCCTCCCCGGCACCCCGCGCGGCATGGGCCAGGCCGCCGGGAATCCAGAGTGCGCACTGGGGCGGCACGATCCAGATGCCGGCCTCGATCTGGCAATGAATCACCCCGCGCAGGGTGTACATCAACTGGCCTTTGCGGTGCGAGTGCGGCGTATGTTCCCAACGCTCGGACGTGCTGGTGGCGCCCACGGCGACCACTGCGCGCGGGATCAGGTCGGCGTCCCTGGACCTGGACAGGTCGCGTTCTTCAAGGCGGTGGCGTTGCATGGCGGATTCGCTATTTGGCCGAACTGCGAAATATTCTGGCTATTCTGTGCAATGCCGTCCAGTCGCAAGATCTCTATAGTGAGAGCCACTCTCATTCAGGAGCTTTGCCATGCGACTCGACAGTTCAACCTTTCCCGTGGTGAAAATCGTGTTTGACGCGCCTAACGAAGGCGGCCCGGAGGATGCTTTTGCGGTGTTCGAAAGCCTGCTGGCTCGCCAGCAAGCGTTTGTGCTGCTGCACGAAAAAGCCGTCGACGAAAACAACCACGAGCACTCTCACGAGGAGCGCAAACACGCCTCGATCTGGATGAAAAAAAACAAACAGGCGTTGCGCACTTACGTCAAAGGCATGATCCAGGTGGAACCCAGCGCCGCGCAACGCCTGGCCCTCAAGCCATTTGCGCTGATGTTCGGCAAGGCCTGGGGCTACCCGCTGCTGGTGGTGGAATCCAGGGACCGCGCCTGGGCGCTGGCGCGGGATGTACTCGATGAGCAGGTGTCGGATGTGGCGCATTTTTGAAGTGCCCGATCGTTGCGCTATCGTTCCCATGCTCCGCGTGGGCATGCATCCTGTGACGCTCCGCGTCACGACTTCAGGTGCGGGACGCGGAGCGTCCGAGGCGGCATTCCCACATTGGTTGAATGGTGTGCTTGCGGACGCATTAAAGTATCCTCCGCGCCCCGCTTATCACTGATTCAATAAGAATGACCGGACAAGACATGCAGGCACTGCTGGAATCGATCCTGAGCGAAGTTCGCCCCCTGATCGGCCAGGGCAAAGTCGCCGACTACATTCCCGCACTCGCCGATGTACCCGCCAATCAGCTTGGCATCGCCGTGTACGGCAACGATGGCTCGGCCTATTGCGCAGGCGATGCCGACACGCTGTTCTCGGTACAGAGCATCTCCAAGGTGTTCAGCCTGGTGCAGGCCATCGACCATGGCGGCGAAACCATCTGGGAGCGCCTGGGCCACGAGCCTTCGGGGCAACCGTTCAATTCCATGGTGCAGCTGGAGTTCGAACGCGGCCGCCCGCGCAATCCCTTCATCAATGCCGGCGCCCTGGTGATCTGCGACATCAACCAGTCACGCTTCGCCGTGCCGATTTTGTCGATGCGTGACTTTGTGCGGCGCCTGTCGGGTAACCCGCAAATCCTGGTCAACAGCGTCGTCGCCGACTCCGAGGCCCAGCACGGCGCGCGCAACGCGGCCATGGCCTATTTGATGAAGTCCTTCGGCAACTTCCACAACGACGTCGACGCGGTGCTGCACAGTTACTTCAACTACTGCGCGCTGCAAATGAGCTGCCTGGATTTGGCCCGGGCATTCAGCTTCCTGGCCAACGAGGGCGTAAGTGCCCACAGTGGCGAGCAGATTTTGACCGCGCGCCAGACCAAGCAGGTCAACTCGATCATGGCCACCAGCGGGCTGTATGACGAGGCGGGCAACTTTGCCTACCGTGTGGGTTTGCCGGGCAAGAGTGGCGTCGGCGGCGGAATTGTCGCCGTGGTGCCGGGGCAGTTTACGGTGTGCGTGTGGTCGCCGGAATTGAATGCGGCGGGGAACTCGCTGGCGGGGATGAAGGCGTTGGAGTTGCTGAGCGAGCGGATTGGGTGGTCGGTGTTTTGAGTGCCTGGGGATTCACGCTGATGCATGAATCCCCTTGCTGATCAGGACTTACGAGGCTTCACGAACAGATCAAGCATCAAAAACAATGCCCCGGCTGTAATTGCGATATCGGCAATATTGAACACGCCGGTATGTGTTGGCCCCACGTTCAGCACCATGTAATCCACGACATGCCCGTCGCGAAACACACGGTCGATCAAGTTGGCGATACCGCCCAAGGCAATTGCGTAAAGCGGCAAGACTTTACGCAGCGGCTGGCTCCAGTTGGAAAGCGACCACCACATGGCCCACGTCACCACGACGGCTACGCCAACGATAAAGATCAGCTGTTTGACCTGCGGCGGCAATGCGGCGCCCAGGCTGAGGAAGGCGCCTGGGTTGAGGCTCAGTTCCAGCGCAAGGTTGAGAGGGCTGGAGCCAATTTTGAAGCTGCTGGCTTGCAGCGAAACCAGGGCCAGCAGTTTGACTAGCTGGTCCACGGCAATAAAGGCAATGCCGGCGAGGAGGGCGAAGGTGCGGCTTCGTAGAAGGGGCGAGGTACTCAAGCGGTAACTTCCTGTTCCGGTCTGTCGATAGAGCGCCCGAAGATAGCTCAGGCGCTCTACCTCGTCCATCTTCAGGCGGCTGGGTGGGCCACGTTCAGGGCTTTGTCCACCAGCAACTGCACACCTTCGAGCATGCGGCAGATGCCCAGCGCGACATTGCGTTGGGAGCCGTCGATTTCAAACGCCAGGTGGTTGGCGATATCGCTGATGGACGCCAAGTCCTGGGAAGCGTTGACCAGCAGGGTTTCGGTGCCCAGGTCGGCGCGCACGGTGAAGATGCCTTCACTGGGTTCGGGAATGGGTTTGCCGGGGTTGAGGTAGTGGGCGATCGCACGGTAGGCCACTTCGTGCAGGGTGCTGGTGTCGTAGTCTGGCTGGCCTGGGGGATTTGGGCTGTCTTTGATCATGGTGAAGCTCCTTTATAAATGGAGCTGCCACGATTCGCGGTCAAACGAATTAGGGTGGCAGCTATACGCGGGTTGACCGACCGGCTAAAGAAGCAAATCCGGCATACCCGAAGGTATCCCGCGTACAGCTGCCGCGACACGATACATCAGGCGTAAAAAAAACGCCCAGGATCGGTGTGGGTGCAGTTGCTCTTTAAAGTCGGACGGTCAAATCCGGCCGCTGAATTGGCAGCGACGGCACAGAGATTAGTCAGCCCACTTCCGACCGACAACCTGAAACCACTGTGGGAAATATCTGAACGCACACGATCTCCTGTGGGAGCTGGCTTGCCTGCGATAGCCATAGGTATCTACACAACCGGTTAACACGAAGTCTGTGGCAGGTGGGCTGTTGTGGCGAGCAGGACAAGCCTGCTCGCCACAGGAGAAATAGGCTGCTTTTAAAAGTTGTGTAGATACCTATGCTGCGATAGCAGTGTGTCAGTCAACCCATGCGGTACTGAAAGGCCGTCATCGCAGGCAAGCCAGCTCCCACCTATTGATCTTCATCGGTTTTGAGGTTGATCGTTCACAACGCGTGGAAACGATCTTCAGGCGGCTGGGTGCGCTACGTTCAGAGCTTTGTCCACCAGCAGTTGCACACCTTCGAGCATGCGGCAGATGCCCAGCGCGACATTGCGTTGGGAGCCGTCGATTTCAAACGCCAGGTGGTTGGCGATATCGCTGATGGACGCCAAGTCCTGGGAAGCGTTGACCAGCAGGGTTTCGGTGCCCAGGTCGGCTCGCACGGTGAAGATGCCTTCACTGGGTTCGGGAATGGGTTTGCCGGGGTTGAGGTAGTGGGCGATCGCACGGTAGGCCACTTCGTGCAGAGTGCTGGTGTCGTAGTCTGGCTGGCCTGGGGGATTTGGGCTGTCTTTGATCATGGTGAAGGTCCTAAGATTAAGTGGAGCTGCCAACGTTCGCGGTCAAGCGAAGAGGGTGGCAGCTGTACACGGGTTGACCGACCGGCAATCAAAGGAAATCCGGCATACCCGAAGGTATCCCGCATACAGCCACCGCAACACGATACCTCAGGCGTGAAAAAAACACCTGAAATAGGTTAGAGCCAAGCTGTACTTTAATTAATCGGACGGTCAAATCCGGCCGCTGAATTGGCAGCGACGGCACAGAGATTAGTCAGCCCACTTCCGACCGACAACCTGAAACCACTGTGGGAATTATCTGAACGCACGCGATCTCCTGTGGGAGCTGGCTTGCCTGCGATAGCAGTGTGTCAGTCAACCCATCCGGCACTGAAAGGCCGCTATCGCAGGCAAGCCAGCTCCCACAGGTTGATCTTCATCGCTCGTTGATGGCGAGTGTCATACCTGCGAGCTATGAACCAGGCGCAAACCAGCGTATCCAGCCCGCCCATAACAGCATGAGCACGCCGACACACAGCAGTACGGCGTACACCGGCCGTACGCGGCGGACGCGGTCTTGCAGTGCGCCAAGGGTGCAGAGTGCAATGAGCAGCGCGAACACCCAGCGGGGCAGGTGGGCGGTGATGCCTAAACGGTTTCGTGCCCGTGGCTTGATCGGCGAAGTGTTGCGGGTTGCGGGTTTTGGCCGGTTCATGGACGAGTCCTTTCGCTCATGATGAATGGGTGAGCCAATCGATGATTGCGCTCTCGACTGGCTAAGCTAGCGCAGTTTGTGGGAGGCGTAACCTGTGAGAATTGACAGTTTTTTGAACTGTTTTGGCATTCACCGGAGATTCAATGTGGGAGCTGGCTTGCCTGCGATAGCAGTGTGTCTGCCAACCCATGCGGTACTGGAAGATCGCTATCGCAGGCAAGCCAGCTCCCACAGGTTGATCTTCATTGGGGTGGAGATTTGTGTTTGTTCCAAACAAAAAATGCGCCCCAGAGGGCGCATTTTTTTGTTCGGTCAGCAATCACCTAATCAAGCAATCGCATCCCAAGCCCGATCACCGTGCTCGTCTTTAATCCGAGTCGGCAAGCCCATCACGTCCAGCGCCTTCAGGAACGGCTCAGCCGGCAGTTCCTCGACGTTGGCCATGTGTTTCACGTCCCACTCGCCACGCGCCACCAGCAGCGCAGCGGCTACCGGAGGCACGCCTGCGGTGTAGGAGATGCCTTGGCTGTCGGTCTCGGCAAAGGCTTCTTCATGGCAGGCCACGTTGTAGATGAACATCTCACGTGGCTGGCCGCCTTTGGTGCCTTTGACCAGGTCACCGATGCAGGTTTTGCCGGTGTAGCCGGGGGCGAGCGAAGATGGGTCGGGCAGCACGGCCTTGACCAGTTTAAGCGGTACGACTTCCAGGCCTTCGGCGGTGGTGACCGGTTTTTCGGAGAGCAGGCCGAGGTTTTTCAATACGGTGAACACGTTGATGTAGTGTTCGCCGAAGCTCATCCAGAACCGCACGTTGGGCACGTCGAGGTTTTTCGACAGCGAGTGCACTTCATCGTGGCCGGTAAGGTAGAGGTTCTGCGAACCGACGACCGGCAGGTCGTCGGTGCGTTTGACTTCGAACATGGTGTTGCTGGTCCACTGGCTGTTCTGCCAGCTCCACACCTGCCCGGTGAACTCGCGGAAGTTGATTTCCGGGTCGAAGTTGGTGGCGAAGTATTTGCCATGGCTGCCGGCATTGACGTCGAGAATATCGATTGAATCAATGCGGTCGAAATGCTGTTGCTGCGCCAGCGCGGCATACGCGTTGACGACACCCGGGTCGAAGCCCACGCCAAGGATGGCGGTGATGTTCTTCTGTTTGCACTCTTCCAGGTGGTTCCATTCATAGTTGCCGTACCACGGCGGGGTCTCGCAGACCTTGCCCGGCTCTTCGTGAATGGCGGTGTCCAGGTACGCAACGCCCGTGTCGATGCAGGCACGCAGTACCGACATGTTGAGGAACGCGGAACCCACGTTGATAACGATCTGCGACTCGGTCTCGCGGATCAGGGCCTTGGTCGCTTCCACGTCCAAAGCGTTCAGCGCAAAGGCCTGGATGTCGGCGGGCACCTTGAGGCTACCCTTGGCCTTGACGCTGTCGATGATGGCCTGGCATTTGGAGATGTTGCGCGACGCGATAGCAATACGACCGAGTTCGTCGTTGTGCTGCGCGCACTTGTGGGCCACCACCTTGGCGACACCTCCTGCACCAATGATAAGAACGTTCTTTTTCAATTGCTTTATCTCTCCTTTATCCGCCAGCTTACGAAAGGCTGGACAGGTAGTCGTCGTAACCAAATTCACGAACCACCTCGACTGTACCGTCGAGTTGTTTCACTACGATGGACGGCATTTTCAGGCCGTTGAACCAGTTTTTCTTGACCATGGTGTAGCCTGCGGTGTCGATGAACGACAGCCGATCGCCGATGGCCAGCGGACGATCAAATTGATACTCGCCGAAGATGTCCCCGGCCAGGCAGGATTTGCCGCACACCATCACGGTGTGTTCGCCGTCGCTCGGCGCTAATTTGGCGTTGAGGCGGTAGATCAGCAAGTCCAGCAGGTGAGCTTCGATGGAGCTGTCGACCACGGCGAGGTTCTTGCCGTTGTAGAGGGTGTCGAGCACGGTGACTTCCAGCGAGGCGCTGTTGGTGATCGCTGCTTCACCCGGTTCCAGATACACCTGCACGCCGTACTGCTCGGAGAATGCTTTCAAGCGCGCGCAGAACGCGTCCACGGCATAGTCTTCACCGGTGAAGTGGATGCCGCCGCCAAGGCTGACCCACTCGACCTTGTGCAGCAGCGCGCCGAAGCGTTCTTCGATGGTGCCGAGCATTTTGTCGAACAGGCTGAAGTCGCCGTTCTCACAGTTGTTGTGAAACATGAAGCCCGAGATTTGATCAATCACGCCTTCGATCTTCACCGGGTCCCATTCGCCCAGGCGGCTGAACGGGCGCGCCGGGTCGGCGAGCAAATAGTCGGAGCTGCTCACCTGCGGGTTGACGCGCAGGCCGCGGGTCTTGCCTTCGCTGCGTTCGGCAAAACGTTGCAGTTGGCTGATGGAGTTGAAGATGATCTTGTCGCAGTTCTCCAGCATCTCTTCGATTTCGTCATCGGCCCAGGCCACGCTGTAGGCGTGCGCTTCACCTTCGAACTTCTGGCGACCGAGCTTCAATTCATACAGCGACGACGAGGTGGTGCCGTCCATGTATTGCTGCATCAGGTCAAACACCGACCAGGTGGCGAAGCACTTGAGCGCCAGCAGCGCCTTGGCGCCGGACTGCTCGCGCACGTAAGCAATCTTCTGCATGTTGACCAGAAGCTTCTGTTTATCGATGAGGTAGTACGGCGTTTTGATCATTTTTGAGAGCCTGCGGCGGTGCCTGCCAAAAAAGGACACGCATTGTGCCCGCACTTGGATCAGATCGAAAGGTTAGCGGGCGGATTTGCTGAACCCTACGTCGCAATAAAGACATTCTCGTGAACCCTGGCTGCCATTAAACCGTCATCTCCCTGGCACCGTCCTGCCACATTCCCCCGTTACTGTCCTCGCCAATGAGATCGATCTCAAGCGAGTGACAATGACTGATTTGAAAGACGTTGCGCAGTTGGCCGGTGTATCCCGCGCCACTGCCGCCCGCACCTTCGCCTCCCCGGAGCAGGTGCGCGAGGCCACCCGTGAGCAGGTGTTCGCTGCTGCCCGTGAGCTGGGTTTTCGGCCCAACTTGCTCGGCCGCCAGTTGCGCCTGCAAACCACCCATCTGATCGGTGTGGTGGTGCCCAACCTGCTCAACCCGGTGTTTGCCGAACAGTTCCAGGCCATGGAGCGCGCAGCGCGGCTGCGTGGCTACAGCTTGTTGCTGGCGACCACCGATTACAGCTGCGAGCGCGAAAGCGTGGTGGTCGAAGAGCTGCTGCGCCAGCGTGTGGATGGCTTGGTGCTGACCGTCACCGACGCCGAGAGCAGCAGCGTGCTGAACAGCCTGGCTATGGAGCAAACCCCGTTTGTGCTGGCTTACCACCAGCCGAGCAACCCCGGCTACAGCGCGGTGTCGGTTGATAACCGCGCGGGCATGGCGCTGGCCACGCGGTATTTGCTTGAGGCCGGGCACCGACGCATCAGCATGGTCGCCGGGCCTGCCTTGCAATCGGACCGTGCGCGACTGCGCTACGCCGGGTATTGCGATGCGATGAAAGCGTATGGCCTTCAACCGCGCGCCGTGATCGAAATGCCGGCGCACACCCAGGCCGAATTTGCCGCGATCCAGCCGTATCTGCAAGGCCCGGACGCGCCCACGGCGTTGGTGTGCTCTAACGATTTCCTGGCCATCAGCCTGATCGCCGAACTGCGCCGCAATGCCTGGAATGTGCCCGAGCAACTGTCGGTGATGGGCTTTGACGGTATCTCCCTTGGTACCCAGATGCACCCGACCCTGTGCAGCGTGGTGCAGCCCATTGCACTGCTGGCCAGCACGGTGATTGACCAACTGCTGGCGCAAATCGCCGGTAACGCCCCGATTTCCCATTGCTTGCCTTGCCATATCCGGCCGGGCGAAAGCACTCAACCCCATGAGGAGCCCCTCGATGCGCGCATTCAGTAAAACCCTGGCCGCTGTGTTGCTGTGCGGTGTGGCCAGCCTGGCCCAGGCCGCCGAAACCGCGATTTGCTACAACTGCCCGCCGGACTGGGCCGACTGGGGCACGCAGCTCAAGGCCATCGCCGCCAGCACTGGCGTACAGGTGCCGCTGGACAACAAGAACTCCGGCCAGTCGCTGGCGCAACTGGTGGCGGAAAAGGCCGCCCCGGTCGCTGACGTCGTGTACTACGGCGTGACGTTCGGTTTACAAGCGCAAAAAGCCGGGGTGGTGGAGGGTTACAAACCCAAGGGCTGGGAGCAGATTCCCGCAGGCTTGAAAGACCCCGAGGGCCGATGGTTCGCCATCCATTCGGGCACCCTGGGCATCATGGTCAACGTCGACGCGCTCGGCGGTTTGCCGGTGCCGCAGAGCTGGGCCGACCTGCTCAAGCCGCAATACAAAGGCATGGTCGGCTACCTCGACCCCTCCAGCGCATTCGTCGGCTACGTGTCTGCCGTGGCCATCAACCGTGCCTTGGGCGGCGACCTGGATAATTTCGCCCCGGCCATCGACTATTTCCAGAAACTGGCGAAAAACGCGCCCATCGTGCCCAAGCAAACTGCCTATGCACGGGTGCTGTCCGGTGAATTGCCGATCCTGGTGGATTACGACTTCAACGCCTACCGTGCCCGCTACAAGGACAACGCCAACGTTGCCTTTGTGATCCCGCAAGAGGGCAGCATCAGCGTGCCGTATGTGATGAGCCAAGTGGCCAATGCGCCGCATCGCGCCAACGCCGAGAAGGTGCTCGACTTCGTGCTCTCGGACCAGGGCCAGGCGCTGTGGGCCAAGGCGTACCTGCGCCCGGTGCGCCCGGTGAAAATGCCGGCCGAGGTCGCCGCACAGTTCTTGCCCGACAGCGATTACGCCCGCGCGGGTGTCGTGGACTACCAGAAAATGGCCGCGGTGCAGGAAGCCTTCGCCGCCCGCTACCTCAACGAGGTCAAGTAAGTGGCAACTTCGACCCGACACGCGGCCTGGGCGCTGGCCCCGGCTTTTGCGGTGCTGCTCGCCTTTTGGCTGTTGCCGTTGGCGCACCTGGTGGTGTTGGGCGCCGAGAGCCGTGACAGCAACGGCAGCGGCTATTGGCAGGTGCTGAGCAGCGCGCAATACCTGGGCAGCCTTGGGCAAACCCTGATGCTTGCGATGGTGGTGACGCTGGTCGCGCTGTTGATCGGTGGCATCAGCGGTGTGTTTCTGGCACGCCAGCAGTTTTTCGGGCGTTCGGCGTTGGTGGCGCTGCTCACGTTTCCCTTGGCACTTCCTGGCGTGGTGGTGGGCTTCCTGGTGATTCTGTTGGCGGGGCGTCAAGGCTTGTTTGCGGCGCTGGGGATGCACTTGGCCGGTGAGCGCTGGATCTTTGCCTATTCGTTGGCGGGGTTGTTTGTCGGCTACCTGTACTTTTCGATCCCACGGGTGATTCTCACGGTGATGGCTGCGTGCGAAAGCCTCGATCGCAGCCTCGAGGAGGCCGCGCATTCGTTGGGCGCGGGGCATTGGCGCGTAGTGTGTGACGTGATCGTGCCGGGCTTGGCGCCGGCGCTGGCTTCTTGCGGGGCCATCTGCTTTGCCACCTCCATGGGCGCTTTCGGCACGGCCTTCACCCTGGGTACACGCCTGAATGTCACACCGGTGGCGATCTACAACGTGTTCACCAATTACGCCAACTTTGCCGTGGCAGCCGCGCTGTCGGTGGTGCTCGGCGCGGTAACCTGGGCGGTGCTGTTGCTGACACGACGCCTGGTTAAAAACGCGGGGACTGTCCTGTGAAGCGCTCATCGCTGTTTGTGATTCAACTGCTGTTCACCCTGCTGGTGTGCGCTTTCATGCTGGTGCCGGTGTTGATGTCGTTGTTGGCTGGGTTGACGCGCAATTTCTTTGTCGGCCTGTCCAGCGGCTTGACCTTCGATTGGCTGATCCAGGTGTGGCAGGCCTACTCGCCGACGGTGTGGCTGTCGCTGCAATTGGCGCTGGCCTGCGCGGTGTGCGTCTGTGTGTTGGGTGTGCCCGCAGCGTATGCGTTAGTGCGCATGAACAACCGCTTCAGCCGTGCGTTCGAGGAACTGATGGTTCTGCCGGTAGCGATGCCGGGGCTCGCCAGTGCGTTGGCGTTACTGCTGACCTACGGCCAGTTCGGCACCTTTCGCAGCAGTTGGCTGTTCATTCTTGTCGGTCACGTACTGTTCACGCTGCCGTTTCTGGTACGCCCGGTGATGGCGGTGATGCAACGCCAGCACCTGCCAGTGCTGGAAGAGGCCGCCGCGAGCCTGGGGGCCGGGCCGATCAAGCGTTTTTTCAGTGTGGTGGTACCCAACTGCCGGGCGGGGATTCTGGCGGGCGTACTGATGGTGGTCACCCTGAGCCTGGGTGAGTTCAACCTGACGTGGATGCTTCACACGCCGATGACCAAAACCTTGCCGGTCGGTCTGGCCGACAGCTATGCCTCGGCGCGCCTGGAAATCGCCAGCGCCTACACCCTTATCTTTTTGCTGATGATCGTGCCGCTGCTGATTGCGTTGCAGGCCATCAGTGCTCGTTTGTCCCGTGGAGAGCGTCGATGACTGCTATCACTATCCGCCTGAAGGGCTGTCGCAAGGCGTTCGCCGACGGCACCGTGGCCGTGCATGACTTGAACCTGACCGTCGAAGGCGGTGAAACCCTGGCGATTCTCGGCCCGTCCGGCTGCGGCAAAACTACCACCCTGCGGCTGATCGCCGGGCTGGAACGCCCGGACGTGGGGCAGGTGTTTTTCGGCGGCCAGGACGTCACCCGCCTGCCGATCGAGCGCCGCGATGTGGGCATGGTGTTCCAGAATTACGCGCTGTTTCCCAACCTGGATGTGGCCGGGAACATCGTCTATGGCTTGAAGATTCGCGGCCTGTCGCCCGTTGCGCGCAACAAGCGTTGTGAAGAACTGCTGGAACTGGTGGGTTTGCAGAACCACGGCAAACGCAGCATCCACGAATTGTCCGGGGGCCAGCGCCAACGCGTGGCCCTGGCGCGAGCCTTGGCGCCGCGCCCCAAAGTGCTGTTGCTGGACGAGCCGTTGGCAGCCCTGGATGCGCAATTACGCGAGCGTTTGCGCAGTGAGTTGGATGAGCTGTTGCGTGGGTTGGGCATCACCTCGGTATTTGTCACCCACGACCAAGGCGAAGCCATGGCCCTGGGCGATCGCATCCTGGTCATGGAGCGGGGCCGTGTTGCGCAACTGGCCAGCCCGCGTGAGATCTACCAGCAACCGGCCAATGCGTTCGTCGCAGGCTTTGTCGGCAACCTCAATGCCTTTGTGGTGCTTGATCGCACCGCCCACGGCCTGAAAGTCTGCGGCGGCGAGTTGCCGTGGCACAGGGCTGACTCGCCGAGCACCGTCTATTGCCGGCCCGAACACTTGCGGGTGATGGAAGACGAAGGGCACGTGCACGGCCATCTTGTGGCGCAATTCTTCCAGGGTGCACAAAGCCGCCTGCTGGTGGATGTCGGTGGCGCCCAACCGCTGCTGGTGGACAGCAGCGACAACCTATTGCACAGCGTCGGCGCACCGATTGCCCTGGCGATTGCGCCACACAAGTTATTTACCCTCAATGCTTGAGAATTTACTGTGAACCGTCCGTTTGTTGTTGCCCAGATCAGCGACCTGCACCTGAAAGCCGGTAATCGCCTCACCTATGGCGTGGTCGACACGCTGGGCGCACTGCGCCGTGCCGTCGACCATCTGAATGCCAGTGACCCACGGCCCGACATCGTGGTGGTCAGCGGCGACCTGGTGGATTTTGGTCGCGCCGATGAATACGCCGTGCTGCACCCGGAGCTGTCGCGCCTGCACATGCCTTGCTATCTGGTACCGGGCAACCATGACACGCGTGGGCCGTTGCTGGATGCATTCGGCGATCACCGCTATTTGCCGACGTCGGCGGATGGCCCGCTGGACTGGGTTGTGGATGAGCACCCGTTGCGCTTGATCGGCCTCGATTCGACCATCCCCGGTGGCCATGGCGGGCAGTTGCTGGAAAGCCAGTTGCAGTGGCTGGACGCGCAATTGGCGCTGCGCCCGCATGTACCGACCCTGCTGATCCTGCATCACCCGCCGTTTATCAGCGGCATCGGTCATATGGACCGTGAACCTTTTATCAACGCGGCTGCGCTGGAAAAGGTCGTCGCCCGCCACCCACAAGTGGAGCGTCTGTTGTGCGGCCATTTGCACCGCCCGATGCAGCGGCGTTTTGGCGGAAGCCTGAGTTGTGTCTGCCCCGGCACCTCCCACCAGATCGTGCTCGACCTGCAAGACGCCGCGCCCGCGCATTTCAACCTGGAGCCGGCGGGTTACCTGTTGCATCGCTGGGATGAACAGCACGGGTTGATCAGCCACAACGGTGTGTTCGGGGACTACCCGGGGCCCTATCCGTTTTATGACGCCCATGGATTGATTGACTGAGGTTTCACGGAGGTCCACTTCCTTACAACCAGGTAATTGAACGTTAGTTAACGCAGCGACCCACGCAAGTTTGGTCGCGTGCACCCTGCTGCCCTTTTTTGCGCCCGGAACTTGGATTCCGCGCCGGAGTTCGCCTTGATGAAAGCCACTTTGAATGTTTTAAGCGTATTGACCGGCGGCTTGGGCATTGCCCTGAGCCCCTTGGCCTCGGCTGACTTTCTGAACGACAGCAAAGCCAACCTGAACATGCGTAACTTCTATTTCAACAACGATAACCGCGACGGCACCGCCGCGCCGTCGAAGACCGAAGAGTGGGGCCAGGCCTTTATTCTCAACTACCAGTCGGGCTTTACCGACGGCACCGTAGGCTTTGGCCTGGATGCTATCGGCATGCTCGGCCTGACCCTCGACAGTGGTGCCGGCCGCCATGTCGGCAGCTCGATGATCCCCAACGATGACGGCAAAGCCGCCGACAGCTGGGCCCGTGGCGGTGCGACCGCCAAGGCGCGTTTCGCCAAGAGCGAGCTGCGCTACGGCTACCTGCGCCCAAACCTGCCGATTCTGGTGAGCAACGATGGCCGTCTGTTGCCACAGTCTTTCGAAGGTGGGCAGATCACCAGTAAAGACATCGACAACCTGACCTTGATTGGCGGCCAACTGCAACACACCACCGGCCGCGGGTCCAGCGACCGCAGTGGCCTGGCAGCGGCAGGCGGCACCCAGGAAAGCAATAAATTCAACTACGCCGGTGCCGACTATCAAGTAAACAAGGACCTGCTGGTGCAGTACTACTACGCCAACCTTGAAGACTATTACCAACAACACTTTGCCGGGCTGATCCATGTGTTGCCGTTGGGTGACTACGGCTCACTGAAAACCGATCTGCGTTATTTCAAGACCACCTCCGACGGCAAAAACAGCAGCGCCGCCGGCCGTGCAGAAGGCTATAAGTTCAGCGGCTATACCAAGAACGGCACGGGGGAGATCGACAACAACACCTGGAGCGCCGCGTTCATCTATTCGCTCGGCCCGCACGCCATTACCGCCGGTTACCAACAAGTCTCGGACGACAGCAACTTCGCCCAACTCAACCAGGGCGGGCTGGTGAATAAAGGGGAGGGCGGCTCCAGCCTGTACCTCTACACCGATCGTACCGTGCAAACGTTTATCCAGGCCGGTGAACGCACGGCCTTCGCCCAATACGCCTACGACTTCGTCGCGCTCGGCGTGCCCGGCCTGAAAGCGTCGGTGATGTACTTGAAGGGCGACCACATCCTCACCGCCAGCGGCAACAACGCCAGCGAATGGGAACGGGATATCTCCCTGGACTACGTGGTGCAAAGCGGCCCGTTCAAGAACGTCGGGTTCGGCTGGCGCAATGGCGTGTCGCGCAGCGAAGTCGCGCGGGACCAGGACCAGAACCGGGTATTTGTGAATTACTCGATTCCGTTGATGTAAGGCTCAAGGTCCGGTGACGCCCGGCACAAGCGATTTCGCGTGGGTTGCTGTGCCATTGGTTATCTGATGAAAGCCGCAGCGCAGATAAAACGCTGCGGCTTCTGGTGTATCGGTGGTCAGGTGCACCTGTTGAAAATGTGCCGCTGCGTGTTCCAACAACCGTTGCACCAGCGCCTTGCCAACGTTGTGTCTGCGCATTGAGGGGGCAACGTATACGCGGCGTAACCGGCCGGTGTCTGGATTGGAGTACGGATCACGTGAAACACCTCCGATCGCAATCAACAGGTTGTGACGAAACACGCCCAATAGGCACTCACCAGGTTTGTCAAACCGCAGGGTGCCGTTTTCCCATTCGCTGACAAGCCGGGTCAAAAATCTGACCGCATTGGATGATTCTATCGTTTGGCCGGCTGACACTCTACCTGTGGCGAGGGAGCTTGCTCCCGCTGGGGCGCGCAGCGGCCCCGATTTAATGTGTAGCGGGCGCCCAGGGACTCACTACAGAGTGTGGCTTCGGGACTGCTGCGCAGCCCAGCGGGAGCAAGCTCCCTCGCCACAGGTGCGCCAATCAACCACAAACGTTCAAGATTGCGCACCACCCCGCTCAGTAGACTCGCCCGACTTCTTCTACTGCAGGTTCGCCATGGACATTTTCCTTTACGCGTTCAGCGTCATGTACAGCCCCGGTCCGGTCAATTTGATGGGCCTCAATGCCGGGCTTACGGGCAAATTGCGTCGCTCCAGCGGTTTCTACATCGGCGTGGGGTGCGCGATGCTGCTGATGTTCGTGCTGTTTGGCTACACCGGCGAAGCGATCATTTCCCAGGCGGCATTGCCGTATATTTCTTTGATTGGCGGCGTGTACACGCTGTACCTCGCCTACCAGGTGTTCACCGCACGTACCGAGGTGGATGACGCCCCAAGCACGCCTGCCAAGACCTTGACCTTCTGGAATGGCCTGGTGATCCAGTTGCTCAACCCCAAGGGCATCGTCGCGGTGTTGCCAATCACCAGCGTGATGTTGCCGGCGGCGCATATTACCGGGGCCTCGATCTTTGGCGTATCGGCCTTGCTGGGGCTGGGGGCGGTCGGCGCGCCGTGGGTTTACGCATTGTTGGGCGCACTGTTGGGGCGGCGGATCAACGGGGCGGCGGCGTTTACCTGGTTCAACCGCTGCATGGGGCTGGCGTTGGCCGGGTGTGCGTATTTCATGTTTCACGCGTTCTACCTGCACGTTATTGCGCCTTGAACCCGGTGGCGCGCAGTTTCAGGCCACAGGGCGCTTGAGCTCAATGGCATCAAGGCTTTTCCAGCGGTACAGCATCACCGAGATCGCGCAGTTGGCGACAAAGATCCCGTTGATGTTGTACCCGACAGCTTGTTGCGCACTTGGCTATTGGAGTCGCTGAAAACCTGGGCAGGACGGTGGATCATCAGGTAAACCCTATGTGCAATGGTGCGACCGCGCGCAAGCTTGCGCAGCCCATGTGGGACACTTGATGGATATCGCCGACGTCGATGATGAAGTCTGTGCGGCTTTTTTTGTGTTAAGTGTTGGAGAGGACGATGACGAGCATGAACGAACAATCCGCCGAGGCAGTGATCGCGTTCTGGAAGCAGGCAGGGCCAAAACGCTGGTTCGCCAAGGACGACGCGTTTGACGCAGCCTTTCGCGAGACCTTTCACGCCACGCATATGCAAGCCGCCCGGCGTGAGTTGGAAAGCTGGCTGGATTCGGCGCAGGGTGCGCTGGCCTTGCTGATTTTGCTGGATCAATACCCGCGCAATGCGTTTCGCGGCACGGCCCATATGTTTGCCACCGACCCGCTGGCGCGTTTGTATGCGCGGCGGGCGGTGGACGCCGGGTTGGATCAACAGATCGAGCCCGAACTGCGCGCCTTCTGTTATCTGCCGTTTGAACATTCCGAAGACCCGGCGGACCAGCAGCGTTCGTTGGCGCTGAACCAGTATTTGGATGCCAGCACCTACCATTGGGCCAAGGAGCACGCGGATATCATTGAACGGTTTGGGCGGTTTCCCCATCGCAACGCGGTATTGGCCAGGGCAACCACCCAACCCGAGCATGAGTTTCTCAAGGCCGGTGGTTTCGCCGGCTAGGCCGTGATCGTTCCCATTGCGTGGGAGCGATCATGGGCCTCCTAGACCTCGGTGGGTGCCAAGGCTGCCTTGGCGCCCACCGGACGAAAGCGCCGCAACCCCTTGAGGTCGACCGCCCAGCGCAAGGCTTCGGTGGCCGACGGGCGCTGGCCATGGCTGATTGCGCTGTCATCCTGAGTGAGCGTGCCGAGGTAACCCTGGGCACCGCCGCGCTCGCTCCAGTATTGGGTGTGGCTGAGCCAGGAGCGGGCGAGCCAGCCTTTCCAGGTGCCTACGGTGACGGGTAAATCCAGCACGCCTGCACCCATCACCGGCTTGACCGGGCCGCCGACGATATCGCCAAACAAGCCGTAGGGCGCGGGAAAGTAGAGGTTGGTCCAGCGCGTCACGGCAAACGCCGCAGCATGGTGCAGGTACTGCGGGGTAAACGGTTTTTGCCCAAGCATCACTGGCTTGCGTGCGTTATAGCCATAGCCCTTGGTGTCTTCGGTCGGTGGGCAGGCCGGCGCTTCGCGGCGTTCAATGCGTTTTTTGAAGTCACTCACACTGCGGCCCAACAACAGGCTGGCGTGGGCCATCGGGCTGCCGACGGTGACCAGGTCGCTGATGCGCCACGGATTGCCCAGGCCGCGTTGCTCGATAAATGCCTGGGCCTGCTGCTCGCGGAACCTCAAGGTGCTGCCCAGGCTGCCATCGAGGGCGGCGCCGGCGTTGGGCAATGCTTCATTAATCACCGGTTGCAACGTGGCATTGGCGGCATAACGGCTGGCCAGCTCGCGGTTGCTGGGGATCACCTGGGTCAATTGGTCGTGGTGTTCATGCCACAGGTAACCGACGATGTCGTAAGCAATCACGCTGCCCAGGCTGTGGCCGACGACGATGATACGGTCGTAGTCGCCCTGGTTGTGCAGGGCGCGCAGCAACGCCACCCCGTCTGCGCGGATCTGTTCGCGAATCACCACGTTCTGCGGGTTGGGACTCAAGTAGCGCGCCGCATCGCCCAGGTAAGACAGCGCTGAATAGCGCAACCCTAGCCCGATGGCGCCAAGCAGCAGTGGCAACAGTGCGAACGGATTGTCACTGGGCTCGAACCCGCCCCGGGCCGTGGCTAGAGTGCCACTGGCAATCAGCAGCAGGAGCACCATCAGCGTCCAGCGCGTGGTGCGCCAGATCGGCACGATGGCCTCGGGAATGTCACGGCGCGGGCGTTTGAAAATATCCCATAGCCAGCCCAGCAGGTGACCGACCTTGGTGCCCTGCATTTTGTGGGCCCAGTAGTATTCATAGAAGTCCGTGGAGGTGCGACCTGACGACTTCAGTACGCGCAGGTCGAAATTGCGCGAAAGCCGGTCTGGCTTGCTCCAGTAAAACGGTGTGCCATCGGGCGGGGCGGCAGGGATCATCGCTTCGACGAAGCCGCGTAGCGTGTCCATTGGGCGCTGTTCGCCGATGCCGTGGATAACCACAACTGCTTGTTTCATAAGCTTATCTTCCTTGAAAGCTATGGGGGTAATGCGACGAATACCGGGGCGGTTTTGCTTCGTAGCCAAGAGCTATGATATTGCCATCAATGCGACTGATTCCGCCAGGAATGCACTCGGTGCGCCAGACACTTTTTACGCCAGCCCTGTTAATTCTGACAGTAGACGGAGTATTGGATTCGGCGTGTAGTGCTGTGAGTCCGCCCAGGTGAGGGCGGGTACCTACCTGTTACTGAGGTAGGTGCTCTTAGGCCCCAGGAGTGTCGATCATGTCCGATTCAAGCCAAGCCCCGCGTGAAGTCTGCTGCACCGTTGTATCTGAGCAGTGCCATGAAGATCACAAGGCCTGCCTCGATCATGGGGAGGTGGCGCACGTGCATATTCATGTTCATGTACACCATAAATGCTGTTCGACGGGGGCGGTGTCCGTACCCGTACCCGTGCCGGTGGCCGAAAAAAAATTGCCAGTTATCAGGCTTGGTTTTACCAATATTGCAATTGGCAGTCCGAATTATTCTAAAGTGATGCCGCAGGTCAAGTTGCCAGCCAACTATGGTGCAGAGGGCACGTATAATAAAATTCAATCTGTCATTACGTTTGATGCGATGGCCGATATTGTATCGGTCACCGTAACCGCTGCCGAACTCAAGGCTAAATATGACGTGCTGTCGGTAGGGCTGCATGTGAGTACGTTTACCGTGGCACAAGCTGCCAAGTTGAAAGCGTATGCCGATTTGGGCGGTGTCTTGCTGCTGACCTGTGATAATAGTACTGCGGCTGGCATGACAAATGTTCTGCAGGTATTTGGGCATACCGGCTCCTTTGTTAGCAGTGCTATAGGGAGTTACACCGGGGTCTCCTCTGCGTCGGAAAACTTCAGTGACTGTTTTGGTGATTCGTCTGGGCTGCCACTTAAGGGGGGAGGATTACTTGTGATAACCGCCGCACAACTTCCAGCCGGCAGCAGGGTGTTAGCTACCTTTGGTTCTAATGTGCTTTTTTGGGTGGTAGGAGGGACAAAGGGTCGGGTGATCGCCTTTAGTGATATAGACCTGGCGGTGATTGATGTCGATGGCGCTACGATCGATAACGGGCAAGAGAGATTTGTAAATAATATGATGGCTTATGTTTTTGATCAGGTGCTGGTGAGCGCGGAATAAGCGCATATGCGGTCGGCAGTAACGTTCCGGTAAGTTTGCTAAGTTTATAGGAGTTTTGAATATGTCTGATTCAAGCCAGTCCCCGCGTGAAATCAGTGGTGTCGTAGTTTCTGAGACGTGCCGTGAAGATCACAAGAACTGCCTCAGTGGTGAAGAGGTGCATATACACGTGCATGTTCATGTGCACCGTCATTGTTGTTCGGCGGCGACTGCGGCCGTGACCAAGCCAGTAAAGTTGCAGGTTATAAAGTTTGGTTTTACGAGTGTCGCCATTGGTAATTCAAGTTACCCCAATTTGATGGCGCAGGTTAAAGAGCCCGCAAATTACGGACCCAACGGGACTTATAATAAAATCCAGTCTGTAGACGCTATTGATGCCGCGGCAGATATTGTTGCTCCCTCTATAACGGCTGCTGAATTGAAGGCTAAATATGATGTGCTGTCTGTCGGGTTACATAATAGTAGTTTTACCGTGGCACAAGCAGATAGGTTGAAAGAATATGCAGCGCTAGGCGGCGTCTTACTGTTAGCCTGTGATAATGGCGCCGCTGTAGGCATGTTGAATGTTTTACAGCGATTTGGGCATACCGGTACGCTTGCTGGCGTGCCTGTTGTGGGGGTTTACAGTGGCTTGTCTTCCACAACGGAAAACTTGAGCAGCTATTTCGGCAACTCTTCAGGCGTGACAATCAAGGGGTCTGCATCACTTGCAATGACTGCAACACAACTTCCCCCAGGCAGCAAGGTGTTGGCTACTTTTGGTGCTAATGTGCTTTTTTGGTTGGTAGGCGGCACGATGGGCCGAGTGATCGCATTCAGTGATATTGAACTTACCACCACTGAGGTTTCAGGCACCACGGTAGACAATGGGCAAGAGAAGTTCTTGAATAACATGATGGGCTATGTATTTGATCAGGTGTTGGCAAACGCTGGATAAGGGCTCGCATTCCCACTTGGAATGCCCCCATAAAAATCGCGCATTGTCTTTCCAGCTGCCGATCTCGTAGCGTGGGCATTCACCCAAGGAGAGCCTTTATGCCGTCACCGTCTTTGCGCCTTTATGTCGATGCTCAATTCACCAGCCCCTACGCCATGTCGGTATTCGTCACCCTGCTGGAAAAGGGCATGACCTTCGAAACCGTCACCCTTGACCTGGACACGGCGCAAAACCAGGCAGCGGAATTTGTCCAACTGTCCCTGACTCAGCGTGTGCCCACGTTGGTGGAAGGCGACTTCGCCTTGTCGGAGTCCTCTGCAATCAGCGAATACCTGGATGAGGCTTTCCCCCAGACCACGGTATACCCGACGGACTTAAAACAGCGGGCGAGGGCGCGGCAGGTTCAGGCGTGGTTGCGCAGCGACTTGCAGGCTATTCGCCAGGAACGTTCGACGCTGGTGGTGTTCTATGGGCAGAAGATGCCGCCGTTGTCGCCTGCGGGTGAGGCGGCCGCGCACAAGTTGATTCAGGCGGCACAGGCGTTATTGGCAGGCAACCCGCTGTACCTGTTCGGTGCGTGGTCGATAGTCGATGTGGACCTGGCGGTGATGCTCAACCGTTTGATCCTCAACGGTGACAACGTGCCCGCCGAGTTGGTGGCCTATGCACAACACCAATGGCAGCGGCCTTCCGTGCAGGCCTGGGTCAACCTGCACCGCCCGGCGCTCTAGGGGTTACAGCCATTCCTGGGCCACACGCCGGCCCAGGTCTTCCCAATCGGCCATGCCCAACACCCGCGTGGTGTTCAAGCCGCGCAGGTAACCGAGCAGTTGCTGGGCGCTGGCGTAACGCAGGTCGGCGTCTGCGGTGTCGTCCTGCAGCACGTTTTCATATTCAACCAGGTAATCGGCGACCCGCTCGCGAAACTCCGGCAATACGGCTTCGCGGATGCGGTCGAAGGTTTTCTGGTGGGGCTTCATGGCGTGGTCCTTATAGGTTTTATGGAGTTAGGCTGCCTGACACTATCGGTTCAAATGATAGTCACCATCAAGGATCACACGTTCTGTTTTTGCGCCAAAAGCGGACAATCACGCCATCGACACGCTGTTCAAGGAAATGCGCGATGAGGACGATAATCCAGCTGGGCCTGATGATACTGATGCTCGGCACCACGGTGCTGGCCAACCCGGCGATTGCCGATGATCTGCGTACAAGCCATTTGCTGCCTCTCGTCGGTAGCGTAGACTCCCTGCGGCACGCGCAATCGGTGGGGGTGTTGTACAGCGAAAACACCCGCGACAACCTCAGCTACCTTGAACGCTACCACGCCATGGCCATGAACGGCGCCAAGGATGCCCTCGACGGGCGCATCCGTGAAGCGTTCGTCAACAGCTCCGACCCGGAACTGGCCATCGATTGGTTAATGAGTTCGTTGCAGGGCACTTTTCTTACAGTAACGGTCTATAGCAGCCTCGATGAATTGGTGCAGGCGCACCCGGATGTGGTGGTGGTGCTCGATACCCACAACCAGCTGCTGACCCAGCGTAACGATCAGGTTGAGGCGCGCTTTGTTGCAAGGTTCTATGACGCGAACCTGCAATACATCGCCAAGGCTGAAGGCTCGGTGCACAAACAGGTGCCGTCTGTGTGGGTGCATGACAAGGCGGTGCCGGAAATTGCCGCACAGATTGAACAGCAGCGTGATGTACAGCTTGAT
Source organism: Pseudomonas sp. WS 5146 (assembly GCF_012985495.1). NCBI lineage: Bacteria > Pseudomonadati > Pseudomonadota > Gammaproteobacteria > Pseudomonadales > Pseudomonadaceae > Pseudomonas > Pseudomonas sp. WS 5146. Next base: position 240,417 of record NZ_JAAQWL010000009.1, read on the forward strand.
GCATTGAAGCAGTTCGATGTGTCGCTCAAGGCGTTGGTAAGCGCCAGTTGATGTGAACTTTTCTTTTTATACTCAGGATTTTATATGCGCGCTTTTTTCGTTCCGGCCCTGGCTGCGGCTCCTTTGTTGCTGACCGGTTGTATCACCGCTCCCAACGCTCCGAGCTTGACCCTGCAAACCAATAAGACCCCTGAAGGCTATGTGCAGTGCGTGTTGCCCAAGCTTGAAAAACACGGCATTACCTCGACGGTGACCCAGAACTCGCGTCATGCCAAAGTGGTGTTGACCAGCAAGATTGCCGCCGATGATGTACTGGAAGCCTACAAGTCCCAGGACGGCACCAAGGTGTTCCTGTATGAGCGTAAGCCACTGGCGTCGGCGATCAAGCCATCGCGGCTTGAGTTGGCGGCACAGGATTGCAAGTAATCCGAGCCTTCACACCGTTCAAGCCAGCTCCCACATTTGGATTTATGGTGGGCCTAGGGTCTGGCTTCGTTGCTGAAGGCGTTCACGCTGTTGACCAACCCCTTGGCTGCCAACGCCACCAACTCACCGCCTTTTTCCACCGTCGCCAGCGCAGGATCAGAGCCCATGCGCCCGTCGGGGAAGCGTGCGCGAAAGTCCAGCGCTTCGCGGATCGGCCCGGTGTTGGCGATTTGTGGCGAATACTCAGCCGACTTGATCGACTCTGGGTACGCCCACTGCGTCACTGCAATTTCCGACGGCGTGGCGTGGCTGCCGTGGCCCACCGGGAATTGGCGGTGAGCCAGTTCGTTGACGCCTTCCAGGTCCCACCAGTTCACCAGCTTGAGTGCAAACCCGGCCGGGCGGCGCGCGTAGCTGGCTTCGGCGTAGAGCTCGGAAAAGGCCGCCTCGATGGTGGCGATATTGCCGCCGTGACCATTCAAGAACAGGATTTTCTCGAAACCATGCCCGGCCAATGAACGCACCCAATCGCCAATGGCAGCGATAAAGGTGGAAGGGCGCAGGGAAATGGTCCCGGGAAAACCCAGGTGGTGCTGGGCCATACCGATATTGAAGGTCGGGCCGATCAGGATGTCGGCGTTTTTCTGCGCCTCGTGGGCGATGATTTCCGGGCACATCCAGTCGGTGCCCAATAGGCCGGTGGGGCCATGCTGCTCGTTGGAGCCAATGGGAATAACCACCGTGCGGCTGCGTTCCAGAAACTGCCCGATTTCGATCCAGGTGGAGGTGTGTAGAAGCATGCGACGCTCTCTTTTATCTGTGGGGACAGGCTAACCACCACGGATTGTACGACTACTCGCCACCTGTTGGGGTTTGCAGTTGAGATACGTCGACGACTTCAGCCAGCGCTGGTCCGGGTACCAGGAGAACATGAACTGCCCATCCTTGAGTTTGTCTACCACCTGGCGCGCTACTTGCGGGCGCACGGCCGGGCAACCCTGGCTGCGGCCGATTCGGCCTTCGCGCTTGCTCCACGCCGGGTTGACGTAGTCGGCTGCATGAATCACCAGTGCGCGGTCGCGGGCCTGGTCATTGAAGCCCGGCTCCAGGCCGTCCATGCGCAACGAGTAGCCGTGGGTGCCCAAGTAACTCTCCTGGGTGCGGAACAAACCCAGGCTGGATTGGTGGCTGCCTTCCCGATTGGAGAATTGCGTGGCAAAGTTTTCCCCGGATTTGGCACCATGGGCCACCAGGTCGCGCAGTACCAGGGACCTCTTGCGTAGGTCGAAGATCCACAGCCGACGGGCGGTAGAGGGCTGGGAGTAGTCAATGACGGCCAGGCGATCCGAGCGTTCCTCGCCGTTATTGACCGCGCATTGCACCGCGCTCAGGGCGCTTTTCAGTACAGTGGGATTGAGTTCTGGAGCCGAGCGCGCCAGGCTGCTATACAAAGTAGGAGGGTTGGCAGTGGCGGCGAGCGTAACATTGCTCAGCGTAGCCAGGGTCATGGCGATCAAGCCGGCGCGGCATATTAAAGTCAGCATCTACAGTACATCCCCCCCGCTGTGGATTGGAGTTAAGTCAATTGTTCAAAAAACACGCATGTTACTTGAGCATTTGCCTGCTCGTTGCACCACTGGTCGCGACAGCTGATGAGCTGCCGGTGGACGCTGTGCCGGTGGTTTCGACCAGCCCGGTGCAGTTGGCCCTTTCTGAACTGCCCAGCGTTTGCCCCAACCTTGCCGCGCAGATAGACGCAACGACCCAAGCGCGCTTGCAGGCGTTCTACCAGCAACAGGGCAATGTGACGCTGTGGTCCGATGAGCGCCGCCACACTCTGCAATCTCAGTTGCTGATGCTGGCCGACGATGGCCTGGACCCCACCCACTATAGCCTGCCTACCGTGGATGCCACGGGTAACGTGCTGTGCAGCGATATCGGCAGCAGCCGGCAATACCTGCAAGCCCTGCAGGATTTGCATTACGGGCGCCTGCAACAGTCGCGTTTCGAGCCGCTGTGGCATTCCCAGCCACCCACCCTCGACCCCAATACCCAATTGCTGGCTTTTGCCACCACCGGCCTGCAAGACATGGCGCAAGCCTTTGATCAGGCGCGCCCCAGTGCCGACCTGTACCGCAGCTTGCGCAATACCTACGCCACTGTGCGCCTGCAGCCGTTGCCCCATTGGGACCCGGTCGCCACCGGGCCGCTGCTCAAGCCAGGCATGGAGGACCCGCGCGTGCCCGACCTGGCGCGGCGCTTATATAGCGGTGGTTATCTCGCCAAGGCGCCGACGGGCAACAGCCGGCAGTACCGTGACGAGTTGGTCAAGGCGGTCAAGGCCTTCCAGCTCAGCCACTCGTTGCAGGCCGACGGTGTGATAGGCACGGGTACTGTGGCCGAACTCAATATCAGCCCGGCGATGCGCCGCGATCAGTTGCGCATCAACCTCGAACGTTTTCGTTGGCTGGCTCAGGACCTGGAACCCGAAGGTGTCGTGGTTAACGTCGCGGCTGCGCAATTGAGTGTTTACCAGAGCGGCATCCCGGTGTGGCAAACCCGCCTGCAAGTGGGGCGTGCCGAACGCCAGACGCCGCTGCTCAAGTCGCGCATTACCCGGCTTACCCTCAACCCCACGTGGACCATCCCGCCGACGATCATGCGTGAGGACAAACTCCCGGCCATCCGCCTCAACCCCGAATACCTGCGCCAGCAAAACCTGCAAGTGCTCGACGCCCAGGGCCGCCCATTGACGGCCGACCAGGTGGATTGGTCGCACCCCGGCAACATTCTGCTGCGCCAGGAGGCCGGCCCGCGCAACCCGCTGGGCCGCATCGTGATGCGCTTCCCTAACCCCTATTCCGTTTACTTGCACGACACGCCGAGCCAGCCGCTGTTTACCAAAGGCCCACGGGCATTCAGTTCGGGCTGCGTGCGGGTTGAGCAGCCGATGATGCTGCGCGACCTGCTGGTAACCCCGGCCGAACGCACGCGCACCGAAGAATTGCTGGCCACCGGCACAACCCATGAATTCAGGCTGGCCACGCCGGTGCCGGTGCTGTTGGGTTACTGGACAGTGGAAGTCGATCGCCAGGGCGGGTTGGTGTACTCGCCGGATATTTATGGGCGTGACCCGGTGTTGGTGAAGGCGATGGGAGCGGTGCTCTAAAAACTCACTGTGGCAGACGGGCTTGTTGTGGCTAGCTGGTTTGTTGTGGCAGACGGGGCTGTTGTGGCGAGCAGGCTTGCCCTGCGTTGGGCTGCGTAGCAGCCCCAAAACCAGACGCTTATGTGTCTCTGATAAAACGCGGTGACTGTACTAGGGCCGCTTCGCAGCCCAACGCAGGGCAAGCCTGCTCGCCACGGTAAGCCCGCTCGCGACAGGGGTGATGTGTGCCAGGATCACTTCGACGGCCTCGGCGGCTGTCACACTTGCAGTGTCGACAGTCAGTGGCGTCTCAGCCCACGCCTCATATTCATGTACTGAAACGGACTGCCAGGAGGGCGGCACCAACCCGGCAATATCGCCCGTGCGGCCCTCCACCCGGCGCTGATGTTCCAGCAGGTCAGAGCAAACCACCTCAATATCAAGCATCTCGACGCCCGCTGTCGCCGCCACGGCCTGCCACGCCTCCCGGCTCTCCTTCAGCGGGTTCACACAGTCGGCAATCACCGTCTGCCCCATTCTCAAATTACTCAATGCCAGCGCATTCGCCACGCCATAACCGCTGGCGCCCACATCACCGGTCAGTACGTTTGCATCCCGAAGCGCCTGCTCAATCACATCAATACGCAGGTAAACCGCGTTTATCCGACGTGCCAGTTCGCTGGCAATCGTGGTCTTGCCGGTGCCGGGCAGGCCGCTGAATACAATAAGCATGGTCAATCCTTTGAATAGGGCGCCCGGCCAGTCTAGCCGCGCTTACTTCAAATAGCAGGCGCTGATCCAATCGGCCGGGTGGGCCGCCAGTTGTGTGGCCACGGGCAAGTAGCGTTTATCCAGTTGCGCCGCCAGCCAGAACAGCGTCGCGCTGCTTTTGGCATCCCAGGTGCCGCTGTAACCGGCTTCGCCTACTGTGGCACGGTCTTTGTCGAACTGAACGTGGGTGTGCACGAACTCCTGGTGGCTGCGTTGCCCAGTGGCGTAAGGCACCAGCCAGTCGAGGGCGGCGCCCAGCGACGCACCATTGCTCTTGAGGTTCAGCCAGTCGCCGCCGTAGGCCTTGGCCGCCAGTGCGGTCTGCACCAGCGGTTCAAGGTCGTAGACCACGTAATGCAGGGCGTCGCGGTCCTGGAAGTCGGTGACCGAACCGTCAGGCAGGATGTTATCGGCCACTTGCTGTTTAAACAGTTGATGAGCGTGCTCAAGCATGGCCTGGTCGTTGAGTGCGGCGGCGGCGAGGGTCACCAACTTGATGCGGTGGCTCTGCCAGTTATTGGTCTGGGTGCCTTTTTTCTGGCCGTGGAATTGTTCGATATGCGCGATGTAGCCATTGCCCAGCTTGCTGATCAAACGGCGGCTGGCGGCGCGGGTTTCCAGACGCAGGTGGTCGGCGGTAAGCGCATAGGCCGTGATCAGCATGTCGAGATTGGTTTCGTCGATGGGGTTGAAATCCGGCTGGTAGACATCGGCCCAGGCGGCGAGGTAGTCGTCGACTTGCCTGAGGTAACGCGGGTCACCGCTGATGCGCCAGGCCAGCGCCGCCTGGCGCATCAGCGGCCAGTCCTGTTCGGCAACCAGGCTTTGCTCGCGAATGCCATGGTTTGGCAGGGTGCCTTCGGTGTGCACCTGCGGCAACGGCGCAGGCTGGTCGGCCAAATGCCGTTGGGCGGCGGCCAGCAGGGCGTGGGCTGCCGGGTTTGCCGACGCAGGCTGGCAAAGGCTTGCAGCCATCGTCACCGCGGGCAACGCGGCCAGCAGCAAGGTAAAGGCAAGGGTGGTTTTGTTCATGGACGGTTCTGTTGGATAAGGATGTGCCAACGCTAGCACGCGGCTGAAACGGCTTGGATGAAACTCCCGTATGCTTGCAGGCTGATCTCGACCGAGGACCGCCCATGACCTTGCCCTTTGTGAAGATGCATGCCCATGGCGACGATTTCATCATCATCGACCGCCGTGGCCTGGACGACCCGATCACTGCGCAGGTCGCCCGGCGGCTGGGCAACCGCCACACCGGTATCGGCTTCAACCAACTGGCGGTGGTGCTCGACTGCGAAGACGCCCTGGCCCGCATCAAGTTCTGGAACCCCAACGGTACGCCGCTGCAAACCTGCGGCAGCGCCACCCGCGGCGTGGCCGACCGCTTGATGCATGAGACCGGTCGCGACGCCATTGTATTGCGCACGGATCGAGGCTTGCTGACGTGCGTGCGGGCCGCCGGCCAGCAAGTGTCGGTGGACATGGGCGCGCCCTCGCTGGACTGGTCTGGCGTACCACTGGCTGACGCGCTGGACACCCGCACCTTGCCCATCGATGGCGCGCCTGCCGCCTGCAGCATGGGTAACCCGCATTGCACGTATTTTATCGACGACATCAGCACCATCGACGTGGCGGCCGTGGGCCCGGCGCTGGAAACCCATCCGCTGTTCCCGGCCAACACCAATGTGCATTTTGTGCAGGTGCTGGACCGCAGCCACATCCGCCTGCGTATCTGGGAGCGCGGCGGGGGTGTGTCGCTGGGTTCCGGCTCCTGCTGCTGTGGCGCGGTGGTCAATGGGATTCGGCGCGGGTTGCTGGACGCCACGGTTCAGGTGCAATGCGACGGTGGCACGGTCACTGTGCAGTGGGACGGGCAGGGCGGTGTGGTGTTGACCGGCCGTGTCGAGCCGATCATGCAGGGCACGGCGTACCTGCTTTAAAGCGTTACGGTAAAGGTCGTGCCCTCGTTGACGCAGGAACTCACCGCCACGTCTCCACCGTGCGCCCTGGCCAGTTCACGCACGATATACAGGCCCAACCCCACGCTACGCACCTCGCTGCCCTGGTCGGTGCCTCGGGTCATGGGCTCGAACAGCCCGGCCAGCAGCGTTTGCGGGATCGCGGCACCGTGGTTATGCACGGCCACTTGGCAGCCACCTTCGCCCAAGCGTGAGGTGATGGTAATTGGCATCAACAAGTCGCCATAGGCCACGCTGTTGGCCACCAGGTTACCAATGATCTGCTGCACCCGGTCGGCATCCAGGCACGCTTGGCCTATACCATCGGCCTGGTGCTTTAACGTGGCCTTGGGAAAGGCCACGCGCAGTTCATCCACGGCGTGCCGGATCACGCCGTGCAGGTCCAGGGGTGTGGTCTTGATGCTGATCCCGTGGCCGACCCGGGCCTGGGTGAAATCCAGCAGGTCGGCAATCATTCGCTGGGCGCGCTCGGAGGACTGGCCGATATGGCCCAGCAACTGATGCTCCCTGGGCGTGCGCTCGCTGCGTGCAAGCATGTCGGTGGCCATGCGGATGGCGGTCAGTGGGTTTTTCAAGTCATGGCTGACGATCGCCACCATCTGCTCGGCAAACAACGCGCGGCGCTGGGCGATGGCATAGGCTTCGCTCAGTTCCGCCTGGGCCTGATGCAGCGCCAATTCGGTGCTGGTGCGTTCCTGCAACAAGGCTTCGGCAAGCTTGCGCGCATTGAGCAGCTCGCGCTCGTACTTGTCGCGGTCGGTGGTACCGAACAGCGCCAGGTCGTGTACCAATGCGCCAGCCTGTTCGCGGGCGCTGGCGTTGAGCAGTACGGTCACTTTGTGGCCGTCGTGGTGCACCAAGTCGAGTTTGACTTCGCTGACGCTGCCACGCATGCGCAGCATCGGCGTCAGGTGGGTCTGGTGGAATATTCGCCCGCCCATGGTCAGCAAATCCTGAAACCGCCGCCCGCACAGCTCGGCACTGCGCAGCCCCAGCCATTGGCCGAGCAGCGTGTTGGCGCGCAGGATCGTGCCGTCTTCAGCCGTCACCGCCAGGGCACAGGCGGCGCTGTCGAACAGATCAGCCGACATCAGCCATGGCCCATGGCGCCAGGAAGTTGTCCATCGCCCTCGTGCAGGCCTCGGGCGCGCTCATATGCGGGCAATGGCCGACATTATCGACCAGGCAATAGGTGCTGTTGGGCAGCACGCTGTGCAGGTATTCGCCCACCGCCACGGGTGCAATCAGGTCGTCACGTGATTGCAGGATCAGCACGGGCGTGGTCAGGCCGATCACGTCCTTACGGTTGTCCGACATAAAGGTCACCCGCGCAAATTGCTTGGCGATGTCCGGTTCGGTACGGCAGAAACTGTCGCTCAGCTCGGCACTCAACGCCGGTTGCTCGGGGGCGCCCATGATCACGGGGGCCATGGTGCTGGACCAGCCCAGGTAGTTGCTGTCGAGCGTGTCAAGCAGGTCATCGATATCGCTGCGCTTGAAGCCGCCGACGTAGCCCACGTCGTCGATATAGCGTGGCGACGGGCCGATCATCACATGGGCGGCGATACGGCCTGGTGCCAGGCGGTCGGCGAGGGTGGCGATCATCGCGCTGACCGAATGGCTGACCAGGATCACCGGGCCGCTGGCGAAAGCGTCGATAATCTCGTTTAAATCGCGGGCATAACCGCCCAGCGCGGCATATTTGGTCTTGTCGAATGCGCTGAGGTCCGACAGGCCAGCCCCCACCAAGTCATACATCACGACGCGAAAACGCTCGGTAAAGTGCGGCGTCATATAATTCCACATGGCCTGGTTGCAGCCGAAACCGTGGGAGAACACCAAGGTCGCCGTGCCGTTGCCCATCACACTGACGTTGTTGCGGTGCTTTAGGTTCATGGGGTTCTCAGCTATGGCGCATTGCTATATGTGTGGGCAGTTTAGATAGTCGCGGGCGTGGGGTCACGCGTTATACGTCTATAAGGTAAAGTCGACGCCTCCTCGAAGAAACTTCAGGTAACAAAACATGCGGCTGTATTTGCGCCAATCCGTCTTGAGTCTGCTGGCGCTGGTGTTTATCGGCCTGTTGACCAGTGCCCAGGCGGACACTTCGCCGATCAAGGTCGCCCTCGATCAACGGGTGATCGACCTCACCAATACGTTGGATAACGGCACAACCGAGCGCTTGAAGGCTCAACTCGCCGCCCTCGAACAGCGCAAAGGCGCCCAGGTTGCCGTGCTGCTGGTGCCCACCACCGGCGGCGCAACCATCGAAGACTTTGCCAACCAACTGTTCCGTGCCTGGAAACTGGGGCGCAAGGACGTCAATGACGGCATCCTGCTGGTGGTGGCTAAAAACGACCACACCGTGCGTATCGAAGTAGGTTACGGCCTGGAAGGCACGGTCACCGACCTGCTGGCTCATCGCATCATTGAAGAACACCTCACCCCGGCGTTTCGCCAGGGCGACTATGCGGGTGGGATTCAACAGGCTGTCGATGACCTGGGCGTACTGGTAGACGGCGGCGACCTGCCCAAGCCCGTGGGGCCTGAGGTCAACCCGCAGGCCATTGCGGTGCTGTTGGCGTTTATCTTGGGAGGCGTCGGCGGTGTGCTGATCGCCGCCGGCAAGCTGCCGTGGCGCCCGGCGTTAATCGCCACCGTGGCGGTTACGGTACTGTTGACGCTGTATGGGGGCGGTCGCGACTGGCCGATGTACCTGCTGGTGTTGCCGCTGACCCTGCTGATTGGCGGCGCGACTTTCGGCGCCTTATGGCTGGCGCGCACCGTGTTTTATTGCGTGATTGGGGTGCTGGCCTACGTTGCCGGGCTGCTGGTGGTCGACCATTTCGTGGCCGTCAACTTCGTCCATTGGCTGGTGTGGCCGTTTGGCTGCGCGTTGGTGCTGGCGTTGTATATGGGACTGTTTTTCGTTATCCACCAATCCTGGAAGAATAGCCCGCGCTTCTTCTTCGTGCGGGTGGCGGCGGTGGTAGCGGTGTATGTGGCAGTCGGGTTACTGCTGGGGCACGGTTATCAAGGCTGGATCATCGCCATACCCGCCGCTTCGGTGGTGGCGTTTATAGTGTTTTTGCAGAGTATTTCCGATGGCGGCTCGGGTTCGGGCGGCGGGTCTGGCTCAAGCTCAGGCAGCTCGGGTTCAAGCTCCAGTTCAAGCAGCAGTTCGTCCGGAGGCGGTGGTTCCAGTGGTGGCGGTGGGGCATCTGGTAGTTGGTAAGCGCTAGCGCGGTTTATAACCTACCCATCCTTTGAAACTGAAGCCGGCGTAGAACAGCTCCACGCCTTCGAACCCGGCTTCAACCATCAAGGCTGCATCTTGTGCGGGTGACAGTACCGGCAATTTGGCGCTGATCGCGGTAATCGCGCGCTCTGCATCCTCGGCCGGCACGCCCGAGTCCACCGCAAACGCGGCGTAACGCTTCAACCAGCGGCTTTTTTCCTGCGGTGCCTGGGGGAAACTGTGGTGCGCCACGATCAGCGGTGCTCCGGGTAGCAACCGTTGCCACAAGGCCTTGAGGGTTTGCAGGCGTTCCTCTTCTGGAATGAAGTGCAAGGTCAGCAAGCAGGTGGCGCCGTCAAAGGGACCCAATGGGGCGGTATCGATATAACCCTCGTGCAACTGCACGCGCTCATTTAAAGGGCCCAGTGTCGCCTGCGCCAACTTCAGCATCTCGGCCGACGGGTCGACGCCTGTAAAGCGCCAGCCTGGCTCGGCGTCGGCAAACCGTTTTAGCTCCAGGCCGCCCCCGGCGCCCAATACCAACACGCTGCCGGTCGCTGGAACAGTTTCACGCAGCAGCAGGATGGTCATCCGTTGCAAGCCATCGAAGCCCGGTACCAGACGCACAGGGCCTTCGGCGTAGCGGGCGACGGCATCAGGGTCGGAAAAAAAGCTCATGGCGGGCTCCTGCAGATTGGGCGAGGCGTAAACCCTACTGCGGCCCATCGGTAGAGGCAATTGCTGTTGGCTGCATTCGTGGTAAAACGTTGATCCCTGCACCCCTTGAGTACGGAGACTCAATGCCTGTTATCAACCCGCCGCCCATTACTGTTCGGGATGCCACTGCCGAGGACGCCTTATGCATCGGCGTGCTCGGTATGCAGGTGTTTCTCGATACTTACGCGACCCAAGGTATCCGCGCCTCGATTGCCAGAGAGGCGCTGCAAGCCTTTGCGCCGCAGACCATCACCCAACTGCTGATACAACCCGGTCTCTCGCTGGTGGTGGCTGAGTCGAATGGCCACCTTGTTGGCTTTGCCCAGATCAAACTCCACGCCACTCATTCGATGATCACAGCATCAGATGCCGCCGAGTTGCAGCGCCTCTACATCCAGGAGCGATTTACCGGCCAGGGAATTGGCTATCGGTTGCTGCAGGCGGCAGAACAGCGCGCGGTGATGGGCGGGGCGTCTTTCGTGTGGGCAACCGTGTGGGTGGGCAATGAACGCGCACTGGGTTTTTACCCCCGACGGGGGTACGCGGTGCTGGGTTCGCCGACCTATACCTTCCAAGGGGAAACCCATGGCAATCGTTTGTTTGGCAAAGCCTTGGCGCCCTGCACGTAAAGGCTCAGGGCAGGGTGATGTAGTCGTTCTGCTGGATGACCGGCTGGTGCGCGCCTGGCGCCAGGTGAACGTAGCGACCGTCCACCAGATCGATAGGCAGGCAGTCGTCAATATCCATCACGCCATCGGTATGGGCCTGCGACCAGTGCTGCAATAGCTGCTGCTGGCCCTTGCGCTTGGCTTCCTGTTTGTCGCGAGCCACCACCAGTAAGTAATGGTGGGCCTCGCCGAACACCTTGGCTTCATAACCACCCAGGTTGATGAAGTACAGGTGATGGGCACCTGCAGGCGGCGCCATTTGGCTGAGTTCGACTTTCCAGCCGTCTACGCCATCGACGGCCATCCAGGCGTCGATATGCATGCCCTTGGGGCTGCCGAACCAGCCGTCGCGCAATTGCGGGTAGGTGGCTTTCAGCGTGTCAGCCACTGCGAACACCACATCGTGAACTTCGATTTTGGCCCTTGGGTGCTTGCCCCCGAGCATGACAACAAACAGCATTACAGGTCCTGCCTGGTGATTGGGTAAAGGCTAACCATACTTCGATTGAACCCTTTTGTCCGGTCAGTGCCACACTGTTAATTCGCCAACTCATCAGGAGGTTGTTATGCGCACCATTGATCTGGCCGGTATTCCCGTGCCTGTCATCGGCCAAGGTACCTGGCGTATGGGTGAAAACCCGGACCTGCGCAAAGCTGAAGTCGCCGCGTTGCAATTGGGTATCGACGAGGGCATGAGCCTGATCGACACCGCTGAAATGTACGGCGAAGGTGGCGCCGAAAAGGTGGTAGGCGAGGCCATTCGTGGCAAGCGCGACCAAGTGTTCCTGGTCAGTAAAATCTACCCTCACAATGCCAGCCACAAGGGCGTGCCGCGTGCCTGTGACGCCAGCCTTCAGCGGCTGGGCACTGATTATATCGACCTGTACCTGTTGCACTGGCGCGGCCAGTACCCGCTCGAAGAAACCGTCGAAGCGTTCGAACGTCTGCGCGAGGCAGGCAAGATCGGTCGTTGGGGTGTTTCCAACTTCGACGTCGCCGACCTGCAGGAACTTGCATCCCCCGCGTGTGCCACCAACCAAGTGCTCTACAACATCGAAGAGCGGGGTATCGAGTTCGACCTGTTGCCATGGTGGCAACAGCACCATTTGCCACTGATGGCGTACTGCCCAATCGCCCAGGGCGGTGAACTGCTGTCCAGCCCGACGCTCAAGCAAATTGCCCACCGACATGAGGCCACACCCGCACAGATCGCCCTGGCCTGGGTACTGCGTCAGGAGGGTGTGATTGCCATTCCCAAGGCGGTGAGCCCCGAGCATGTGCGGCTAAACGCAAGTGCCGCGAAACTGGTGCTGGATGAGCACGATCTGGATGCGATCGACCGCGTGTTCGGTGCACCCAAGCGCAAGCATCCACTGTCAATGGTGTAGCAAGCGTGCAGAAACGCTGCCGTCCATGGCCGGCGTTTCTGCGTCACCCAGGGTTAGCCGGCGACCGGGCTACGCCAGTCGTCCGAGCCGGAAGTACCTGCCACTTCGTGCGTCCAGATGATCTTGCGATAGGTGAAATGCACATCTTCCAAATGCGTGAAGTGCGCGTTTTCCGGTGCCTGGCAGTTGGGCATGCGTGACTGGATGTCCACGATGGTCGCACCCTCAAGCTCGATGGTGAAATAGTGCTCCTGGGTGCCGGCCGAGGAGGTGCGGAACCATTGCAGTTGGCATTTGACTTCTTCGCCACTGGTCAGCGCGCTGAACAGCAGGGGCGATGATTTATCGAAGACCTTGCTGATCATCAGCGGTTTGTGAACCCTTTGGCCGGTTGGCTGGCCGGATTGCGGGTCACGGGGAATGATCACTTGATGCGAAAAAGCCTGGACCAGGATCTGGTCTTCGTGGCCCTCCTGATAAATGTTGCCTACCGAGTCCTGGGTAAACGTGCCTGCCGTAATCAGTCCTTGTTTGACACCGGTGATCGAAAGGTATGCGGGTGTTGGCATGACGGGTTTCCTTGCCTGATGGTTGAAGTAGTGCCCAGCGGCAGTTGTGCCGGCTGGGCAAGTTCCTATAACAAGAAGCGTGCCTGAAATTAACAAGCCCAGTAAAAGCAGGGGGTTGCTTGTTATTGAGCTTGATTTCATTAAGGAGGTGGATGTTTTAATCCGATTTAAATGAAATTGGTTGCGCAGAAGTGTGCATTAATTTGCTCGTCTAGTTTTTTCGTGTGCTTATTGGAGGAGAGGGTTAATTGAGCATGGCGTGCTGGTTTTGCTGCGCAAAATGGTGCGCACGCCAATGATTTAGGGGGTTGTAGGAAAATCCTTAAGTGCCGATTTGACACTTGCCGGATGTTATTTGTCCGGCTAGTGTTTGCGAACTTCGTGGAGAGAGTGGCGAGGTTTTTATAATCGTGTTTTTTGCGCCTGAGTGTGCTTCAGGTGTGCAGAATTTAATTGTTTTAAATGGTGTGCGGCCCAAAATGGATTATTCAGGCGCTTTGTGTGGATATTATCTTGAACTTGCCTTGGCGCCCTGTTCGCAGGGTAACTTTGCAGGCAGCGATATGCGCTTTTCAAGTGAATATGAGGCCTTGGAGTCCGAGCTTGGCAAAGTGCAATCGATACATGTCAGCACCCAGCCGGACTGGCAGGAGGCCATGCACATCAGCGAGTGCCTGCTGCGTCAGCACACCAAGGATCTGCGGGTGGCGGCCTGGTTGACTTGGGCGCTGTACCAGCGTGAATCCTTGCCGGGGCTGGTGGCGGGCCTCGGGTTGATACGTCATTTATGCGAGCACCATTGGGCGGTTGTCTATCCGGCAAAATTACGTACCCGTGGCGCAGCACTGGGCTGGTTGGCGCTACGCCTGGAGCAGGTATTTGCACAAAGCTTTTCGCTCAAGGACCAGCAGCCATTGTTTCGCCGCATGCTTGAGCACCTGACGCACCTCGATGAGCTTTGGTCTGCGCATTTGAGTGATGAGGCACCGACGTTATTGCCGCTGCGCAGGCAATTGACGCAGCGCTTGGAGCAGGCCGTAGAAGTGGAGCTGTCAGAAGCCGGTTCGGCGCGTGTGACTGCTCAGGTCAAGCAGGCGACGACGCGGCTGCTGATCCCCGAGTCGGCAACGGGTCACGACAAAACGGGTAACCAGACGATAGCCAGTGAAAAAGAAGCCCACAAATCACTGCGCGCCTTACAGGAACATGGCCGGCACTTGTGCAACTGGTGGCTGCGCCAGGATGCGACCGACCTGCGCGCCTTGCGGCTTAACCGGACACTGACCTGGCTGGCACTCAACACCTACCCGGACGCTGACAGTGACCGGCTCACGGTGCTTCGTGGCCCGACGCCTGACAAGCTCAAGCGCTACCGGGAGCGTTTTGCCCAAGGGCATTACGGCGACCTGTTGCTTGAACTTGAGGCCAGCCTGGCGGGTGCGTTGTTCTGGTTTGACGGCTTGCGCATGGTCTGGGAATGCCTTGACGCCTTGCAGGCCGATCTGGCTAAGACCGAACTGGAAGTCAGCTTCGCGCTGTTATTGAAACGTTTGCCAGACCTGCCCGAATTCAAATTTCACGACGGTGCGCCGTTTGCCGATACCGCCACCCGGGACTGGATCACGCTTCAGGTCGCTCGACACTTGCAGCCGCCTGCGCCGTCCGGCGTGGTTGTGGATGCCAACGCCGAACCCTGGGAAGCGGCCTTGCAAGAGGTCATGCCCAGGTTGCGTAAGGACGGGCTCAAGGAGGCAATACGCGAACTCAAGCAGGGCATGCACACCGCACGCAGCGAGCGCGCGCGTTTTCATTGGCGTCTGGCACTGGCGCGGTTGTGCGTATCGGCAGGCAAGCAAGCGCTGGCGAAGGTGCAGCTGGAAGACTTGGACCACGAGCTTCAGCGCGCCGGTCTGGATCGCTGGGAGCCGGAACTGGCACTGCAGGTTGCGCAGCTTTTGTATCGCTGTTGCGAGCTTTTGCCGCAAAGCCAGGCCATACGCGAGCGTAAGGAAACTACCCACCGAAGGCTCTGCCACTTCGATGTTGAAGCGGTACTTGAATAGGCTTTTGAACCCCCTCGAAAAAAGGAGATTTACCGTGGCCAAAGAAGGTTCGGTAGCACCCAAGGAACGCATCAATATCACCTTCAAGCCCGCCGTCGGGGGCGCCCAGGAAGAGGTTGAGCTACCTCTGAAGTTGCTGGTGCTGGGTGACTTCGCCCAGCGCGAAGACCCACGCAAGCTCGAAGACCGCAAGCCTATCGGTATCGACAAGAACACCTTTGATGACGTGCTGGCCAAACAGGCACTGGCGTTGACGCTAAGTGTGCCTAATCGCCTGCAGGAACTGCCCGATATCGAAGCACTGTCGATCCAGGTGCGGGTCAACTCGATGAAGGATTTTACCCCGGCGAACCTGGTCGAGCAGATCCCGGAGCTGCAAAAACTCATGGCGCTGCGTGAAGCACTGATGGCCCTCAAGGGGCCATTGGGTAACACGCCGAGCTTTCGCAAGGCGATCGAACAGGCGCTGGCGGATGACGACTCCCGCGCACGTGTATTGACCGAATTGGGGTTGAGTGACCCCACCGCCTGACATTTTCAGTAAAGGACACTGACGCCATGACCACCCAACAGCATCCGCTACCCACCCGAGTGGCTGACGAGCACAGCATTCTCGATACCATCATTGCCCAAACACTGCTGAGCGCCGATGACGAGGCCTACAGCATTGCCAAACGCGGTGTCTCGGCGTTTATCGAAGAGCTTGTCAAACCGCACAACAGCGGCGAGCCGGTCAAGAAGCGTCTGGTCGATCGAATGATCGCCGAGATCGACATGAAGCTCAGCGAGCAAATGGATGAAATTCTTCATCACCCGGATTTCCAGGCACTGGAAGCTTCGTGGAGAGGGTTGCAACTGCTCGTCGATCGCACCAATTTTCGCGAGAACATCAAGATCGAACTGCTGAACGTCTCACGACAGGACCTGCTGGACGATTTCGAAGACTCCCCGGAAACCACCCAGTCCGGGCTCTACAAGCATATCTACAGTGCCGAGTATGGTCAGTTCGGCGGCCAGCCCGTGGGCGCCATCATTGCCAACTACTTCCTTGGGCCCAGCGCGCCGGATGTGAAGCTGATGCAATACGTTTCCAGTGTTGCCTGCATGGCCCATGCACCGTTTATTGCCGCCGCAGGGCCGAGCTTTTTCGGTTTGGAAAGCTTTACCGGTCTGCCTGACATGAAGGACCTCAAGGATCATTTCGAGGGGCCGCAATTTGCCAAATGGCAAAGCTTTCGTCAGAGCGAAGACGCTCGTTACATTGGCCTGACCGTGCCGCGGTTCCTGTTGCGTACCCCTTACGATCCCCTTGAGTGCCCGGTCAAGACATTTGCCTACCAGGAAAACGTGGTCAACAGCCACGAACACTATTTGTGGGGCAATACCGCGTTTGCCTTTGCCACCCGGCTGACGGACAGTTTTGCCCGGTTTCGCTGGTGCCCGAACATTATCGGCCCGCAAAGCGGTGGGACAGTGGAAGACCTGCCCCTGCATCATTTCCAGAGCATGGGTGAAATTGAAACCAAGATCCCGACCGAAGTGCTGGTCTCTGACCGTCGCGAGTACGAACTCGCACAGGAAGGTTTTATTGCCCTGACCATGCGCAAAGGCAGTGATAACGCGGCGTTCTTTTCCGCCAGTTCAGTACAAAAACCCAAGTATTTCGGCAGCAGTGCCGAGGGCAAGGAAGCTGAGTTGAATTACCGCCTGGGAACACAACTGCCCTACATGATGGTGGTCAACCGGCTGGCGCATTATCTCAAGGTGTTGCAGCGTGAGCAGTTGGGTTCATGGAAGGAGCGTACCGACCTTGAGCTGGAGCTCAACAAATGGATTCGCCAATACGTTGCCGACCAGGAAAACCCCAGCGCCGAAGTGCGTGGGCGGCGCCCATTGCGGGCTGCCCGCATCGTGGTCAGTGATGTTGAGGGCGAACCTGGCTGGTACCGCGTTAACCTCAGTGTGCGACCGCACTTCAAGTACATGGGCGCGGACTTCACCCTGTCCCTCGTCGGCAAACTCGACAAAGAATGAGAAAGGGGCAGGGGATACCCGACTATCGCAGCCTT
Source organism: Pseudomonas sp. WS 5146 (assembly GCF_012985495.1). NCBI lineage: Bacteria > Pseudomonadati > Pseudomonadota > Gammaproteobacteria > Pseudomonadales > Pseudomonadaceae > Pseudomonas > Pseudomonas sp. WS 5146. Next base: position 257,453 of record NZ_JAAQWL010000009.1, read on the forward strand.
TTTGAGCGTCTCGAAGGCCTGGCACCCGCCAGGGCCGGAAGTGTAGCGTCGATTGCCGCGCACTTGGAGAACATGCTCGGCACACGTGCAGGCAGTGTCTTGACGCTGCCGGACTATGGGCTGCCCGACCTCAATGACATGCGCTTGAGCCTGCATGAGTCATTGAGTCAGTCGCGCCTGTCGATTGAGCGTTTCATCCAGGTTTACGAACCACGTCTTTCGAATGTGTGTGTCAGGGGCTTACCCGATACCGGCAACCCCTTGGTCCTGGCGTTTGTGATTGAGGCAACACTGCTCATCGACGGCGTTATGCAACCAGTGGTTTTTAACGCGCAGTTGGCCGGTGGTGGTCGGGTTGAGGTACTGCCTGATGTCCTTTAACCACTTTTACCAAAGTGAGCTCAGTGCCTTGCGCCAACTTGGGCGGCGTTTTGCTGAACGCAACCCAGCCTTGGCACCTTTTCTCGCCGACTCAGGCCAGGACCCGGATGTAGAGCGTCTATTGGAAGGCTTCGCCTTTCTGACCGGGCGCTTGCGCCAGAAGCTTGCCGACGAGCTTCCAGAGCTGACTCACTCATTGATGCATCTGCTGTGGCCCAACTATATGCGGCCACTGCCGGCGTTCAGTATCTTGCAATTTGACCCGTTGAAACATGCGTGCACCACGGTGAGCGTAGAACGGGACACGCCGGTTGAAAGCGTGCTGGTCAATGGTGAGCGCTGCCGCTTTCGTACCTGCTACGCCACCCAGGTGCTGGCGTTGCAACTGAGTCGCCTGGAGTACGTGTCCCAGGGAGCACAAACGCTCCTCAACCTGCATATGGAGATGAGCGTCGAGGGCAATTTGAGCCAGTTGGCGTTCGATCAATTGCGTTTGCACCTGGCGGGTGATCGACAGGTGAGCCAAGGCTTGTACCTGAGCTTGTTGCGTCATCTGGAAGGCATCGAATTGCGGCTCTTTGACCACGAAGGGGTTGTGATCAAGGATCGCGATGGCCAGCCGTTGTCGCTGCGGCTTGCTGCAAGCCAGGTAAAACCGGTGGGGTTCGATGAGGAGCATGCACTGATTCCCTATCCCGCCAACACCTTTTGCGGTTATCGCCATCTGCAGGAATATTTTGCGTTTACGGACAAGTATCTGTTTGTCGATGTACTGGGGCTGGATGCGTTAGAGGCGTTGCCAAATGAATTGCGCAAGCAGGCGAGATGTATAGAGCTGCGTTTCAAGTTAAACCACCCCGCGCATGCGGCGCATCGCCCCACTCTGGACAACGTAAAGCTGTATTGCACGCCGATTGCCAACCTGTTCAAGCACGACGCGGTGCCCATTCGCCTCGATGGCAAGCAGGATGAGTACCTGCTGCTGCCGGGTGGCATAGCGCGGGGCAATGCCGCGGTCTTTTCCGTGGACCAGGTGACCGGATGGCGCCCGGGTGGGCTGGGCTACCAGGCGTATGTGCCGTTCGAATCCTTCGAGCATGGCAGTGGCAATGCCACTTCGGCGCGCACGCCCAGCTACAGCATTCGTCAGCGCTCGTCGGTGCAAAGTGCCGAACTGGATACCTGGTTGAGTTTTGGCACTGGCCCAGGCAATGAGCAGGAAACCCTTTCGATTGAATTGACCTGCACCAACCACAACTTGCCACGGCTGCTGCAGGTGGGAGAGATCAATCAGCCCTGTGAACAAACCCCGGAATTCCTGACGTTTCGCAATATCTGTGCGCCGACGGCAAGCTTTGCTCCGCCTTTGGACCAGGACTTCCTCTGGAAACTGATCAGCAACATGTCGCTCAACTACCTCTCGTTGACCGATACCCGTGCCTTGAAAGTCATCCTCCAGACATACGACTTGCCGCGCTATCACGATCGACAGGCTCACAACGTCAGCCAGCGAAGACTGGATGCGTTGAAGTCCATCCGTCATCAAGCCGTCGATCGAATACATCGTGGGCTGCCGATACGCGGCCTGCAGGTCGACTTGAGTATTGACGTCAACGGCTTTGCCGGCCAGGGCGACCTGTTTGTCTTCGCCTCAGCACTCAATGAGTTTTTTGCCCTATACGCCGGCCTCAATTCGTATCACGAACTGCGGGTCACCAGCACACAAGGAGACGTGTATCTATGGCCACCCCGGATGGGTCGGCAGGCCCTGCTTTGACTGCTCTAGCACGCACAATTCGCGAGTATTCGTTATTCCAGGCGGTACTGCAGGTGATCGAGCGCCTGCGCGACAGCCATCCTTCACTGGATGACGACGCGTTATATGACCTGCTCGAGTTCCAGGCCAACCCAAGCTTGGGTTTCCCTGGGCACGACATTGACCGGGTGGTTTTTTTTGTCGAGCACGGACAGTTACGCGCGCGCCTGCGTCTTAACGTGCTCGGCTTGTTTGGCGCCGGTTCGCCATTGCCTGGGTTTTATCAAGAGCAGGCGAGTGGCAGCGTCAGCCGTGGCTTTCTCGACGTATTTCACCACCGCCTGCAGAGGTTGATGTTGCCGATCTGGCGTAAGTATCGCTATCGAGCGAGTTTTCGCACCGACGCCAGTGATGCTTTTTCCGCGCAGATGTTTGCGCTGGTCGGGCTGGGCAGTCGCCAGATTCGAGACGCGGCGCAATTGGACTGCAAGCGGTTGTTGCCGTACCTGGGGCTGCTGAGCCTGCGAGCGCATTCGGCAACGTTGATCGAAACGGTGCTGCGCCATTACTTCAAGCACAGTCGTTTGTTCATTGAACAATGGGTTGAACGCACGGTGGTCATCGCCCAACAGCAACGCAATCAACTCGGTACGGCCAATAACGTGCTTGGCGAAGACCTGCTGCTCGGGCACCGGGTTGCCGATCGTAGCGGCAAGTTCAGGGTGCATGTCGAGGGCTTGAGCTGGCAGCGCTTTCACACGTTTCTACCCGCCGGCAGCGCGTGCAAACCGTTGTGCTCGCTGGTTCGCCTGATGCTGCGGGTGCCATTGGACTATGACGTGCGCCTGGTACTGGCCGAGGGTGAAGTGCGGCCATTGCATATTGGCGAGCGCAACGTATGTCGTCTCGGTTGGACCAGTTGGTTGGGGTACGAGCGTGCCGAAGGTGTGGTCACTCTGGCCAGCCACTCTGATTAGGGACTGATGATTATGATGAATGTAGACCTGCAACAACTGATCCGGACCTTGACCCCGCAAACGCGCGTTGACTTGGCGCGGGCAGCTGAACGATGTGTTACGCGCGGTGGCAAGGAAGTGTTGGTTGAGGACCTGCTGCTGACACTGCTGGAACACCATGATGGTCCTTTGGCCAGGGCGCTGGCGGATGCCGAGATCGCTCCAGGCGAGCTTCAGGCCATGCTGCAGCTCAAAGGTGAACACAGTGCATCGCGCAGCCCGGTGTTTGCCCCGGCACTCGTGCAGTGGTTGCAACAAGCATTAATGGTTGGCCACCTTGAACTGGGGCAGGTTGAAGTCGATGCCGGTGCTTTATTGCTGGCACTTCTGCGCCATCCACTGCAACACGCGGGCAGTGGTTATCAGCAATTGCTGAGTCGTTTGGACGCGCAACGGGTGCTCGATTTTTTGTTGAGCCAGGGATCTGGAACTGGCCCTTTGCGACCAGGCGAGTCGCTGCTGGAGCGCTTTACCCACGACCTGACGCATCAAGCCCGCGAAGGCCGTATCGACCCGGTCCTTTGCCGCGACGCAGAGATCCGTCAATTGATCGATATCCTTGTGCGTCGGCGCAAGAACAACCCGATCCTGGTGGGAGACGCGGGCGTGGGTAAGACCGCCATCGTCGAAGGGCTCGCTTTGCGAGTGGTTGCCTCACAGGTGCCCGAGCCACTCAAGGGAGTACGCATAATGACCTTGGATATGGGCTTGTTGCAGGCCGGCGCCAGCATCAAGGGCGAGTTCGAACGGCGGCTCAAAGGTGTGATCGACGAGGTCAACGCCTCACCACAGGCCGTGATCCTGTTTATTGATGAGGCACATACCCTGGTGGGTGCCGGCGGGCAGGTGGGTGGAGGCGATGCCGCCAATTTGCTCAAGCCCGCCCTGGCGCGCGGTCAATTGCGCACAATCGCAGCCACGACCTGGTCCGAGTACAAAAAATACATCGAAAAAGACCCAGCGCTGGCACGGCGCTTCCAGCCGGTGAAGGTTGGCGAGCCGAGTGTGGCGGCGGCAGTTTCCATTTTGCGCGGGTTGGTGCCGGTGTATGAAGCCAGCCATGGCGTCTATGTACGCGACGATGCGGTGGTGGCGGCAGCGCAACTGAGCGCTCGTTACCTGGCGGGGCGCCAGTTGCCGGACAAGGCCGTCGATGTACTGGATACAGCCTGTGCGCAAGTGCGCATTAGCCTGACGGCGGCGCCTGAGGTGTTGCAGCAGCTGTGCGCTGAATTGGCCGAGGGCACACAGCAGCGCGTGGCGCTTGAGCGCGATGTTCAAGCAGGCTTGTCAGTTGACCAGTCAGCGTTGCAAACACTGGTCCGGCGTCTGGACGCCCTCGAGCTTGAGCGCCAGCAAGCCGAGCAGGGCTGGATGCAGCGTGAACAGCAGCAAGCCAGTCACGAGGTCTGCCCACGGGTGGTCGCTCAGGTCATCAGTGGCTGGACCGGTGTTCCGGTCGAGCAACTGGCGTTGGAGCACAGTGAGCGCATCCCGGGTTTTGCCGATGCCCTGCGCGAGCGAATTATTGGGCAGGAACCGGCGGTGCAGGCGCTTGATCGCAACCTGCGAGCGGTGGCTGCAGGCCTTAATAATCCTGAGGCCCCAGTAGGCGTATTTTTGCTGGCCGGCCCAAGCGGGGTCGGCAAGACCGAGACGGCGCTGGCGCTGGCGGACTTGCTGTACGGCGGCGAGCGGTTTGTGATCACGCTCAATATGTCGGAATACCAGGAGCAACACTCCCTGTCCCGATTGATCGGAGCGCCTCCCGGTTACATTGGATACGGCGAGGGCGGGGTGCTGACCGAGGCCGTGCGCCAGCGCCCCTATTCAGTGGTGCTGCTCGATGAAGTCGAGAAGGCCGACCCAGAGGTGCTGAACCTGTTCTACCAGGTCTTTGACAAGGGCTTGGCCAATGACGGTGAAGGTCGCGAAATCGACTTCCGTAACACGCTGATCCTGATGACGTCCAACCTGGGCAGCGATTGCATCACAGCACTGTGCGCCGATGGCCAGCGCCCTGATTCTGAGGTGCTGGAGGAAGTGATTCGCCCCGTATTGCGCGCTCACTTCAAGCCGGCTCTGCTTGCCCGGATGCGTGTCGTGCCGTATTACCCGCTCGCAGGCGAACGGTTACAGGACGTGGCAAGGCTCAAGCTTGCGCGCCTTGGCCAACGGCTGCACACGCGTGAACTGGTGTTCAGCTACAGCGCCGAACTGGTCACGCACATGGTCGAACGCTGTATGCACCAGGACAGTGGCGCGCGTTATATCGACCAGTGGATCGAATCCCACCTGCTGCCGCAGATCGTTGATCGCCTGCTCAGTGCGATGGCCGTTGGCGAATCCCTCTCTGCCACCCACGCGACGCTGGATGGCCGCGGTGTGCCTGTGTGTGAGTTCAGCCAATGACGCACAGCACATTCAAGCCGTTGCCTGGTCCGCAGGCCTGCACCGACCAACTGCTGGGCTGGTTCACCCGCCTGGGATTTGAGCGTGAGGAATCGACGTTGGCGCAGCTTTGCGTCACGGCCGCTGCGCAGTTGAGCGAGTGTGACCTGTGCCAACTGTATGCGCGGGAGGAAACCACCGGCCAGTTGGGGCTGATCGCTCAATACTTTCCTGACGGGGAACCCTCAGGCGAGCGGGCTGCAACTGTGGAGGTTCAACACCAGCAGTTATTGCACTACGTCCTTAACCAGGGGCGGGAGCTGACCATTGATGAACTGTGCAACAGCGCCTATGACAGCGGTTTTCTGCCCGTAGCGACGTTGCCTTGGCACGCGCTGACATGCCTGCCCTTGTTCAACCGGAGCAAGGCGGTGTGCGGCGTCCTGCTTTGTGCCAGCCTGCGCCCGACGCACTTGCAGGGCTACGCCGTGTCGTTGGGCCAACTGGGTAGCTTTGCCCTCGGCCAATTAACTCTGCGCCGGCTTGCCCATCCTGGGCGCATCACTGCGGTTGCCCAGCGCTGTGCGCCCGTCACAGGCGGCTATGGCTTGATCGGCAACAGCACCGCGATGGAAGCGACCTGTCACCTCATCGGCAAGGTTGTGCAGGCGCCTTTTACCGTGCTGTTGCACGGTGAAACCGGCACTGGCAAGGAGGTGGTGGCGCGTGCGATTCACGCCGCCGGCCCGCGCAGCACGCGAGCGTTTGTCGTGCAAAACTGCGCAGCCTTCCCTGAGGGCTTGCTGGAGAGTGAGCTGTTCGGCTACCGCAAAGGCGCGTTTACCGGTGCGGAGCGTAACTATGCTGGGCTATTTGACGCGGCTGATGGCGGCACACTGCTGCTGGATGAGATTGGCGATATGCCACTCTCCCTGCAGGCAAAGCTGCTGAGAGTTCTACAAGAAGGTGAGGTGCGCCCCCTGGGCGCCAATACCGCCCACAAGGTCGACGTGCGAATCATCGCCGCCACCCATCGCGACCTGCTGGCAATGGTCAGCCAGGGGACTTTTCGCGAGGACCTCTATTACCGATTGGCACAGTTCCCTATCCAATTACCGGCCTTGCGTGAGCGTGACGGTGATGTGCTGCAGCTTGCCCGGCACTTTGCTGAAAAGGTCTGCGCGGCACTCGAAAAACCGGTGGTCAGTTGGTCCAGTGCCGCGCTTGATCAGCTCTCCGGCCACGCCTTCCCAGGCAATGTGCGTGAGCTCAAATGCCTGGTGGAACGGGCGGTGCTGCTGTGTGATGACGGGGTGATTTTACCTGAGCACCTGTCGCTGTCGTCGGCTCCCGCGGGTACGACCGCCGAAGCGACTCTGCGTCAGCGCCTGGAGCGGGTGGAACGGGTCTTTCTGATCGATTGCCTGCACAAGAACCGTGGTAATCGAACGCGCACCGCGCGTGAACTTGGGGTCGCGCGTCGCACGCTGCTGTACCGGCTTGCGCGTTTGAATATCCCCATGGGCGCGTCTCGAGGGGAATGCTGAATGGCGTATTCACGCTGGCGTGCTAATGGGCTCTGCGATGCCCCGCTTGTTTTATCTACCAGGGAGAACCCCGATGCCTGATCGTCCATGGCGAGCCGTACTGCTTGTGTTGTGTTTGCTGAGCGGTTGCAGCGCCAATTATGTGTTTGATGACGCTGACTATCGTCCTTTGGGTGACTCCCAAGCGACCCGTCGCGGCCAATGAAATGGAGCCTTTCATGCAATTAGTGCTTGAAGTGTGTGATGGCGGGGGCGATGAGCCGCCACCGCGCAAGGTGTTCGATGGAGTGGGCGGCGTGGTCGGTCGTGGAGCCGGTTGCGACTGGAGTATTCCTGACCCCAGTCGCTTGCTTTCCAGTCACCACGGGTTGATCGCGTACCGTGACGCGCGTTATTTCCTGACGGATATCAGCAGTAACGGTATCCGTGCGGTGAGCAGTGGCAAGTCGCTGCAAAAGGGGCAGGCGCGGTTGATCGTGGAGGGTGATGTTTTCCAGTTGGGGCCATTTGCTATCCGTGCGCGGTTGATTGAGCGCGTGGCGTCGCATCGCCAGCCACTATCCACTGCGGGCGGGGTGATACCCGATGATGCTTACCTGGGCCTGGACCCCGTTCAAGAATGGGATCGCCAGTCGATGCACGGCGCAACGCCGTGCGAACTGGACGCCTTGAACGACGTGCAAGAGGCACCGAGTGCCTGGATGTCTGGTGACGGTGTTGAGCGCGACTACCTGACCTTACCTGCACAGGCAGACGTTTTGGTAGAGAGGGTCGAACCTGTCTTGCCTGACTCGCAGGCGCCCGAGGCTTACGAAGTGTTCTGGGCGCAGTTCGCCAAAGCGTTGGGCGTCAGTGCGCATGCGCTCGATTGCGCTGGCCGCGAGGCGTTGGCGATTAAGGTTGCGGGTTTACTCAGGCACGCGATTGATGGGTTGCAACAGAACCTGCGCACTCACGACGAACTGCACAACGAATTGGACCTGGACGCGAGCACCTTGATCAAACGTCCGAACGCGTTGAAAGACAGCCTGTGCATTGACTCTGCGTTGGCGTCGTTGCTGGGCACGGGCGAGTTGGCGCAACCCTGCGCCGAAGCGGCCATTACGCAGGTGTACCGGCAAATGCAAGTGCATCAGGTCGCGCTGCTCGTTGCATGCCGCACGGCGCTGCGCACCTCGTTGGCGACGTTTGCCCCCGGTCACTTGCTGGCCAGTTTTGAGCGCGATGACAAGGTGCCGAGGTTCTTTGCCGACAGGGCGCATTGGCGGGCCTACCAGCGCCACTATCACCGATTGGTCGAAGCAGATGCACTGAACACGGGCCCGTTGCGCGGCGATTTTGCCAAGGCCTATGAGGAGCAGGTACGCCTGGCCTCAGCCTTGTTTGCCACACCGCCAGGAGGATGCCCATGACCCGTGTCACCCTACCTCTTTTGGTTGTATTGGTGCTGCTGGGTGGTTGCAGCAACCTGTCACCGTTTTCCACATTGACCAAGCTCGACTTGACGCTGGCCGCCAGTGACGAAGTGAACCCCGACCTGCATGGGCGCCCCTCGCCGGTGGTGGTGCAGCTTTTTGAACTCAAGCATCCAGTGGCATTCGAAAACGCAGATTTTTTTACCCTGTATGGGCATGCCGAGCAGGCGCTGCCCAAAGACTGGGTGAGCAGCGAGGAGCTGGAGCTGCGCCCCGGCGAGCAGGTGGCCCTCAAGCTCAGGAGCGAACCGCAAAGCCGTTACGTGGGCATCATTGCGGCGTACCGCGATTTACCCCATGTGCAATGGCGCTGGGTGCTGGCGCTGGCGCCACAGCAAGTCACAAGAGCACACCTGGTGCTTGACCAGGCGGGTATCCGTGCTGGCGACCCGCTCGCCAGCCTGGAGGAGAACTGATATGCAGGCTCATAAAGTCATCTGGCAGGAAGGGATGTTGCTGCGCCCCCAGCACCTGCAACATAACGACCGTTATTACCATCAGCAGCTTAATCGAACTCGCTTGCTGGGCAGTGATGCCTGGGGTTTCCTGAGCCTGGACATCGATCTGCAATACCTGAACCTGGGCAAGCTGGTGGTCAATCAAGCCAGTGGCGTTTTGCCGGATGGCAGTCTTTTCGAGTTGACCACCGCCATGGCGCCACTGGTGCTGGAGGTGCCGGCCAACGCGGGTAGGCAATCGGTGTACCTGGCGTTACCGATGACGACCGGCAATCAGGTTGAAACCCGCACGCAGGAGGCGCCGGAGGTGTTGGCGCGCTACATCGCCTGTGACATTGAAGTGGCGGACTCCAATGCGGGCCGGGACGCTCGTTGCCAGATCAGTTGCGCACGGCCGGATTTGCGCCTGTTGCTGGGTGAGCAGCCGGGGGATGAGGTCTACGTGAAGCTGAAGATTGCCCAGGTGCTGGAATGCTCTGCTGAAGAGGGGCTGCGTATGGAGCCTGATTTTGCCCCGACATTTATTTATGTGCAGGGCTCGGGGTTTGTTTCGTCCTGCCTCAAAGAAGTGATCAGCCTGCTCGCCAGCCGGGGGGATGCGATTGCTGAGCGGATGGGCGGCAATGGCGCCACGGCGGGTGCGCAGATTGCGGACTTTTTGATGCTGCAACTGATCAATCGGACCGAGCCGGTGTTGCGCCATTATCTGGTGCAGGCGCAAGTGCGTTCAGAGGCGTTGTTCCGCGAGATGCTGTCGATACTGGGCGAACTGGCGACGTTTGCCAGCGACAGCAAACGTGCCACCCAGCAGGTGCGCTACCTCCACGGCGACCAGGGCGCGAGTTTTCGTGGGTTGATGGCGGGGTTGCGCACAGTGCTGTCGATGGTCTTTGAGCAGCATGCCCTGGAGCTGGTACTGCAACAGCGCCAGTATGGGGTAATGGTCTGCCCAGTGGCCGATCTCAAGCTGCTGGGCACCGCGACATTCATCCTGGCAGTCGCGGCTCAATGCGACTCGGAAGAACTGCGCCATCGTTTGCCGGCCCATCTGAAGATCGGTCCCGTAGAGCGCATCCGCGAACTGGTCAACCTGCACCTGGCGGGCATCAAGGTCAAACCACTGCCGGTGGCGCCCCGCCAGATCCCTTTTCATGCCGGTAAAACCTATTTCATGCTCGAACTCAGTGCCCGGGATATCGCGCAGTTGGAGCAATCGGGTGGTTTTGCGTTCCATGTCGGCGGCGAGTTCAGCGAGTTGGAACTGACCTTCTGGGCTATCAGGAATTGAACAGCATGAACATGGACAGTGATTACCCGCTGGATGAAAAAACCGTGTTGCTGGATCGTAACGGCCACGGCCCGGTACAGCGCCCGGTGACGGACTTTCCCTCGCCACCGCGTTTTGAACAGTTGGAAGACCGCATGGTCTACGCCGCCGCTGTGCAGGGCGCTCAACGTTTCAACGTGGGCCTTAACCCGCTGGTGACAGCGGCCTGGGAACTGATGTGCGAGGTGCTTGAACTTAAACTCAGCAGCGGTCGGGAAAACCTGCAGACGCTCAATGAGCGACTGGCCGCAAGCCTCACACGCTTCGAGGTCCGCGCCCAGCATGAAGGCATGGAAAGCGCTCAGGTGATTGCTGCTCGCTATGTGCTGTGCAGCGTCGTTGATGAAGCGGTAGTCACCACGGCGTGGGGAAGTCGCAGCGACTGGTCGAAGATCAGTCTGCTGAGCCGTTTTCACAACGAAACCTTTGGCGGCGAAAAGTTTTTCCAGCTGTTGGAGCGACTGTCTCGCGACCCCGTGAAGCACTTGGCCATGCTGGAACTGATGTACCTGTGCCTGTCGATGGGTTTTGAAGGCAAATACAGGGTCATGGAGCGCGGCGTGACCGAGCTTGAGGGCGTCCGTGACGCCTTGTATCGCCAGATAAGACACGTGCGTGGCGACCCGGTGTCTGTGTCCGCCTCTGTTCCCCGGCCGGAGCCGGCACGCCGCAAACGGCTGCGCACACTCTCCGCAACCTGGTGTGTGGCGTTGGGCTTGATCGCTTTGCTGGCGATGTATTCGGCAACTGCCTGGGTACTGGAGCAGGAGCGAGCCCATGCATTGCAATCCTTTCAATCTTCGGCGCCGGAACTGACTCCGACGCCCTTGTAACGCTGGGAACATTGAATGAACGCATTCTTCAAGGGCGCGGGCAACCTGCTGCGCATCGTTTGGGTATGGAGCTTGTTGCTGGTGCTTTCCAGCGCGTGCCTGGTGTGGTTTTTCGGGCCTGTGCTGGCGGTGGATGACCACCGGTTCTGGCAAGGTGCTACGGCTCGGCTCGTGACTATCAGCGGGCTGTTTCTGCTATGGGGGCTGGCGATGGTCATTGCGGGCGCACGCCACAGCGCAAGGTCCAAAATCGACGAAAGCCGGGCCGACCGTCAGCATCCGGGGCTGGTAGAGGATGAGCGCAAACAGGTACGCGCCCGTTTCAAGGACGCGCTGCACACCTTGAAAACATCTCGCCACTATTTCGGGCGCAGCGTGCGCTCACGCAACGAACTGCCCTGGTACTTGTTGATCGGACAGCGAGGCAGCGGCAAGAGCGCTTTGCTGGCAGCGAATGGCTTGCAGCGCCCGCCGGATCATCTTCAAACCGCATCATCAGGGGCCAGCGCCTACTGTGACTGGTTCTTCGCCGATCAGGGCGTCCTGATGGAGAGTGCCGGACGCTACCTGGACCAGCCCGACCGCGCGGTCGATGCCGCAGGTTGGTCAACATTACTCGGGCTGCTCAAGTCCAGGCGGCGAGTACGTCCACTCAACGGCGTGGTGGTGACGTTGTCGGTGGACACCCTGTTGGGCAGCAATGAGCATGATCTGGAGCGCCATGCACGGCATGTGCATTCCAGGTTACAAGATATCCAGCAGACGCTGCATATCGATATTCCGGTTTATCTGGTGCTGACCCACGCTGACCACATCCCAGGCTTTACCGCGTTTTTTGATACGCCGCACGACAGCGCCGCAGAGGGCGTACTCGGTGAGCTGATCACTGGCAGCCACACGGGTGTGCCTATGGCGCAGGTGCGTCAGGTGTTCGAAACGTTGCTGCAGCGCCTGAGTGGCGAACTGGTGCAGCGCCTGCACCAGGAGCGCAATGTCGAGCGCCGTGGCTGGATGCTGGGTTTTGTGCCCCAGGTGGCACGCATCGGTGAGCGTTTATGCCTGTTTATCGAAGTTGCGTTCTGCGCCCATCGCAATCAGCGCATCCAGGGGTTGCGAGGTTTCTATTTGACCTGTGCCGGTGAGCGGCACGAACGCTTTGTCCAAGGTCTTTTCAACCAGGTGATTTTCGCCGAGGCCGATATTGCGGGGCTGCACGCCGAGGAGCACCGACGCATTCGTTGGCAGCAGGCGGGATGGGCGAGCGCCGTAGCACTGGTCATCGGTGCGGCGGGCATGCTCTGGGTGCACAGCTATGGGATCAACCACCAACGCCTGGAGCTGTTGGCGCAGTTAGGTCAAGTTAATACGCCAGCCCCGGACGATGCGGACCATACGTTGGGGTTACTGACATTGCTGGACAATCGCCTGGCGGCCACCCGGGTGTTTCCGCCGGTGTCAGAGGCCGGCGTGCTGGAGAGAGCCGGACTGTTTCAGGGTGAAGTGAGCCGACCACCGTTGGTCAGTGCCTACAACGACGCCCTGCAGCAAATGGTCGCCCAGGTCGCTTCGCTGCTCGAAGCACAGGTGCGGTCGAGCCTTGGGGATCGTGAACGGTTACTGGATAACCTGCGCGCCTACCTGATGCTCAATCTGCGCGAGCGACGTGATGCCGGGTGGCTGGCGGAGCGCGTGGCGACTCGGTGGTCCGAGCGCTATGCCGGTGAGGCTTCGACGCAGGCGCGCCTGAGTGAGCACTTCGGCCGGCTGCTTGAACAACCTTTTGCCGCGCCACTCAATGATGAACTGGTCGCCCAGGCTCGCCAGGTGCTGCGCGGAGAGTCGCTGGCAGACGTGGTATATCGCGTGCTGCGCGAGCAATCGCACACGCTGGAGCCCAGCCGTCTCACCGACGGCACTGTGTTCATGGCGCTGGACCAACCGATTTCCGGGTTTTACAGCAAGCGCTATGTGCAGTATTTCGACCAGCAAGGCCCGCGATTGGTTAACGCGATTGTCCTGGACAATTGGGTGCTGGGGCAGGCGACTGACCTCAGTGCGATGGAGTTGCGCCGGTTGATAGTCGAGCTCGAACAGCGCTATTTCAGCGAGTACGCCGATGCGTGGAGCCAGGCCCTGGGCCAGATCCGATTACGCGAAACCGAAAACCTGCGCCAGGACGCCGAACAACTGGCGAGCCTCACCTCGGCGCAATCACCACTGGTGTTGTTGTTACAGCAGGTGCGTGAAAATACCCGTTTGCTATCCACTGATGACCCAATGTCAGCGGTGCCCCACGAGGCCGGTGACGTGGCGGCTATCGCTCAGTCGATGGCTGCCCGTGTACGCGCGGGTGTTTTGCCCAAGCCCACAGGCGATGACGCTGCAAGACGCGCCTTGCAACGCCGTTTCGAGCCTTTGCATCAACTGCTTGATGAGCAGCAAAACCCGGGTGAGCAACTGACCCAGGCGTTGCGCCAGCTTGATGCTGTGCACCTGCAAATGGCAGCGCTGAACCGCGAAGGGTCACCGGAGCAGGCGGCTTTCCAGATGGTGAAACGGCGTATGGAAGGGCAACAACCTGGGTTGGGACAGTTACGCGATATTGCCGCACGTTTGCCGCTGCCGCTCAAAGGTTGGGTCGAGGGCCTTGCCGACGACAGTTGGCGGCATTTGTTCGATGAGGCCTATACGCATGTGAACCAACGCTACCAGAGCGAGGTGTATAGCCTGTATGCCAAGGCTATTCGCCAGCGTTACCCGTTCAATGCCCATGCCAGCAGCGACGTGGCCCTGGGCGACTTCGAGGAGTTTTTTAAACCCCAGGGCGTGCTGGCAAGGTTCCATGAAACCTACCTGCGCCCGTTTATCAGCGCCGACGGCGGGCGTTATCGCTTGCGCGGCCTGGAAGGCCAGAGCCTGCCAATGTCGCGCGCGCTGCTGGAACAACTCGGCAAAGCGCAGACCATTCGCCGTGGTTTTTTTGGTGGCGACCCAGGCGAGTTGTCGGTTCGATTTACGTTGGCACCTTATAGCCTGGATCAGGCGGTCAGCCGCGCGGTGTTGAGCTTTGGCGGTCAGCAGTTGGAGTACCGTCATGGGCCGATTGTGCCTGTGACGTTCCAGTGGCCCAGCGAGGTGGAAAATGGTCGCAGCAGCCTGGTATTGGAACGAGGTGCACAGCGGCCGTTGGGCATCGAGAAGAACAGCGGTGCCTGGTCGTTGTTCCGGTTTTTTGACTTGCTGCACAGCGAGCCCGCCAGTGGGCGCGATGCGCAAATACTCAAGTCCGACCTCGCTGGTTTGCGTGCCAATTACCTGTTGGTCAGCCAGCGCACACCCAGCCCGTTTCAGATGGACACGTGGCGCACGTTCCGTTTGCCGGAGCGGCTGTGACCGCGCCGCAAGCCGCCGCAAACAGCGCGGCACGTACTCAACGTGGCAAGGCCAGGCAGCGCAACGAAGATGCGTTCCTCGACTGCCCCCAACAAGGTTGCTGGGCGGTTGCCGACGGTATGGGCGGCCACCGGGCCGGACACAGGGCCAGCCAATGGGTGGTCGACAGCCTTGCCGCGTTGCCGGTCCACGGTACGTTCGATCAGCGCATCGATGCGGTGCGGCGATGCCTGCAACGGCTCAATCAGTGTTGGGGGGATAACACCTCACCGCCGGCCGCAGGTCGCGACGACAGGATGGGCAGTACCGTGGTGGTCCTGCTGCTGGAGGGCCGGCGCGCAGCGTGTATCTGGGCGGGGGACAGCCGCTGTTACCTGTGGCGAGGCGGGCGGTTGTATCAGCTGTCGCGCGATCACTCACTGCTGCGCCAATTGATGGATGAGCAGCGATTGAGCCTGGCGCAGGCCCAGGCGCATCCCGACGCCAGGGCATTGACCCGCGCCGTAGGCGCGCGGCACCCGCTGAAACTCGAGGTGCTGGAGTTGGGCGCGCACCCAGGCGATGTGTTTGTGCTGTGCAGTGACGGTATGTACCAGGCGATGACGCACGCCGAGCTGGGCAGCGCCATGGACAGCGGTACGCCGCAACAGGTGGTGGCGCGGCTGTTCACGGCGGCGCTACGCGGGCCGGCGCGGGATGACCTGACGGCCGTGGTGGTGCGCGTATGACCACGGCACCTGGCATGCCCACCTTGCTGGCGGGGCGTTATCACCTGGAGCGCGTGTTGGGCTCGGGCGGCATGGGTGTGGTCTACCGGGCGCGCGACCTGCTGCATGAGCAGTTTGGCGAGCCCTGTTCCAGCGTGGCAATCAAGGTGCTCGGTGAGAATCTCCGCCTGGCGCCCGATGCCCATGTGCTGCTCTACAGCGAGTTTGCCCTGACCCGCAGCCTGCAGCATGAGCGCGTGGTACGCATGTTTACGTTCGAGGTGGATATCAGCAGCCAGATTGCGTTTTTCAGCATGGAGTTGATGCACGGCATGACCCTGGACCGGCTGCTGCTGGAGTGTCCCGATGGCTTGCCCTGGTGTGAGTTGCAGCCTCTGGCTGTGCAACTGCTGGATGCCGTGGCGTATGTGCATCGTCAAGGTGTGCTGCATGGTGATGTGAAACCGGTGAATATCATGGTGGGTGAAGAGGGTATTCGTTTGTTCGATTTCGGCCTCGGGCAGGCGACGGCAGAGGCGATGGCAGGGCTGGCGAGTGTGTGTCGCGACCGGTTCAATGCCTGGACAGCGGCTTATGCTGCGCCGGAGTTGTTGGCGGGCGGTGCATTGACGGCGAGTGCTGATCTGTATGCGGTGGCGTGTGTGGTGTATGAGTTGGCCCATGGCAAACGCTTGGGCGAGCGTCGGGCCACTGAGCGGCTGGAGCGCCCCCGCCAGCTGCCCGCAGCGTGCTGGCCAGCCTTGCGCTTGGCGTTGGCGATGGATCCTGAGCGCCGAACGATCAGCGTGGAGGCGTTGGGCGAGGTTATGGCGCGTTGTCGATGGCGCTGGTTCAGGTAGCTATGGGTGCCTGCCAAGGTATCGATTTGGCCTACGCTGTGTATCGGTTGTTCTGTGGGAGCTGGCTTGTCGAATCGTCGCACCGCTGCGATGCAGACACCTCGGTGTGTCAGGTGCACCGAGTTGATGCCATCGCAGGCAAGCCAGCTCCCACATGACCTACCCAGCCAACTCATGCAGCCGGCAGTACTCTTCCCACCCCAACCCCGCCATCTGGGCGACTTCTTTATGCACTTCCAGGCGCTGAGCCTCAAAAGTTTCAGCCGACTCGGCCGTCAACTTGAGCGTCAGCTCCCAGGCAAACAGATTCTGGCGCTCAGCCTCGGCCTCGAAAGCTTCATGCAAGCGCTCGGCGCGATACTGCGCGAGGGTTTCGCCTTTGGCTTGGGCGGCCAGAGGGTTGAGGGTATCCAGTTGCGTCGCCACCTGGGGGTGTTCATTCAAGAAACGGTCCAGGGCGCGCTGGTGGTTATCACCGGGTTCTGACAAGGGCTTACTCCTGATGGGATGAAGTGAATAGATGGGGTCACGCACAAGGCTTTGCAATCAGCTGGCGGGCAATCGCCACGTAGGCGGGCAGGGTCGCTGGCCTGGGCATCGAGAAAACGGGTTTGAGGGCTGACCTGACGGCCCCGATACACCGCGCAATCTGAAATTAATTCTGAATAATTAATTGTAGTGCGGCAAAAGCCTTTCGCTACCGGTAGGTGGCCGTGTAGCGTTACATGGGATTTTTGGGCACTGCCAAGCATGGGCAGAAAGCGATACGGGCAGAGGGACGGGGCATGGCGCAAACGCTGTTCAAACTTTTCCTCACCCAACGCCTGGCGGCCTTGGCCAGTACCGAATCATTGCGCGCCATCCGTGAAGGCTTGCTGTGGATCCTGCCGTGCCTGCTGGTGTCTGCCGGTTTCCTGATCTTGGCTGAATGCGCCAAGGTGCTGGGCTTCGATCCGCAGGTGGTGGCCTTTCTGTCGGGGTTGCATAACCAGATCAGCTCGGTGATCCCGCTGCTGGTGGCGGCATCGATTGGCTACATGCTCGCCATCCAGCACCGGCTGCCACAATTGCCAGTGGCATTTTTGTGCCTGGCCCACGTGGTTATCGCCACCTTTGTATTGCGCGACTACCCGCGAGCATCGGCGACGTTTGTATTGTTTATCGCCATCGCTTCGCCGCTGTTGAATGTGCCGACGATCGCCTGGCTGCACCGTTTCCGCTGGACGCGGCTGGTCAACGAAGACTTGGTGGGCCACAACCTGCGCGGCACCATCAACATGGTGGTGCCCGGCGCGATTACAGCGCTGTTGCTGGTGGTGGTGTTGTCGTTGATGTTGCAGATTCCCTATGTGGCGCAGCTACAGGGGCCGCAGGTACTGGATGCATTGCAAACGCCGTATGGCAGCGGATTGTTTGTGACCTTGATGAATTCGCTGCTGTGGTTTTTCGGCATTCACGGTGTGTACGCCATGCAGCCGCTGTTTGATGTACTGGACCAGGCCGTAGTGCTCAATGGCGCCGCGCTGGCGGCGAGTGAACCGGTCAAGTACCTGCTCAACAGTGGCCTGCTCGGTTCTTTCGCGTTTATCGGTGGGTCGGGCGGGGCGTTGTGTTTGCTGCTGGCGATCCTGTTGTTTTCCAAAAGCCAAACCATGCGTTTGCTGGCAATGGCCAGTCTGCCGCTGTCGTTGTTCAATGTCAGCGAAGTGCTGTTGTTCGGCTTGCCGATCATCCTTAACCCACGCTTGTTTATCCCGTTTCTGCTGGTGCCGGCGTTCAACACCCTGCTGGCATTGACGGTGGTGCAGTTGGGCTGGGTATCGCCGGCGGTGGCCAGCGTGCCATTTACCGCGCCAGTGCTGCTCAATGCCTACCTCAGCACTCACGGCGACATGGCGGCGGTGGTGCTGCAAGTGGTGCTGTTGGGGCTGGGCACGCTGGTGTATGCGCCGTATGTGCGCGCGAATCATCGCCAGTCCAGTGAGGGTGGCACGGTGTACCTCAAGTCTTTGGACATGACCTTCCGTGGTCTCGAAGAGAAAGGCCGCCTGCTGGAATTGGACCCGGTGTTGGCGTCCCACAAGGCGGCCGCCCGTCAGGCAGTCGAACTGAGCCGTATCCAGCAGATCAGCGATTACGAGTTCTACCTGGAATTCCAGCCGCAAGTCTCGACCCGCACCGGCCTGTGCACCGGCTGTGAGGCGCTGATGCGCGCGCGGGACAGCCAGGGCACGGTGCATTCACCCTGGGAGTTCCTGCAATGGCTGGCCCAGGCGCGGTTGATGCCGGATGTTGATCTGTGGGTGGCGTCCCAGGCCGTGCGCCAATATCAGAAGTGGCAAAAGATCGGCTTTGCCTTGCCCATGACCATCAATATTTCCAGCGCCACGCTCACTCACGCAGGCTATGGCGAGCGCCTGGTGGAGATCCTCGCCCAGGCCTGTGGCCAGATCTCGGTGGAAATCACCGAAGATGCATTGGTGGGTGATGTCCAGGCCACCCGCCAGACCATCCAGAGGCTCCAGGCGATCGGCGCCAAGGTGTATATCGATGACTTCGGCACCGGGTTTTCGGCCTTGAGTTACCTGCATCAGTTTCCGGTGGACTTTATCAAGATCGACCGCAGTTTCGTGGTGGCCCAGCGCGATCCCAAAGGCGCCCAGGTGTTGACCGGCATGTTGCGCTTTTGTGAGGCGCTGAACCTGGGCGTGGTGGTCGAGGGCGTGGAGACCGCCGAGCAGTTGGCCTTTTTGAATACCGGCACCGAGCTGTTTATCCAGGGCTGGTATTTCAGCAAGGCGCTGCCCGGCGACCTGCTACCGGGCTTTGTCCGCAGACGTGCGGCGGCTCAGGCTTAAGCGTGGGCGGACGCGTATTCGCGCCGGGTTTGTTCAATCGCTTCGACCAGGTCGTCGATACCCGCCAGGCGTGCACGGTTGTCATGGTCCCAGGGGTGAAAGCCCGGTTTGAAATAGTGCAACCACGGCCGCAGCATGCGTGGGAACACGCCCTTGGGTCCGTATAGAAACTTGAGCATGCGCCAGAACCCCTTCAGGTGCCCACCGGCTTTGCGGTCGGCCAACAGCAGGCGCACATGGAAATCAAACACGACCAGCCAGAACAGCAGCGTGGTGGTCAACATGGTGCCGGTGCGCAACAGATAGCGCATCGGCCCAGGCTTGATCACGGTGTTCCACACATCGAACGCCACGGCCTTGTGCTCGGTTTCTTCAAGGGCGTGCCAGTACCACATCTGCTGGTAGCCCTTGAGTGACTCGCCAAAACGCGACGGGTCGCTGAGCAGGATTTCCGCGAGCATCGCGGTGTAGTGTTCCAGGGCGATGGTCACCGCCAGGTTGAACGACGGTGGCAGGTGTTTCTTTTGCAGGTCGAGGAAGAACTTCAGGCGCTTGTCGAGGGTGTGCGCCGGCAGACCGGCCGCTTGCAAGTGATCGTTGTAGGCCACGTGTTCGCGGCTGTGCATGGCTTCCTGGCCGATAAACCCCTGGATTTCTTTCTTCAACGCCGGGTCGTCGATGCGCTGGCGGTAGTGGCGCACGCTGTCCATGAAAAACAGCTCGCCCTGGGGAAACAGCAGCGACAACGCGTTGAAAAAGTGCGTGATGAACGGGCCTTGTTCGTGCCAGTCCTTGATGCGCTCGGCAGGCAAGGCAAAACGGATATCGCGACGGATCGGCAGCATGGTGCGTGCTCCTGTTCAGAGTCGGGTTTCGTCGTTGGTTTCGAACACCGGCGTGCGCGGTTTGGGCGCCATACGCTTGCTTGCGAACACCACCAGGGCCTGATAGGCCGCCGGCATGCACCGGGCGAGCAGGTCGAGAAAATACGCGTCGCGACCGATCAGCACGCGGCGCTTGTTCTTGCGTACGCCTTGCAGAATCACCTTGGCGGCCTGGTCGGCGTCGGTGATGAAGAGTTTTTCGAAGTCGGCGCGGGCCTGTTGCTCGCTGTGGATCAGAAAGCCGGTCATGTTCGCGTCGATGCGGCTGCTGCGGCAGATATCGGTGCGAATGCCGCCGGGGTGTACGCAGGTGGCGGACACACCGCAGCCTTGCAGGTCGAGCTCCTGGCGCAGGGATTCGGTAAAGCCGCGCACGGCAAACTTGGTCGCGTTGTAGCCGCTCATGCCCGGCTGGGCAAACAGGCCGAACACGCTGGAAGTATTGACCACATGCCCTTCGCCGCTGGCTTTGAGGTGCGGCAGAAACGCCTTGGTGCCATGCACCACGCCCCAGAAGTTGATGCCGACGATCCACTCAAGGTCGGCATAGTCCACACCCTCGACGGTGCTCGACAGCGCCACGCCGGCATTGTTGAAGATCAGGTTGACCTGGCCATGCTCGGCCGCGCAGCGTGCGGCCCAGTCTTGCACGGCCTGGCGGTCGGCCACATCGACGACGTGGGTGGTGATCATGATCGGCGACAAGGTTGAAGACTTGATCAGCGCGAGGGTGTGTTCCAAGCCTTGGCTGTTCTTGTCCGAAAGCGCCAGGTGGCAACCTTCGCGCGCCAACGCGAGGGCCAGGGCACGGCCCATGCCGGAGGCTGCGCCGGTGATTGCCGCCACGCGGCCATTGAATGACTTCATGACAGGCTGCCTTCTGCAGTGGGTTGCGGGGCCACAACCGCGCGCGGCGCGGAGGCCGGCAACGGGTTGGCGAGGTAGTCCTTGAGGGCAAAGTGCCGGGTGATTTGCTTGAAACGCCAGGTCGATCCGGGCCACAGCGTGGTGTTTTTGCCGGTGCGCGGGTCCAGGTACCAACTTTGGCAACCACCGGTGTTCCAGATGGTGCGCTTGAGCTTGTCCTGCAGTTGCTGGTTGTAAGCCTGTTCGATGGCAGGTTTGACCTCGACCGTGGCAATGCGCTGGTGCTGCATGTGCTTGAGCGCATCAAGGATGTAGGCGACCTGGGCCTCGATCATCAGAATCATCGAGTTATGCCCCAGGCCCGTGTTAGGCCCGACAATCAGGAACAGGTTGGGATAACCCGGCACCGTCGTACCTTTATAGGCGTGGGCGCCGTCGCGCCAGGCGTCCATCAGGTCGATACCGTCGCGGCCGATGATGCAGTCGCGGGGGAGTGGATCGGTGGCCTGGAAACCGGTGCCGAAAATCAGGCAGTCGGCCGGGTGCTTGATGCCGTCGCTGGTGATCACGCCATCGGCTTCGATGCGCAGCACCGTGTCGGTGACCACCTCGACATTGCTGCGTGACAGCGCCGGGTAGTAGTCATTGGAGATCAACACGCGCTTACAGCCGATGGTGTAGTCCGGCGTCAGGGTTTTGCGCAGGGAAGGGCGCGCCACCTGTTTGCGCAAGTGACGCAGGGCGATCTTCTGCACCATCTTCATCAGCCGCGGGTGCAGGGCAAAGCCCACCACGCGGCCTTCCAACGCCCAGTAAAAGGCGCCGCGCACCAGGCGTTGGGTAAACGGCAGGTGTTTGAAGGCCCAGCGTTCGAGCCTTGAAATCTCGCGATCCGGCTTGGGCATGATCCACGGTGGCGTGCGCTGGAACAGGTCCAGGTGCGCCACCTGCGGGGCAATCTGCGGCACGAACTGGATCGCACTGGCGCCGGTGCCGATCACCGCCACGCGCTTGCCTTTCAACGAATAGTCATGATCCCAGTGCTGGGAGTGAAAGCGTTTGCCCTTGAAGCTGTCCAGCCCTGGAATATCCGGCAACGCCGGGCGTGACAGGCCGCCCATGCCCGACACCAACACCCGCGCGCTAATCTTGCGGCCATCGCTGAAACTCAGTTGCCAGCGTTGCTGCTGCTCATCAAACACCGCACGTTGCAGGCCCATGCCGAAGCGCAAATAGGGCGCCAGCCCGAACCGCTGCGCGCAGTGCTCAAGGTAAGCGCGGATCTCCGCCTGTGGCGCAAATTGCCGCGTCCAGTTGGGGTTGGGCGCAAACGAATACGAATACACATGGGACTGCACGTCGCAGGCGCAGCCAGGGTAGTGGTTGTCACGCCAGGTGCCACCGAGGGTGTCGGCCTGCTCGGCGATAAAGAAGTCGGTAAACCCGGCTTCCTTGAGTTTGATCGCCATGCACAGGCCGGCAAAACCTGAACCGATGATGGCGATGTCGATGGAATCAGTGTGGGCATTCATAGGCTGTCCCTCATGGGCATCAGATGTGCTCCTGTTTTTGTTTTGTCTTTTAGATAGAACACCATTGCAAAGAAAAAATGAATTAATTATTTTAAAAAAGATTTTAAATAATCTACCTGAAAATATCGCCTACGCTAGGACCTTGTTCGCAATGTGCGCCTTGTCCGACAGACGCGCACGCTATGCAGCAAGTCCGGGTCCAGGGTGTGGACGGTGGCTGAGGCCTTGACCAATACCGGTCAGGGAGCAGCAGCAGGGAAGCAGAGGACCGAGCTATGGCGGTTGAATGGGTTGTTGCTGCGGGTGTGTTGGTGGGCGCCAGTGCGCTGCTGTGGGGCTTGAGTGCCTGGATGACACGGCGTATAGAAACCACCGTTCCGATCAACGGGCGTTTCGTCGAGGTCGATGGCGAGCGCTTTCACTATGTCGAAGAAGGTAAAGGCCCACCGCTGGTG
The DNA here is from genome assembly GCF_012985495.1 of Pseudomonas sp. WS 5146. Taxonomy (NCBI): domain Bacteria; kingdom Pseudomonadati; phylum Pseudomonadota; class Gammaproteobacteria; order Pseudomonadales; family Pseudomonadaceae; genus Pseudomonas; species Pseudomonas sp. WS 5146. Next base: position 280,193 of record NZ_JAAQWL010000009.1, read on the forward strand.
ATGATTCACGGGCTGATGGGCAGCAGTCGCAACCTCACCTATGCGTTGTCCGGGCAATTACGTGAACGCTTTCGGGTGATTACGCTGGACCGTCCGGGCTCCGGCTATTCCAGCCGTGGCGCACACACGGCGGCAGATCTGCCGGCCCAGGCCCGGCAGATTGCTGCGTTTATCAAGACCCTCGACCTGGATAAACCGCTGGTGTTGGGGCACTCCCTTGGCGGTGCGATTGCCCTGGCGCTGGCGCTTGATCATCCGCATGCAGTGTCCGGGTTGGTCCTGGTTGCGCCGCTGACCCACCCGCAGCGCCTGTTGCCGCTGGTGTTCCTGTCACTGGCCGTACGCCCGGCCTGGTTGCGTCGTTGGGTGTCGCACACCCTGACCCTGCCCGTGGGGCTTTTGACCAAAGGTTCGGTGGTCAAGGGCGTGTTCGCCCCCGATACCGCGCCACCGGACTTCGCCACCCGTGGCGGCGGGCTGCTGGGGATGCGCCCGGACAACTTCTACGCCGCCTCCACCGAGATCAACACAGTCAACGATCACCTGCCGGACATGGTCAAGCGCTACCCGCAACTGACCTTGCCCATCGGCCTGATCTATGGCGCGCGCGACAAGGTGCTGGACTTCCAGAAGCACGGCCAGGCCCTGGCCAGCAAGGTGCCGGGGCTGAAGCTGCAAGTGGTGGAGGGCAGGGGCCATATGCTGCCGATCACCGCCACAGAGCGTGTGGTGGCGGTGGTGGAGCAGATTGCCAAGCGCGTCAAACCGCCGCAAAACGACCCGCTTTCGCAACGGCCATTGGCCCTGGTGGGTAAGTAGCTGGGTAAGTAGCTGGGTAAATGATTGTGCAATCCGACTCGCGGTTCAACGGCGTCGATGCCTGCTTTAGACACCTGACCAAACGGCTGAAAAAGAGACTGCCCGGTCACGTTAAAAAGCCTTCGAGAAACTAGTTGACGACCTAACGATTCCGCGCTATTAATTTTAAAAAATTATTTCAATGTGTAATTTGAAACAGTTTTTGAAATGCCTAAGAGCGAATAAAATAATGAAAAAAACGCCTTTTATCGCATACCCAACCTGCCTCGTTCGGAGGCTGCCATGAATCAGACTATGGCAAGCCCAACCGTCTGGACCGACGGCAAGCGTCACCTCTGGTGGCTCGGCATCATGCCACTGGCAACCCCCTTGCTGTCCGGCGCCCTGGCAATTACCACCGGCGTACAGCAACTGTGGTGGGTCGGTGTGCTGGTGATCTTCGGCCTTATCCCGCTGATCGACGGCCTGCTCGGTGAAGACGTCAGCAACCCACCCGAATCCGCCGTCAACCACCTCGAATCCCAAAGCTACTACCGCTGGATCGTCTACACCGGTGTGCTGTTCGTCATCTCGTCGGTGGTGATCACCGGCTGGCTCGCCGCCGGCGGCATCGACTGGATCATCAGCGGCGGTCTGCTGAACGCCACCGCCCACCTGGACCCGTCGAGCTGGCTGGCCAAAACCGCCGCCTTCATTACCGCGCGTACTGAGTTGCACGGTGCGGTCAGCTGGTTCACTTACCTGGGCATGGCGATGTCCACCGGTGCTGCCACCGGCATTGCCATCAACACCGCTCACGAACTGGGGCACAAGCCCAAGCCGCTGGAAGTGTTCCTGGCTAAAGTGACCCTGGCGCCGACCTTCTACGGGCACTTCTACACCGAACACAACCGTGGCCACCATGTACGCGTCGCCACCCCGGAAGACCCGGCCAGCTCGCGCCTCGGTGAGAGTTTCTGGGCGTTCCTGCCGCGCTCGGTGTGGTTCAGCGCCGTGTCAGCCTGGAACCTGGAGCGCGAACGCCTGCGCAAACTCGGCCTGCCGGCCTTGCACTGGAAGAACGCGGTGCTCAGCGCCTGGATGTACAGCCTGGTGTTGTGGGGCGCGATGATTGCCTGGCTGGGCGCGGCAGTGATTCCGTTCCTGATCATCCAGGGTATCTACGGGTTCTCGCTGCTGGAAGTGGTCAATTATGTCGAGCACTACGGGCTTAAACGCCAGAAGTTGCCCAACGGTCGTTATGAGCGTTGTTCGCCTCGGCATTCGTGGAACAGTAATCGGATTGTCACCAATATCTTTCTGTTCCAACTTCAGCGCCACTCCGATCACCATGCCAACCCGACCCGCAGTTACCAGTCGTTGCGCCACTTTGATGAATCACCGCAACTGCCTTACGGTTACGCCAGCATGATTGTCTGGGCCTATGTGCCGTACTTATGGCGACGGCGCATGGACCACCGTGTATTGAACCACTATGCCGGGGATATCACCCTGACCAATCTTCAACCCTCACAGCGGTTGAAGTATCTGGAGAAGTACAGCAACAGCGCGACGCCGTTTTAATCTGAACTAACGCCTGTGTGGTTGAACTCGGGGTCTGTGTACCGCGCAGGCCTTCATCGCCCAGGATTCATCGGTTTTATTGCAAGTTAGTGGTTTGACCCTACAACAATAATTTCAAGGGAAGGACGTACACCATGCAAAGCCCTGCCACCTTTACCGCCCATGTCATTCTGGCCGCACTGGGCCTGATGGTTTACCAACAAGCCCAGGCTGCGCGTATCGAGCCGGCCGGCAGCGCCTTTACGGCCCAAGGCCCGATCAGCTTTTCCAAGGGTGCGTTGATCAGCGCCGACTGCACCATCAAAGTGGCCGGCAAGGTCGCGGCCAATGGGGCGTCGGTGAATGTCGATAAAGTTGAATTCGACGGCGGCCTGAAATGCAGCCGCGTCGAGGCCATCAACTTGCCGTGGGTATTGATTGCCAAAGACACTAAAAGCGGCTCGATGTCGAACATCAGCGTGGATGTGCATGCCTTCGGTTTAGGCGGCAAGTGCGGCCCGTCGACCGCCGACGGTACTTGGGATAACGCCACCGGCAAGTTGGAAGCGACGAATGTGCCAATCGGCGAAGACTGCAAGATCAAGACGGTGTCGATCAAGATGCCGCCGAACTTCAAAGTGGTCGAATAAACGAATTCTAAAACTGTAGCGGTATAGGTATTGAAATTTGGCTGGAAAGGGAAGTTCTGCAGTTTCACCGTGACCTCTCGATCATGGCCATTACCCCTGGCGAACTGACTCGCCATAACATGTGAGGAAAAACAATGAAAAGCTTGAAAACTCTCGTGTCGTTGACTGCTCTGGCTGTTTGCATGGGTGCTGCTTCCATGGCGAGTGCAGCCACTATTTCTCCTGCAGGCACGGGCTTTTCCACGCCTGCCGGGACCATTGCGGTGTCGTCGCCAGCGTCGTTCGGTGCGCCTGTTTCCTGCAATATCGTGTTCACCGGTAGTGTGGCCGCCGACGGTTCCGCCGCTGCTATTACGGGCGCGACTGTCAGTGGTGCCAACCCACTCTGTGGCGTGCCGGTGCTGCTGGGTCTGCCTTGGACCTTGACGCCAACCTCCACGAGCACCGGTGCAGGTGTGTATGCGGGTACCGTGTCCGGCGTCAACTTCAAGATTGTCAGCAACTGCGCCAGTGGCCCGGTCACTATCAATGTGCTCTACAACAACAACACCCACGCCATCACTGTTCCATCTGCTCAAACGGTCGGCAGCTGCAAAATCACTGCTCTGAACGCCGCTCCAAGCCCAGCACTCACTGTAAATCCTTGATAGCAACGCGTTGGACGTGATGATCACACGTTGAAATGCAGGTGCCCCTCTCGGGGCACCTGTTGAGGAAAACCAGGGACGGTAGGCCCGGCCGTGGTGGATAAAAATAATAAGGAGTGGAGCATGAATAATAAGAAACAACCGGCCCAGACGTTTATCGGCCTGGCATTGTTGGGCGGTCTCATGGTCGCGGGCGGTTCGGTGCAGGCCGGTGGCTTCTCGACTCCTACATTTGGTGCCCAAGGTTGGGGTCGTGCGTTCGGTGGTGGTTCGTTGTTCAAGGACGACCCGTCCTCGGCGTACAACAACCCGGCTGCCATGGCGTTTATCGATCAAACTATCGCGCAGCAAAACGTCATTTATGCGCGCGTCAATATCAAGTTCAAAGGCAATGCCACTGATTACAAAGGCGACCCAGCTTCTGTAGGGGTATTGGACGAGTTTGGTGGCGTTACCTCTACGCCGCGTACGGGTGATGGTGGCGAAGGCGGGTTCACCGCTTGGCTGCCGACCGGGTTCCTGGTGATACCCATTAACGATCGTTTCAGTGTTGGTTTAAGCCAGGTGGTGCCCCAGGGGATGAAGTCGACCTGGGACCCGGATTGGAAAGGCCGCGATTTTGCCGTAGACACCAAAATCGAAACCGTGGGACTGACCGGTTCGCTGTCCTTCAAAGTTAACGATCAGTTCTCTATCGGTGGCGGCGCCATCGTTCAGCATACGAGTGGGTTTGTCAGCCAGAACGTCGACTTGTACGCAGCAGCGGCAGTTTCACCGGGGCTGGGCGGCTTTGGTATTCCCTTTCCATCCGGAGTGGGCCAATCGCTGATTCGGGTCAAGGTCGATAATACGTCTGTGGGCTGGTTTGGCGGCATGGCGTGGAAACCCACCGACCAGGATACCGTTGGCTTCAACTACCACGCCAAAATCAAGAACAAGCTGGAGGGCAAGTACAAATTCAATGCCGACCCAGGAAGTCGGTTACTGATGACTGACGTAGGCGGCGACGGCTTGACGCTGGTTGAGCGCGCTTACCCAGGCTTGAAACTGTTCCCGGACGGTGCCAACGCCAGCACGCAACTGGACATCCCGGCGACTGCTGCCATCGACTGGGTACACGTGTTCAATGACCGCTTCACCCTGGGCGCCAGTGCCTTGTGGACCCAGTGGTCGTCCTTCAAGGCCCTGACGTTGAAGTCTGACGGCAATACCATTGTGTCGATTCCTTACAAGTACAAAGACGTGATGATGTACTCGCTGGGCGGCGACTATAAGCTCACTGACGATTTCACTCTGCGTGCCGGTGTTGCCTATGATCAGACGCCTACCCGTGACTCCACGCGTGACCCGCGCATTCCTGACGGTGATCGTTATTTCGCCTCGTTGGGTTTTGGCTACAACATCAAAGCGGTTCCAGGCTTGAGTGTTGACGGCGCCTACTCGCGGCAGTTTGTACAGGAGGTCAAGCTCAAGACCGTCAACGAAGATCGCCTTGGGGCTGCGCGCCTGGATGGAAAGGTGGACAGCAAAGGGGAGGTGGTAAGCCTGTCGGCCACGTATAAGTTCTAACCCACAATCTGTGCGTGCTCAGGTGTGAAGTGGTCAGTCAGCGCATCTTTCTGGCGCTTCACACCCGTGCTGCAAATGTCCTGGTTTTAATGTTTTCCCAATGCAGAAACTGGCTGACTCGATCAGCCTATTTTTTTTCGTCAAAGCATTAAATAAAAATTTCAAAACAAAATTTGAATTTGTCCCTTCAAGTTTGTAGTGTGGTTTTACGCCCTCGTTCATCCCGAACGAGCGACGCGCATGCCATACCCTGAATTGAGTAGAGGTATCCCCATGGTTATCTGGTTATTGTTGGGTGTCGCCGCCGCGATTGCCCTGGCCTATCGACAAGCTGCTGCTGCCCTGTGGTTGGGCGTCGGCCTGGTCTGGCTGGCGCTTGGTTATCTGTTCAATGTGGTCGCAGGCTTTGGCGCCAGCGTCGTGGCCATTCTGGTGGTACTGCCCGCCGTGCTGATGACGATCAAGCCGCTGCGCCGCACGCTGCTGACCAGCAAGGCCCTGGGCCTGTTTCGCACGATCATGCCGGCGATGTCCGACACCGAGCGCGCGGCCATCGAGTCCGGCACCGTGTGGTGGGACGCCGAGCTGTTCAGCGGCAAGCCCAACTGGCAGCGCTTGCTGCAAGCCGCGCCTGCCAGCCTGAGCGCCGAAGAGCAGGCGTTTCTCGATAACGAAGTGGAAACCCTCTGCGACATCGCCAACGACTGGGAAACCACCCAAGTCTGGCAGGACATGTCCCCCGAAGGCTGGCAGTACACTAAGGACGCCGGGTTCCTGGGCATGATCATTCCCAAGCAGTACGGCGGCAAAGGCTTCTCCCACTTTGCGCATTCGCAGGTGGTGATGAAGCTGTCGACGCGTTGCTCGGCCGCGGCGATTTCGGTGATGGTACCCAACTCCCTCGGCCCGGCTGAACTGCTGCTGCATTACGGCACCGATGCCCAGCGCAATTACTATTTGCCGCGCCTGGCACGCGGCGAAGACATCCCGTGCTTTGCCCTCACCAGCCCGTATGCCGGTTCCGATGCCGGGGCGATTCCAGACCTGGGCATCGTCTGCAAAGGCGTGCATGAGGGCGAGGAAGTGCTGGGTTTCAAAGTGACCTGGGACAAGCGCTACATCACCCTCGGCCCGATTGCCACGGTGCTGGGCCTGGCGTTTCGTGCCGAAGACCCGGATGGCTTGCTCGGCAAGGCTGGTTCGCTGGGCATTACCTGTGCGTTGATCCCCACCTCCCACCCGGGCGTGAACAGCGGTCGTCGGCATTGGCCGCTGAACGCGGTGTTCCAGAACGGGCCGACCACCGGCAAGGATGTGTTTATTCCGCTGGAATGGGTGATCGGCGGCCGCGAACAGGTCGGCAATGGCTGGCGCATGCTGATGGAATGCCTGGCAGCCGGGCGCGCCATTTCGCTGCCGTCGGCCAACGTCGGCCTGGGCAAGGTCGCGGTACGTGGCACCACGGCTTATGCGGCGATGCGCAAGCAGTTCGGCCTGCCCATCGGCAAGTTCGAAGGCGTACAGGCGCCCTTGGCGCGCATGGCCGGGCATTTGTATGCCTGCGATGCGGTGCGCAAGGTCTCGGTGGCGTCTTTGGATGCTGGTGAAAAGCCCTCGGTGATCTCGGCGATTGCCAAGTACCACGTCACCGAGCGCGCGCGGATGATCGTCAACGACGGCATGGACATCGTGGCCGGCAAAGGCATCTGCATGGGGCCAAACAATTTCCTGGCTCGCGCTTACCAGCAAAGCCCGATTGCGATCACCGTGGAAGGCGCGAACATCATGACCCGCTGCCTGATCATCTTTGGCCAGGGGCTGATTCGTTGCCATCCGTATGTGTTCCGCGAGATGGAAGCGGCGCACAACCCGGATCGACGCAAAGCCCTGGAAGCCTTCGACAGCGCGATGTTCGGCCACCTGAGTTTCGTGTTGGCCAATACCGTGCGCGCTGCGGTGCATTCGCTGACAGGCGGGCGGCTGCTTGCCGCACCGGCCAAGACCGACCCGGCGCTGGCGTCCTACTACCGCCAGGCCAATCGGCTGTCGGTGGTGCTGGCATTGATCTCGGATGTGTCCATGGGCGTGCTCGGCGGTGCGCTCAAGCGCAAGGAAAGTATCACCGGGCGCTTGGGCGATATTCTGTCGCAGCTGTACATCTTGTCCTGCGTGCTCAAGCGTTTTGAGGACGACGGGCGGCCCCAGGCCGACTTGCCGCTGGTGCACTGGTCGGCCCAAGACGCGTTGCTGCGTGCCCATGAAGCCCTGGCCGAAGTGCTCGACAACTACCCGTCGAAACCGGCGGCAGCCGTGGTGCGTGCCTTGAGTTTCCCGTTCGGTATTCCCCAGCACAAACCCTCGGACCGCCTGCTGGCCCAGGTGGCCGATGTGGTGCAAACCCCCGGCGAAACCCGCGACCGCTTGCTGGCCAATTCCTACATCCCGCGCCCGGAAATCGACAAGCTGGCCTATGGCGAATTGGGCTTCCGGCTGTTGCCGCAGGTGGAGCTGATCGAGGCGCGGCTCAAACCCGCGATCAAGCAGGGCCTGATCGAACCGATGCCGATTTCCGCCACCGCCTTTACCGCCTGGCGCGTCAAGGCGCGGGCGCTGGACCTGATCAGCGATGAGGAAGACGGCTTGCTCGGGCGTTACGTGGAATATGCCGACCACGGTATTCAGGTTGACGACTTCCCGCAGGATTTTGGCTTGTTGGAGGCTTTGCAGCAGCGCAAGCAAGCCTTGGAGCCGACGACCAAACGCCGCAGCAGCCAAAGCGAAAACGCCTCAGTTAGTTAACACGGTCAGTGTGGGAGCTGGCTTGCTGTGGCGAGCAAGCTTGCTTGCGCTGGGGTGCGAAGCGCCCCCAAAAGCGGGCTCCAGCTACGCTGTCGAACGGGAGCAAGCTCCCTCGCCACAGCAAGCCAGCTCCCACACTGGATCGGGTTTACAGGGAAAGAATGTTTTATGAGTGACAACTACCTATCCTTCGTCAATTCCCCCTGGGGCCGGCGCCTGGCCCAGGCCATCGGCCTGCCGCAACCCTTGCCCTTGCAACGCCACCGCAGCGGCCAGCAAGGCCTGGCCAACCCGGTGATTGTCGCCGGGGCAGGGCGCCTCGGTGCGCAGGTGCAACAGCTCTTCAAAGACACCGATACCGTCGTCGCCACGCCGGCAACCCTCAAGGCACCGTCCACGGTCAAGGTGCAGGGCGCGGTGTTCGACGCCACGGCCGTGCTCGACCTGCAACAACTCGACGAGCTCTACCTGTTCTTCCACGCCAATGCCAAGCGCCTCGGCCAGCACGGCCGCGTGGTAGTGCTCGGCACGGCGCCGGAACATTGCCAGGACTTGCCCCAGGCCATCGCCCAGCGTGCCCTTGAAGGGCTGGTGCGCTCGCTGGCCAAGGAATTGCGCCGTGCAATTACGGTGCAGTTGATCTACGTGGCGCCGGGCGCCGAAGACGCACTGGACAGCAGCCTGCGGTTCTTTTTATCGCGCCGCTCGGCCTATGTGTCGGGCCAGGTGGTGCGCCTGGACAAACCCGTGGACGCCCAGGGCACGGTGAACTGGGACAAACCCTTCGCCGGTCGCCGTGCCCTGGTCACCGGCGCCTCACGTGGCATTGGCCTGGCAATTGCCCAGGTGCTGGCCCGCGACGGTGCTCATGTGGTGTGCGTGGACGTGCCCCAGGCCCAGGCAGCGCTGCTTCAAGCCGCCGACAGTGTGAACGGCTCGGCCTTGCCGCTGGACATCACCGCAGCCGATGCGGCCGCGCTGTTGCAGGCGCATGTCAGCCAATACGGCGCATTCGACGTGGTGGTGCACAACGCCGGGATCACCCGCGACAAAACTATCGCCAAGATGACCGAAGCCGCCTGGCGCAGTGTGCTGGCGGTCAACCTCGAAGCGCCGTTGCAGCTCAGCAGCGCATTGTTGGAGGGGCAGGGCTTGAACCCTGGCGGGCGGATTGTGTGCGTGTCGTCGATTTCCGGTATCGCTGGCAACCTCGGGCAAAGCAACTACGCCACCTCCAAGGCGGGCGTGATTGGCCTGGTGGAGGGCCTGGCACCCCAGGCGGCCGCGCTGCAAGTCACGGTGAATGCGGTGGCGCCGGGGTTTATCGAAACCCAGATGACCGCGAAAATCCCGCTGATGATCCGTGAGGCCGGGCGGCGCATGAACTCACTGTCCCAGGGCGGGCAGCCGATCGATGTGGCCGAGACCATCGCCTGGCTGGCGCACCCGGCGTCCGGCGGGGTCAATGGCCAGGTGGTACGCGTGTGCGGCCAAAGCCTGCTGGGAGCCTGAACCATGGACTATGTGACGCAGATCATCGACCCGCCACCGTCGCGCACCCAGCTGTTGCTGGACGGCGTGCGTGCGCTGCGCAAACCCAAGCTTGACGGGCCGCCGCCGCTGCCCACCGCGCGCCTGGTGCGCTCGGCGGTGGAGCTGAGCGCTGCTGGCATCGCCGCCTATGGCCGCGCCTGCGGTTTTCGCCGTGAGCAGGGCGTGCCGCTGTCCTATCCGCATGTGCTGGCGTTCCCACTGCATTTGATGCTGCTGACCCGGCCGAGCTTTCCGTACCCGGCCAGTGGCATGGTGCACCTGGCCAATCGCATTCGACAGCACCAGCGTTTGCGCGAAGGCCAGGCGCTGCGCCTGGAAGTGTACTGCGAGCGCTGGGTGGCGCACCCCAAGGGCCAGGCGCTGAGCATCGCCACCCGCGCCTTTGCGGCGGATACGTTGGTGTGGGAAAGCGACAGCCTGTACCTGCGCCGCGACGTCAAAGACCCGCTCGGCGAACCCTGGGACGACGCGCTGCCCTTGCAGGAAGACGGCCTGTTGCGCACCCAGCGCTGGATGCTGCCGGCCGACCTGGGGCGCCGGTTTGCCAAGGTCTCGGGGGATTTCAACCCGATTCACACCTTGGTGATCGGCGCCAGGATCTTCGGCTTTCGCCGCGCCATCGCCCATGGCATGTGGACCCTGGGCCGCGCACTGGCGGCGCAACAACCGCCGGGCGGGCTGGATCAGGCGCAAGCGCATTGCGACTTCAAGCTGCCGATCTTCCTGCCCGGCCAGGTCGCGCAATGGAGCCGCCCGGTGACCGGGCCGCGCCGTGAGTTTGAAGTGCGCAATGTTGCCGGTGATAAACCGCATATGCGCGGGCTATTTATCTGGAACGAGAGCCATCAATGAGTGACTACAGTTTCAACCCGGCCCCGACCCGCCGCGTGGCGATTATCGGCGGCAACCGTATCCCGTTTGCCCGTTCCAACACCGTGTATGCCCACGACAGCAATCAGGACCTGCTGGTGGCGGCCCTGCAAGGCCTGGTGGAGCGCTATCACCTGCACGGCCAGCGCCTGGGTGAGTTTGCTGCGGGCGCGGTGATCAAGCATTCGCGGGATTTCAACCTGGCGCGTGAGGCGTTGCTGTGCACCACGTTGTCGCCCGAAACGCCCGCTTACGATGTACAACAAGCCTGCGGCACTGGCCTGGAAGCGGCCTTGCTGGTCGCCAACAAGATCGCGCTCGGCCAGATCGAAGTGGGCATCGCCGGTGGCGCCGACACCACCTCCGATGCGCCCATCGGCATCAACGAATCGCTGCGCCACACCTTGCTGGCGGCCAATCGCGCCAAGGGCATGGGCGCCAAGTTGAAGACCCTGCTGAAGGTGCGCCCGTCGATGTTTTTCAAACCGCTGCTGCCGCGCAATGGCGAGCCGCGTACCGGTTTGTCCATGGGTGAACACTGCGAAGAAATGGCCAGGCGCTGGCAGATCAAACGGCTGGCCCAGGATGAGCTGACCCTCACCAGCCACCAGCGCCTGGATGCGGCCTATAAACGCGGTTTTTTCGATGACCTGATCAGCCCCTATCGCGGGCTGGCGCGTGACAACAACCTGCGTGCCGATGCCAGCCTGGAGAAGCTCGCGGGCCTTTCGCCCGCCTATGATCGCCAAAACGGCACGCTCACGGCGGGTAACTCCACACCGCTGACCGATGGCGCCTCAGTGGTCTTGCTGGCCAGTGAAACCTGGGCTGCCGAGCAGGGGTTGCCGGTGCTTGCTTACCTGCGTACCGGCGAAACCGCCGCGGTGAACTTTGTCGACGGCACCGAAGGCTTGTTGATGGCCCCGGCGTATGCCGTGCCGCGCATGCTCAAGCGTGAGGGCCTGGGGTTTGCCGACTTTGACTTTTTTGAAATTCACGAAGCCTTTGCCGCCCAGGTGCTGTGCACGCTCAAGGCGTGGGAAGACCCCGAGTATTGCCGCGAGCGTCTAGGCTTGGAGGCGCCACTGGGCGCCATCGATCGCAGCAAGATGAACGTCAATGGCGGCTCCCTGGGCTGTGGCCATCCGTTTGCCGCCACCGGTGGCCGGCAACTGGCGGCGCTGGCCAAAACCATCCATGAGAACGGTGGTGGGCGCGGCCTGATTTCGATTTGTGCAGCCGGCGGGCTGGGCATCACCGCCATCGTCGAAAAATAGCCTGATCAAAAACAACAATAAGGAGACTGCCATGAACGCTGTAAGCCAGGAACACACCGAACGGGTCTGGTTGAACGCCTACTTGCCGGGCGTGCCGGCGGACATCGAGGCCGGTATCGAGGCCTACCCGTCGCTGCGCGAGGTGTTCCTGGAGCACCTGGAAAAATTCCGCGAGCGGGTCGCCTACGTCAGCATCGGCACCGAAATGACCTATGCCGACTGGCAGGTGCAAGGCCAGGCGTTTGCCGCGTGGCTACAGGGCCAAGGCGTGAAAAAGGGCGACCGGGTGGCGCTGATGATGCCCAACTGCCTGCAGTACCCGATCTGCCTGCTGGGCACGATCCTGGCCGGTGCGGTGGTGGTCAACGTCAACCCGTTGTACACCTCCCATGAACTCAAGCATTTGCTCAAGGACAGCGAAGCCGAAACCCTGGTGATCTTTGAAAACTTCGCCCACACCTTTGAAAAAGTCGCGCAGGGCAGCCGTGTCAAACGCGTGGTGGTGGCGGCCATTGGCGATCTGCTCGGCACCTTCAAGGGCGCGGCGATGAACTTCATCCTGCGTCGCGTGCAAAAACAGGTGCCAAAATTTCACCTGCCCGGCGCTGTGCGCTTCAACAACGTGTTGAAACAGGGACGGGCGCTGAACCATTTTCCGGTGGAGATGCACCTCGATGAGCTGGCGTTTTTGCAATACACCGGCGGCACAACGGGGGACGCCAAGGGCGTGATGCTCAGCCACCGCAATATCATCGCCAATTTGCTGCAAGCCAAGGCCTGGGTCGGGGATCAGTTGGACCAGGACAAGCAGGAAACCAACGTGACCTTGCTGCCGCTCTATCACATCTTTTCGCTGACGGTGAATTGCCTGATGTTCATGTGCCTGGGCGGGCGCAATATCCTGATTGCCAACCCACGGGATGTGAAACGGGTGCAGATGATCTTGCGCAAGGAGCGTTTCAACGGCATTGCCGGGGTCAACACCTTGTTTAACGGCTTGCTCGAAAACAAAGAGTTCTGTGCGCGGGATTTCTCTGACCTGCGCATGGTGATTGCTGGCGGCATGGCCACGCACACGGCGGTGGCCAAGCGCTGGAAGGAGGTCACTGGGTTGCCGATTATTGAAGGTTATGGGCTGACCGAGTGCTCGCCGGTGGTGAGCATCAGCCCGATCAACATTGCTCGCATGCGTGAGATGGAATTCACCGGCAGCATCGGTGTGCCGTTGCCGTCGACCTGGGTGCGGTTTATGCGTGAGGACGGCGAGCTGGCGGACATTGGTGAACAAGGTGAACTGCAAGTGCGTGGCCCGCAGGTGATGCAGGGGTACTGGAAGCGGCCCAAGGAAACGGCTGAAGTGTTGGATACCGAGGGCTGGTTGTCCACCGGGGACATTGGGGTGATGGATGAGCGTGGGTATATTCGTCTGGTGGATCGCAAGAAAGACATGATCCTGGTTTCGGGGTTTAACGTGTATCCCAATGAGATTGAAGACGTGGTGGCGTTGCACCCCGGTGTGGGGGAGGTGGCGGCGATTGGTGTGGAGGATCCGGTGACGGGGGAGAAGGTCAAGATCATCGTGGTGCGCAAGGACCCGAGCTTGACCCAGGAGCAGATTCTGGCCCATTGCCGGGAGTATCTTACGGGGTACAAGGTGCCCAAGTATGTGGAGTTTCGCAGTGTTGAGTTGCCCAAGACTACAGTGGGTAAGGTACTGCGGCGGGCGTTGCGTTGATTTGATTTGAGGGTTAGGGGCTTTAAGTGTGGGAGCTGGCTTGCCTGCGATGGCGGTTTGTCGGTGTACATATCCGTTATTCGGGTAACGGCGGCTTATGGTTCCGCTCTTACAGCGGGTCACTTTTGGCAAACGCCCCAAAAGTAACCAAAAGGTCTTCGCCCCACCACTCGGTGCCTCGCTTAGGCTCGGCATGCCCGCACTCCGGCTTGAATCCGTGGGCCACCGCGATGGGCCATCCTTGGCCCAGCGCGGCTAACCCGGCGTCCTGCCGGGTTACCCACGGATTCAAGCCTGCGTTCGGCCATCGTGGTTAACGGGGCGCCTCAGATCAAAA